>CAYGPC010000007.1:0-96869 GCA_964351705.1 uncultured Legionellaceae bacterium
ACTCGCGACCCCAACCTTGGCAAGGTTGTGCTCTACCACTGAGCTATTCCCGCAACAGGGCACTAGTTTATAGAAGCCTTAAGCACCATTCAAGCGCTTTAGGTAGGCGGTAGGTTTTTCAGATCGATAATATCGGCTTTTAATTCAATCCATGCCTCTTTGAGATAGAGAAGCATCGACCATAAAGTCAACAAAACCGCGGCATATATGGAAACATACCCTGCAATAGTAATCCAACTTAATTTATGAGGATCCTCAGATAAAAGCAATAGAATAGCGATCATCTGTGCAGCGGTTTTTAATTTCCCAAGCCACTTAACTGATACATGTTTGCGTTTACCCAGCTCTGCCATCCATTCACGTAAAGCTGAAATGGCTATCTCGCGACTAATTATAATGGCAGCTGGAATGGCCAAAAACATATTATTGTGGGATTGGACCAAGAGCACTAATGCAAATGCGACAATCAACTTATCCGCCACAGGATCAAGAAATTCACCCAAAGGCGAGACTTGTCCAAGTTTACGTGCTAGGAAACCGTCCAACCAGTCTGTAGCGGCAGCAATCCCAAAAATCACAGCGGAACCGACATAGCTCCAGTAAAACGGTAAATAAAACACTAAGACGAAAATCGGAATCAAAGAAATACGAAAAAACGTCAAAAAGTTTGGAATATTGAGTTTAATGTTAGACATTTAGTAAACTACCCTTGCTTTGTATGCAGGTGATCGTAGATTTGCTGTGCGAGCTTTGTATCGATCCCTGGCACCTTCGTTAACTCTTCTGAACTTGCTTTCTTCACTTCCTCAAGTCCACCAAAATACTGTAACAGTTTCAAGCGCCTTTTAGAACCAACCCCAGGAATTGTTTCCAAAGTTGAACGCCTATATTGCCCGGCACGCAACTGTCGATGACCCTTCACCGCGAAACGATGCGCTTCATCTCGTAGTTGTTGCAAGAGTTGAAGCGCGAGCGGATCTGGGTTTAATTGCAACCAACCTGTTCCATCCCCCCTAAAAATGGTCTCTAAGCCCGCTTTGCGCCTAGGGCCTTTGGCAATAGCCAATAACTCAATCTCGGTAATTTGTAGGGCATCAAACACAGCCTGTGCAGATGAGAGCTGCCCCTTACCACCGTCCACCATTAAAACGTCCGGCAAAGGAATATTTTCTAATTTTAATCGTGTTAAGTATCGTGTGATTGCTTCACGCAATGCCGCGTAATCATCCCCTCTTGTCTTCGCTTTAATGTGAAAGCGTCTATAGTCGTTTTTTACAGGTCCTGCCTGATCAAATACCACACAGGACACCACAGTTGCCGTTCCAGCTAAATGGCTGACATCAAAACATGCCATCTTCGTAATAGGATCAACTCGATCCAACAGCGTTTCTAAGGCTAAGACATTCGACACTAAATTTTTAGTGCGAGAATGCAATGCTTGCTCGGCACTGGTATTGGCCATGGTTACCCACCGCAGGCGATCACCGCGCACCACATTCACTAACTGTACCCGTCGTTTAGCTTGTTCAGCTAATAGAATGCTTAGCTCCAATTGCTGTGGTAAACCACACGGCAATAAAATGCTTTTGGGCAATAAGGCCTGTTCTGTATTTGCAGACAAATAATGCTGAACCACAAAAGCCTCCAGTAACTTTTCAGGCTCCCCAATAAAGTTAGTATTTTGTGGAAAGTACTGACGACTACCTTGTATTTTACCCTGACGAACCAGTAATTTATGCACGCAGGCTTTATCGCCTAAAACAGCGATCCCTAGGACATCTAAGTCTTCACTCCCCTTGACGATAATTTGCTGTTCTTGAACATTGCGCAATAAGGCTATCTGATCTCGATATTGGGCTGCTTTTTCATAATTCAGTTTTTCTGCAACCACTTCCATTTTCGCAATCAGATCATGTAATACTTCCTGACTTTTTCCCTCTAAAAACAAACGTGCTAGCTTAACATCTTTGATATACTCCTCACGCGCAATGTGTCCCACACATGAACCTGAACAGCGCTTAATTTGATACTGTAAGCATGCACGCGTACGATTCTTAAAGAAACTTTCATCACATTGCCGCAACTGGAATAAATTCTGTAATAGCAACAAAGCTTCTCTGGCTTCTCTTGAACTTGCATAAGGACCAAAGTACGTTTTGTTTTTCTTTTTGATGCCGCGATAAAACGTCAAGCGTGGAAACTCGCCTGCAGTCAACTCAAGATAAGGGTAAGATTTATCATCCTTAAAGATAATATTGTATCGAGGCTTTTCGGCTTTAATCAGATTGTTTTCAAGTAATAGAGCTTCACGTTCATTACGTGTCACTGTTACCTGTATAGAATCAATTTGTCCAACGAGTTGTAGTGTCTTAGTATCATGTGCGCCGCGAAAATAGCTACTGACACGCTTTTTAAGGTTTTTAGCTTTGCCAATGTAAAGTATTTGTCCCTTGGCATCCAACATCCGATAAACACCAGGCAAAGCTGTCAGATTGTCTATAAAATGTTTCAACTCAGGAGCTTTGCACATCCAAAATACCATGACGCAAAGCTAAAAGGGTCAGCTCGACATCACTTTTGACCTCAAGTTTTTCGTAGATCCGATAACGATAACTGTTAATGGTTTTAGGGCTAACACAAAGTTTTTCAGCAATAGCTTGCACACTCACACCACTCGTTATCATAATAGTCACCTGTAACTCTCGTTCCGAAAGTGCATCAAACGGTGAATTTTGTTCTAAATCCGATAAGTTCTTTAGGGCAAGTTGCTGTGCAATTTCAGGACCCAGATAACGCTTGCCAGCTTTGACCGTGCGGATCGCATTTACCATTTCGTCCAATAATGCCCCTTTGGTCAGATAACCACTGGCGCCTGCTTGCAACAATTTGGTTGGAAAGGGTTCACTGTCATAAATACTCAGAGCAATGATTTTAATGGAAGGATCGTTGCGCAACATTTTTCGTGTCGCTTCTAAACCACCCATCCCTGGCATTTTCACATCCATCAACACAACATGTGGGTGCTTTTCTTTTGCAACTTGTATGGCTTGCTCGCCGCTGTTCGCTTCGCCAACCACTTCGATCCCTTGCACATCTGAGAGCAATCGAGTTATACCTGCCCTCACTAAGTCGTGATCGTCCACTACCACTACATTAATCATTATCGTTCCCCACGGGATTCTCCGTTAATTTTATGATCTGGCGGAGAGACAGGGATTCGAACCCTGGAAGGGCGCAAACCCTTAACGGTTTTCAAGACCGCCGCTTTCGACCGCTCAGCCATCTCTCCCCAAGCGAGACCATTATAGCGAATTTACTATATAAAAAACACGGTTGGTCGCATCTTAAAACCATTTAACTGCATTTTAAAACAGTTAAATGGTGCATTGATCGTAAAATTTATGATATTATAATGAATAAGTTACTGACAGTATTAATGGAGGCACACGTTATGCAACAACAAATGAATACCGTTACACGCACACGCTCATCAAGCGTGTTACAAACTAATTCCGTTATCCGTAACACTTATCTATTATTGTCACTGACCCTGATGTTCAGTGCCGGTACTGCCTGGTTTGCTATGGTCTCAAATGCTCCCTATATGGGCCTGATGGTTTTACCCATTTATTTTGGACTCCTGTTCCTAACACAGGCATTACGCAACAGTGTTTGGGGAATATTCTCAACATTCTTGTTCACAGGCTTCATGGGCTACACACTCGGCCCGATCCTGAACGCAACGGTTCAAGATTTCAGTAACGGCTCAGAAATTGTCATGACCTCACTCGGCCTAACCGGAGTCATTTTTGTAAGTTTATCCGCTTATGCCTTAACAACCCGCAAGGACTTCAGCTACCTCGGTGGATTTTTGTTTGTGGGTGCGATTGTCGCCTTTATTGCAGGACTCGCCACGATCTTCTTTCAGGCACCAATTCTTTATGTCCTAGTATCGGGTGCTTTTATCTTAATTTCCTCTGGTATGATTTTGTTTCAAACCAGTGCCATCATCAACGGGGGTGAGCGCAATTATATTATGGCAACCATCACGCTCTATATCTCGCTATACAATATTTTCCTGAGTCTTCTCAGGATTTTATCCATGTTCTCTGGCCGTCGCTAATTAAGTGCCAGTGAAAAAACCCCACTCCGGTGGGGTTTTTTTTGTCTTTTCATCCTATCAACCCAATAAAAACCTATTGACCAACTAAAAAATATCCTTATAATGGTTGAAGTTATTTAGGTAGTTACACCCTAATGGTCACTAAGAACCACAACTCAATGTAGGGCGACAAATGACGGAGAGACGACACACTGCACTCAATCAGGTGCTTGCAGATCTGCAAGACTCATTTCACATCGAAATGAATCCAGACGTGGCTGTGACTCTCGAAAGTAACAAATTCAAAATCTATTATGCAAAATGTTTTCCAAGGGTTTTTACCCCTTACAAAATGCATGACGGCACCTATTCTAAAAGCGCAGAGAGTGATAGCAAATTAAGCGGAGTGTATGCGTTTGTGGTTATTGAACACAAACTACGGATCGGTTTAGCACCACATGCAATTGTGGCAAACAAAGCTCGCGCAGTGCAAGCCGCAGGTGATTTACATTTTCAGAGCGGAAAAATCAGTAAAGTAACCGATCAATCTGGTACCTATCATGTGCAAGCAAATGATCTGCTTGCAAGACACAAGCAAGATGCCGCAAGAATTGCTATGAAAGCGGCTGGGTTGCCCATGGATAAATTTGAACCCTTCTCGAAACCATTGATTTACAGCAAGCTAATCCGTACACCAGTAACGCCTACAGGTCCCGTTCAAGCACGTACCAAAACACCTGCGCTCTAGATTATATTTTTGCACGTTTATTATGCCCAGGCTCTTCGGGACTTGGAACCTGCTGAGGGGCAACCTTCGTTTTGTTTTGTGCTGCAGTTTGTTTAGCAGTCGCATCAATCCCCGCTTTCGCAAACGTCACGCTACCGACTGCAACTCCACGTTGCTTTAAAACATCGATATCCGGCTGCAACCGCTCTTTTACAGCCTCCAAAGTAGAATAAGTTTTGTTTTCACCTTCACCAACAATTTCATAAGTGGTTTTACCTTCATGACTTTTTTTATTAATCAATGCATTTGTAACTTCGCCATCATTATTCAAATACGTTGCAGCCATTTTGCCAGGTTGTGAAGATTTTCTTAAAATCACCAAGTCGCTCGGTGTGATCTGAGAAGCATTTGTCAAATCTGTCTTTATCTTTGATAACAAAGCAGTGGCTGCTGGTCGTGTAATATCTTTAATAGGGTTCGGGTCCGCTTGCATACCAATCAGTCTAGATTCTGCACCCAAGTCCGCTGAGAGGCTATCAAACCCCTTTTTCATGCTTAGCAATTTTGTATTCAAAGCACTCTGTTCCTGAGAAACCTCAGGACCAACAACTATTGCTTTGAAATCGTTAAGATTATCAAAGACAACTGCCTTGCCTGTATTATCCTCAAAAGAAAACTGGCCTTCTTGATTTACACAGATTTGAGTATGTGATTTTTTTCCATCCACGATATAGCTTGCTACAAACTGTGGCCCACTCGGATCTGTATCGCTTTGCCGACTGCACGGTCGAAAAACGATTTCGTTGGGATCTGAGTCCAATTGTTGCTCTGCAAGTTGCCTATTCATACCTTCATGAAATAAGGGATCAGCTTTTACTCTTTCGTGTAAAACCTTGGTTGTCATAATATCTTGCTTCAACATATTGATACTATCAAAACCAGGAGAGCCCTTATTAGCGTTAAGACAAAACTGACCTTCTGAGTTGATGAATATGAGTTGATGCTTCACTTGACCCTTTAAATGATAACTGATAGAGAATTGAGGACCGTCAGGATTATTGGGTTCTGCTCGAGTAGATTTATGCGCTGCAATGGCATTCGGATTTCTCTCAAATTTTACTTGTGCATCCCCATTCCAAGGTTCTAGCGACGACGAAACACTGTCCATCTTCTCACGAACAAACCCTCGGTTGCTTTTAAAAACCCTGCTAAAAAAGCCTCTTTTTCGTTTCACCGCCTAATGCCTGCAACATACCTCAACATATCTTAGACTGTGTTTTACTTAAAAAATTCCCTGGTTTAAAAGAGTATATGCACCATTATTCTAATAAGTGACGTCCGGTTAAGCTGTTAGCTAAACAATCGTACACCATTTTCTTCTAGACTCGATGGGGCGGTTAGCCGCCTCCAGATCATCAGATCCTTCTGAATCCGTTCGAGCACGTTGCATTTGATATGAATAAGTAATGAGTGCTTGCCGCTCATCAGGCGTGCTTGGCCCTCTACTCATTTGAGCACGTATACGCTCTGGAACCACAGGGTGCCGATCGCTATCAAATTCAGTCGTACCAACTGGTACGCCATCCTGTACCACAAATTCAGGATCGCCTTGATATCTTCGAACAAACCTTGTGGAATGACGAGCCATAAAATAAATCGAATAGGATAACGCAAGTGACCAATAACCGATCCGTGTGTAATAAGTCCAATCGGTTTCAGGCTCTTCATTAAGCTGATAAGCCTCGAGATCTCTTCCTATCATGTAGGCAAAATTAATAGCAGCCAGATACGACATTATCGCGTTACCCGTTTCTCTAAAACGATTTAAGTGTAAGAGAGAAAAACCTAACGCGGGAATCAATGGAAGCCCAACATACAGAAGATTTCCAGGGGAGTTTACAATGTTTAGCATACTCATTTCTAAAACACCGCCATAATAAGCAAATTTCGCGCCAACCTCTAATCCACTTCTAATGCCTGGTCTTCGACGAAACCAACGCTCCTTTGCAGAGGGCGCAATGGCACCCCAAACTGTATAACCTGCTGCGATAACAATAGGAGCAGGAGCAAGCTGAGACCAAAATTCTAGATTGGATATATGGGTATTCTTTGGATTAAGTGCCAAATAAATGTTAATCGCTGTGCCCATGGTAAAGACAGTGATCACTAGACCGTCCGTGCCTGCTTTCCAATACCTCATCGCACGATTCTGGCGATCCGTGGGATGCAAGATTGCATGCCGTGCAACAATAATCCCCCCGGTGCTTGCCGCCATTTCAAGAAGCACAAAATACGGAAACGCCGGTGCCGTCGCTGGGTATAGGCTGAGCCACTGCTTGAGAGAAAAAGGAACAGAGGTATCCATTACCCCTTGAATAACAGGGTTTCTAACAGCCAAAGCAGCTATTTTCTCTAATTTGGCCAGTTGTAACACTTCTCGATATCGAGGTACTGTGACCGACAGCAATCGAGTTTCAGTCGGCCCACGATATGAATTCTCTACTTCTACCTCTACGCCCTCTTCTTCATCACTGGATTGATCAACATGAACCGGTAAAGGCAACAAATCTGCAAACTGCTGTGAAGCAACCAAAACACAATCAACAGCGTGCAAGCGCTCCTGGAAGGGATTGTTATCTAATTTATTGCGAAAAACACGTTGAAGGTAACCAATAAAAAAATCTGGCACATCATCAACATGCGTAACTGGTTTAACTTCTGTATTCACCCTTCCAATTATAGATATTTTTTTTCTATTTTGAACAACGTCTAACGCTTTTCTGACAACTTCCATTGCAGTTAACATCACAAAGGCACTTGAACGCAGAATATCTTCGACAACAAAATAACCGCCCTGTCCCGTAAGTGCGCTTGCATTTTTCGCTACAAATAGTGCGGCCTCCTGTGTCTGCAAAGCAACTTTACCAGACAACACTTTTATGAATGCAACTATTTCTTCGGGCTTCCGCGCGAAAAAAACACGCTCAAGCTCTGATTCTGCCATAGCGACTAAATCTGTAAAATCTTCACCACCCCTTAGGTTTTTTTCAACCCATTCCTGGAGGGTTGTCGGAACATTTGTGGGCATTCCAACATCATCTTGAAGCCTTTTTCGACAGAGTTGACTTCGAATCACCTCGTTAAAAAGCTGAATAACACTAGAGAGTAAGGAATCAAAATCCTTTTCACTTGCGTTTTTAATTCTTTCCAACGCAGTGCCTATACTAATCTGAGACTGACTGAGTTTGTGAGTGATCTCTTCTGTATCAGAGCCTCTAGCTATACGCTCGGGCACTCTTGCTGATGCAACATTTTCCACACGAATAATTTCTGGTGCATAATTTGAACCAATATAGACTAATAGTTCTTGATTCGAATTCGTGGAGATTTCCACTTCGATCATAGCATTCGCCCTATCAGCCAAACGCATATCCAAGGTAGCAACAAGATCAACTGTTGCAATTGCCTCAACGTCATAATCTAAAACCACCTTAGGGGTACATTCCTTCGCAGCATCTAAAACCTCACCAAGGGATGGAAGCTCTCTCAATTCAACTTCAATCGCAACATCATTTTGTCTAAGTAACATAGATTTTTCCATGTCAAGCTCGGCAAGCTCCGATTTCGTTAGGACGACATCAATTTCTTTTAAATTTTCAATCTCTGACTCAAAAATAAAAAATTTATCTTTGTCTGGATCATAGAGCACAAATTGAGAGTCGAGCAGTTTTGGATCTTTGAGAGCAAAAATCAATTCAGGCTTACTAACCCCTCCCACCTTAGGGGTGGAGAGTCGCTTATTCACTTGATCAAAAAATAAATATTGTTCTCCTGATGATGAGTACGGTGCTTCGATTTTGCTGATCCCATCTTGTGGGCTGTATTCAAAAAACTTATCCAGCCCTAGATCATATAAGGCAAAGTGGCCCGCCTCAACTCTGGGATCAATAACATTCAGTATATCGGGCGCCTCATCACTGAAAACTTTCTTCTTTCTATCGAACAACAGGAACTTTCGATCCGGTGATGGAATTTTTTTCAACACTCCATTTCCGGTAAACATATAAAACTCATCATTCACTTTATCGTACAAGGCATAGCGCCCTCGATCAAGTCTTTCATCAAAAGGGGCGTGACGTCGTCTTTGAGCGGTATCTTTTAGTTCAAAAAAACAGTTTTCCTCCAAACCAAACAATAGAAAGGGCGTGGTGCGAAGTCGCGAATCAAAACCATTCGTCGTACTCGTTGCACTTGGAATTTCACGCAATTCACCAGTAGTAGTTAATTCGTAAAAATGGCTGTCAGTGAAAACACAAAAAACAGATGTTGTATAGTGCAAGGCAAAAAGATGTCCTTTTCTCTTCAGTTCTAAATGCGAATTTCTCGTTGGCGCACTTTCAAATGCAAAATTAAAGGCTTTTCCCTTAAATTTATAATTACTGTTCATCATCCAACGAACAGCCTCAATCGAATCTTGATTTAACTTTTCAAGTGCTCTGGTATGAAACTCTACTTCCGACAATTGCATGCCTGAGAATTTTTTAAATTGTTCCTGTGCGCTAGAAAATCTTTTTCGAGTTGCTTGATCCCACTCCGTTGGATCATCCTCTTTCATAGCAACATCTCGTGATGCATCCCACACGACATTATCGTCGATTGTAATGATACTGGCGTTTTTCATATTGTCTTTAAATCGTTGACTGGACTCGTCAAAGGCCTCAGCACTGCCCACTGATCGACTTGATCCACTTGAGATGCCTGTTTCACGACGTGAATGGCCGACCAGCTGATCCATAGCTCCTGTTAAGCTTCGTAGTGATCCCACCGTGTGATTAACAGGCTCTGCACCTCTGATTCTAAATTGGTCTGTTTTCTTTGGCATGCTTCAATCCCTCCAACCATACAACAAAAAATCAACTGTCATCATCTTATTAGCGCACTATCATAATTCAATTAATGAACCCATGACAATACAACAATTTAAGAAATCAGACTAACAACTGATAATAAAAATTTCTTAGATTGTTAGAACAGCATTTTCAACTGCCGCTACAGATTTATGAATCTGTATCATAGATTTTAGTACTTTGTTCTTCAAAATATTAGAAAAGTGCCTCTCTATTAGGTGATGCACACAGTTTCTCAACAGAAAAATTATTCTCGACGAGGCACTGAGCTCTTTCTTGACGCTTAGCTTCTGTCTTACAGCTAAAAAGCAAATGAGTTTTAATATAGGCATGTAGAGGCTTTGTATCTTTGAACCTTTCCAGAATACCAAGGTGCCAATACTAGACAACCTGGGATTGGGCCAATTGCCTAAAACAATAGCATTAAGCTCCTCTGTCCAATTCTCGTCATCTACAAATTGCGCATAAAAAACAGAGGTATCTTTTACTCTCAATAGTGCAAACAGGGAAGTCGTCTCGGCTTGTAACTGGCAATTACCCGTGTCAAAAGTGACGCAATTCTACTATCGTGTATCACATATTTAAAAAGCGCTTCACGATCATTTTTTTTAGTAGGTTCTTTTAAATCCTCTATCTAAAACTTATTTAAAAGTGTTTAGCTCTCCCATGTAAGGCCTTAACACTTCAGGCACCCGGATAGTCCCATCCGCCTCCTGGTAGTTTTCAAGCACGGCAACAAGTGTTCTCCCTACTGCAAGGCCAGAACCATTGAGTGCATGCAGATACTGCGGTTTTTGTGTCTTGGGATCCCGAAAACGCGCGTGCATCCGTCGCGTTTGAAATGTCTCAGTGTTACTACAAGAAGAAATCTCTCGATACTGGTTTTGTCCAGGTAGCCACACTTCGAGATCGTAGGTTTTTGTCGCTGAAAAACCCATATCACCTGTACATAAGGTCATGACACGATAAGGTAGTTTGAGTTTTTGCAAAACATTTTCTGCATGCTGTCGCATATCTTCTAGGGCTTGGTAAGAGTCTTTCGGTTCTACGAGCTGCACCATTTCAACTTTGTCAAATTGATGCTGTCGAATAAGTCCTTTTACATCTTTACCATAAGATCCGGCTTCTTTACGAAAACAGGGACTGTGGCAAACGTATTTGAGGGGGAGCTGATCGTAATCAACAATTTCATCGCGCACCATATTAGTCACAGCTGTTTCAGCCGTTGGAATTAACCACAAATCCAAGTCTTGAATGGCAAATTGATCGTCTGCAAATTTAGGTAATTGGCTGGTACCATATAAACAATCACTGGAGACTAGATACGGTACATAAACTTCCTGGTAATTGTGTTCTTGCGTATGCAGATCCAACATAAACTGCGCAAGAGCCCGGTGCAGCCGGGCTACTGGGCCTCGTAGCACCGTAAAGCGTGCTCCCGACAGTTTACTGCCAGTGGCAAAATCCAGACCAGTCCCTGCTAAATCCGTATGCTCTTTAGGTGCAAAATCCCAATTGGGTTTATCACCCCACGTGTGCACTTCAACATTATCTGCTTCGCTGGCACCCACAGGCACACTTTCATGCGGTAGGTTAGGAATGACAGCGCAGAGAGCCTGCAGTTCTTTCTGTGTTTTTTCTAAAGCGTCATGTGCAATTTTTAAACGTTCACCCAGATCAGACACACTTTGCATGATCTCATCTACGGGCTCACCCTTTGCCTTGGCTTGACCTATTTTTTTAGCACTGGTGTTACGTTCCTGCTGTAAAGTCTCTGTCTCGATCTGTAGTTTTTTTCGGCTACTCTCTAGCCGTTCAATGGATCCAACCTCTAACGTAAAACCTCTAGATTGTAATTGTTTAGCGATATCCGATAAATTTTCACGCAAGTATTTACTGTCTAGCATAGGTATTAATCACTCTCTAAAACATCAACATTGTTTGGTACAATAAAATCAAACTGGGTGCGATCCAGTTTCTCATTTAATTGTATCGCTTGGAAACGAAATTGAGAATGCTGCCCCAATTGATCAAGCATCTCCATTTCACTTATTTTTTTAGCCTTAAATCGTAGGACCACCCACTGAAATGCCCCATCATTTTCTTTAGGCGTTAACCGATAACACTGCATGGCTGTGTCTTGGCATTTTTCTTCAGCTTGTTTGAAATCTCTATCGAGTGAACTTAAGTCCCCACTTAGAAAAAAAATGGGAGCTTGCACTTGTGCTGGATCTAAACGTTGCACCGTCACTTGTTCAAGCACTTGATCATAATCCCAAATCTTTTCATGATTAGACACTAACAATCGAGGTTCATCACCTAAAACTTCCCATCGAAACAATCCAGGTTTTTGTAGGGCAAACCGCCCGTGAGTATTGTCCAGGATCCGGCCGGTCTCAGTTTGAGTAGTTTGCGTAAAGATGCCTTGTAAGGTCTGAATATTGCTTAACTGCTGATGTAGGGCACTACTGCTCGCAGACACAAGTGAGGAATACAAACACAAGAATAGAATACAGAATCTCAAGGGAACTTCTCCTTTGATTAATCCGACAGCCTACCATAATGACTAACAGCATTCCAATATTTAGGAACCCAAATAATTAAGCTGGTTCTTCAGCTTTTTCAATCACTTCCGGTAAACGAACCTTACGGTTAACCATCACAATTCCTGTCAGGATGAGCAAGGTTGCCAGCGCAAAAGGCATCCCAACCTCTTCTTCCAAAAATAGGATCCCCAATACACTTGCCACGACAGGCAGCAAATAAGTCACCATCGAAAGCATCGCCACTCCCTGACGAATCAAAATTCGATAGTACAGCATAAAAGCAAAAGCAGTGCCTAATAGCGCAAGTGCGAACACAGAACTCCAAACCGATAAAGATTTTACATCTAATATCGTATGAGGCTCTTCGTATATCATGGCAAGCATGGCCAACAGGACAAAGGAACTCAATAACTGAAACATTAAAATGACTAATGGGTTACTTCTACCCTGCACAAATTTTTTGGCATATACCAAACCGATTGAATAACTCAGAGCACCAACGGAAGCCAAAAAGACACCCCTCATATCAATACTAGCAGAGCTTCCTAATAATGCTGGTAAAAACAAAATAGCAAAACCACCCAAGCCACATAAGATCCCCATGATCCGATTCCACGTGAGCGCCTCCTGCTTAAACAGTAAACTTGCTAATAGAATGGTGGTAATAGGTGTCGTACCATTAATCAGAGCAGAGAGGCTAGTGGGAATATAATACAAAGAATAACAAAAACACACGAATGGCAAACCATTCATAAAAAAGCCAACAATGCAGGCATGTGCAAACAGATCATTACTTATTTTGGTGCTAATTGAACGTAGTTTCAGAACGACGAATAAGAAAAGACCTGCTAAACCTACTCGCAAGCTGATCAAACTAAAAGGTGTAATATCACTGATTGCAATTTTCATGAATAGAAAAGAGGGCCCCCAAAGCAAGGCTAATGCAATAATATCAAATAAGCCTTTTTGAAATAAACCCATGGAAACACCTAAACGAGAAAACCGAAAATCTGTAAGTAGTGTAACCTAAAACACCTCTCTTTAAAAGGAGCGTCTAGTCATTAAATGAATTATTAACGAGAACCTCACGCGCACCATTTGACTGCATGCTACTTACAATCCCTGCGGCCTCCATGGTCTCAATTAAACGTGCTGCTCGGTTGTAACCAATTTTTAAACGTCTCTGCAAATGTGAAATAGAAGCACGCTTGGATTCAGAGACAATTTGTACCGCTTGATCGTAGAGATCATCTTGCTCACCATCATTATCATCAAAACCTAATGAGCCCGAAAAGCCTGAAAGTGCCCCAGAACTAATGATGTCATCTACATAGTCAGGTTCCCCGAGTTGTTTCAACGCTTTCACAACCGTATGCACTTCTTCATCAGAAACAAAAGCACCATGGATCCGCTCAGGCACACCTGTTCCTGGCGCTAAATAGAGCATATCCCCATGACCCAACAATTGTTCAGCACCTTGTTGGTCTAAAATGGTTCTGGAATCAATTCTAGAGGACACCTGAAAAGCAATCCGCGTTGGAACGTTCGCTTTGATGAGTCCTGTGATCACGTCTACCGATGGACGCTGCGTTGCTAAAATCAAGTGGATCCCTGCTGCACGTGCTTTCTGCGCGATACGAGCAATAAGCTCTTCTACCTTCTTCCCCACCACCATAATCATATCGGCAAATTCATCAATAATAACCACAATGTAGGGTAAGCGTTCAAGATACTCAGGCTCTTCACCGCTTTCGGGCTTCACTAGGGGATTTAAAATAGGGTTCTTGCTACCCGCCTCCGCAATTTTGCGGTTATACCCAGCCAAATTACGCACGCCAAGACCTGACATCAAGTGATAACGACGCTCCATCTCACCCACACACCAACGCAGCGCACTGGCAGCGTCTTTCATATCAGTCACCACAGGAGTGAGTAAATGCGGGATACCATCGTAGACTGATAGTTCCAGCATTTTAGGATCGATTAAAATCAAACGTACGTCTTGAGGCGTTGCTTTATACAACAAGCTTAAGAGCATAACGTTGATCCCAACCGATTTTCCAGAACCCGTGGTACCTGCCACTAGTAGATGTGGCATTTTGGCAAGATTCACAACCGTGGGAGCACCAGCAATGTCTTTACCAAGTGCAAGACTTAAATGTGAAGCTGACTCCTGGTACTGTTTAGATTCAAGTATTTCACGCAGCAAAACCATTTCACGATTTTCATTTGGGATCTCTAAACCAATTACGGATTTCCCCGGAATCACTTCAACTACCCTCACACGATTCACTGACAGTGCTCGTGCTAAATCTTTGGATAGACCACTGATCTTGCTTACTTTCACTCCTGCCGCTAAATCCAACTCAAAACGAGTAATGACAGGACCCGGGTAAACTGAAACAACCGTTGCTCTTACACCGAATTCAGCCAAACGCGCTTCGAGATCGCGAGACAGTTCTTCAAGCTTACTCGTAGAATAACCTTGCGGCTGATCTTTCAACTCAGCATCCTCTAATAACAAAACAGAAGGTAATTCAGATTCACCTGCTGCAGGTAATATTCTCATCACTGGTTTTGCAGCTTTTACTGGAGGTCTCGCTACAGGTGGACGAATCATGGGCTTATTTTGCCCGCTTAAGATCGGGCTCACTCGTTTCGGTGTACTCTTAACAATACGGCGTTCTTTCAAACGAAGGATCCATTCAACACCAAGCGTTTGAAATTTTTGTAGTTGTATGAAAGTAGATCTGGCTAACACATCCATTAAACCAAACCAAGACAAACCTGTAGTAAGTGTTATCCCAGCCAAAAATGAGGCAACCAGCAAAACAGTAGCACCCAGTTGACCTAGATTTGCTGTTAACCCAGCACTCACTAACTGCCCACAAATGCCCCCAGCACCCACCGGTAATCCTTTATCCCAAATAGCAAAATACAAAGTTGCCAGAGCACAACCTGAACTCACTGCAAGCAGAAGCCCAACACAACGAAATCCCCAAAGCAAACGATTAACCGGCGCACGTTCAAACCGATTTTGAAACAATCGGATCCCAGCAATACCCAATAGTAACGGAAATAAATAAGCTATATAACCAAAGAAATAGAAAAACAGATCTGAAAACCATGCCCCTGCTTGCCCGGCAGCATTCTGTACCGATTGCTCAGTGGACGTAAAAGACCAACCTGGATCAATATCATGATAAGTAATTAGGGCAACTATCAAAAAAACAGACAAGGCCGACAGCAAGATAAAGCCGCCCTCTTGAACGCGATACCAAATGGGATCGCTACTGACTTTAGGAGGTAAGGTGCTGGTTTTTCGTTTTCTCATGGTTTCCTCAGGTTTTCTCCAGACAATATTCAGACACTATAACAATATGACTGATACTATCATACCTCAGTTAATTACATTAACAGAAAAATTAGCGTATATTTAACGACACCTAAAATTTTCCCGGAGTACCATTATCGTGTCAAATACTCATGCAAAATTGCTCATATTAGGTTCAGGACCCGCCGGTTATACGGCAGCGATTTATGCTGCGCGTGCAAATCTTAATCCGGTTGTGATCACGGGTCTCGAACAAGGTGGACAATTAACCACGACCACTGATGTTGATAACTGGCCTGGTGATGTCTCCGGTTTACAAGGCCCAGAACTCATGGACCGCATGGAGGCACACGCTAAACGGTTTAACACGGAAATTATTTTTGATCATATTTTAAACGTGAACCTCAAAACAACACCCTTTGAGCTTACCGGAGATTCCAAAAAAACCTATACTGCAGACGCCTTAATTCTCGCCACTGGCGCCTCCGCACAGTATTTAGGACTCCCTTCAGAACAGGCATTTATGGGACGAGGTGTTTCAGCGTGCGCAACCTGCGATGGTTTCTTTTATAAGAATAAACCGGTTGCGGTGATTGGCGGCGGCAATACTGCAGTAGAGGAAGCACTCTACTTATCTAACATTGCCTCTCACGTCACCGTCGTGCATCGCAGAGATAAGTTTCGATCGGAGAAAATTTTAAGTGATCAATTATTGAAAAAAGCTGAATCTGGTAATGTCACTATTCTGTGGGATCAGGTGCTAGAGGAAGTCCTAGGAGATGATTCCGGCGTCACAGGTCTTACACTGAAACATGTCAAAACTGAAGAACGCCAACAACTGGATGTACAGGGTGTGTTCATAGCTATTGGTCATAAGCCCAATACAGATATGTTTGAAGGGCAACTCAATATGAAGAATGGCTATATTCAAATCCAAAGCGGCCTCTCAGGTGGTGCAACAGCCACCAGTATCCCTGGTGTTTTTGCCGCTGGTGATGTTGCCGACCATGTTTACCGACAAGCCATCACCTCTGCAGGCTCAGGCTGTATGGCGGCACTCGATGCCGAAAAATACCTGGACAAGCTCGAAAATCAATTGGCAACCTAGCCTAGATCTGCTAGGATGCTACGCTTTCACTAAGGAACCTGGTATGGCCAAAGAAGAAGCAATCGAAATGGAAGGTATCGTCATTGAGAACCTACCCAACACCCATTTTAAGGTAGAACTTGAAAATGGCCATGTCGTGATTGCTCACATCTCCGGTCGTATGCGCAAGAACTACATTCGGATCTTAATGGGTGATAGGGTTACCGTTCAATTGACACCCTATGATTTGACTAAGGGTAGAATTGTCTTTAGAAATCGTGAAAAGAAAGAAGCAACCCCAACGGACACTGACACACCTTCTTAACCCCCACCAGGACGACGCACAACGGGTGTAATTTCGGCTCTACTCCCATTCTTCGAAGGTAATGGCGTTCCCTTTAAGACGTTGTCTACCACGTCGTCTAACGTAAATCTTCCTGTCTCTTTATCGGTAAGTGATTTCATTAAACCTTTTAATGCATCATTACTTGGGTTAATTAAAACCTCTAATTCCTTTGCCTTATCTGGAAACTGCTCGGCCAATAATTTTTTATAAGCGGGATCTAAAAATACCGGACTTTTCCTAGAGTCGTTTGCTCGCGCACATGTCAAAAGCGATGCCGCGATCATTCGACGTGCAAAGGCCAGATCATTTTGATCGAGTGTCGCCACAGGTTTTCCGTTGGCCACTGGGATATTCAATTTAACAGGTCTAAACGCCCAGCTGGTCTCAAGTGTTAACATGATAGCTCTATCGTCTTCACCACTTACATTAATTTGGGCGCGCTTTGTTTTGTTGTTATACGTTCGGGTGAGCATTTCTCTATTACCTTCTGAGGGGATTGTAATACGCAGATCGCCCTTCTCATTGCCTTCCATATGTGAACCGACATAATAATCAGAATATTTTTTAGCAACGTTTTCAGCATGCTTCAAAGATTTCTCAGCAAAACTCGTATAGTCTGCATATTGTAAATCACTAACAGTAGCAGTCTGATATTTTTTGTCTTTCCCCCCTGTATTCTTATACATCTGGAAATTAATTTTCATATCTTGCTGCTGAGTTGGAAATCGTTTTGAAAACTGTTCAAGTTCCTTTGCAACCGTGGCTGCCTGAGGACCCTGCTTGAAGACATGCGAATCGGTTTTTTCCCAAGATTTGTTTTTATCTAAGGCATCTGAAAATTTTGAACGCAGGAATTCTGTATTCACATCAATCTTATGTCGAAGCTGATGTGTTTCAAGTGCCCCCTTCTTACCTATTAACTGTTTTTTGACCCCACGTTGACTGGGATCGAGCGCAGTGGCTGTACTTTTTGAGGTTTCTGAAAGACCTATTCTGTCATCCTTTGCAAACAAATGATCTCGTTGTAGCTCCAAATCGCGTAGGGCCAAATAGGAATCTGCCATGTGGCCAATCGAATTTACAAGCTCAATTGCATTTTTCCGGTGTGAAGGCTCTTTTTGCGCCAAATGCAGAATTTTTAATGCCGTCTCAATTTTTCCTGCAACGACTGGCTGCAGTTCTTTATCATCTTTGTGTTTTTCTATAAGTTCTAGTTTGTAAGACTCTAATAAGTTTTGGTGATTCTTTATCCGAATTGGATCTTTAAACACCTCAAAATCCACATCTACATAGGCGTGACGATAACCAACCCGCGTAGTACCCACAGGTTCAAAGGCAGAGGAAGCAGCAGACAACCGAGAAGAAAGTGTTGTTGTGCCCGTATCAGTTGTAGCAGGATGACTAGAAGCATAACTTTCAGCCAAAGTCTCCGTCATACCAATATCAGGTGCCTCGAAAAGCTCGTGTAGTTTAGGGATCCTAATTAATACAGGGAAAAATGCACTACCTTTGGCCGCGTTAGCTATCTTTGATTTTGAGGAAAACAAGGATTTTTTCCTGGGTAAATATTCACCTTTTACATTTATTTCTGCAAAGGCTGGAGCGTCTACTCCTTCTGTATACTTGGCAATAAGAAATTCAGAAATTTGTTGGAATTTCTGAAGCTCCGTAACCATTGATTCCCCTTCCTGAAGTTTTTTCCCCTCTTCTAAAAATTCAAACTGCATCAGTTGATCACTCGTGCGAATTTTCGCAAATTTATCACCATTGGTTTTACGAATTAAAACATTGTTACCTCCATCATATTCTACGTTAAATCCGTCAGGCAAAACCTTTTTAAACTCAGCTACAATAGAACCATTCATCTGAAACTTAGTATCACTAGACTCAATATTAATAAAAAATCTATTGTCTTCCAGGTAGTCTTTAACTTGGGAATGATACATCAGTATCTGTGCTTCACCAACGACTGTATTTAATCGCTTGCACGCTTCAGCTACAGAGCCTTCATACTTAACTGTTAACTCGGATTTTTTAAATCCTAACCAACTAGACCACTCAACACCCCAATTTATAACCGAAGCACTTTTCGCAGATCCATCCTTAGGAGTAGCTAGTTCATGGAGCTTTGCAAGTGTAGCTTCTGAAGCCAGTTTTAGTTCAGCTTCATCAGTAATAGAGCTTGGCATTTTTGAAAGAGCCCTATCCATATCCCCGACCAGCATTACGTACCTAGGACCTCTCTGTACAGGTGTTATTGTAAGAGCATCTATACTGGTATCATTACCCCGCCTGCCAATAATATTTGCAAAGTCTGCATAGAGTTTACGATATCTGTTTTCGGAGTCTTTTGAAGCCTCGACGGTTAATTTAAGGTAAAGATCAGCGCCTCGATTAAATATTGGAATTATTTCTTTTGATTTTTCAGCTATCTTTTTCGCACATTCGGCCAGTTTTTCTTGTTTTGTCTCTCCTTTGTATTCTTCCTGCAAACCTTTTAGAAAAGAAATTAATTCTTTGTTTTTTTCTTCGAGCTCTTCATAAGTTTCCAAGAAATCCTTATAGAACTCGACACCTATAATATCTGACAGTTTGGGGTGTTTTTCCATACCAGGTCCAACACTACTTTCACCTTCTGCATTTCTCAGAAAAAAAACAACATCTTTAAGGCCTTCGCCATAAGTTTTTTCTGTTTGCAGAAATTCATTTAGAGCATTATGAAAATCATCGCTAGGACCTAGCTCAAACTTATGCTTTGCAACCTTTAAGAATTCATCATCCAAAAGAATTTCTTTGTTGTTTTCAATTTTATAAAAATTAAAACGTGGAATCATTCCTCTCCATTCAGCATCAAAATGACTAACACTGCTAACATCAGAAGCATTGAACTTCTTCACAACAAGGTTTCCTGCACTTTCTCCAGCAAGATCACTATTTATTTCGCAAAACAACACAGGATGTGAATCAAGAGCGCTTTCCGGCCAAAACTTATTTGCCTGTTTAAACTTACTTTTTGCATCCTGACTAGGATCATGCTCAAAATGAATTTTTTCTTCTAACTTCACATTGTGTTTCTTCAGCAGAACTGCAATTGTTGCCTCTACAGCTGCTGGATATTTTCCTTTTGAAATTACTGATATTTTGTCTTTGTTTGAAACTATTCCTTTTAAATTTTCAACTAGGTCTTTTTCTTTTCTAAAACCGACCTGTTGCTCAAAAACACATTTTTTATTGAGGGTTGTTTTCCATTTCTCAATTGTCTCTTTATCAAATTCCCCAAATCCTATTTTCTCTAACTCTTCACCTAAGTTCGCCACATACTCTCTTGCACTATGAAAACTTTCAGCAACCAAAACATTTTCTACCAAAGCTCCAACTAAACGATCATATTTTGGTGTTTCCAAGGGGATTTTCATTTCATCGAGAATTGCATTAACATCCGCTTTTGCAA
Source organism: uncultured Legionellaceae bacterium (assembly GCA_964351705.1). Classification (GTDB taxonomy): domain Bacteria; phylum Pseudomonadota; class Gammaproteobacteria; order UBA6186; family Azoamicaceae; genus CADEGZ01. The sequence goes on from CAYGPC010000007.1 coordinate 20,501, forward strand.
AAAAATTATCAAATTCGATACAAACATGTCTTGGCATTAATCTGCCCCCTTGATCACCTGCATATTCACGTACCTCCCTACAGGAGACACACCTTTACTATAGGTTCTGACTCTATTTTATGTGAAAAATTCGCTTTGTGAGAAAAAAAAGGGGGTAATACCCCCCCCCTTAATGTTAGGAGAAAACGATCGACATCGTTTTATGGCTTCTTATTTGAGTTTACACGGTGCTTCAAGTTTAACGCGTAATTCGTCATCTTCCACGTAAACAAAGACTTTACCGCCTGCGGGAAGATTGCCGAATAGAATTTCGCTGGCAAGTGGCTTTTTAAGCTTATCACGCACCAATCTTGCCATAGGTCGAGCGCCCATTTGTTTATCATAACCATGAGTGCTCAGCCATTTTCTAGCCTGATCATTCACCTCTAGCCCAATAGTCTTTTCTTCGAGACGAGCTTGAAGTTCTGTTAAGAACTTCTCAACGATAAGATTAATGGCTTCTGGTGCCAAACTTTGGAACTGAATAATACTATCCAGGCGGTTACGGAATTCAGGCGAAAACCTTCTATTGATATTAGAGAGTGCGTCCGTACTATGATCTTGTTCTGTGAACCCCATTGAGGCTCGAGACATGTCTTCAGCACCAGCGTTAGTGGTCATCACTAAGATCACGTGTCTAAAGTCAGTCTTGCGGCCATTGCTGTCGGTGAGCATACCGTGGTCCATAACCTGAAGTAGCAAGTTATAAACGTCTTGGTGTGCTTTTTCAATTTCATCCAACAAAAGAATACAATGTGGGTGTTTATTCACTTCATCTGTAAGCAAACCACCTTTATCAAAACCAACATAGCCTGGGGGTGCTCCAATCAATCTCGATGTGGTATGCCCTTCCATATACTCAGACATATCAAATCGCACCAGTTCGATACCTAAAAGGTTAGCGAGCTGACGCGTTACTTCTGTTTTACCCACACCAGTAGGACCAGAGAAAAGGAAGCTTCCAACGGGCTTTTCTGGATCGGCTAATCCTGAACGACCTACCTTAATTGCATCTGACAGGGCTCCAATAGCCTCATCCTGACCAAAAATAACCAATTTCAGATCACGTTCAATATTACGTAATGCATTTTTGTCGGAGATTGATACTGATTTTTCAGGTACTCGAGCGATTTTGGCCACAATTTTTTCCATATCGGCAACACTGATGACTTTTTTGCGTTTATTAGCCGGTAATAATCGCTGGAAAGATCCGGCTTCATCCACCACGTCGATGGCTTTGTCCGGTAAGAATCTATCGGTGATATAGCGGTTAGCCATCTCTGCGGCTGCACGTAGTGCTGAGAAGGAATAGCGAACCCCGTGGTGTGACTCGAACCGTTCTTTCAGACCTTTGAGAATACTCACCGTTTCTTCGACCGTCGGTTCTCGGATATCAATTTTCTGGAATCGACGCGCGAGTGCTCGATCTTTTTCAAAGATCCCACGATATTCTTGAAACGTCGTAGAGCCAATACACTTAAGTTCACTGGAAGCCAATAGGGGTTTGAGTAAATTAGATGCATCCATTACCCCACCTGAAGCCGCGCCCGCGCCAATGATAGTGTGGATCTCATCCACAAACAAAATCGCACCGGCTTCTCTCTTCAGTTGCAGTAATAGCGCTTTAAAACGCTTTTCAAAGTCACCTCGATATTTCGTGCCGGCCAATAGCGAACCGAGATCAAGAGAATATATCGTACTGTCTTTAATTGCCTCTGGTACGTTACCTTCAACGATTAGGCGTGCAAGCCCCTCAACTATTGCGGTTTTACCGACTCCAGCTTCACCAACAAACAAAGGATTGTTTTTACGACGCCGACATAATATCTGTGTAATGCGCTGAACTTCATCGTCTCGCCCTATAAGAGGATCAATTTTGCCCAGCTTGGCTTGATTATTTAAATTAATAGCATAACTTTCGAGAGGACTCTTGCCAGTGTTTTCAGAAGAAAGATCTTCCTCTTGCATCATTGAAATATCGGGAGACTCCATAGGTTCATCCATTTTATTGGTACCATGGGAGATGTAATTAATAATATCCAAACGTGAAACATTTTCTTTCTTTAGAAAGTACACCGCTTGACTATCTTGCTCACTGAAAATGGCTGCCAATACATTAGCACCGGTAACTTCCTCTCGCCCAGCGGATTGGACATGAAACACGGCTCTTTGTAACACACGCTGAAATCCTAGAGTGGGTTGTGTTTCACGGTGCTGATCAGTCTCTGGAATCAAAGGGGTTGTTTCATCTACAAAAGCGACTAGGTTTAGGCGTAACTGATCAATATTCGCGTTACAAGCATTTAACACTTCAACAGTAACGGTATTATCTAATAACGCTAATAGCAAATGCTCTATCGTCATAAACTCATGACGCTTGTCTCTTGCATTTTTAAATGCAAGATTTAGAGTCATTTCTAATTCCTTACTCAACATGGTGTCCAATCTCCTTTGTCATCGTTATTATCAGTTACCCTTTTTTTCCATTGTGCACAGTAATGGGTACTGATTTCTTCTTGCATATTCATTCACTTGAACTACTTTTGTTTCCGCAATCTCTCGAGTAAAGTTCCCACACAGACCTTTCCCTGTCGTGTGCACTTCTAACATCACCTCATTGGCAACTTGATGTTCCATTGAGAAATAGCGCTCAAGCACTTCAACAACAAAATTCATGGGCGTATAATCATCATCTAGTAAAAATACTTGATAGTGAGGCATTGCAACCTCTTTCCCCACCGAGACAGTTGTCAATTCAATTTCAGGTTTCGGAGGGATGCCCTGCTTTTTACCGCTCATACTAAAATAATAGCCAAAATTTTCTTATCTGCTTAACCTATTAGACCCGACCTAGGCCCTGACGTTACGTATTTTTTCAATTTATTTATTTTTCGGCAGAATAAACAATTACTACTTGACTCAAGAGGAAATATAGTCAACATTGATAACGTGAATGTACGCTGTTTCAAGGAAGGTAAGTATGGCAACTGGTACGGTTAAATGGTTTAATAACCAAAAGGGATTTGGATTCATTTGTCCTGAAGAAGGTGGAGATGATATTTTTGCTCATTTTTCAGCTGTCACGATGGATGGCTACAAAAGTTTAAAAGCTGGGCAAACAGTTTTATTTGAAGTAAGTCAAGGACCCAAAGGACAGCATGCGATGAATATTCGCCTCCCTGAAGAAGTCTCCTAAGAAATTTTACTCCATGTGTTGAATCACAGCTTCTCCGAATCCGGAACAGCTGACTAGGCTCGCGTCATCCATCAAACGCTCGAAATCATAGGTCACTGTTTTGGCTTTAATTGCACCCTCTACCCCAATGATTACTTGTTTCGCAGCTTCACCCCAACCAAGATGATCGAGCAGCATTTTTGCCGATAAGATCAAGGAACCTGGATTGACACGATCCTGTCCTGCGTATTTGGGCGCCGTACCGTGTGTTGCTTCAAAAAGTCCAATAGTATCCGATAAGTTTGCACCAGGTGCGATCCCAATACCCCCTACTTGCGCAGCGAGTGCATCGGAGATGTAATCGCCATTCAAATTTAAAGTAGCAATCACATCATAATCCATTGGACGCAAAAGGATCTGTTGTAAAAAGGCATCCGCAATCACATCATTCACCACAATATCTTTGCCTGTGTTAGGATTCTTATACACATGCCAAGGGCCACCATCGAGAGGCGTTGCTGCAAATTCTTCACGAGCAATTTCATAGCCCCATTCTTTAAATGCACCCTCAGTAAACTTCATGATGTTGCCTTTGTGTACTAACGTTACAGTAGGTCTGTCATGATCTATGGCATACTGTAATGCTTTTCGTACTAAACGTTGTGTACCGGCTTTAGAGACTGGTTTTACCCCTATTCCACAGTTCTCGGGAAAGCGGATCTGAGTTACTTTCATTGCATCTTGCAAAAATGCAATGACTTTTTTAGCCTCATCACTGTCTGCAGGCCATTCAATACCGGCGTAAATGTCCTCAGAGTTTTCTCTGAAGATCACCATATCGACATTTTCTGGTTTTTTAATTGGCGTAGGCGTCCCAGCAAAATAGCGCATGGGTCGTAAACAAAGGTATAAATCCAGACGCTGACGCAAAGCAACGTTAATAGAACGGATCCCTCCACCCACAGGGGTGGTTAAAGGACCTTTGATTGCCACTAGGTATTCACGAATGGCATCCAGTGTGGCCTCTGGCAAGTATTCACCGGTTCTCTGATTCGCCTTTTCACCAGCATAGATTTCCATCCAGGAAATCGAGCGATCGCCTTTGTACGTCTTTTCGACGGCTGCATCAATAACTTTTTTCATCACGGGTGTAATATCAACTCCAATACCATCCCCTTCAATAAAGGGAATAATGGGGTTGGCTGGGACTTGAAGTGTACCATCTGCCTTTAGCGTTATCTTTTCACCATTGCTTGGTACCATGCGTTTTCCCCCTGATGTATTGATTTTCTATCTTACTATGATAATCCAGACCTAGTACTTAATCAATTCAACCTAAATAGGCAGGCACTGAACAGCTTAGGTTGCAATTGTTGTCTATTATATGAGGTAGCCAGGCTTTGATGAGTTTAACGTTTTTATGTTGCAAAAATATTTTTCCACCCCTTTCCTAATGGGTCTATTAATTAGCTGCTCACCTAATATATGGGCAACGGCTCCTGCACCAGATCTTAAGTCACAGCGTGCTCTATTTGTACAAGCCGAAAAGAAGCTGGCAAAGCGCGAATGGGACAGTTATGAAAAATTGAAGAAACAACTTCACAACTATCCACTGCTCCCACACTTGCTCTTTAAAGAATACAATTCCAAGCTTCATGAAGTTACAGAACAACAGTTTACACAGTTTATTGAAAATTATGCAGACTCACCGCTCGCTGAAAAACTAAGAGAAAATTGGCTTAAAGACAAAGCCCAAAAAGAAGACTGGCAAGCTTATCTAAAAGCTTATCAACCCACTCAAGATGTAGCACTCCAATGTGACTATCTTTGGGGCTCTCTACAAGTTCAAAATGACTATGATCTCATACTACAGCAAATTGCACCATTATGGCTCACTGGCAAAACACCTCCGAAAAATTGTCACGCCCCTTTTTCTGCTTTTGAAAAAAGTCCGGCCAGAACACGCGCCAAAGTTTGGCAGCGCATTAAATTATTGATTCAAGAAGATAATCCCAAACTCGCACGCAAAATGGCAAGCTACCTCAGGAAAGATGAAATCGCTTTGGTCGAACTCTGGTTGATGATCCGAAAGAATCCACATTTAGTTATGAAAAAAAAATATTTCTCACGAGAGCATCCTGCCGATCTAGAAATGATTGTCGACGGTGTTTCACTTATTGCAAAAAAACACCCGAACGAAGCTATAAAGATTTGGAAACGTCTTGCCAGGCAGTATCCATTTACGGAAAGACATTGGGGATTAGTGGTTCGTGCAATTGGACTAAAATTTGCTGAACAAAAAAATCCTGACGCTGAAAAGTGGCTCAGTCGTGTACCAACACTCTACGCCAATCATGCAGTACACGAAAAACGATTACGCTTAGCACTGATCCGGGAGGATTGGCCTCAAGCACTCACGTGGATAAATCAACTCCCAAAAGATCTAGCAAGCAAAGAAGAATGGCAATACTGGCAAGCACGCACGCTTGATATTTTAAGTCGTCGCACAGAAAGCCAGTCCATTTTGTCGCGTCTCGCGAAGTCTCGCAGTTACTACGGATTGCTAGCAAGCCAAATGCTGCTGAAACCTCATTCCATTGGTGAACACAGCATGCTGGTACAACGTAGCTTGGTTCGCTCCGTTGCTGAGCGCCGTGCTATTCAAGGTGCACGAGAATTACAGCTTTTAGGTCGTACGCATAACGCCAAGAGTGAATGGTTACATATCACCAGGCAAATGACCGATAAAGAAAAACACGCTGCTGCGCGCCTCGCCATGCAATGGAAACTGCCTAATTGGTCTATTTGGGCACTTTCTAATGCGAACCATAAAGACGATCTTTCACTGAGATTTCCAATGGCTTATACCAATCGCATTTTCTCAGAGGCTAAGAAAAATAAAATAGATCCGGCCTGGGTTTTTGCAGTAACACGACGCGAAAGTGCATTTGTACCCCACGCAAAATCCCCATCAGGTGCCATGGGCTTAATGCAAGTGATGCCAAGTACTGCAAAAATGGTTGCACAACGAAAAAAAATTCCCTACACCAAACAAGATGAATTATTCGAACCACACACCAATATAAAGTTGGGTACTGGCTATTTGAAAATGATGCTCGATCGACATCAAAACAATTCTGTTCTAGCAACAGCCGCTTATAATGCTGGCCCCGGAAATGTTGGCAAATGGTTACCCACGTTTGATATGGCTGCCGATCTCTGGATTGAGACTATTCCCTTTAAGGAGACCCGAGAATATGTAAAAGGGGTACTAACCTATACCGCCGTGTATCAAGAAATTTTAGGCCGACATACGAGTATTGCGCGTTATATGCCATTCATTCCTAAAGCACCTAGCAAAACATCTAAATTGACCTATAAACCTAATAAGCTCAAACACCTACCGCCCCCCCAACAAACGGAGCTTTCTGCTCGCAAAGATAGCCAGAATTCCCCTTCTTGCTAAAATTGTCTATAGTAAAAGTATGGAAAACAGCTCTGAACATACAGATCGTCAGGAAGCAGCATGCTTTCTCAAAAATGGACATTTTGAGATCCAGCACCCAATGCAAGCGCATTCCCTAGCGAGCTTCTTAGCGCAAGCTTGCCCCGATCCTCGTTCATCTATCGTTGGTATTACTGAAATTCTACTCAATGCAGTTGAACATGGTAATCTGAACATTGGCTTTGATGAAAAATCCAAGCTTCAAAAAGAAAACAACTGGATGAAAGAGATCGATCGTCGCTTAACCCTACCAGAATATGCAAATCGATTCGTACATATTGAATTCACACGCCAAGAAACAGAAATACATTTAAAAGTAACTGATCAGGGTGAAGGCTTTGACTGGAAAAAATATCAAGAACCTGATCCTAAAAACATGCTCAGCACCCATGGTCGTGGGATCTTAATGGCTAAAGCACTTGCTTTTAAATCACTAAACTACTCAGACAAAGGTAACGAAGTCACCTGTATTATCCCACTAGCCTGATTCTCTTAATGATTTTGTAAAGGCGTCATATCGAGAAGCTCGCGCAGAGCAACTGCAAACATAGTAAAATCAACATCCGGTGTATTTTTCAGCTCGGAAATAAAATACTCCCAACGATCGACAAGCAATTTATGATGTGATAGCCACTCATCAATCAATTCTTGAGGATCTTCAATACCCTCACCACTTGTATTCAGCATGATACTCACCGCTAGATTTCGTTGTTGTCGGTCTAAATCATCCCGAAAACTTGCACGCGCCAATGCTTCCCAGTGATTATTGACACGGTGCTGCTTAATAAGCTCACGAAACCATCCCAGCTGCAATCGTCGCCCGATTTCATAGTAAATAACCGCTACATCTCCGAGGGGAAGCTTGTGTACCGTTGAGGCCTCAACAATATCAAGCGCAGAAAATAGTGCACTCATATTGGCTACCTGATATGCAAGATCCGCTGGCACATCAGCTTCGATTAAGCGCTGTGCTGCGATTTCCATTTCATTGTCATAACCTGGCAACAAATTGGGAAGTGCTAAACGTACTTCTTCAATGCGAGGGGTAAAGTGCTCAATCGTTTCTGAAACCTTTATACTCTCAAAGCGATTTCTTAAAAACCATCGTGCGCCCCGTCTCACTAAACGAGTGAGTTCATGCAACATACTATGTTGCACAGTCGCTTTAACCGTAGGAAGCCCATCAATTGCAGCCTGTAATTCCTGAGATTTAAATATACCACTTGAAACAACATAGGCACGAATAATGTCAGGTGGTGGTGATCCGGTTTCGTCTTCCAGGCGCCCTACAAAACTGATCCCCATTTCATTGATCACTTTATTACTAAGTTGAGTGGCAATGATCTCACGTTTGAGACGGTGATGCGGCATATATTGAATATAGGCCTCTCTTAGTGGAACAGGAAAAGACTCCACGATTTCCCTTTGGAAGCAGGGATCTTCGGGCAAATCTGAATCGAGCAAGGACTCTTTGACGACAATCTTACAATAAGCCATCAACACTGAAATTTCAGGTCGTGTAAGTCCTAGTTTTGCGGCTTTGCGGGCTTCGATCTCATCATGAGAAGGTAGAAACTCTATCTCTCTATCGAGTTTACCCATCCGTTCCATACCATCAATTAAACGTGAATGCATTTCAAGATTACCTCTCGCTTTAGAGAGCGTCACACTAATGGCTTTAGTTTGAGAACGATTATTATTGAGCACTAATTCAGAAACGTTTGGTTGAACTTTGGCAAGGATCTCATTTCGCTGCTTCTCAGTCATATCCCCAAGTGCCACTGCATCATTGAGTAAAATCTTAATATTAACCTCGCTATCCGAACAGTTTACACCTCCTGAATTATCTATTGCATCTGTATTGAGACTACCACCTTTCATGGCATATTCAACTCGGCCTAGCTGTGTAAAGCCAAGGTTACCTCCTTCGCCTACCACTCTACAACGTAACTCACATCCATTGACACGTAGATTATCGTTTGCCCTATCCCCGACATCTGTGTTTGACTCTGATTTACTTTTCACGTATGTACCGATTCCACCATTCCACAGTAAATCCACAGGAGCTTTTAGAATAGCCTTAATAAGATCGCTGGGTACAAGTTTATCTGCCTTGCAACCAAGAATTTTTCGCATTTGAGGGGTTAAGGCTATAGATTTAGCCGAGCGACAGAACACCCCACCGCCTTTCGAGATCAGTGTTTCCTCATAGTCTGTCCAACTGGATCGGGGTAAGTTGAACAGCCTCTCCCGCTCCTTAAAACTTAACTCGGGATCGGGATTCGGATCAATAAAAATATGCATGTGATTAAAAGATGCAACAAGCTTAATATGACGTGAGAGCAACATACCATTTCCAAAAACATCACCCGACATGTCACCAATACCAATCACCGTGAAATTATCGGATTGGGTGTCAAAGCCAATTTCACGAAAATGTCGCTTCACCGATTCCCAAGCACCCTTAGCGGTGATACCCATTTTCTTGTGATCATAACCCGTTATACCACCAGAAGCGAATGCATCATCCAGCCAAAAATTATATTTTCTAGAGATCATATTGGCAACGTCTGAAAACGTTGCAGTGCCCTTATCTGCTGCAACTACTAAATACGGATCGTCACCATCGTAGCGCTGAACTTCTGTCGGTCGAACAATATCTTTCCCATGATAGTTATCGGTAATGTCCAGGAGGCCACGAATTAATGTTTGATAGCAATAGATCACTTCATCCATGATTTGCTCCCGCGTACCATTTACCGGTAAATTTTTGACCACAAATCCACCTTTGGCTCCCATCGGTACGATCACTGAGTTTTTCACTTGTTGTGTTTTCATTAAGCCTAGGATTTCGGTGCGAAAATCTTCACGTCGGTCAGACCAACGTAGCCCACCACGCGCTACGTTTGCTGCCCGCAAATGGATCCCCTCCATCCTGGGCGAATACACAAAGATCTCATATAAGGGATGTGGCAAAGGTAACTCTGGGACTTTAGCGGATTCAAGTTTAAACGAAAAATAGGGCTTGTTTTGACCGTTTTCTGCTTTTTGGTAGTAGTTTGTACGCATTGTAGCCAAGATGGTATGCATATAGCGTCGTAGGATCCGATCTTCATTTAAGTTATTTACTGATTCTAAACTTTTTTCGATAGCTGCAATAAATGACTCTTGAGTACTCCCCTCATCCGTACTATCCGGATCAAATCGAAGCTTAAATAACTTGATCAACAACAAGGAAATATCTGCGTTAGAAGTTAAGGCGTCTTCAACGTGTTTTTGACTAAAACTAAAACCGGTTTGCCATAAATATTTCGCATAGGCACGTAATACCATCACTTCCCGCCAGGTAACTTTTGCTCCAAGCACTAAATCATTAAAACCATCATTCTCAGCCTTACGATACCAAATATGATGAAAGGCCTCTTGAAATATCTCTTTAATATCCTTGGTATCAAAAACTACAGATTTTTTATATATCATACGATAGTCGTTGATCCAAATGGAATCCTGACTACTATTCAATGTGATTTTATAAGGACGCTCGCTGATGATTTTCAACCCCATATGTTCCAAGACAGGAACCACATCAGATAATGGGATAGTAGCGCCTATTCTAAAGAGTTTAAAGCGCATAACCTCTTCAGATTCATCCAGTGGATGATAAAGACTCATCTGCAAAGGTTCTTCCTTTGAAAGCTTTTCAAAATATTCAATATCGCTTACAGCAATTCGTGCTGAAAAGTTTTCTTTATACCCCGCTGGAAATGCAGATTGGTATTCTGCGAGATACTGTTTTCCTCTTTCTTCACCATGAGAGTTGACCAGTGCTTCTTTTAAAGTATCTTTCCAGGTTCGACCAATTTCAACCAGCTCCTCTTCTAAGACTTTCTGGTTATAGGTTAATTTTTTCTTAGGATTAAGGAGAACCACGAAGTGGATCCGTGCCAATGAGGAATCTGAAAATCGAGTATTGAACTCCACCTCTAAGCCATCAAAGCCTCTCAACAAGATATCTTTCATTTTATCCGCTAACGTTGAGGTGAATTTTTCTCGAGGCACAAACACTAAACAGCTCACAAAGTACCCAAAAAGTCCTTCTCGTATGAATAAACGAATTTTTTGTCGCTCTTGCAGGTGTAGTATGCCAATGCAGAGTTCAAGCAGTTCGTACTCAGTTGCCCCAAACAAATCGTCCCGTGGAAAAGTCTCCAGGATATTCATTAAGGTCTTTTCTTCATGACTTTTTTTCGGAAACCCTGCAAGTTCTAGTACGGTCGTTACTTTACGCCGTAATAAAGGTATCCAGTTTACACTGCTATTATAAGTCACTGAAGTGTAGAGCCCTATAAATCTTTTCTCACGTACTACTCTATTTTCGTTGTCAAAAACTTTAATGGCTACAAAATCTGCGTAAGCAGGTCGATGAATAGTAGAACGTATATTTGTCTTTCCAACCAATAACACTTGCTTTGAAAGCAATAAATCACGTGCTGTTTTACGCACAGTATCTAATGGAATATCTTTCTCTAAATCTACGATTTTTGAAAGACCAAGCTTTGTTTCCTGGATTAACTGATAATGTTTTTCACCATTTTTATCGATTACATCATATTCCTGATAGCCCAGAAACGTAAAATGATCATCTATAAGCCACTGAATAAAGGCACTTGCTTCTTCAGCACCTTCGATCTCAGGATTGTCTTGCATTTCCTTTATGGATTCGAGCAGCTCTGCTGCTTTTCCATTCATGCTTTGCCAATCCAACACCACGGTTTTCACATCACTGAGGACTTTTTTTAATTCTTCTGTAATTTCTTCTAAGATTTTAGAATCGCTTTGCTTATCTATTTCAATGTATATAGCAACTTCTGCTGGATTATTTGATTTGTTGTCTTCATCTTTCAATACGGATACAATTTTTCCACTCTCATCGCGTATAAAATGCATATCACCTATATGGATGATTAAATGTGCATTTGAACCTCGACGATTTAAGGCAATACTGATTGAATCAATCAAGAAAGGCATATCCTCCGTGCCTATCTCAATAATGGTGTGGATCGACTGCCAACCGTGTGTTTCCACTTCTGGATTAAATACCCTAACCTTATGCTCACCTTCCTGCCGCTGATAAAGATAATTCCAGTGAGAGAGAACCGCATTGTAGAGATCTTGAATACTACGTGTAATTAGATCTTCAGGGGAAGTGTTCAGGTAATAACGTCGCACAAACTCACGTACCATAGGTGCTTCGCCATCTGGCAGTCTTTTATTAATATAATCAACCAGGAGTTCGATGATTTCTGAACGGCTTTTCTTCTGGGTTATAGCCATAGATCCTCACTTGTACACAGCCAAGCCAGCTGTTTGTTAACTGTCTTAATTGAAATATAACTCATATAAAGTGATTTTTGTGCTGAAAAGCAAAATAGATACCAATCAATAATTATATATTTCGATAATGGTCAATTAGCCGTGGGCGGGTGTGGTCAGGATTGAAGTTCTAAGAATCCCAAAAATTTCTTTTTAAATGAGTATTTCTGTAATAAAACCTGTTTGCTCTTAGACTGGTTGAATTTTACAGCCATATGTAATGCAAAGTTTTTATCGGTCTTCTTCAATAAGAGTGGCAGTAAATCAAGATGATCATCTTCAATAGCCATGCCTAGAGGAGTGTTGCCACAAAATTTAAAAAAGGCAATATCAGAACGTACAGGTAGATCGGATAAAAATTGAATCACAGCTTCATTATTTTTTTTAATAGCACAATACAAGGCTTCGGCATGAAACGTGATCCCTTTGACTGGATCTAAAAAAATACTTTTGCCTTTCCTTAAGAGATCAAGGCTCATATGTGTGTCCGCAGTCAAAATAGCCTGCAGGATCTCCTGGCACAGCGAATCTGTCATGGCAATCTTTTACCTTATTTTAGTCAATCTCTGTCTTTAGAATAACTGACTTTACACCTAAAGAGCAAGTTAATATGCTAAGAAAATACAACTGCATTTAATAACAGCCTTTCAGACGAACTACTTTATCCCTTTGAAGTCTAAACCAATAACAGGTAGTTATAGGAGAAATGATGTATGCACACAAGCTTAAAACTTCAAACCAAAATTTCACAGCCCGGCAAGCGTCAACACTTAAAGCATCCTATTCCCGTACCTATTGCTTTTCAGCCTATTGGGAAAACACTTACAAATAAGGAATGGGTAAAATTTTGCAGCCAAGAGCTCTTGCCAAAATCACAACACTACTGCGAACGTAAAGGAGACGGGAGTATTTCTTTCCTAGGTGAGGGAAGCATTGATGCACTCATTGCGTTTCAGAAAAAATTTAAAAATCGTTTTCATTTTCGCATGATTTGTTCAGACGAACAAAACGCTAGTCGTGGGATAGAGCTTATCGGGCCAAACCACCTTATCGTGGAAGAGTTGCGCTATAAAGACGATAAACACCACACGGTTACACTGTGTGGCCCATCAGCAATACAGCAGTTCAAAGCTGCCTAAAAACGTGCTATGGCGGTTTCTAGCGTTCTCAATTGGCTTTGGAAATGCTCCAAGCGTTGAATCGTTAGATCCCGCCGGTAGCAGTCTTTTAATTCACCATCTAAGAAGACCGTTAAGCGTCGCGCAGTCCTGAGCATCAGATCAAAATCCTGTGAAAGGGACTCAGACTCATTCGGATCAAAAAATAACAAAATACCCGGTGTAATGAAACGGGTCATTTCGGCTAAATCAAAAAAACCAGGCTCAATCGCCGAGGCTGCACTGAAAACCGGATTGTTTGAACCAGTCACTTTACGATGGAATATTTGCTGATCTCCATAAAATAAATGTGCTTCTTTAAATGCTTGGAGTAAACGCTGCCCTGAGAACCCTTGATTTTTACGTGCCATAATATACAAAACAATAGGCTCACGAATGGCAGTTGATTCATTCGCTTTAGTAGAAGCAGGCATTTTAGGTTCTACTGCTTCTTTTTGTAAAACCACTTCCTCAAAAGAATCATTCAATTTAGGCTCAATGGTTTTTCGTTGCTTATTCACAACGGATGCTCTAAAAACATGATCGTGCATTTCCTCACTAAAGTCATCTTCCAGTGGATCCAACAACCTATCCTCTTGGCGAGACGTTTGTTTGTCAGCACCGCGACGACGAAGGTTGAAAATACCCTTCTGCAAGTGCCGCCCTTTAGTATAATCCCAAATGATGCCTGCAAAAATAAAGCAAGCTAAAATCATCAAAAACAATCTAAGCCCCGTTTCCATTTTGATCTCCCCTAATCGACTAAGGCAACTGCTTCTTCCACATCCACTGACACAAGCCTTGATACCCCAGGCTCTTTCATTGTGACCCCAACCAAATGCTGAGCCATTTCAACTGCCAGTTTATTGTGCGTAATAAAAATAAATTGTACACTATCAGATAATGTTTTCACTAATTCACAGAAGCGCCCGACATTCGCATCATCTAAAGGTGCGTCTACCTCATCCAGTAAACAGAAAGGCGCGGGGTTCAGCTGAAATATGGCAAAGACTAATGCAACTGCCGTTAGGGCCTTTTCACCACCTGACAATAAGTGAATAGAACTATTGTGTTTGCCGGGTGGCCTAGCCATCACCATCACACCCGCTTCCAGTAAATCATCACCTACTAACTCTAAATAAGCTTGTCCCCCACCAAACAAGCGTGGGAAGAATACTTTAAATTCGGCATTCACTTTTTCAAACGTTTCTTTAAACCGTGTTCGTGTTTCTTTATCAATTTTTCGAATAGCGCTTTCAAGCGTCGCTAAAGCTTCTTCTAAATCAGCTTGTTGCGCATCTAAGTAATTTTTACGCTCCTGCTCTCCTTCATATTCCTCAACCGCGGCCAGGTTAATAGCGCCCAAGCGTTCAATACGTTTCATTGTCTTTTCAAGCGTTTGCGTCCATTCTATTTCGCTAGCTTCCTCAGGCAAAGTGGGCAACACCTGCTCAAGGGTTGTATTCATTTGAGTTAAGGTTTCCAATGTGGTTTGCGCACGCGTTTGCACAACTTGCCATTCCATCTTCACTTGCTCAAGGCGATTCCGCACATCTTCTGCTTCCTCTTCTAAAAGCTGCCTTTGTTTTTCCAATGCTTTAAGCTTTTGCTCAAAAGCCTCTAAAACTTCCCGAGCTAAGTTTAGGGCTTTATCCGATTCCAGCTGTTTGGCAAGCAAATCATCTAACGTCTCTTTCAACTCCGCTTGTGGCTCCAACAAAGTAGCCATTTGCTCGCGCAACGCACATTGTCTGCCTAGCATGCCTTCCTTTTGCTCGGTTAAACGTACTAAGCCTTCTTGAATAGCTTTTTGCTGCGTCAATAAGGTTTGTTCTTTCAACTGCAAACTGTGCAGGGCCTGCTTAGCGTTTCTATCCCCTTCACGCGCATTTTGTAACTCTGCACGCAGTTTATCTTGTTCAACGCGCAATACCCCACGTTTTTCCTCATGTATTGCCATCTTTTCGATTGCCGACTGCAAACGCAAGCGTGCATCACCGGCTTCTTGTGTCGCTGTTTCACTTTTCTGGTTCTGTTCGCGCATTTCAGAAGCCAACCTCAGGAGTTGCGCATGCAAATGCTCTAAATTAGCCCGATGTGTACTTATTTGTGAAGACAAATCTTTAATAGATTGCGCGCACACTTGTTGATCTTGTCGAAGTCGTTCACGTTTACTCTCAAGATCCCCAATGCTCTCTTGATACGATACTAAGACAGATTCGGCAACTTCTACTTGCGTTTTTAAATCAGCTAGGGTTACTTGTAGCGTTTTAAGCTCTGCTTCGCGACTTAAGATCCCATGATGCCCTTCTTCACTACGATACACTCGAAGCCAGTTTTTACCCAGCCAGATACCATCACGCGTAATAACAGATTGACCGGACGCTAAATGTTTATGTCTATCCAATGCCTCATTTAAGGTTTCAACTACGATGACATCTGAAAGTAAAGATTGGATCGGTAAGTCGGTTTTCACTTTCGCAGCAAGTGTATTTGGCTGACTGTCTACAAAAGGTTCAGAACCATCAATAAAGGTAATGTTCCCTTCATGTAAATCTGCAATCAAATCAGTTACTACGTTCATACCTGGAACACAAACCGCTTCAAGCGCATCACCCAATACCGTTTCAACTGCTCTTTCATAACCCGGCTCAACAGATATCTTTTCACCCAAACGGGCATGTTTTGATAAGCCTTTCGTTTCTAACCAAGCACTCACTACTTCATTTGTTTTACCCAGTGCTGCTTGTTGTAAAGCTTCCAGTGAAACCACTTGCCCATTGATTTCTTGACGTTGATCCTTGAGTCGATCTAATTTTTTCGTTTCTGCTGTTAAACCTTCACGCTGCTTCGTCAATTCTTGTGACAATTCATTAAACTCTGTTGAAGATTGGTTTCCTTTGGTTTCAACCTCAAGTAACTCGCCTTCCAGACGACTTAACGTTTGTTCAAGTGCATCGACGTTAATGTCCGCTTGCTCTTTATGCAACCGTTCACTACGCTGAGCAGCTTCTTCCACTTGTGTTTCATATTGTTTAATACGTACTCGTTCTACTTCAGCTACTTGTTTGGGCTTCTCGGATTCTTCTTGGTACAACACATAGGCCTCATCCCATTTCTCCATGGCCATCTGCACATCTGTCAACACCTGTTCACAATGTTGCATTTGCTCTTGCACTTTTTCGTGCTCTGGTCGCAAAACAGTTAGATCTGCTGCAAACTGTGTCAGTGCAGCTTCATCTTGTTCTATTTGTTCTCCAAGTCGAGCATGACTTGCTTCTATTTCAGTTAAATCCTGGCGTAACCCCTGCTCACGTTCCTGATGGTGTTGTAGTGTTTGTTCTAATCGAGCAATCTGAGTACCCAGGTCGTAATGCTCACCCTGTTGAACTTTCCACGCATCTGATTTTTCGCTGTAGCCTATACGCGTTTTTTCTAAATCGAGATCGTAACTTGCACGCGCTGCCAATTTCTCTTCAAGTTGGGTTGAGGCTTTCTGGATAGCTTCAGATTTTTCTTGCAACTCTGTATTAAATGATTGCCATTTTAAAACACATAATTCAGCCTCTAAGCGATCTTGATCTGCTTTATATTCTTTATAACGTACAGCAGATTCAGATTGACGTTTAAGCCGATCGAGCTGCTTTTCAAGCTCACGCTGAATGTCAGTTAATCGCTCAAGATTTTCTCGCGTATGTAACATACGTTTTTCAGTTTCATGCCGACGTTTGCGATACAACGAAACACCAGCCGCTTCTTCTAGGAAACCACGCAAGTCTTCGGGCTTTGCTTCGATCAGTCGAGAAATGGTCCCTTGCTGAATGATCGCGTAACTTCTTGGACCCAAACCGGTCCCCAAAAATAAATCCGTAATATCTTTGCGGCGGCAGCGAGCATTATTTAAGAAGTAATTGGATTGACCATCACGGGTAGCCTGACGACGCACGGAAATTTCGCTGTATTGAGCATACTCTCCGCCCAAGCCTTTAGTATTATCAAAAACTAATTCAATAGACGCTTGTCCAACCGGTTTACGCGTGGATGAACCATTAAAAATAACATCGGCCATGGACTCACCACGTAAGTTCTTCGCTGAACTTTCACCCATCACCCAACGCACAGCATCAATGATGTTAGATTTACCACAACCATTGGGTCCCACAACCGCTGTTAAGTCACTTCTCAACTCAAGCGAGGTAGGATCCACAAACGATTTAAACCCAGCCAATTTAATCTTTCTCAAGCGCATTTTACAGCCTCTATCCGCCTACTTTATGATTTGTGGCCTATAGCATACCTCAGTTCTTCCTCGCTTGCCACGGGGCACTACTTTAAGGCAAAATTAGCTCACTGGAACTAAGGCCATGAGTCTTACTAAAGTTTTACCAAAAAGGAAAAATAAACTGTGAATAACACCAGCGCAGCCCAGCTTACCGTTTTTAGAACGAGCTATCTTACCCTTTTTAGGGTTCCCCCAGTGGCCTGGATCGCCGGTTTGCTTGCAATACTCTGGTTTACACCTGTACCAGAAGGTTTAACTGAACAAACATGGCACCTGTTCGCCATATTTGTCACCACAATCGCGGCGATTGTTGCCAATATCTACCCTATGGGCACCATTTGTCTTTTAGCGCTGGCTTTATGCGGCATTACTCAAACACTGAGTGCCAACCAATTACTGTCCTCTTTTAGCTCAAATATTATTTGGCTAATACTACTGGCTTTTTTGCTAGCCCGTGGTTTTACTAAAACAGGATTAGGTGCCCGAGTTGCCTATTACTTTATTTTGAACATGGGGAAGAGCACCCTTGGCCTTTCATATGGGCTCATTGCCACTGAATTTTTATTGGCCCCCTTCACCCCAAGCAACACCGCTCGGGGTGGTGGGATTGTCTACCCAATTGTAAGCTCTCTTTCGAAAGAGTACCAAAGCGACCCAAGTGAAGGAACCGAACGCAAAATCGGTTCCTACTTAATGGTGTTAGCTTATCAAGCGAACATCATTACCAGCGCAATGTTTTTAACATCTACAGCAGGAAATCCATTAATTGCGACTCTTGCCTCGAAATTCGGTGTTGAGATTTCCTGGGCTACCTGGGCAATAGCTGCTTTGGTCCCAGGGGTTTTGAGTTTGGCTTTGCTACCTTGGATCCTGCAAGTACTTTACCCATCTGAACTCCAGCACACACCTGAAGCTCCTGTATTCGCACGAAAAAGGCTAAAAGAAATGGGGCCTTTAAGTCGTGCAGAATGGATCATGCTACTCACCTTCGCTTTACTATTAACCTTGTGGGTGGCAGGTTCTTATTTGGGTGTAGATGCCACTGTTGCAGCTTTCGTTGGACTTTCTATTCTGCTCATAACTAAAGTATTAGATTGGAATGATGTTGCAAACGAACACAATGCATGGCATACCTTCATTTGGCTCGCCACTTTGCTTATGATGTCCAGCCATTTGTCAGAGTTCGGCATGATGGACTGGGTTGGAAACCACATGAAAACTTGGATCACTACCTCAAACTGGATGTTTGGTCTAGGGGCTGTTGCACTGATTTATTTTTATAGCCACTACGCTTTTGCTAGCATTACTGCACACATCAGCGCTATGTATAGTGTTTTTGCCATCGTTGCAATAGGCACCGGTGCTCCCGCCATTATATCTCTTTTAATGCTCGCCTTTTTCTCAAGCTTATGTGCTGGGATCACTCACTACGGTACAGGTACCGCTCCAGTCTATTTCGGTTCGAACTACGTCACTTTCCGTGACTGGTGGCGTGTCGGTGGCGTCTTGAGCGTGGTGAATGTATTGATCTGGGGTGTAGTGGGGACTGTTTGGTGGAAAGCCATTGGGCTTTGGTAATCACGCTTAAACTCATCTAAACTAAGAACATGGAAGAAAATAGCGCACCAGAACCTGATCCAAACAAACTCAAACTTCTGTTTGTTGACAACAGCAAAACCACCAGGACTGCTATGTCAATGATTTTAAAGAAGCGAGGTTTCGAGGTTAAAGCGGTTGGAACCGGTCAAGAGGCTATTGAAACGATTAAAACAGAACCTTTTGATCTGTCCATCATGGACTTGTTCATGCCTCTTATGAATGGCTACGAAGCGGCTAAAATCATTCGGGAATTACCCGATCCCTGTAAGGACATTCCACTCATTGCATTAACAGCAAGCAGCGATCCTCGAGACGAGGATATTTGCAGAGGTGCCGGCATGAATGAATTCGTTGTAAAATCTGAAGATCACAAAATGCTGTTTGAAGTGCTCACTCAATATTGTGAAAAATTGGGTAAAAACAAACCTACGTAGCTTTTCCCAAATTTCAAATGATACATCTAAATACATCGACAAGTACTGGCTACTGAACAGCAATAAAAATTCACACCTCAAGTAAAACCTCAAAAAGTTCCTTTTTTTGTATTTAAATGTTAGGATGAAATCGTTAAGATTTAACGATCATAATAAGACGAATGTGAGGATGTGCGTAATGCAACAACTTTTTGATGCTGTAAAAAATAACTCTCTAGAAGAAGTTAAATCCCTTATAAATGAGGACAATATTCAAACTACAACTGAAGATAACTGGACCCTCCTTCATTTGGCCACTGTCCGAAGCTTCATTGAAATTGCTTAATTCTTGCTAGATAAAGGCGCCGACATAAACGCTGCAGACATCTACGGTCGCACATCGCTTCATTGGGCTGTTGCCGATCACAACGTGCCAAGCGTTCAATTCTTGCTAGATAAAGGCGCTAAGACTGATGTTAGAACCTGTCGCGAGGAAATTCCGCTTCACCTAGCAGTAATATACGGCTGTGAAGAATCCTTGCAACTGCTACTGGACAAAGGCGCTGACATTCATGCTCAAGATTGCAATGAAGAGACACCACTCCACCTTGCTGCACGACATAACAATCCAGGAGCCATTCGTCTCCTACTGAGAAAGGGTGCTAAGGTCGATGCAACAAACCACGATGGAGAAACCGCATTCGAACTGGCAATTTCAACGAAAAATCCAGAGCCCGCTCAACTCCTGCTCGAACAAGGCGCCAAAAGTGATTGTGATGAAAATCCACTCCATAAAGCAGCAGCTCACAATCACACGAGCGAGATAGAACAGCTCCTCCGGGCCAATAGTACCCTTATTAACATAAAAGACAAGAACGGGAAGATACCACTCCACTGGGCTGCAGAAATGGATCGCCCAGAAGCCATTCAGCTCCTCCTAGACAACAATGCCGATCTTCACGCAGTAGACAACAGCGGAAAAACGCCGCTCCATTGTGCTTCAACCCGTGCTCACCTACAAAGCGCACGCCTCCTAGTAATAAGAGGTGCCAATGTTAATGCCCCAGATCACAAGGGAAACACACCCCTCTTCTATGTGATGTTGCTAGACCATGCAATATTCAACAGTCGAAAACCTATTGATTGCGAAGTCATACAGTTGCTCCTGGACAATCATGCGAATATTGATGCAACAGACAGTGATGGAAGAACACTGCTCGATCACGCTGTAACCGTTCCCAGTGTGCAGGCCGCTAGATTCTTGCTAGAAAAGGGCGCAAATGTTAATGCTACAAACAGTACTGGAGAGACACCGCTCCATTTGCTCGTTAAAAACATTCACACTAATGGCTATTGCCTTCAAGATGATGCAGAAAAAATCCTGGAACTTCTGTTGAAATCAGGTGCAAATATTAATGCTCTGGACAGTACTGGCAAGACTCCTCTTCACTATGCTGAACTGGGACTACTTTCCAGCGAAGATGTTCAAAAGTTAAATTTTAAATATAAATGTGTACAACGCTTACTGGAAAACGGCGCGATTGCTCTACTTGAGGATTCAAGTTTAATCCCTAGAGAAAACCTGTATTCTGGACCTAGAGACAACCTTGCTTTCCTTAAAAAAAATCTGCCTTTTCTTCCCCAAGGTACTAATGAATCTCCTGAAATAGTGTATTTTTATAGAGGCTCGTACCTTACTACCGTTGCTGAATTTGAATCAACCATGAGTGGAAAAGATTTAAGGAACGAATCTCTCTATACAATTATGCGCTACGCAAACATTGAGAAGATTCACCCTAAAATAAAACAACTTGTTCAAAAGGCAGCATTGGAGTCAAAATTAACACGACTATACGAAGCAGCCATCGCTACTTGTCAAGAAACTGTTCTCGATAAACAAAAGGCACCCATGGATAAGGAAGGACGTTTCCAGTGGGCGTTTAATATTTTCAAAGCTTTAGAAGTGTCTAATCCGGGCGGCGGCTATACGCATGTCCTTGCCAAACTGGTAAAGTAATCGTTACCAACATGCAGCTTTTTGCTTAATTATTTCAAACCTATCCTGCGATTTTCTGTTGTAAAAATTCCAATAGCTCTATCGAACGTAAAATTCGCTTCTTATCTGTACTAAATTTTTCATTCGTGATCCGTGCTTCCGCTAATCGCCAGTGCTCTAGAGCTTGATTAAATTCCCCAGCGTACATCGCCTGTAAGGCCAGAAGATCTAATAATTTCCATTCTATCTCTTCATTCTTTGGCTCTTGTTCTAAACGGATCCGTAACTGAAATTCCTTTTTACGAAAATCTGCCAATTGCAGTCGTAACCCTAAGCGACGTTTAATAACATCCGGCGTTTGGCTGGCAAAATACTGCTTAAGCTGCTGTGCACTCCCCACCTGCTGATAGATCCCATAGCTTCCAACAAAGACAATGAGTCCCCAAAGCACATTGCGACGCCAAGCTTTGAGCCAAGGCATAAAAAACAGCAGAGCACAGTTCAACAACAGAAACGTTAATAGCCAAAACAACAACACGACTGTTCTCATCCCTCACCGTAAGAATAGCTATTTATAATATCATAGTATTGAAGTTTTCTAAATTACTTTTAATGGAACTATATAACTAGTGTTTCTATCTATATCAAAATATGGGGTTTTCAGACTGGACAATTACGTTTACAATCTGACTCTGCTTATCACAAATGAAAGGAGATCTGGTATGTCTACCTCCCCACGTCCTGAAGGGGCTTCCTGGATCACCACCCATATTACCGTTGCAGATGTCGATAAAGCGGCTGAATTCTATTCTGAGGCCTTTGGCTTTGAAAAATCGCATATGGTTGCAGGAGAGGACAATACAACTTGGCATGCAGAAATGCGCTATCAAGATCAAATGATTATGTTTGGACGTGCTGGTGCTTACGGTGCCAAAGTTCAACCACCTAAAGCTGCCGGCAAAGAATCTCCCATTAATCTGTATTTATATTGTGAGGATGTGGATGCCTTCTACGAACGAGCCATTCAAGCAGGTGCCATTTCTCAAGGGAAGCCTGAAAACACGTTTTGGCACGACCGTATGTGTCGCTTACAAGATCAAGATGGTTACACCTGGTGCTTCGCCACTTACTTAGGCGAAGACTGAAATCGTACTGTGCGCACTATGGCAATAATGACCAGCAGCACGCCTAAGATAGGGCCTCCCCACAGAGCGAGCGTGTCTGAGCGCACAGGCGGCGCATAGGAAATAAAATCACCATAGCGTGAAGTGGCAAATGCTAAGACTTCTTTCTCATTACCACCTAGCAATATTTCCTGATAGATCCGATCTTTTAACTCAATAGCAAGTGGTGCCGCAGAATCGGACAGATTTTGATTAGAACACACCGTGCAGCGTAACTGTCCAATGATCTTATAAAACAATGCTTGCTGTGTACGATCAGTGAACGGGTAAATATCATGCGTCGACATTCTAGTTACCCTCTTGCAGCTTTTTAATCAGAGGGGAAACGGTCTCTTCCCAAAACTTTTGTTTTATCTCACCCTGATGACGATAACGAACGACACCCTTCTTATCCAGAATGAAAAACTCAGGTGTCGTTTGGACACCGAGCTCCATACCAACACGCCCCTTTTTATCATAGAGTGTGTATTGATAGGGATCACCCTTTTCCTGTAACCAGGCACGTGCGTCAAAAAGATCGTCAAAGTAGTTCAACCCAATAATATGCAGATCGGGTTGCTTGGCAAGTGCTAACCATAAAACCTGGTTTGTTTGACAAGCAGGACACCAACTGGCCCAGACATTCATCACGGTAACCTTATTCTTAAGGGAGGCTTCAGTGATGAGTACATCGGGCTCTTCTAAGGTGCCCAATGCGAAGCGTGGGCTTAAATCAGTAGTGACAATGGTGGATGTAAATGTTTTTGGTGTCATGGTAACACCAGCCCACAGTCCAAAAACCACCATTATAAAAACCAGCAATGGCACAACAAATCGAATCATCTTTTTTTCATCCTACGCGCAAAGGCACCACAAAAACCACCACAAGCCATCAATAGGGCTCCGGCCCAAATCCAACGCACAAATGGCTTATAGTACAATCGAACGGACCACTGCCCATTGCTTAGGCGCTCGCCCAGAGCAATATAGATATCACGAAAAAAACCACCTTCAATTGCAGTTTCAGTCATTTTTGTTTTTTGCACAACAAAAATGCGCTTTTCAGGATACAAATCAACTTGAGGGTTTTGATCGTGTTTAACGATAAAATGACCCTGATAGCCTACATAATTTGAGCCTTCGGTAGTTTCAAGCCCTTCAAAAGTTATCTTGTTGTGAGCCAAGCGAATAGATTGTCCCGGTGCGAGTGACACATCTTTTTCAACTTCATAATAAGAAACTAAGACAACCCCAATGAAACTAATGGCGACTCCAAAATGTGCCGCAAACATACCAAGTGCTCCCATCGAAATACTATGCTTGTTGCGCCACTTATCACTAATGAATTTAAGCGTCCCCAAACTTATCCAAAACGCTAAGCTTAAACTCAGGCCTACCTGGACTGTAAAACTTGTGGAATAGTAAAACCCTATACCAGAGCACAAGAGAACACTTAATAAAAGAAAACCTTTGATCTTACGCGCAATTTCTCTCGCAGGCTGGGCTCCCCAACGTAACAAGGGTCCTAATGGGATCAACACGAGTATTGGGGTAATCATAGGGACAAAGATGGTATTAAAATACGGAAACCCAACCGATATTTTGTGCCCAGTCATCACTTCGTAAAACAAGGGGAAAACGGTGCCTAGTAGAATAGTCATAGCAGTTGCAAACAACAGCAAACTTGCAGAAAGAATTAAGGTTTCACGTGACAGTGCATTTATAGAGCGGGCTGAGATAAAGTGCCGAGCCCGACAAGCGTATAGAACAAAAGCACTACCGATAAAGACAACAATGAAACTTAACAAATACACACCACGTTCTGGATCACTACCAAAAGCATGTACTGAAGCGAGAACACCCGACCGGATTAAAAAGGCTCCAATCAAGCTGGTGGCAAAGATCACTAAACACAACAGTAAACTCCACGCCGGAAACAATTTCTGTTTATCAGTTGCCATCAAACTGTGTAATAGGGCAATGCTTAATAGCCAAGGAATAAAAGAAGCATTTTCCACCGGATCCCAAAACCACCAACCACCCCATCCCAATTCATAGTAGGCCCAGTAACTACCCAAAGTAATACCGAGTGTTAAAAAGGCAAAGGCTGCAAGCACCCATGGTCTTAACCATTTTGCCCAGGGTAATGTATAGTCTTTTTGCCATAAGGTCGCTACTGCGAAAGCAAATGGAATCACCAAGCCCACATAACCCAAATACAACAAAGGAGGATGTACTACTAAACCCGGATCTTGCAGCAGTGGATTCAAATCATTTCCATCCAAGGGAAATTCAGGCAATAATCGATTAAAGGGATTAGACGTAAAAATAAGAAAGATTAAAAAGGCGGCAGTAAAGACCGTCAACACAACGAGAACCCGCGTGGCATAGAGCAGTGGTGCTTGCCTCAGTGATTGACTCAGTAACACACCCCAGCCCGTTAGGAACAGCAACCACAACAGAAAAGATCCTTCATGTCCAGCCCAAGTAGCGCAGATCCGATACAAAAGTGGCAAGGTTGAATTTGAGTGAATGGCTACATAGCTTACCGAGAAATCATTTTCGATGAATGAATAGACCAAAATAAAAAAGGCAATAACAATAAAAAAACATTGACCTAGCAATAAGGGTTTAGCCGTTTTCATTAAAGTTGATTTTTTCTGTGCTATGCCTTGCAAAGGTAAAATGATCCCTAGCATTGCTAACAGTAAAGAGAGGACCAGTGCAAACTGACCGAGTTCAGGAATCATGGTTGCTCGCCGACTCTAGTGCATTTCTTACTTCAGGTGGTTTGTAATTTTCATCGTGTTTCGCCAAAACTTGGTCCGCCACAAAAATGTTCCCATTCCACTTTCCCAAAGCCACTACACCTTGCCCTTCCCTAAATAAATCTGGTAGAACACCGACATAAAGAACTCCAACCGATTGTACAAAATCCGTTACTTGAAACTGCACTTGCAAATGTGTCCCATGCTTAACCGAATCCTTTTCAACGACTCCTCCTAAACGAACACGCATGCCTTGCTTGTTCTGACTTTCTGTAAGTTCAGTTGGAGAAATGAAAAAATGAATATTATCTTCTAGCGCTTGTAAAATCAAATAACCTGCTGCAATGCAACAAGTCAGGATAAAACCAATGGCTAAAAGACGCCGCTTTCTAAAGGCATTCATGCGAGAGATTCAAAATGATCTCGAAGTTCTCTTACGGTTTTGCGCCACACTAAGAAACTATTGAGTGTTTTAAGAAATAAAAAAACGAAAGTAATCAGATAACATGGCCAAACGTACATCCCATAGTTGGTCATGTCGCTATTTCTCCTTGCAACCATTCTCTGATCCATTGCGTACGCCATTCTTGTCGCAGAATATTAGTGCGGATCCCAATGCAGAGCAAAGTAGCATAGAAAAAGAAGAAAGCAGAAATCATGGACAATAGTGGATACAACATTTGAGAGACCATGGCAGGTCTCGCGAAACGAGATAAGGTCGGTCCTTGATGTAAAGTCGTCCACCATTCGACCGAAAAATGAATAATTGGAATATCAATCATACCTACAATGGCAAGTAAAGCAGCAGCTTTAGCGGCTCGTTTCGGATCGGGTATTGCTGAACGTAGTCCTACGTACCCAAAATACAAAAACAGCAAAATCAATTCTGAAGTTAAACGTGCGTCCCATATCCACCAGGTTCCCCACATCGGTTTTCCCCAGATAGCCCCTGTCAGCAAAGCCAACAAGGTATAAATAGCACCTATTGAGGCACTTGATTTGGCCACTAAATCAGCAAGTTTAATGCGCCACACCAGAAAGACAATGGAGCTCACAAAAATGATGCTATAGATCCCAAGAGACCACAGTGCCGCCGGCACATGTAAATAGATAATGCGAAAGGCATCACCCTGTTGGTAATCTGAGGGTGCTAAATACAAACCTCCAGCGACACCGTACAACATACACAAAACACACAGTACGCTTAGAATTGGGATAAGTTTCCCTAAAGAATAATAGGTGTATTTCAAAGAAAGAAAGCGTTGTAAATTCATTCGAGACTCACTTTTAGAGCGCTAGCCGCCACTAAGGGCGTAAAAGCTAAAGCTAGAAGAAAAAGTGCAAGCAATATCAGCAGTGAGGAATAAGATTCCATTCCCTGCCCAACTAATGCCACACTGCCTACGCCAAAAATAATAATAGGGAGTATTAGCGGAAAAATTAAAATACTCAGTAAGATGCCACCACGATGTAACCCTATTGTCAGCAAAGCTCCTATCATGCCTACTAAGCTAATGGTGGGTATACCCAAAGCTAGACTTGCCCAAAGCACCCAAACAGCTTCCCCCTGCATAGGTAACATGTGCGCCATGAGTGGTACTAACAAGAGAAGAGGTAATCCCATTGCTAAAAAGTGTGCACAAGCTTTACCAAACAGCAAAACTGGTAAAGGATGTACGCTCAGTACAAATTGATCGGTGATCCCCTCGTGATGGTCCAAACGGAAAACGGTATCCATAGACATTAGTAAAGAGAGCACTGTTGCTACCCAAATGATAGCCGGTGCTAAGGGTTCTAACACCGCAGGATCGGCTGCCAGTGCAATGGGAAAAACACTGACAATCATTACAAAGAAAATCAGCGGAACAGACCAATCACTTTGGCGTCGCAAATACAACAATAAATCTCGAGCAATAATCCGTCCCAATACCGCTATCATTATAATTCCCCCAGAACGAGAGTCTGTTTATTGACAGCATCAATAGCCAAATCCTTGTGTCCAGTTAAAACAACCGTGCCACCGTGCTCCAAATGACGTAAGAGTTTATTATGCAAAAGCTGTTGTGCGGTTGAATCTAAGCCCGTAAAAGGTTCATCTAAAATCCAACACCGTTGTGTCGTTAACCAAAGCCGTGCTAAGGCAATACGTTGATTCTGGCCTCGCGAAAGTGACTCCCCAACAACATTTTCGAATCCGGCCAGACCTACCTGGCGTAACGCAGAAACTAAGACTCCTTTTGGAAACTGGTTAGGCTCAGATAGCGTTAGCAAGTTTCTTAAATTCTCAACAGCACTTAATGCAGGGTGGATCCCAATACGATGTCCCAAATAGAGGCAGGATATTTTATCAACGTGACCTGCTGTGGGTTGAGACAAACCGGCTAGCACACGTAACAGAGTGGATTTTCCAGAACCATTAGCCCCTTTAATCAGTAATAATGCACCGCTCTTAACTTCAAAAGTTAGCCCACCAAACAGTTTCTTGTTGTGTCGTTCAAATCCGAGCGATTCCGCCTTAATCACTGACAGCCTCTTGCTATTTATGTCCGAGGGGTTAGACTAACACATTCGAAATTGACTGAGGAGTCTTGTGTGATCGAATTTGTTGCTGAATATGGAATGTTTGCTGCTAAAGTTTTTACTGTTATCTTTCTAGCTCTCGTAGGGTTTGCTTTCATGTTATTCCTACTCAGCCAACGCAGCGGTCAAGGCTCATCTGAATCTATTGAAATTGAAAAGCTCAATGACAAAATTGAAGAAACACGTGAGCTCCTAGAAGAGGAACTACTCAGCAAGGAAGAATTTAAAGCCAGTAAGAAAGCACGCAAGAAAAAAGAAAAAGCCGAAGAAAAAGCACGAAAAAAATCCATAAAAAAGGGCGAAACTGAAGAAAACAGCCCTCGCTTGTTTGTTTTACGCTTTGACGGAGATATGCAAGCCAGCGATGTTTATAATCTACGTGAGGGTATTAGTGCGCTCCTGTCAGTAGCCACAACAAAAGATGAAGTACTGGTCACGGTAGACAGTGGGGGTGGCTATGTTCACAACTATGGTCTCGCCGCCTCGCAACTGGCTCGGATCCGCCAACGTAAAATCCCCTTAACCGTGAGTATCGATCTCGTTGCTGCGAGTGGTGGTTACCTTATGGCATCTGTTGCCAATAAGATCATCGCAGCTCCTTTTGCCATTGTTGGTTCAATCGGTGTCTTAGCCCAAATACCTAATTTTTATCGTTTACTCAAAAAACACGACATCGATGTAGAGCAACACACAGCAGGTGAGTACAAACGTACCCTTACAATGCTAGGTGAAAACACCAACAAAGGACGTGAAAAATTTAAAGAAGAGCTTGAGGAGACACATGAACTCTTCAAACAATTTGTCTTAGAACATAGACCACAACTGGATATTGATCAGATTGCTACTGGCGAACACTGGTACGGCACTCGTGCACTCGAAATGAATCTTGTCGATGAGCTCACCACCAGTGATGACTATCTGCTTGAAAAGAGTGATGAATGGGATATCTATGAAATCAACTACGTCGTTAACGAGACATTGATCGACAAACTTTCAGGACTCGTGCAGGGCATCAGTTCTAAAGTAATGAGTTTATTAAGAACCTCTCCATTACACTAAACAATGCCGCCTTCACGCCACTCACGCAATTTGCTCTTTAAACGCAACATCGCTTGACTGTGGATCTGGCTCACCCGCGATTCACTCACACCCAGGATCTCACCAACTTTTCTAAGGTTTAATTCTTCGTCGTAATACAAGTTTAGAATTAACTGTTCCCGATCAGTCAAACTTTTTATTCCTTTGGATAGTGAACGTTTAAAGTCTTCTTTTTGTAGACGTTCAAAAGGTGTTGGAAAGGCACTGCTTCCTTCATCCGATATGTTTTCCTCATTGATCCCTTCTGCACAAAATTGAAACATTTTGTGACTGTTTGTTTCTTGCAACAATCTATGGTACTCACGAATGGTTACTTTGAGATTGTCCGCAACATCCTCAGCTCGAGCATCACAACCCTTTTGATTTTCTACTTCTTTGACCGCTTGTGCTACCTTTCGAGCATTTCGATGAACAGAACGAGGTACCCAATCGCCTTTGCGCACTTCATCCAGCATAGAGCCTCGGATCCGAATACTCGCATAGGTTTCAAAGCTAGCCCCTTTTTCAGCATCATAATTTTTACTGGCTTCTAGCAATCCAATCATACCGGATTGGATCAAATCATCCAGCTGCACACAAGAAGAGAGACGACTTAATACGTGTTGTGCGATCCGTTTCACTAGGGGTTCATGCTTTTGCACAGTTTGATTTTCAAGCTGAGTATGATCTAGACAACTATTGGCCAACTTACGCACTCGCCTCTCCTACTAATGTTCTTCATCTACCTTCTGTAGGGTGCAAGTTCTGTTCCATCTGGACATTTGTGAATTATTTTTGCATGAGCTAACTTTTATATAGGTCTGAAAAATGAGCACATTATGCAAAAAATAAGTAAGCAATTGAATTTTCTAGGAAATAATTCTTCCTCCTATTTGTTCACAATGATCTTGTGGCTAGCCTCAAGCCAATGTAATGGCTTGACCTATGATTTACCATTTTTTGGCAACACAGTCGGTGCGGTCAAAACTGTCAAATCCGAGGGCAAACAAACACTGCTGGATATTGCTCAAATTTTTGACATTGGCGCAAAGGCCATTGCAGATGCTAACCCAAAATTGATCAACAAAACGCTAGAAGTAGGAACCGAAGTAGTGGTTCCTAGTCAGTTCAGATTGCCCTCCAGTGTGCCCAGAGAAGGCGTTGTGGTGAATTTATCCGATATGCGTGTCTATTACTTCCACCCCTCAAATAAAACCGTCAGCACGTATCCTATTGGTATTGGAAAAGAAGGCTGGGATACTCCAACAGGGCAAACTACGGTTTTGCGTAAAAAGAAAAATCCCAATTGGTATCCACCCGCTTCTATTAAACGTGCAGCTGAGAGGCGTGGGAAAATATTACCTGATGTAGTACTCGCTGGGCCAAATAACCCCTTAGGTCAGTACGCTATTTATCTGGGGATCCCACGGATATTGATCCACGGGACCAACAAACCAACTAGTGTGGGATTACGCAGTAGCCATGGTTGTATTCGCATGTATGCCCCAGATATTGCAGAACTTTTTACTTTTGTACAAAAAGACACACCTGTTGCTATTATCTATGAGCCACAGCAAAATCAATAAAATAGTCTATGCTTAGAAGAGTCTTAGACCACGAATTGGAGTGAAAACATGGGCATAACATCTTCAAAATCTGCAGACGGTAACGAACTCACGATTACGGTGGAAGGCCGATTTGATTTCAGTTCCATGCAACTTTTTCGTAATGCCTATGAAAAGGTCACCCCAATTCCCAAAGCTTTTATTATTGACCTAGGGAAATCAGAGTATTTAGATAGTTCAGCATTAGGGATGCTTCTCGCTCTTCGAGAGCACGCTGGCGGTGATGAAGCTGATGTTAAAATCATCAATACCAATCCTGATGTAAAGAAAATTCTGGTTATCACAAAACTCGACGAGCTTTTTAACGTAGATTGAAGCCTTTAGTCAAATTTACTTTGGCCTACTTTTTTTATTATTTTCACTTTGCTTTCTGGGCTTACCTGATCCTAGGCTGTGCCTTTTACGTTTTTCGAATAAATGTAAAAAACTTTTATTATTGAGTTTTTTACTGTCAGGAACAGAAGGACTAGCAGACTCAGAGCTCCCACTTGTCCGACCAGGTATCGCTTCATAAACAGGAGGCGGTGCATATTTAGTAGGAGTTAAATCTGCGTCCACAGATTCAGGAAGAGCCTCCCTGTATCCAGGATTATTTCCTGCTGAAGGAGGACCCTCCACATAGACACTAGAACCGAGTCGCTTGCCATTTTTCAATTCATCACGTTTCGCTAACATATCAAACATATCTGTTAAGGCCGCCTGAAGTTCCTCATTATCTCTTTTGCGTGATAGATCAGAGTGTTGTTTATCTCCTAACGGTCTTTTACGTTTGCCGGGTTCCACTTCTTCTAGCAGCAAATTGAGAAGCGGCTGAAAAGCTTCTTTAATGATCTTGCTTTGCTGTTCTTTGCTGAAATTATGCATGATCGCTTCAAGTGCACTTATTGATTCACAGATATTTCTACTCGGTTCATTTCTAGAAGAAATTTTTAAGTGTTCTACAAGAAGATCTAACCCTTGGTCTGGATTTTAATCAGGGGTTTTCCCATAAAAAACCCTAGAAAATTTATTGGTTTTTTCCGCCACCTTAGTTTTACCAATAGCAGATTTCATTGCCTCTAGAGTAATTCCGTCTTTCATGAGTAGCTCCTAACCTACCGAAATTTTAATCAGGTAGACTTTTTTAATCGTACAAAGTTCACTTTTTTATAAGTGTAGTTAAAGGAAAATAGAGAACCACTAAGGATGCACCCTGCGGTCGATACCATGCTTTTTGATTTTTTCAACAAGCGTTGTGCGTCTTAATCCTAGTTTTTTCGCAGCTTTTGCAATAACCCAATTGGTGTCTTGCAATGCCTGAGAAATAAGATTTAGCTCGAGATCCGTCAGGTGCTCTTTTAAATCAAAGTTTTTCGACGTCGTAAAATTTGTATTTAAATTAGCAACGGAGCTTTTAATTTTTTCAGGAAAATCTGCGACATCAACTGGTTTGTCTGTATACAGCACTGAAAACTGTTCCAGCAAGTTAAACAGTTCTCTTATATTACCAGGCCAATGATAATGACAAAGTGCTCTCATGCCCTCTGGCGTAACACTCAACTCTACACTTTCTTTTGCATACTGCGCCTTTACAAAATGGTTCACCAATGCTGGAATATCAGACTGCCGTTCACGTAGCGCAGGAATTTCAATTGGAAAAACATTTAATCGATAATACAGATCCGATCGAAATGTTCCTTCAATAATACACTCTTCTAAATTACGATGGGTTGCGGCAATGATCCGAACATCGGCCTCAATCAATTTGCTGCTGCCCACGCGCTCGAAAACTCTCTCTTGTAACACTCGTAGCAGTTTGGCTTGCATTGATGCCGGCATGTCACCAATTTCATCCAAAAAGAGTGTGCCACCCTTTGCTAACTCAAATCGCCCCTGGCGCATGGAGTACGCCCCTGTAAAGGCACCCTTCTCATGCCCAAACAATTCGCTTTCAAGTAGCTCCAAGGGGATTGCTGCACAGTTGACTGCAATGAAAGGTGAACTCGATCGACTCGAACGATCGTGAATACAGCGAGCAACCAATTCTTTTCCGGTACCTGATTCACCCAGTATTAAAGTCGTTGTCGTTTTTTTAGCGACGCAATTGATCAAATGCTCGATAGACTGCATTTTTGAACTAGAACCAATCAGTTCAAAGTGGTTATTTTTATTTGACATGTTCTGTCTAACTTCCTTGTAGTATCACGTATTAAGTTTACTTACTTTATATCTTACCAATAGCTGTTTACAGGTCACTCGTCAAATCAAACCTGCTTTTTTTGGCTAAAAAACTCATATTTCGGATATTCGACAGACAAAATTATTGTTATACTGTGCGAAGAGAACTTGTCTGGGAGCTGAAACATGAAAGAATTAGATTTGAAAAAATACTACACATTTGGCTTGAGCATGATACAGCTCATGGCTGTCATCGGTGGCAGCGCTTTGATTGTAACCGCAATCTACCACTACTGCTTCTAACAGGCCCCGGTGGCACAGTGGATAGCGCGGTCCCCTCCTAAGGGACAGGTCAGAGGTTCGAATCCTCTCCGGGGCGCCATCACGTTCTAATTCATCAGCAGAAATTTAGGGTTGATTTTCTACCCTGTCCGTAGCCATCTTTCCTTGTGTAATCTGTCATCAGTCTTTGCCACCAGACTTTTTCAGCTTATTCTAACGCGCTAAACTTGCTTAAATGTGCGAAGCTTCTTATACACTTCAGCAAAACTATTTGCTGAGAGTGGCCTACTGTAGTAGAAACCTTGTATTTCATCACACCCAAATTTTTTCAACTGTAAGTACTGCTCACGAGTCTCGACACCCTCTGCAATGACCGTAAGGTTTAAATTATCTGCTAAAACAATAATGGTCTTTACAATTGCCACTGCATCTGGCCCTATATCTAATACACTCACAAATGAGCGATCAATTTTCAGCGTATCGACCGGAAATTGCCTGAGATAACTTAAGCTTGAATACCCAGTCCCAAAGTCATCAATGGAGATTTTAATTCCCAGGTTCTTAAGCTCACGCAAAGTCGTTAATATGCGGTTTTCATCTTGCATCAAAGCTGTTTCAGTTAACTCCAACTCAAGATACTTTGCTTCAAGTTGAGTTTCCGCTAATACATCAGCAACGATCCCAATTAAATTTTTATTGTGGAACTGCTTCTGCGAAAGATTGACTGATACATTCATAGCTGGATACCCAAGATCTTGCCAAACCTTGTTTTGACGACAGGCAGTTTTGAGCACCCATTCTCCCATAGGTAAAATCAACCCTGTTTCTTCGGCCACTGGGATAAAATCTGATGGCATTATCAAACCCTTTTCTGGGTGGTTCCAACGTATTAACGCCTCCACACCAGAAATTTGATTCGTTTTGAGGTCGAGTTTCGGCTGGTAGAGCAAGTAGAACTCCTTGTTGCTCAGAGCCTTTCTCAAGCCATTTTCAATCATAAGCCTATCTGAAATTTTTGTTTGCATTTTTTCGGCAAAAAACTGAAAATTATTTTTACCCTTTTCCTTGGCCTGATACATTGCAGTATCGGCATTTTTAAGTAATGTTTCAGAGTCTTCACCATCATCCGGATAAATACTCAATCCCATACTACAAGTAATATGGAATTCCTGGTTTTCAACCCAGAAGGGTTCGGAAATAATATTCAAGATTTTCTGGAGGGAAGCTGAAATGCCTGTAACGTTTTTCACATTCGTGATGAGCAATACAAACTCATCACCACCAATGCGTGCTAAATAATCAGTGGATCGCAAATTCTGCCCTAATCGATTGGCTACACTCTCCAGCAAGAAATCCCCAGCAGAATGCCCAAGGCCATCGTTAATAAATTTAAAATTATCCAAATCAAAAAAAACCACTGCAATTTTATTTTTTACTCGCCTTGCCTCAGCAATTGTTCTCACCAAACTTTCTTCCAAAGAATATCGGTTCGCCAGACCTGTTAAACTATCATGCATGGCTTGATGTTTGATTGTTTGTTGGTATTCTAATTGCTTTTTAAATAAAATATTCTCTGTAATATCACTTAGAATCCAAACATAGTGTGTGAGTTCGCCTTCACTGTTTTTAACGGGAGAAATATGGAGATCATTCCAAAAAACACTCTGATCCTTACGCATACTTTGTACAATTGCTTTACAAGACTTCTCAGCCTGAATAGCAGAAATCATCTGTTGTATACTCTCTTTATCATTATCACAGTCATCGAGCAGGTTACAACTCTTCCCAATAACGTCTTCTCCTAAGTAACCTGTTATTTCTTGAAATGCAGGATTTATGTACTGCACAGGATCACCAGGCAGTTTATGATTTGTCACTGCAATACCATTCACAGATGAGGCAATAACCCGATTGAGCAACGAAAGTTCGCGTTCTGCTTCTCGGTGTTCTAAAGAAACTGCAAGCTGCTTAGCAGTTGCTTCCACTACATTAAATAACATAGGATCGACATCTTCGAGGTTTGGAAAAAAGAATTCTGCAACAGCAACTATCTGATCTTGCATAAAGATTGGAATGACAAAAGCACTATTTAAACCTACTGCTTTTGCATGTGTTCCTCGCAAAGAATTATTACCTTCACAAACATCAGCTATCCATAAAGATTGCTTGAGATCAACCGTTTTCCATGGCAGAGCAAGCTCAGTTCCAAAATCAATTTTATCAGTTGTTTCGATAAATGGTTTGTACTTGTCATCCGATATATACCACAACTCTGTTGAAATGAGTTTTTGTGTTTTTTGATTGGCGAGAATAAAAATATGTCCCAATGGCCAATGTGACATATGGGAAACAACGGTAATAAAGTTTAATAAGCGTTCTTCAAAGGTTGCTTCTTGAACCAACATTTCAAGCGTAGACAGAATAAGGGTAAACTGATTGTTGCTGGTGTCATCTTTGTCCAAAAGCCAAACTCTCCGGGATCATTCGATGCTAATTGCGCACCTATGACTATTCAGTTTAGTTCATAGAACTTCAAGTTTGTACGACCTACTCCCTAGAATAACCATTTTCACATAGTAGTTTTCTAAGTCGTCGCGTTGCTGATTGCTGGATCTGACGTACCCTTTCAGCAGAAATCTCAAGTTCCTGTGCAACTTGCTCTAAAGTCTGATTTTCATAGTCCTGTAGTCCAAAGCGTCGCACCACCACTTCCTGATGAGTAGCAGGCAGTTTTTCGAGCCAGGCCATCAGATGTTGCTTGAGATCTTCGGCTTCCAAAAGTTTAAGTGGTTCGTTTTCAGCTAAATCAGGCAACCTATCTAAAGCCTCTTGATCAAAAAAAGTAATGTGTGGCAGATTAGCGGCTTCTTGGTAAATCAGATTTTTTTTCAGTTGCTTTCTCCGTTTGCGTTGTACATGATTAGGTAAACGAATCACTCGTGACTTTCCCATCACTGCTTGATCCACTGCTTGTTTTATCCACCAAGTGGCATACGTAGAAAAACGAAAACCACGTGACGGATTGAATTTTTCAACTGCGCGCATCAAACCAAGATTTCCCTCTTCAATGAGATCCTCCAATGGAAAATCATAATGTCTGTAGTCACGGGCAATTTTAATCACTAAACGCAAATTGGCCTCGATCATTTTTCTTTTGGCCTGCTCATCACCTAGAACAATTTTTTCAGCAAGTGCTCGCTCTTGTGTTGAATTTAAAAGAGTGTGGCAACCAACCTCTTT
Source organism: uncultured Legionellaceae bacterium (assembly GCA_964351705.1). Classification (GTDB taxonomy): domain Bacteria; phylum Pseudomonadota; class Gammaproteobacteria; order UBA6186; family Azoamicaceae; genus CADEGZ01. The sequence goes on from CAYGPC010000007.1 coordinate 56,932, forward strand.
TAAATAGATTTCAGCAGCACCCATTGAGCTTTTATGTTTCCGTTGTCTGGAGTGTCGACTACTCATACTCACATCTCCCACATAACCAAAATGAAAATTGATGGTTAGTTGGACCATGAAAAAAATAAATATTGCACAAAATATTTATTTTTTAAGGTGAACTTTTTTTGAAGAATACTTACTGGCTGGTCGGACGTTCAGACATTTTCAGTAACAGCCGTCGCAAGAAAGGTTCCATTTTGGGTCCTCCCCAATAGACAACAGTAGCAATTACTAGGAATCGTAATGCTCTACCAAATAAAGAAGCTAGTAGAAAACTTACAAAATCAAGTTTCATTAGCCCTGAGCCAATTGTGAAGATTTTATAGGGAATAAAGGGTGAAAAGCAGCCGAATAGCACAGCCCAAAAGCCCCAGTTCTGAAACCACTCTTTTGAGAGATCGTAGTAATGTGTATACCCCATGAATTGAATAAAAGGGTTGATGACGCTTTCTGCAGCAAATGCACCTAAATAGTAACCAATGATCCCGCCGAAAAAGGAGCCTACAATAGCAACTAAAGCATAGTAAAAAGAACGATGTGGTTTAGAAAAACTCATGGGAAGGATCATAAATAACGGGGAGACTGGGAATAAAGAAGCATCTACAAAACTCACAAACCCCAAATAGCGAACTGCTTTCGGGTGTTGTGACCACACTAGGATCTTTTCATACCAATTTAACAAAAATTTCACCTGCATAGTCTCTTTTTCTTAATTTTACTGTTATTAAAGTCAGTTTAGTTGGAAGTATTGTCTATAGTATACCGAAAAGTGTCTCTTACAAGAATTAAACTGCACATTTTATTGTTTGGGCTTTTCGACGGTAACCAGGTAGAAGGTCTCACCCTGTTTAATCATACCCAGTTCGGCTCGTGCTTGCTCTTCTAGCGCCTCTGGGGAACGTTTTAGAGCTTGAACTTCTAGGTCCATTTTTTGATTTCGAAAGGCTAACTTATCAATGCTCGCCTTTTCTATCTTAAGGAGTTTTGCCAAATGATTAAGCTTTGGGATCCCAGCAGAACTAAACCATAGGCTATATTGCAAACCGAATAGAAACACACTCAACAAACTAATAATGAGTATTTTTTTCATGACGCTAAATACTTTACTTTATCCCCAAAAGGAGCAGCACCAGAAAATTTTGACTCACTACCTAATGTTTCTTCAATACGAAACAACTGATTGTACTTAGCAATGCGATCCGTTCGACACAGCGATCCCGTTTTAATTTGTGCAGCATTCATTGCCACCACTAAATCAGCAATCAATGTGTCTTCTGTTTCACCTGAACGATGTGAGACTACTGTTGCATAATTTGCTTCTTGTGCCATCAGAATTGCTTGGCAAGTCTCTGTTAAAGTACCAATTTGATTAGGTTTAATGAGAATTGCATTAGCAGCTTTGCTTTCTATTCCCTTTTGCAATAAGTGAGTATTTGTCACAAAGAGATCATCACCCACTAATTGTACCTTTTCACCCAAGGCTTTGGTTAATATCTGCCAGCCAGACCAATCATCTTCAGCCATTGCATCTTCTAATGATAAAATAGGATACTGTCTCACCCAATCTTCTACATAGGATACCCATTCCGTTGAAGTGAATTTTTTATTCTCAGAACGTAAATGATAGTGATCGTCCTTATAGAATTCATTACTGGCAAAATCCAAAGCAATACTGATTTCGCTTGCTGGTTTAAAACCCGCTTTTTCAATAGCCGCTAACAGCAATTCAATGGCTTGAGCATTTGATTTCAGATCCGGTGCAAAACCGCCTTCATCACCTACATTTGTCGCAAGCCCCTGCTGTTTCAGCAATGATTTTAGTGCCTGAAAGATTTCAACTCCATAGCGAATAGCTTCATGAAAACTAGTCGCCGCTGTCGGCACCAACATAAATTCTTGCACATCGACATTATTATCCGCATGCGCGCCACCATTGATTACATTCATCATAGGTACTGGCAATTGATAAGGCTCATGCTCACGATGCCTTAAATAACGAAACAAAGGCAGATGGACAGCTTGAGCAGCCGCTCGAGCCGCTGCAATAGAAACCGCTAAAGTGGCGTTCGCCCCTAGACGCGATTTGTTTGGTGTACCATCCAAATCAATTAAAATATCGTCTAAACCCTTTTGATGCCTAACATCATGTCCAAGTAACGCAGGACGAATTTCTTCATGAATATTATGAATAGCTTTAAGCACACCTTTACCATTAAAGCGTGGCTCTCCATCACGTAATTCAATTGCTTCTTTTTTCCCAGTGGAGGCGCCAGAGGGAACACTTCCGCGGCCAAAAACACCTGAGGCCAATACAACTTCTGCCTCAACCGTTGGAAACCCTCGAGAATCTAAGATCTCCCGGGCACGAATATCCTTAATTTCAGCCATGTTTAACAACCTTATCTAGTTGCTGCAATGTTATTAAGAGTTCTTCCATCCGATCCAATGGCCATGAATTAGGACCGTCACTTAATGCTTTGTCTGGATCTGGATGCGTTTCCATAAACAGACCCGCAATGCCAACAGCAACAGCTGCTCGCGCCAATACTGGTACAAACTCTCGCTGTCCACCTGATGCGTCCCCTTTACCACCTGGTAATTGCACAGAATGTGTCGCATCAAAAACGACCGGGCAGCCAGTTTCACGTAAAGTAGGTAAGGCTCGCATATCAGACACTAAATTATTGTATCCAAAACAAGCACCGCGTTCACAGACCATTATCTTTTTGTTGCCACCCGCTTTGGCTTTAGCCACGACATGATTCATATCCCAGGGCGCTAGAAACTGCCCCTTTTTAATATTGACGGGTAACCCATAACTAGCTACTTTTTGAATAAAATTGGTTTGACGACACAAAAAAGCAGGTGTCTGCATAATGTCCACAACGTCCGCCACTTCATCCAAAGGTGTGTCTTCGTGAACATCAGTGATCACTGGAACACCCACCTGCCTTTTAACCTCTGATAGAATTCTAAGCCCTTCTTCCACACCTAAGCCTCTAAAGCTTTTATGTGAAGTGCGATTTGCTTTATCAAAAGAACTTTTATACACAAAGTGTATATTCAATCGAGAGGTGATTGCTTTCAGAAGACCAGCGGTTTCAATTGCCATGGCTTCACTTTCAATGACACAAGGTCCAGCCAATAAAAAGAAAGGTTGTTGTTCTCCTACTGCTTTGCCGCATAAATTCATTTATTTACTCCTACGGTTTGCTGCAATGCTGCTGCAACAAAACCACTAAAAACGGGATGCCCATAACGAGGCGTTGAAGTGAATTCTGGATGAAATTGACACGCTAAAAACCAAGGGTGATCAGGCAGCTCAATCATCTCCACCAGTTGTCCATCAGTCGATTTTCCAGATACTTTCAGTCCTTTAGCCTCCAAAACGGGTAAAATTGTTGTATTCACCTCATAGCGATGCCTGTGCCTTTCAATCACAATAGGCTTTGCATAAAGACGTTCCGCCAAACTCTCTGCAAGTAATACCGTTTCCTGTGCACCTAAACGCATCGTGCCGCCCATATCACTATCTGTATCGCGTGTTTCAATTTGTCCAGCAAGATTGGTCCATTCTGTTACTAACGCAATCACGGGGTTTGTTGTATGGGGCTCGAATTCAGTGCTGTTTGCATCCACGAGTTCTGCGACATGCCGTGCGAATTCAATAATGGCAATTTGCATGCCCAAACAAATCCCAAAAAATGGAATACGATTTTCACGCGCGTATTGCACCGCTGCAATTTTACCTTCGATACCGCGCCCACCAAATCCGCCAGGCACTAAGATCCCCTGCATACCTGCCAAACAAGCCGTGCCATTTTTTTCAATATCTTCGGCGTCTACATAATGTATTTTAACTTGTGTGTGGTTTTGTATCCCCGCGTGCACTAAGGCTTCATTTAAGGATTTATAAGCATCAGCAAGGTTAACGTATTTACCCACAAAAGCAATTTGCACTTCTTGCTTAGCACTTTGTTGTTCAGCAACGACTCGTTCCCATTCACTTAGATCAGGTTCAGCAGCACTCAGATTTAATTTTTTTAAAATAAATGTATCCAAACCCTGTTCATGCAATTTTAATGGAATTTGATAAACTGATTTCAAATCAGGACTTGATATGACCGCTTTTTCTTCCACATTCGTGAATAGCGCAATTTTGCGAATATCGGAAGATTTCATTGGCGCTTGACTACGGCAAATTAACGCATCAGGCTGGATCCCAATGGAACGCAATTCTTTAACCGAATGTTGAGTCGGTTTTGTTTTGATTTCACCTGCGGTAGCAATATAAGGTACTAAGGTTAAGTGAATAAAAAAAGTATTCTCAACACCCAGTTCCATGCGCAATTGTCGAATGGCCTCTAGAAAGGGAAGCGATTCTATGTCACCGACTGTACCACCAATTTCAACTAAGACAACATCCAGATCTTCTTTGTCCACTACGATACAACGCTTAATCTCATCAGTAATATGTGGGATCACTTGTACGGTTGCCCCTAGGTAATCCCCACGACGCTCTCTGGCTATTACAGACTCATAAATACGACCTGTAGTGAAATTACTGTTTTTGGAGGTTTTGGCTTGAACGAAACGCTCATAATTACCTAAATCTAAATCGGTCTCAGCGCCATCTTCTGTTACAAACACTTCCCCGTGCTGAAAAGGACTCATGGTGCCTGGATCAACGTTAATATAGGGATCAAATTTAAGCAAAGCGACTTTAAGTTTGCGGGCTTCTAGCACTGCACCAAGCGACGCAGCCGCCATGCCCTTGCCAAGAGACGAAACTACCCCACCAGTAACGAATATATAACGAGTCATGCATAGCCCTATTAATAAACGAAAATCACTACAAAAAAGACTTGAGTAGATGGGATTTAACTGTACCAGATCTCACTCAGCCCTACAAACTAAAAACAATGAGTTGTAAAACTGAATACTTTGGATACGCAAGGAGAAAAACGGCTAAAAAAATCTGCCTAGGCCTTCTTATTCAGAATACCCTTAGGCATTAGATACTACACTAAAGTACAAAACCGACTTGGAGCATTATTTTCGTCAGGCTTTGCTGATGTTCTGTCCTGTCGAGCTTCATACTGGGTTAGGACTGGGGCTGATGCCCTGACTGCCTCAGAAGTTGTAGAGGCTGAAGAACTGGGCATTGCTTCTTCTTCCGCTATCTCTATCCTGGGTGTCTGTGCACTGACCACATATTTCTGCCCATTAACTTCAACAGTGCCAGGGATCATAAATGATTGTTTCGCTACAGTAGTATGCCCTTGCTGTACCCGAGTAGAGAATTGAATGTTCTCCTCACTTTGCACAAACCTTAAGACTCGAACCGAAGTATAGTACTCACCAATTTGGCTTTGTAGAGCCGGGGAAAATTCTGAAATAGTCTGCAGTTCAACATGAGAATAACCACTTGCTACTGCTAACCGCTCTAGGTTTTCAATATCATAAGCTTTCAAGCTTTTGAGGCCAAAAGTTAAGATCTTAGGTGGTGTGCCATTTTCAGAAATAGTGCGCATTTGCTGCTCAAGCTGAACTAAAGCCTCTGCAGGAGAAGCATTATCGGCACCATCCGTAAAAACAAGTAAAATAACGTTCTTATCCTCAAGCATCGGCGCGAGTGCTACAAGCTCTTCTTGCACTGCACCATTTAGGTAGGTCTTACCTCCATACTCTAGACTGCGAAGATATGTAATGAGTTCTTCCGATCCAAGTTCAAAAATTTTTGCTTCTTCTGTTGTGTAACTGAAACTTTTTATACGCACTTGTGTGTTTCGATAGTTTTCGTCATTTCTGAGTTTATTAATAAAACCTACAATGTTATCAATATATTCAGCAAAGCAAGACTTCATTGAGCTACTTGTATCTAATACAAGAGAAATCACGTTGGCTAAAGGCAACGCGCGGTCCATGTTAAAACAAATAGGTTGCGCACGATAGCGCCCATCGGCAGTAGGTTGTTTCAAGTGCAAGATAAACCCTTCACGGATCCGAGTGCTCAGATAGCTCATTAAATGATTTTTATCGACTGCACACACAAATGTCTCTACGTTCTCGTCAAAAGTATTTCCGACTCCACTCTCAACACTGTTTACATTTGAATACAATAATTTTGGTGCTCTCAAACAATCCATAAATGTTTTCGCGTCAAAACATAAGATTGCTCTATCACTTTTATCATGTGTGATATATAAAATATTGTTTAAATTCTCCGCAAGTACACCATCAGAAATCTCAGCACTGCTACTCAAGAACTGTAGAGGGACGTGCTCACTATTGGCTGTAGCAGCCCGCATGCATTGTTCTAACGTAGCTTTTCTCAATATTTTTTTATAGCCTTCTAACTGTAAGGTAGTAAGGCCTTCCAAATCAGCACAAGGAAAGTATATGAGTTGCTCATTAGTTGTGCTTTCTAAGTTTTTCCATTTAAATTCGCCAAGCCGTTTAATCACATCCGCATGGAACAAATGATTAAAAGTATTTTCCATTTTTTCAGGGAACACAAGTTGAGGGTAATCTGGTTCAACCGCTGAGGTATCAGTATCTATCGTATAAGCTAATGCTTGTCGAATCGTCAATGGAGATCTTAAAATCAACTCCATTCTTTGCAAAAGTGACACATCCGTTGTGGTGATAACTAATTCAGATCCGCATTCAGCCACTTCTATTGGGAGTGTTTGATCAGTACCACTGCTTAGCAATGTCCTAATAAGTAATGTCCAGTCGGGATTGTGTGCGTTTGAACTGCTTGAACTAGTTAACAAATCGATTCTCCTTTATAAGCAAATACTACAAATTAGATACTTCTGTAAAGAATTCGAATGCACATTAGCATGCCTAAATTTTACTGGCAAGTTTAGATTATCATATGATAATGCATCGGTAACTTGTCTTTATTTAGTTGGAAAGTGTATTTCTCACGTCGTTTTGCTTCTGAAAGCCTAACTCGCCTTGAAAGTTCTGTTCAAACTCAGTGGCTGAACAATGAATTTCCAAGCGTTTACCCCAAGTGTACACCGTTGCTTTAATGTTCTGATTCTGTGGATCCTGCTCAATACTTTCTAAATAGACATAATGTGGGATGCCCGATAGATAGCGATTAGGTTTTTGTACCTGAGTATCAAGTAACATACAATAAACCGGTAATTGACTGATCTCTTCCAATTCTCTTGGGAAATCGGCCGTGGCACGTGGCATTTGTATAAAATGTTCATCTACAAAGCTATCATCTAACAACAAAATATGTCCAACGCTAGGATCGGCTGCAGAACGAAGTAATGCCGCTAGCGCTTGTGTTGACGGTTCATCGGTATGATGACTGGAATACGTTGTACCAAGTACACTTCTAAAAACTGAAAATTGTCTCAAATCAAAGTTTTCGTTGAGTACATCCTGACCAATCTGTTTAAGCCAAATGGCCATCCGATTAGGTCCCGTCACCCCTTGAATTGCTTCAAACATCGGAAACCAAGTCCTTTCATACCCCAAACGATTAACCCCCGGAGCTCGCTTCATTGCACCAAGCAATGCATCTACTAAGCTGATATCTTGACTCATCGACTGGGTGCTTTTCTTTAAAGCAAGAGCTGTTTGTCTGTGCTCCATCGTTAAAAACTCGATACAGGTTTTAACGGCTTGCTCGGGATCGCGTGCAAACAAAACACTTAATATCGAAACCGGCCCACAAAGATTGGTGTTTTTCTGTTTAATTAGGAAAGGTTTTTCAATCAACGCTAGCATTTCAGTGCTAGCTCGCACCTTGTCGATTTTTGAAAATACACTGGGCACGTGACTATCATTTGTTAGGAAATCTCGCACAATTTGGTAAGCGGCTTGTTTATCATTTGTAGCCTTTGGTGCAAGTGTATCTATTGTTTTCACCAAGATCCTTTGAAGTGCAACAAGCTGTTCAGTATTACATCGCTGCAAATCTAAATGAGCAATCCAAGTGAGTCGAATTTCAGGCCTGTCCCCTAAAAGGGTCTCTTCTCTATCACGAAATAAAGCTTCTGTTAGCAATGTAGAGAATTTATCTATAAAATCAGTAGACAACTCTGCGTTTTCAATTAACTCAAAGCACTCCAACCTATACTTTGGAAACACGTGAAGCAGTCGAATAACGGCATAAGGATTCTGGCAAGCAACCGCAGCATTAAGTAAATATAGAATAGAGGGTTTGTGCTCAGTTAAATTATGCTTGGTTAAGTATTTTTGGTAAAAGGATAAAACCAAAGATTCAAAATCTCGATACCACTGCTCTATATCGGCAGGCTTTGCATTTACAAACAAATCATATCGTGGTCTTATACTATCACCAGCAGCACGCATTTCAGCAAGGTCTGCTTCCACTGCAGCATTCCTTATGGCCTGTGCTTTTGTCAGCGCCACTAGATCTGCCTGCGCTTTCGCAAGATCTTGCTCTGCTCTTTTTTTGCGCTCTCCAAGCGTTCGTGATTCCGCTTCTTGTGCGGCTTGCCTTTCATGCACTGCCGCCAACTGTGCTCTAGCAGTTGCTAACTTGGATATTTCAGGTGCAACGTCAAAGTTCAGTGAATCTGAACCGGCTGGGGATTTGCCATTCGTAGGCATATAATACTCCAAGTATTCTCATTAATTTAGAGTCAATATATCAGTCATGCCCATTTCGTTCAACAACTATTACACTTTCAATGCCAACACGTGTAAGTGCCCTTGTGCACGACTGATTTCATAAGAGCCTATTTTTAGGCGTGGTTTAGCACCCGGGCGTGCTTGTAGAACTTCACGATCAATACGGTGCATGTGATCAAAACTTGGAAAGGCAAACCCCAACCGCTGAAGCCACACACGAATCACCCCCAAACGTCTTTCACTTGATAAGGCTAACAATTGAGAAACATCCAATGTTTGCTTTCCGTCGATTTGCATCTTCTCTAGATCTTCATTGGCAAGTGCTTGTAGTGCGTGTGCCACTTCTACACACAGTTTTCCGGATCGGTTCACTGCACGATCGACTTGTGGCCATCGTTGTTTCAGTGCAGGCATAATTTCATGACGCAAGAAATTGCGATCAAATTCATAACTGGTATTACTTTCATCTTCTATCCAACTTAACCCATTCGCTCTAGCGTATTCGAGCAAGTCTGCTTTTGAGAGGGATAAAAAAGGCCTTAACAATTCACCTTTTCCTAACACTGTCTTAGCTTGCATGCCGCCCAGGCCTAACGGGCCAGCCCCTCGAAACAAACGCAATAGAATGGTTTCTGCTTGATCATCCGCGTGTTGTCCCAACAGTAGGCTTTCATTGGCACCCAGATGTTGTGTGAAAGCACCAAAACGTGCTTCTCGAGCAACCGCCTCAGGACTCAAACCATCCTTTTTACGCCCGTCCACGCGATACACCGTCAAGGGCACTCGCAGTTCATCACACACCTGCTGACAATGCTCTACCCATTTATCCGCATCGGCATTGATCCCATGATGCACGTGCACCGCCGAAATACTATAACCGGGATTCAGTTCACGTAGTTTAACTGCACAGGCCAGCAAAACACGTGAGTCCAGACCACCGCTATAAGCAATGCAAAAATGTTGATTGGAAGTAAGATCAGCTAAATTTTTTAAAAATGATGCAACAATCACTAAGAGACACCAATTGACATCCAGCGTTGATAACGCTTATCTAATAAAGTTTCAATTGGAAAATTTTTGAAGGTTTGTATGTTCCGCAACAATGCTGCTTTTAAGGTTTCGGCCATTTGTTCCAGATTACGATGCGCGCCACCCAATGGCTCTGGCAGAATTTCATCAATCAACCCAAGCTTGAGCAAGCGTTTCGCTGTAATACCCATTATTTCAGCTGCTTCTTCTGCTTTACTAGCACTCTTCCATAAAATCGTCGCACAACCTTCAGGAGAGATAGTCGCATAATAGGCGTATTGTAGCATTAAGGTTTTATCCCCAACCCCAATACCTAATGCACCCCCTGAACAGCCTTCTCCCAACACCACACAGAGCACTGGTACTTTAAGACCTGAAAATTCAAGTAAATTTCTGGCAATGGCCTCGCTTTGACCCCTCGCTTCTGCATCCACTCCAGGATAGGCTCCTGGGGTATCAATGAAAGTAATAATCGGCATTGAAAATTTTTCAGCTAATTTTGCCAGACGCAGTGCCTTGCGATAACCTTCGGGATGCACCATGCCAAAATTCCGCAAAAGCTTTTCTTTGGTATCTCGCCCTTTCTGCTGTCCGATCAGCATCACGGGCTCATCACCCAAACGTGCAATGCCACCCACAATTGCTTTGTCATCGGCAAAAGCTCGATCTCCATGCAATTCATCAAAATCTGTAAACACAAGATTGAGATAATCTAGGGTATAGGGACGTTGTGGATGCCGTGCTAATTGCACAATCTGCCAATCCGTCAAAGAACGAAAAACGGATTTTGTCAGTTCTTGGCTTTTTATTTCCAACCGACTAATTTCTTCTTGAATATTGATTACGCTATCGGAACCAACCAAACGAAGTTCTTCAATTTTGGCTTCAAGTTCGGCGATTGGGCGCTCAAATTCTAAGTAATTGCTGCTTAAACTCATCGATATAGGCTACCTCAAAATAACGTGCGGTTCAATTTTATAATTAAACCAGTTAACATACTTTAATAACAAACTTCCACCTCGTGTACACCCGGTAATTCACGCAAAGAGTCCAGCAATCCCTCGCGTGGATTAATACGCCAATTTTCACCTAAGCGCATCTGTGTTTCCGTGTCATCTAACTTATAATGCAATTGAATAGCGCACCCCGCGTCATCTTGGTGCGGCTGAAAGGTATGGGTTAAACGTTCAATAAAATCTTCAGGTAGTTTTTGTGCATCGACAACCACTTTCAGGTGATGTGCAGCATACATTTTTGCGTGCTCGAGTGTTCGAACGTTTGTACACCTCATACGAAAACCACCCGAAAACTTGTCTGGACTGATTTCTCCTTCAATGATCACGAGACCATCCTTTACTAACAATTCCCGGCGGCTTTCATACAGATCTGAAAAAATGACAATTTCCTGTGTGCCAGTGACATCATCCAATGTCACAAAAGCAATTTTATCACCCTTTTTAGTGAAGGTCGTTTTGACAGCAGAAATGAGACCGGCAACCACCTGCTTTCCACTACGATCAAAGCGCATATCGCTAATAGTATTGGTTCGGATCTGTGCCAAATCCTGCTCATACTGCTCTAGTGGGTGACCACTCAAATACAAGCCTAGTGTTTCTTTTTCTCCGCTAAGCCGCACCGCGTCCGACCAAGGCGCTACCTCAATTTTTTGCTGATTGGATTGCAGCGTGTCTGTACTAGGATTGCCAAACAGATCAGCTTGACCGTGTCGCTTATTCTTGGCCAACTGTTCTACCGTTGAAACCACCGTTTCCACATGACACATTAAAAAGGAGCGTTCTTGACCAAAACTGTCGAACGCCCCTGCCCGAATCAAGGCCTCCAGTACACGACGGGTAATTTTACGCGTGTCTACTTTAGAATAGAAATCTAATAAATCAGTAAAGGGGCCTTCCATTCGAGCAGTAAAGATACTTTCGATAGCAGATTCACCAACCCCTTTAATAGCACCCAAGCCGTATAAAATTCGGTTTTGATCATCAACGGAGAATTTAAATTGACTGTTATTCACATCAGGTGGCAAGACCGTAATATTTAAGGCGCGACATTCTCGAATAAATATCACTACTTTATCCGTATGATTCATGTCTGAAGACAACACTGCAGCCATAAAGGCTTCTTTGTAGTGAGTTTTAATCCAAGCGGTTTGATACGTAATAAGCGCATAAGCAGCGGAGTGGGATTTATTGAAGCCATAACCCGCAAACTTTTCCATCAAATCAAAAATATAGGAGGCTTTAGCTTTATCAACACCACGTTCAACGGCACCGGATACAAAAATTTCACGTTGCTTTGCCATTTCCTCCGGTTTCTTTTTGCCCATGGCGCGGCGAAGCAAATCAGCAGCTCCTAAAGTGTATCCAGCCAATATTTGTGCGATTTGCATTACTTGTTCTTGATACAAGATGATACCGTAAGTCGGTTTTAAAACAGCAACTAATTTAGGGTGCAAATATTCAGGTTGTGCACGACCATGTTTCCTATTGATAAAATCATCTACCATGCCTGACTGAAGGGGACCAGGTCTAAAAAGTGCTACCAGAGCAATGATTTCTTCAAAATCATCTGGTTTCAAGCGCTTCAACAGATCTTTCATCCCACGCGATTCTAATTGAAACACCGCTGTCGTCTGACACGAACGTAATAAGGTAAAAACCTTAGGATCATCCAATGGAATAACAGCAATATCAATTTCAGATTCGCTTCTTGCTCTACGTATCGCATTAACATTTTCCATTGCCCAATCAATAATAGTCAGAGTGCGTAAACCTAAAAAATCGAACTTCACGAGACCTATTGATTCCACATCGTTCTTGTCGAATTGTGTTATCAGCGTCCCATCATTAGCGTCGCAATACAACGGGGTGAAGTCCGTTAGCTTAGAAGGCGCAATCACAACCCCTCCAGCATGTTTGCCTGCATTCCTAACAACACCTTCTAGTTTTTTAGCCAGTTCAATTAAGGTCCGAACCTCTTCCTCCTCAGTATAGCGGCGTCGTAAAGTTTCCTCTTCAGCAAGCGCTTTTTGTAAGGTGATTCCTAACTCAAATGGAATCAGCTTAGCGATTTTATCAACAAACCCATAGGGATGCCCTAAGACTCGACCCACATCACGAATAACCGCTTTAGCAGTCATTGTACCGTACGTAATAATTTGTGACACTGAATCTCGCCCATACGTATTGGCAACGTAATCGATCACACGATCGCGACCATCCATACAGAAATCAATATCGAAATCGGGCATTGAAGTTCGTTCTGGGTTTAAAAAACGTTCAAACAGTAAATCGTATTTCAAGGGATCAAGACCAGTGATCTCTAAACAATACGCTACCAACGAGCCAGCTCCTGAACCACGTCCAGGACCTACCGGAATTTTATTGGCTTTAGCCCAATGGATAAAATCAGCGACAATCAAAAAATAACCTGCATAGCCCATCTTATTTAAAACTGTTAATTCCGTTTCTAAGCGCTCACAATAGATCTCAGGTACAGGACCAGGTGCAAACTTGCTGCGAAGTTTACTTCTGGATTCTTCAACAAAAAATTGTTCTATTGCCACTCCTTCGGGCACTGGATAATTCGGCAAATAAATTTTACCAAGGGACAATTCCAAGGTGCAGCGTTTTGCTATCTCCACACTGTTTTCCAGTGCTTCAGGTAAATCAGCAAACAGTACCTTCATTTCTTCAGGCGTTTTCAAATATTGCTCTTCAGTATAGTTGCGTTTGCGATCTGGATCATTCACTGTGCGCCCTTCATGAATGCACACGCGTGCTTCGTGGGCTTCAAAATCGGTTCGACGCAAGAACCGCACCGCATTCGTCGCCACGACTGGGCAATTGTATTTCTCAGCAGCACGAACCGCTGCCTGTAGGTAAGCTTCTTCATGTTCACGCTTGGTTCGAGTTATTTCCAAATAAAATCGATCATTAAAAAGCGTCATCCATTCATGCAATAATTGTGCAGCTTTGTCTTCATCTGACATTAATAAGGCTTTGCCAATATCGCTTTCTCGCGCATGTGCAATTGCAATCAGTCCTGTTGCACAGGATTGCAACCAATTTTTCTGAATTTGAGGTTTGTCGTCCAGTTGCCCTTCTTGATAGGCACGTGAAACTAATTGCATTAGATGCCGATACCCAACGTCATTCTGGCACAGCAGCAACAACCGATGCGGATCGTTTGGGTTTTGATCATTATAAATCCAAACATCTGTTCCAATAATAGGTTTAATACCTGCAGCCTCTGCTGCTTGGAAAAACTTGACTGTCGCAAATAAATTAGACTGATCTGTCAACGCAATTGACGCACCCGCAAAAGCTTGAACGGATTTCATCAGCGGTTCTAGCCGTACTAAACCATCTACTAATGAATATTCGCTATGAACATGCAGATGAACAAAATCCATTATCTATTCTTGCTCCATAGTACATAATGCCTTAACTGGAGCAAAGCTGCGTCGATGTATGCAACAGGGTCCAAGTTCTTTTAATTGCTGATAATGTAACTTGGTGGGATAGCCTTTATGTTGTGCAAAACCATAACCAGGATATTTCTGATCGAGTAATCGCATTTCACGATCACGTGTAACTTTTGCTAAAATGGAGGCGGCACTAATGGCTGGGATCAAACTGTCACCTTTAATAATCGTTTCGGTATAACAACTTAATTTTGGTGCGAAGTTTCCATCAATCATCGCTTTGTCTGGAACAATGGATAAGTTTTCAACTGCCCTCTTCATTGCTAACAAACTGGCCTGTAAGATATTCAGCTCATCAATTTCATTCACGTCGGCGCACCCAATTGCATAGGCCAAAACCCGCTCTTGTATGGTAACAAACAGAACATCGCGTTTACGCTCAGTTAATTTTTTAGAATCTTGCAATCCAGGAATACTGTATTCTGGATCTAATATCACCGCGGCAGCAACCACGGGGCCCGCGAGAGGACCTCTACCTGCTTCATCAACGCCTGCAATCAACATGGACAGAAAACTCACTCTTTTTAGATCTAAAACAGCAAGCTCTAGGGTAATCTGCTTTCACTATTGCATCAATGCATTTCCGCTCTATCGGAGCAAGATTTTTAAAATGATGTAAACTAACTTATGATTTGCATTTCTTACTTGTTCTTTACTGGATAATTTGTGAGAATGATGTCCACGATAGCGAGGTTGTATCATGGCAAACTCATATGAAGAAATTCAAGCACATCTTGAGATAGAGAAGGAACAGGTGGCACAAAATAGTCTGATTGACTTTTTTGTAACCCTGCTCAATGCCGGACAATCGGGAGAAGCGATTGTTGAACTTGGATACACACAATACCTTGTGGATGAGGCTATTAAACGCTTAGCTCAAAGGCCACCAGACACCTCAGATCCCGGCAGTAGCCTGCCCAGCGAGGCATCGACACCCATCAAATCAGCGCGCAATACCCTTTCTACACAGTCACCTCCAAGAGATCCCGCAAGCCCAAGCACAGGTAGCCCATCAAGTGGATCGTCATTTTGTTCAAGCCCCGCAGGTTCACCCGTAAGCTCTCCTGCGAGCACCTGTAGTTTCCTTGTACCCAGAGATAACTCAGTTAGCAAACCCTTGTCGGACTGGCAGCTTCCCGATTCTAATGACAAAGATGCATGCGCTTCATTCACACCACTATTCGACAGAACCCTTTCAAACGTTTTGTGCACTCGCATGCACAAACTTTTCATTTTTCTTACTGAAAAATGTACTGAAATGCAGAAAAAATTACCGGATGCTAAAACCAAGCCTGAGATCCGCGCACTACTTAACCTTTATGTCGATGAAGAGTTACTAGCAAGCTCTGCGGATTACATTGCATTGAAGCATATTGAGGCAATGGCCCCCTATTTCAAATTTATTATTAAAGACAATCCTGACAATCAAATTCCTGATTTTTTTCAACCCAAAGACAAAAAACTAAATAAAGAAGATTTGCATAAACGTATTGCGGAGATCACATACGATTTCATTTCTATGGATGCTGAGCGCCATGCCAGCCCATTTGTAGAAAATCACAGTAATGAATACCTCGAGATCCTAAGAGACATTGTGGCCCCCAGGCTTTCACCCAGAATGAGGTAGTCTAAGAGATCTTTTGAAATTTTTGTAATAATAAACTAGCAGCCTTATTACTGCCATTTTGTCTCAGTTCTTGATGCAACTGCAGAAATCGCTCCTGCAAATTCACCACATTAAATTCCGCCGATAAACGCTCCAGTAGATCTTTAGCGAGTACTTTGGGCGTTGCTGCCGCTTGAATATACTCTGGAACAAGCGACTCATTAGCTAATAAATTTGGGAGTGCAATATAAGGCACTTTAACGAGTCTTTTAGCTATCCAATAGGTGAGCGGGTGCATTTGATAAGCCACAACCATGGGCTTTTTATGTAACATCACTTCAAGGGTGGCCGTACCTGAAGTAACCAATACTACCGTTGCCGCAGAAACTGCTGAATGCACATTGCCAACCAAAGTTTTAATAGGTAATTTTGGAGCGACTTGTCGACAGAGCTCTTTAAAAAATTTTTCATGTTCCTTCGAAGCCAGTGGGACTAGAAACTGCAGAGTTGGGATCTGCTTCAAACACAGCTTAGCTGTTTTCAAATACAATGCTCCCAATCGCTTTAACTCGTTGCGACGACTGCCCGGCATTAAGACAACCACGGGATCATCGGTCAAGCCCAATTTTTGTTTTGCGGCTTGTGTATCAATTGACAAAGGGATCTTATCAGCCAATGGGTGCCCAACAAAACACACTGGAACTTGATGTTCGTGATAAAATTGGGCCTCGAAAGGCAATAAGGTTAACATGAGATCAACACTCTTTCGAATCAAGTGTATACGAGATTGGCGCCAAGCCCAGACACTAGGACTTACATAATGAACAATTGGAATACCATGACGTTTAAGCTTATGTTCAAGACCTAAATTAAAATCAGGTGCATCGACACCGATGAAAAAATCAGGAGGATTAGCTGAAAAATAGCGAACCAGGTGTCTGCGCATACGCCAAAGTTCAGGCAAGCGTGCTAGGGGTTCAATCAATCCCATTACAGACAAACGCTCCATGGGGTACAAGCTGCGCCCACTTTGTGCAATGAGTTTCGGGCCGAGGACTCCTTCCACAATCAAATCAGGTTCTTGTTTTTTTATCGACGCAATTAAATCAGCAGCAAGGTTATCGCCAGAAATTTCGCCAACCACTACGCCAATTCGTAAGGGCACTAACGAACAATACCGCGAGTAGAGTTATTTAAAAAATCAATCAAACTATTAATTTCAGAAGTATCCTTAGCCATTTTTTTCAACTCACCAATCGCTTGCTGAAGAGTATAGCTTTGACGAAAAATAACTTTATAGGCTCGTTTTAAATTTGTTATGACTTCTGTGGTATAGCCATGTCGCTCTAAACCTACCGAGTTCAATCCATGGGCTTCAGCAGGATAACCTGATACCATTACAAACGGAGGAACATCTTTGATGATAATCGCTCCTCCCGCTGCAAAACTGTGAGTACCAATTGCACAAAATTGATGTACACCTACCATTCCACCTAAACAAGCATAATCATCTACACTCACGTGACCTGCAACAGAAGCATTGTTTGAAAATACAACATGATTTCCAATTACGCAATCGTGTGCTACGTGTGTGTACGCCATAAATAAATTATGACTGCCGATTTTTGTAACACCACCACCTTGTACTGTCCCACGATGTACGGTACAACATTCACGAAAAACATTATGATTGCCAATTTCTAAACGCGTGGTTTCTCCTGAGTATTTTTTATCTGGGGAATCTTCACCAATAGTAGCAAACTGATAAATTCTATTGTTTTTCCCAATGGTAGTAGGACCACGGATCACCACATGTGGAGATATCACAGTTCCCTCACCTATCACAACATCCGGCCCAATCAAAGTCCAAGGACCTACTTCAACATCTTTAGCGATAGAAGCATTGGGATCTATTATAGCGGTTTCATGTATCACGATCTTTTTCCTTGCGCACAAGTAATCTCAGCAGTACAAACCACCTCACCCTCAACCAACGCCTCACCTTTAAATTTCCAAATTTGAGCGCGATGCTTTAAAATTTCAATTTTTAAATGCAACTGATCTCCAGGCACAACCATTTTCTTAAACCGAGCATTCTCAATCGCACCTAAATAGAACATCATGTTGTCAGGATGTTCTTTTTCATCATGAATGGCGAGGATACCCGCTGCTTGGGCAAGAGCTTCCGTGATGAGCACACCAGGCATAACAGCCTTCTGTGGAAAATGTCCTGTAAAGAAAGGCTCATTAATGGTTACATTTTTAATCGCATGCAAAGATTTACCCGATTCAAAACTTAAAACTCTATCAACCAAAAGAAACGGGTAACGGTGTGGCAATAGGGTTAATATTTCATCTATATTCATTTCTGTTCCTCATACCTCATTTACTTTTTTTTCTAATTCACGCAAACGTTTATGCATACTGTCCAAGTATTGAAATCGCGCTGCATTTTTTCGCCATTGCTGGGCGGGCTTGGCTGGAAAACCTGAAGAATAAACTCCTGACGTGGACAGAGAATGGTTAACTCCAGAAACTGCTGTAATACAAACTCGATCCGCAATCGTTAAATGACCAGCAATACTTGATGCCCCGCCAATTAAGCAGAAAGCGCCAATCCGCGTACTTCCTGCAATCGCCACACAACCTGCTATTGCCGTGTTTTTTCCTATAGAGACGTTGTGTCCAATCTGCACTAGATTATCGATGATCACTCCCTCTTCTATCACGGTGTCTTCTAGAAAGCCTCTGTCGATACTGGTATTGGATCCAATCTCTACCCGATCACCAATGCTGACTCCACCCAGATGCGGGATCTTGTGCCAAATACCTTTGTCATTGGCAAAACCAAAGCCATCGCTTCCCACCACTGTGCCGCTATGAACGAGCGTGTTCATACCAATTTTTACATTTGCATACAAAATCACATGTGCTTTAAGTTCTGTACTCTCAGCGATTGTACAATCGTTTCCTAAAATACAGCCTGGACCTAGCACTACTTTGTCTTTTAATACAACACGATCACCCACAACACAATGCGCACCAACGGAAGCGGATGCTGAGATTTCACAGTGTTTACCAATAACAGCGGTAGGATGGATCCCAGCAACTATTTTGCTTATCGGGATAAAAAGTTGAGTTGCTTTGGCAAGTCCTAATCGTGGATCCTCGCAGACAAGCGCATTTACCTCACAAGATTTTTCATCTTCAACACTCAAAATAACCGCTGAAGCTTGAGTTCCAGGCAAATGTTTGCGGTACTGTCTATTACTCAGAAAAGCAATTTCACCTGAATTTGCCTTCTCTAAGGTAGCTAAGCCATGCACTTCGCAGTCAGGATCACCCTCCAGGCGAGCACCAATTGCATCGGCGACCTCCTGAAGGGTTAATGTCGTTTGAGTGTTCATCAGCACAAGCAGTCTTGCTTAGCTTTTAGCCTTTTCAGCAGGGCCATCTTTTTCCAAACGCTGTAAAATTGTATCTGTAATATCTGTTTTCTCTGAGAAATACACCATGACTTCTTGTGGTAAAACCAGATCATATTTCTGCTCTTTTGAGAATTTTTCCACTACGACACGTACGGATTTCACAAACTCATCCATTTCTTCCCGATGTCGTGTTGTGGTTTCAGAACGTAACTCTTCATCCATACGGCGTAAGTCTTGTTCCATTCGAACCAACTCTTTTTCTTTTTTATTCCGTTCCGCTTTAGACAGAATATTCAAATCACGCTGAAGCTTATCTCGCTTATTCTGAAATTCTTTCTGCTTATTTACCAACTCTTCAGTAGGTTTTTGAAATTCTTTTTCCAAACGCTTGCCAGCGTCTTTGGCTTGAGGCGCTGTTGCAATCAATTTCTGCCAATCCAAAACACCAATCTGCATGGATGGTGCAGGCTTACTTGCTGGAGCAGGATCTGCCGCCAACGCCATGTTGGTACCCACCAACGCTATCATTAGAAAAAGAACGCGAACTAATTTACTCAAAGTAACTCTCCTCATACAAAGCTAACAAATTAAAACTGTGTGCCCATCCAAAAAGTAAAGTGTCTCTTTTCTTCACCAGCCTTCAGATTTAAAGGCTTAGCTAAGCTAAAAGACAAAGGCGCCCCCGCCAAAGGAGTATGCCAGGTGAGTGACAAACCAACTGAGTACCGTAAACCCGCCGGGTTACGGTCCACAACTCTACCATCGGGCAAACGTCGTTGTTTATAACGAGTATCATATACCTGCCCGGCATCGAAAAACAATGCAGTGCGTAGGGATTTTGCATCCGGCTTGATGGGATTCGGGAAAACAAGGGAAGCCGTTCCCGCCACTAATACATTTCCACCAAAAGCCCTACCTTGAGAATCCTTAGGCCCTAGAGAATTTTCAGCGTATCCTCGCACGTATCGACTTCCCCCTGCTACAAAATAACGATAGAAAGGTAATCGACGTGTTTTACCATACCCACTTCCATAACCAAAATTACCTGAGAGACTAAACACCCACTGTCCAGCCGTATTCAAAGGATAATAGCTGGATACATCATAAGTGGCTTTGTAATACTGCAACCTCGCTCCGGGAACAACAGTTTGTAAACTTACAGAATGACTCATACCTTTAGTTGGGAAAAGACGACGATCCAGGCTGTCATAATTCCAACCTAACCCAACCGTAAACTCACTGAAACGATTGCCATTAGCATTCACAAACTCATTAACATCCTGCGACGCATATTCCTGTTCCACTTTCAAATGCGTGTTGTCATACCCAAGATTGACACGCAAAGCGTCAAAACGACCTATTGGGAAAACAAAACGCACTTCCCCACCTAGCGTATCTGTACTGTAATTAGACACATTCGACGTTTTGCTCATATCAGATTTATTGTAATAACTGCTAAAACCCATTCCAATGCCATCAACGGTAAAGTAGGGATCTTGGTAACCAACCGCATAGTTGGTAAAGGCTTTACTCTTATCAAATGTAAAGTCGACCGCTTTGCCTGTGCCAAAAAAGTTTTCCTGGCTGATCGAGAAATTGAACATCAAGCTCTCTGAGGGAGAATAGCCAATTCCAGCACCAATCTGCCCTAAGCGTGCTTCCTCGATTTGATAAATAAGATCCATTTGATCGTTACTACCCGGCACAGGTTTAGTGGTGATATCAACATCACTACCAAAACCACGTCGCATGATGCGCTCCCGACCCTCTCTCACTAAAGCATTGGATATCCACGTGCCTTCCATTTGCGGGATTTCTCGGCGCAAAACTTCATCTTTCGTTGTAGCATTACCTTCTATTAAAATACGTCGGACATACATGCGTTTACCAGGTAACAACCGAAATATAATATTAACCTGCTTAGTGGATTCATCGATATTATCCATCGGTTGCGCTTCTGCTGCGCTGAATCCTGAATCACCCATTTTATCTTGCAATGCTTGCTTAGCTTCTATAATGACCTTGCGGGAAAACGTATTACCTGCCTTGAGCGGTTCTACCAACGCTTCCAGTTCTTTCTTGGGAACCACAAACTTCCCTTCGAGTTTGGTTTGACCAAACGTAAATTTATCACCTTCAGTTATTTGAATGGTAACAAAGATACTCTTCTTATCCGGTGAAAGTGACACTTGTGAAGAATCAACCTGAAACTGAACGTACCCTCGATCCATGTAGAAAGAACGTAAGGTCTCCAAATCGGCATTCAATTTTTCTTTATTGTATTGATCGTCACTCGTAAACCAAGACAGCCAGTTCGTTTTGGCAAGATGAAATTCTTTTGTGAGCTCTTTTTCAGAGAACAGGTGATTTCCGGTAATGGTAATTTTCTTAATGCGCGCGACATCACCTTCATAAATTGAAAGTTTAATTGTAACAAGTCCTTGCTTGTCTTCAATAACGGTAGGTTCAATTCTAACCCCGTAACGACCACGGCTTAGATAATAACGCTCTACATCTTTCTCTGCGTTTAATAAAACCGCGGGATCAAAAAATCGACCTTCAGCCAATCCCAAGTCTCGTAGCAATTTTTTGATTTTTTCTTTATCTTTTATCCCAGTTAGTGAGATATCACTGATGGTAGGACGTTCAATAACACGCACCACTAATGTTTTGCCATCTTGAAGCAATTTAACATCTTTAAAAAATCCGGTTTCATACAAAGCGTGAATGGCTTCTGTCGTTTGTTCTTCGCCTACCTGATCGCCAACATGAATTGGCAAATCATCTAGCACAGCACCGGTGGACACACGTTTGATACCTTCAACACGTATTTTTGTGACTTCAAACGTTTGAAATGCACACGCACCATCAACTAAGGAAAGGTTACCAACTAAAACCATCAAAGGAAGGAAAATTCGCCGCATCACCGTATTCTTCTCTATCAGCAATAAACACCGAGCCATGCTAACATAAATTCAGCGCAGCATCACCTCAATAAATGCGTGATGTCATTATAAAAAGCAAGCAGCATAAAGCTCAGTAATAAGGAGCCGCCTAACCATAACCCTATTTTTTGTGCTAACTCCGGCACACGTCTACCTGTAATGACTTCGTACACGCAGTAGGCAAAATGACCACCGTCCAATAAAGGTATTGGTAACAAGTTCAACACCCCTAAACTGACACTAATCAACCCTAAGAAGTCAATAAAACGGTTCATGCCTTCCACGGCTGTCTTACCCGCATGTTCGGCAATGGCCAGCGGGCCATTGATGTGTCGGACTGACATCTTACCAAGCACCATTTTTTTCAGCACCTGTAATGTCAACACCGAATACTCTACTGTTTTGTCAATCGATTTCGTCAAAGCAGGCCACAGACTGAAACGCTGCACTCTAGATAATTCCACCGGCAAGGCATCTAAAGTAACAAATTCGACCCCAATGAATCCTACCTTCTCTCCGGTATCCAATGTTTTGCTCAGCGGCTCAATAGAAATAGAAAGCTTTTTGTCACCTCGCAATACGATTATCGGGATGGCTTGACCGGGATGCGTTTGAACTTGATCCACTACATCGGTACGGGAGTATATCGGTTGTCCATCAATACTCACGATCCGATCACCAGACTGCAAACCCACTACACTGGCTGGGTGATCCGGAAGAACCTTCCCCACAACAGCAGGAAAAGGATCCATAGGAACAAAACCTAACTCTTCCAACCAATTCGATTCCGAATCGTCTGAACCCCAACTCTCTAAATCTAGCATTCGCGTTTCAATCTTATGAGTAGCTCGATCTTTCACCTTAACGCTTATCTGTTGATCTTCGCCCACGTAACGCAACAGTTCTATCGACACAGCCTCCCAACTTGGCGTTGCTCGGTTGTCGATCGAAATAATTTCTTGATTGCGATGCAAACCCGCAAGCCCAGCCGGCGAGTCCATAGGCACTTTTCCTAGAATCGGGATAAAAACCGTAATGCCCATTAGAAAAACCAACCAGTAAGCTACTATAGCAAACAGAAAATTAGAAGCAGGTCCGGCTAACACAACTAACATACGCACCCAAACCGGTTTTGCATCAAAAGACATATGCCGATCGGCTTTTGTCACCGCTTCGTCGCGTTCACCAAACATCGCGACATAGCCACCCAGTGGAATACTAGAAATCACGTATTCAGTACCTAATTTATCGTACCAACGAAGCAATGGTTTGCCAAAACCAATAGAAAAACGTAATACTTTTATACCGAAACGCCGAGCCACCCAAAAATGTCCATATTCATGGATGACAACAAGGATACTGATGGCCACAACAAAGGCCAAGGCTGAAATTAGAAACTGAAACATAATTCTCTTAGGGCAAAGTCAAATGCGGTTTGAAACCAAGGTGTGTATTTAGTTGGATTCAACAACAAATCGTGTTGAATTTCTTCAACACTACGCCAAGCATACGCTTGAGCCTCCGCTGGTGCTAACACGATTGTTTGAGTAGGATTGTACTCGCCAATCATAACGTGATCCAATTCATGCTCAATCAACCCATTTGAAAATGAAGTACGATATTCAAACTGTCCCACCCTCGTGAGTGGTACATCTAATGACATTTCTTCTTTTAAACGCCTTCTACCCGCAGATATAATATCCTCTGTAAGCCGTGGATGACTGCAACAAGTATTCGTCCACAGACCACCACAATGGTATTTATCTTGATGACGTTGTTGCAATAAAAATTCTATTTTATCATCTACATATCGATAGACAAAAACTGAGAAAGCCCGATGCAACAAACCTAGTTCATGTGCTTTCAGCTTCTCTTCTGTTCCAACCACTTCATCTTTTGAGTTCACTAGAACAACCTGTTCTTCAACTGACATTTGATTTCTCCCAACAAAAAGGGGTAACTATCTTTATTTTTGGAAACAACGTTTGAATTGTTTCCCTATCTTCCTCAAGAAACAGCAGCTTCAAGTTTGGTCCAGCATCTTGCGTGAAAAATACAGGCAGACCCTGTTCTCTATATTTCCAGATTTTTTGCATTGCTTCAATTGTTTTGCCTTCAGAATACACTATAGGCGGTGAAGTACTCAGCATCAATGCATGCATAGCCAAAGCATTAGATTCCGCAGTTGAGCCCAGCACCTGAAAATCCCTAGCTTGGATAGCTTTACGCATGCGTGCAGTATCTTCCTTCTGTTTTTTTGGCCAACTAGCATAGAACGGTGAGGTTTCAACCGTTTTACGCATAGCAAGCCTTGAACTGACCTTCTTTTCTGCTTCATTGACTATCCATAAGCCCACACACAAAGTCGGCCACGTTTCATCAAGCGGTACCCCAATACTGTCAAGTCCATCTATTCGTTCACCCAACTGCCATTCCACAAAGCCTGGCCAAAAAGATCTGACTGCACTGCCGCTGCCTAGACGACCGAATATAGACAAGTCGGCTAATGGTAACTCCCACGCAAACAGTTGATCCAGTGCAAGTGCGAGAGCTGCAAACCCACTGGCTGATGAAGCAAGTCCCGCGCCGACCGGAATATTGGTATGTGTTTTAACGGAAAAGTACCGACTAGAATGAGCACGAAACAAGTTTAGAAACTCTGATACTTTTTGTGCAAAGTTTGATTCAGGTGTCATCACTTTTCCATTCAGTACAATGTGATCACTATGCCCTTCTACTAACACGGACACTTCTGTAGTAGCACCCAACTCACCCAATGAAACGGATAGGCTCGAAGTTACTGGTAAATTCAATTCAATATTACGTTTACCCCAATATTTGCACAATGCTATGTTTGCAGGTGCAAAAGCCGATCCTACGTTACGTTGCGGCTCTAATGAACGATTAGCCAACAAGCTTGAAACCACTGTTTGCCTATTCATAACACAGGCCATCCAAAGCAACAGCAATCGACATCCCATTCGGTTGCTCAGACAAGCGGGATTCACCTAACCCCACAACACAGTCTCCAAGACCTGAACCAGAAATTTTTGCTCCATAAATACTGTTATCCGCATTTAAACTATCGACTAATTCATTCAGAATCGGAAGACTAACACCCAGTGCACTTAAGATCCCTTGCTGAATATTCATAATGTCCCCTAATAAAGACCAATCCCGTGCTGCCACAGCACGCAGTGCTTGTTGCACCCCAGCATCACTGGCTTCGAATAAAGAGGCAAATATCTCAGGATGTTTCTTGCGTTTTTCTTCAACCAGATGAACCACTTCTGTCGTAGGTTTTTTAAATCCTGAATACACTACGACTAGTGGTAATATAATTTTAATCTGTTCTAAAACTGAAGGATCTCGTTGCTGGTAGGCAACAAGGCCTCCATACACACTCGCGGCGACATCAGCCCCGGAACCTACACCTTGTACTTGTCTAATGATACGCCGTACTTCCTCAAGATAGTATGCCTGTAACAACACATCTGTCTCTACACGTTGCTCAAGCCATCTATCCAAAACGGCAAATACACAAACGGCGACTGCAGCAGACGAACCAAACCCAATTTGATGAGAAAAATCAGTCTGAATGGATAGCTCAAAGCCACCCTTTAATTTTTTTTGGAAAAATTGAATAACCGCTAACACAAAAGAGAAATTAGGATCGACTACCTCTCCTACTTCTGCTACTTCCATCTCCAAAGATCCCAACACAGAATGGATCATAATCTGGTTGTCTTCGCGCGGCCTTAACGTCGCACGCATGCGCTTATTGATAGCAACAACTAACGCGCATTTATCTTGTAGAACCGCGTGCTCACCCAATAAAAACAAGCTGCCCGGTGCGGATGTACTATACGATGCAAGTCCCAAAAAGATCTCCTTTTATTGCTTGCAAATGATACCCATATTGTTCGACAATCGAGGTCACGTTCTCATCCACCAAAACCAAAACCACTCCTGCCCGATCGCCTTTAACAGCACCCGCGCCACAAATTTTGGCTGCACCTTCAACCTGTTCGATATCACGTATGAAGGCTTGTACTTTTTCTGGAACAACGCCTATGCGAGTTAATAATCGATGATTCTCTTTGATCCCTTCACGTATAGAAACCTGATCGTTCTGTTGCAAGGCCTGATCAAATCTATCAGTCACTGCCGCAAACTCATCAGCCATAGTCCCCTTGGTAAAATAAGATTGCACAGCGCTGACACATTCCCCTGTCGTTGTTTCAGGTGTACCTGTTTGTACAATCGCCATTGGCATTGAGGGTAATACTCGTTGCTCCGCACGCCCATTAGCATATCGCAGACAACCACCACTCATGGCTAACTGCAAATCCACACCACTTGATCGACCGTGTTGTAGGTTTTCAGCTGCAATTCCAAGCGAATGAAACTTCACTGGATCAAGATTCAATCCCAAAAAATGATTAAGGGCATAAAGCGTACTCATCACAACGGCTGCAGAAGATCCCATTCCACACCCCATAGGAATATCGGAAGAAGAGCGAATCTCCAAACCTTCCGGCAATGATATATTCAATGTCTCTAATAGATGACTCACTGTAAACTGTAGTAATTCAAAAGGCTTTTTAATGACTTCTCGAATACTACACTTACCTTCTAAAAAGATATGGTATTGATCTTGCACTCTACCTTTTAATAGTTGTAATGTTTTACGAGTAAAAGATCGTGCATATTTCAAGTTCAGGCAATTAAATAAAATGGCTGAGGATAAATTAGAAATAATCATACTTTCTGCGTAACAATCAACAGCCATGGCAATCGCTGGTTTTCCATAAACTACAGCATGTTCGCCAGATAAAATTAATTTAGCAGGTGAACGCGCACGCAACTGTTTTTTTTTCATTAAGCTGCCGTCTCATAAACGCGTTTATGATTATCAATAGTTTGTAAGCGATATCGGCCTTCAGAGTATCTTGGTAAAATTAAAGTTGATCCATCTTGTGGGTACTCGAAACGATAAAAGTCTTCATATTCTTCCTGCGACAAAGCGATGCGATTCGTCAACATTTCTTGATGCTCATTTTGTTGCAACATCTTTTGGTAACCTGGTTGCACGACACCGCTGAAAAATTCAGCCACACACCCAGAACCGTAGCTGTAAAACCCAACACGGCGATCACTTAAATCAGCAGGGGTATTCTCTAACAACGAAAGAACGGCTAAGTACAATGCCGCGGAATAACAATTTCCAACAATACGACCGTATTGCAGAGTTGCTCCCACCGCTTCATCTAGCTCCACTGGAGATAAACGAGGAAAACCGTTCAACTTCGCTAAATGCTGATGTGCTTTTTCCACCAATTTAGGCACAGGAACATGGTAACAAAAGTAACCGTGGTCTGAAAAAGTTCGCTTAGACAAATTTGTGTAGCGCTCCCATGTTTTTTGCACCAATTTAAGGTATAGCTCACAAGAGTACTTTCCGTCGACAAATGCTTCATCACGATAACTTGGACGCCAAAAGTCCATCACATCTTCTGTGTGAAAACCACTTTCAGGTTCAATAACTAACAAACGAGGTTCTGCGGACAGTACCATCGCAATGGCGGCACCACCCTGGGAAGATTCACCTTTAGAATTCAATCCATAACGCGCAATATCAGAAGCAATCAACAAAATCTTTTGCTTAGGGTTCTGCCGCAACATAGCCAACGACATTTGCAAACCTGCTGTTGCACTGTAACAGGCCTGTTTGAGCTCCAAAACTCGACATTGTTCAGGTAAATTCAGCAGTCGATGCACAAAAATACCAGCTGCTTTAGATTGATCTACTGCGCTTTCGGTTGCAAACAATAATAACTGAATATCGTTTAGATCTGTATCTCGTAATGCTTGTTGGCTTGCGTGCGCTGCCATGGTAACCACATCTTCATCCGGAGGCATGACCGCCATTTTTTGCTGGCCTAAACCTTGATAAAATTTATTCACATCTATACCACGGGCGGTCGCCAACGTTTTTAAATCCAAAAAACAATTTGGCGTATAAAAACCCATCGCATCAATACCAACCTTTATCATACTACTGTGCTGCCTTTTCAGTTTCCATGCGTTCCAGACGCAGGTGACTTTCAATCAATTCGCCAGGATTTGTTTGGGCCGCGAGCAATGATAGTTCTCCACATAGAACAACTGCCCCCACCAAGGCAGCCAATCGCAATGCATTCTCCCCAGGTTTGCGTTGGTCTAAACAACCCATCGCCGCTAAATTCTCTTTTACAAATGGAAGGTGCTTACCATTCCCAACGGTGCCCACAATAACACTTGGTAACGTTACCGAAAAATACAAATCCCCTTCACGCACTTCAGCATGAACCATGCCTTGCGATCCTTCAATAATATTGGCTGCATCTTGTCCAGTTGCTAAGTAAACACCCAACAACATATTAGCGAAATGTGCATTGGCACTCAACAAACCTCCCGCTAAAGAGGTACCAATCAAATTTTTCTTAATATGTAAATTGACGATTTTTTCCGGCGTCGTGCGTAAATGCTTTTCACACACCTCACGTGAAACTTCAATTTCAGCGATGACATGCTTACCTCTTCCTAAAATACCGTTGACGGCGGACACTTTCTTATCAGTACAAAAATTACCAGAGACCGAAACGTATTGTAGTTTAGGATAGCGCTGCAACATCCAAGTCAGTAAAGCATCTGCTGCCTTAGTAACCATGTTATGTCCAGAAGCGTCGCCGGTTGTCATTTCAAAACGAATATAGAGTAAATTTCCAACAATCTGTGTGTGCCAATCTTCTAATCGCGCAAAACGACTCGTTGTGGCTACCACTGCGGCTAGCTCATCTCGATAACTCGTCAGCGCTGCAACCACGTTAACAACAGTCTCTGCATCTGAACCTTCCAATAAAATTGATCTGGTCATATGATCGCGTGCGACAACAACCTTAATTCCTTGTGTTAAACGCGAGATCAAAGCACCTCGACGAGTAGAAGGCCAAAGTGGCGTTTCAAAAGTCGCAAGGGGTACAGACACCTCCTCCTGCAAAATAGGACCCATTATTTTGATTGGTCCGATCATTTGCATCGGAACAGCGGCACAACCTGGATTTTTCTTCAAAATCTACCCCAAAAGGTACTAAAAGATATGGTAGACATTATACTGAACCCATCAGCTCCTTTACAACCACTAGGTTTTCTAAATAACCCATAAAATTGCCTTCTACACAACATGTTGCACCTTTTTTTCCAGGACAGCACTATTAAAGTTCGTTGAATAGATTATTTTTATAAATTTATAGTTATATCCATGAAGAATGATTGACACCTTCAACTGATTTGAGCACCATCGCCAGGTAATCTATAAGTAGTTTACAGGTTTAACTTTTCACTTGCGTGAGTAAGGATGGGTAGAAGTGAGATTCTTTTATTCGATTAAGAAAGATACCTTAGTTATACGTTCCGCGGATAAAATCACAAGCCGTGCTGACGGCCTTTTTTTATCACGGCTTTCTCGATATGCTGCTTCTCAAAACAATGAGCTCTCTGGGATCTTAGCCCCATATGTTCCACATAGTGAAGGCTATCAATTAACAAAACCCGCTTATTCAAAATCCAATGATGGCAAACGATACGTCTATTTTTCTAATAACAACGATTCACTTACACACGAAAGCCTGATCATTAAGCGCAAATCACACGCTACGCTTACAATGGCTGAACTTGAAAATAAAATGAAAGATTTAGCTCATAAAATTGGTAGAACGATATTAACCAAAGCAGGTACTAATACTTTTAATTTTACAGTATTTGATCAAAATCCACATAAGAATGCAAAGCTTCAGTCTTGCAGTTTGCTTCCACAATACACCTCGCACTGTCAACAGCAAGTCGTACCAATTACCCCACCATCAAGTGTGGGCTATCGTTTTTAACGAAGTAAAATAAAACCAATCACAAAAACTGGAATCGCCGAAGTAATACTATCGATCCTATCTAAAACACCACCATGGCCGGGTAGCAAAGTTCCACTGTCTTTGACTTGTCGAAACCGTTTAAAAAGACTTTCGAACAAATCACCGACAATAGCAAAAAACACAGTGCCTAAACCTAAAATAGCCCAGGATAATCGAGAAATATCAGGCTTCAAATAGTCAAAAGCAAAGAAAACGACTGGCAAGGTAAACAGAAAAGCACCCAAGACCCCTTCCCACGTTTTGCCAGGACTGACTTTCATGGCTAATTTGTGTTTGCCAAAGTGTTTACCTGAAAAATAGGCAGCGGTATCCGCCAACCAAATTAGTGTTAATACATACAATACCCATTTAGGATCTTCATATTGAAGTGCGACTAAAAAGGCCCAAGCGGGCAACAATATGATGCATCCAACAAACACCCCCACAATACGCGACTTCCAAAATTTCCCATCGCGAGGATAGCGAAACAATGCGATCAGTGCTAAAAACCAAAAAGAAATAACTAGACCAAACAGTCCCTTCTCTAATACCTCTCGACCTAATATCGACAGTACGCTCAACAATGCCAAAGCCAGAATAGGTGTCGCTACAAAGCAACCTACCCTACCAACAAAAGAGCTAAAACCCGCTAAGGCAGTCCATTCCCACAACGCAAGTAAAAAGATCATCCCACTGAACACAGCAAAAATTTTGGAAGGCATCCATAGGATACTCATCACCACCGCTGGCAGTAATACGGCTGCTGTTAATATACGTTTCTTAAGCATGTATTTTACGCTCAAACGAATCAATCTGATCAGTGTCCACGGGATCAGCACGCCCAAAACGACGCTGTCTGTCTGCGTATGCCTGAAGTGCTTCGTCGAATTGTTCAGCCCGAAAATCTGGCCAGAATTTCGAAGTGAAATATAACTCAGTGTACGCAAGTTGCCAAAGCAAAAAATTACTCATTCGATATTCACCGCTGGTTCGGATCAATAAATCAGGATCAGGGATCTCAGAAAACAGTAAATGCTGATTGAGCACAGATTCACAAAGTGTTTCAGGAGTAAGCGTACCACAAGCTATTTTTTGCCCAATTTTCTGCATGGCCTGCACTAAATCCCAACGCCCGCCATAATTAAAAGCGATATTTAATTGCAGTTTTGTATTATCAACCGTTAACGCTTCTGCCGATTCAATAGCCGTTTTCAGCTGTTGTGAAAAGTGAGTGCGATCCCCAATAATTTTTAAGCAAACCCCATTTTCACTCAATTCTTTTACTTCGTTCTTTAATAATTGCAGTAGCAGGTTAAACAAATAATCCACTTCCGGTTTTGGGCGTGCCCAATTTTCACTACTAAAAGCAAAGAGTGTAAGATATGGAATTTCTTTCTTTAAACAGGACGATACAACAGCCCGAACGGATTCAACCCCGCGTTGATGCCCTGCAACACGAGGCAACAAACGTCTTCTAGCCCAACGACCATTTCCATCCATAATAATTGCGACGTGTCGTGGAACGCTCATCAAATTTTCATTAACTCCGTTTCTTTGCTAGCAACCAGTTTCTCGACGTCCTCAACAAATCGATCAATAAGCTTTTGAATTCTATCACAGCCTTTACGTTCTTCATCTTCGGTGATGTCTTTGGCTTTGAGTAACTGTTTCATTTCACTATTGGCGTCACGGCGAATATTACGCAGAGCTACGCGTGCATCCTCGGCTTCCGTTTTGACTTGCCGAACTAAATCTTTACGCCGTTCCTCAGTCAATGGTGGCAATGGAACTCGAATAACCATACCAGCAACTGCGGGATTTAATCCTAATCCAGAGCTACGAATAGCTTTATCCACATCTTGCACCATGGTTCTTTCCCAAGGGGTCACGCACAACGTTTGTGCATCTTCTGCAGTTACATTTGCCACCTGGCTCAACGGCGTAGGTGTTCCGTAATAAGAAACATGAATAGAATCTAATAAACTGGGATGTGCACGACCAGTGCGCAATTTAGCTAGATTTTGCGCAAGACTTTCCATACTTTTCTGCATGCGCGTATCTGCATTTTTATAAATACTTTCTAACATATTTGTCTCCACTTAAGCGACCAATGTGCCTTCGTCTTCACCACAGATAACCCGTAACAATGCACCAGCCTTGTTGAGATCAAAAACGCGGATCTTCATATTATGATCTCGACACTGACAAAAAGCACCCAAATCCATAACACCTAATTCTTTTGAAAGCGCTTCTTGATAGCTGAGAGTCGTATAACGTTTCGCTGTTGGATCCTGAAGCGGATCGCTCGAATAAACACCGTCTACACTGGTTGCTTTCAACAAGACATCTGCTTTAATTTCAATCGCACGCAAACTCGCTGCGGAATCGGTTGTGACTAAAGGATTACCTGTCCCTGCAGCAAACAACACAACATGGCCTTTTTCTAAACTCACGATAGCCTTGCGCCGATCGTAATAATCTACGATTCCACTCATGGGAATAGCAGACATGATCTGTGCTGCGGTATCTGCTCGTTCTAAAGCATCTCTCATCGCTAATGCGTTCATGATAGTACCAAGCATCCCCATGTGATCACCCGTAACCCGGCCAATACCTATCTTGGAAAGTGCTTCACCACGAAAAAAGTTTCCGCCGCCAATTACCATGGCAACTTGCACGCCTAATTGAACTAAACTGCCGACTTCATAGGCAATTCGATCCAAAATCTCAGGATCAATAAAGGTTTCTCTGCCCAGCAAGGCTTCGCCACTTAATTTCAGAACAACTCGCTGATACACAGGCTTCATGACTTAGTCCTCCTAGCCAAAAAATGGTATACCTTTACTCACCACGTGCCTGAGACATAACTTCTTGTACAAAGTCATCAGCCTTTTTCTCAATACCTTCACCTACTTCAAAGCGAACAAAGGAGTCCACTTCTGCATCAACACTCTTGAGAAACTCTTTAACCGTTTTGTTATTATCTTTTACAAAACCCTGTTCTAAAAGCGTAATCCCTTGCATAAATTTATTCAATTTACCTTTGGCAATCTGTTCAATCTTATCCGCTGGACGTCCTGAATTCTTCAACTCAGAAACGATGATTTCTTTTTCCTTATCAAGGATTGAATGCGGAATTTCATCGGTTGACAAATAGTCTGGCCGCATCGCTGCAACTTGCATTGCTAAGTCACGTGCAACTTCAACTGAACCTTTTTTGAGAACCACCAACACTCCAATACGTGCGGTATTAGCATCTCCATGCGCATACGCACCCACTACACCATCAGCGTGACGATAAGCGATTCGACGCAAGGATACTTTTTCACCTAAAGTTGCAATTAAGTTCAATCGCTCTTTTTCAATATTTTCCATACTGTTATCTAGATTCTCTGTTTTATATGCAAGCGCTTGCTGAGCAATACTCTCTGCAAAAGTTTTAAACTTTTCTTCTCGCGCCACAAAGTCTGTTTCGCAGTTCACTTCAACTAACACGGCTTCACGAGAGTCCTCAGAAGTCAGTACAACAATAGTACCTTCAGCTGCCACACGCGACGCTTTCTTCTGTGCTTTTGCCTGGCCTGCCTTACGCATAACCTCAATCGCTTTCTCTATATTGCCTTCTGTTTCAACCAGGGCGCGCTTACAGTC
This sequence comes from uncultured Legionellaceae bacterium, assembly GCA_964351705.1. GTDB lineage: Bacteria > Pseudomonadota > Gammaproteobacteria > UBA6186 > Azoamicaceae > CADEGZ01. The sequence continues at coordinate 90,708 of CAYGPC010000007.1, forward strand.
CATCATACTGGCTTGGGTGCACTCGCGTAACTCTTTTACCATCGCTGCTGTAACAGTCATGTTATTTCTCCTGTTCTGAAGAGACTTTAGCCGGAACCGGTGTTTCCACCTCAACAAAATCTTCTTTACGTTTTTCAGGTTGGCTCGCACGCTTTGCTTCGATAATAGTTTCCGCAACAGCCTTAACATACAGTTCAATTGCGCGCATGGCATCATCATTCCCTGGAATGACGTAATCCACACCTGCAGGATTATGGTTTGTGTCGACTATAGCAATAACCGGGATCCCTAAACGATTCGCTTCACGAATTGCAATTTTTTCATGGCCGGCGTCAACGACAAACAAGGCATCGGGTAATCCACCCATTTCCTTGATGCCCCCTAAACTACGATTGAGTTTCTCAAGCTCACGCATCAAACGTAAGCCTTCTTTTTTGGTTAATTTTTCCAAAGTGCCATCTTCAGACATCGTTTCTAATTCACGCAGCCGCTTAATCGATTGACGTATGGTTTTATAATTGGTTAATTCACCACCTAACCAACGATGATCGACATACGGCATACCGCATTCTTTCGCGTATTCAGCAATAATTTTTTTAGCAGGACGCTTGGTACCCACAAAAAGCACCTTTCCATTTCTTGACGCAATTTTTTCAAAAACCTTCAATGCGGTTCGAAACATCGGTGCAGTTTTTTCAAGATTGATGATGTGAACCCCGTTTTGAATACAATAAATGTAAGGGATCATACTTGGTTCGCGGAAGCGAGTTAAGTGACCGAAATGAACTCCGGCCTCTAGCATCTCGCGCATACTTACTGAGATAGTCATAAAAACTCCTTTGTTAGGGTTAAGCCTCCACACACCCCATCTTCCAACCTTTTCAGGCACCCAAGAAGATGTGTCGGTGTGTGTGTGTAATTGAGCTCTTCGTAAATTCCTGAAAATTCACCAAAAACCATAAAATTTGCGTATTTCGCATAAGCTTTATACCATGAGACCTGTCCAACTGACAACTAGGAAAGGAAACTTGCCAGATATACGCCTAAAGACACCCGAAGAGATAGCCAAGATGCGCGTGGCTGGCCGCCTAGCCGCTGAAGTCTTAGAGATGATTGGCCCCCATGTAAAACCTGGTGTAAGCACGCTGGAGCTTGATACGCTGTGTCATCGTTATATTGTAGATGTGCAAAAAGCTATCCCAGCATGCTTGAATTACCGAGGCTTCCCAAAATCGATTTGCACTTCAGTGAATCACGTGATCTGTCACGGGATCCCCGATGAAAAACAGTTAAAGTTAGGCGACATAATAAATATTGATGTCACCGTGATCAAAGATGGATACCACGGCGACACCAGCAAAATGTTCTTTGTCGGTGACTGCTCAATACTAGCTAAAAGACTTACTCGGATCACTCAAGAATGTCTGTACAAAGGTATTCAACTAGTTAAACCTGGTGCTCAACTGGAAGATATTGCTGCTGTTATTCAAAATCATGCTGAGGCACACCACTATTCGGTGGTTCGTGAGTATTGTGGACATGGTATCGGTTCAGAATTTCATGAGGAAGAATTACAAGTTCTTCACTATGTCCCTAAACAAGCTAGCATGCGTAAAAACATTATTCTGCAACCCGGTATGACTTTCACTATTGAGCCTATGATCAACGCCGGTCGACCAGAAATTCGAACCCTCAAAGATAACTGGACCGTGGTCACGAAGGATCGAAGTTTGTCAGCACAATGGGAACACACTTTGCTCGTTACAGACACCGGCGTTGAAATACTAACCCTTAGATCTGAAGAACAAGCAATTTTTCCTTGACTGTTTGGCAAAGGGGATTTACTTTTGGTCTAAGGGGTCAAAAAAAAGTGGGGTGTTAATGTGTCTGAATCTAAACCATATGTGTCGTACAACATTGTGTCGCAACAGCCGCGACATATGCCAGCAGCGCGGATCACTACACAGCAGAGTGCATCAACTACCTTAGAATATACTCAACCCAAGGACGCACAAAATATCGTCGAAGAATTTTTTACGCAATACCATCCTTCCGGTTATGTCGTCGAAGCCTATCAAGAAATTTTTGAAAATAAACGCACAGCCAAATGGCCACAACTCCAAAAAGCTCTAGCTTCGTGCCAACAACACAACGCAACTCTCTTAATTCTTGAACTGGGCACGCTAACCAGTAACGACTCCTTCACTCAAATTTTGCTGAAATCCGGTGTTCATTTTCATTGCATCGATCAGCCTTTTGTCAATCAAAATATTCTGGAAGCCCTCAGTAAACATGCTGAAGTACAACGAAAACTACACGGTAAACTCATTCGTGAAGGCCTAAAAATGACGTCTGCTAAATCTGGAAACCCGAATGCTGCTGAAGTCATCAGCCGAGTCAATAAACCTAAAATTGACACAGCAATTATGTTTGCTTTTTTGCTAGCGCCTCTTGTTAGAGACTACCGAGCTAAAAAATATTCACAACGTCAAATGGTTAAAACACTCAATGAAGAAGGATTTACTGCACCTGAAGGTGGTAAATGGGTCTTAAGCCAATTGCAAAAAGTTTTAGATCGCGTGCAACTTAATGAAATCGCACTTGAGCTCGAGCCCACTCTGCAAGCGTTTGCTCCTAATACTACTGCCGCACAAATAGCTGAAGCGTTAAATGAAAAAAAGGTTACACCTTTAAAACAACCTGACTGGAACGAAGCACAAGTCAAAAAACTACAAGATAGGATTGAACAAATTCGAGATATCACTTTAATTAACCAGTTTGTTTTGGATCTTCTCCCTGTTTTACACGAGTATCATGCCAAGAACCATTCAATTGAAGACATATTGTCTGCGCTGCACCATGCACAAATGCCAATCCGGCAACCTGTTGTCGCTTAAAAGGAATTAAACATGCAAAATCATGAACCCACCTCTCTAGAAAAAAAACTTAAAGCAACCCTTATGTCTTTTCAGGAAAACAACCGTTCTCTTGAATTTGCTTTTGAATCCGCTAGTAAGCATATACCGGTTTATTTGAAAATTGTGAAGGGGCATATTGAACAATTGACACAAGTACTCTCACTCGAATCCCATCAATCACGACAGTTATCTGACGTGGGTCTTGCCGAACCGGTAAAACAGTTGATCAGCTTGTTCTCTCAGCTACAACCGCAAGATCTAGATTTGATAGAGTCCCTAGCCCTAAATGCTGCGAACTGGCGCGCAGCAGCGACTGAGACTTCTGCAACAGAGCAAAAGCTAACTACTCCAAGTGAAATCTAGCCAATATTAATAGTTGACCAACTTTCACTTGCACGTTAACTCTCAAAACGGGTATATTGCACTATGACTTTCTTAAACGATCTCTGGAAAAAATTTAAGACACCACCAGATCCCAAACGCTGGGGAAATTCGAACAGTGATATCAAAAATGAGCAGGCCGTTTTAGATGCTTTACAACAAACAGAACTTGAGCGTGAACAAAAAAATCACCAACAAGAAAACCTGCAAGCCATTCGCACCGTTGTGGCCAAAAAAAATGATTCCTTAAGCATTAGGTTCAGTCAAATCACAAAGCGTTTAGGTGCCTCTGAAATTTATGAAAGCGTTCGTCAAGAGCGCTGGTTCCCTGAAATAGAATGCCCAGAATGCCAGTCTCATCATTTAAAGCGATTACCTGCGAAAAAAAATATTCACAATCATCGTTATATCTGCTTAGACTGCGACACTGAATTTGCGGATGGCGATGAACTGCCTGAGCCAGATTTACCCCCTATTAATTTGTGGATGCAGTGCTGGTACCTCATGGGTTGCAGCGATTCTTTAACTTACATTGCTGCCACGCTTGGTGTTGATCTTGCTACCGTTGAGTTTATGACTGAACAACTCAAGTTTGTTTTTAATTCAAATGCGCCATTAACTAATAATGTCGATTTTAAAGAATGGGATCGTCAATCTGAAGACTTACGTAAGCAACTACAAAATGATCTAATCAAACGCTTTGAACTCCTAGACGCTAATGTCACCACTGCACCTAAAGACACCGGTGAGTTCAGACGTCAGCAAAACCTCCGAAGAACACTCACCGCATCCACAGCTTCACCACCCGCTAAACCTAATAATCGAAAACGCTAATGTTCAAAACAATTGGCGATTTTGGAAAGAAACTGTTTCAAACAACAAAATTACCACCAGGTCCTTCTGCTTTGGAACTGTTTTCCTATGTAATTTTATCTAACGATCCAGTAAAAGAACATAAAATGTTGGATTATTACATTCAATTATCTAAAAAGCATGGTGGTATTGTTCGCATACCTTTAACCTCTTTTTATATTGTCTCTAATGCCAGTATTTTTGAATACATCTTGAGGAGCAACCGTAATAATTACACACGCAATAAATTCCTCCACCAAAAAAAAATGCTTCCGGTTTTCGGTGACAGTGTTTTAATTAATGAAGGCTCTAAATGGCGTTCTCAACGCCGCCTAGCCACCCCCTTCTACCAACACTCAGCAATTAAACACTACTTACCAGCGATGATATCTCTGACCAATAGCTTCATTCAAAAATGGACTGTTCAGTTACCCAAAAAAACAAATATTCACACTGAAATGAACCATTTAACATTAAGAATCATTGTGAAATTATTAGCCAATACGGATATGCCAGACAAAGTACTCCGACAAATGGGACCTGCAATCGCATACTCTAACCATTACTGTTCCAGTGCATTGCCCTGGCGCTGGAAACCTACTATTGGAAATATGAGATTTCGCTGGTGTCTTAGAAAAATTGATACTGCTCTGCTTACTATCATTAATCAAAGACGACAACAAAAAAGCCCGCCCAATGATTTTCTACAAGGCCTGTTGCAAGCAAAACACGAGAAAGAAGAACGCTTACTGAATCAAACAGAAATACTCGCTGAGTTTAAAACACATGTCATTACCGGACATGAAACGACCGCTTGTGCACTCGCTTGGACCTGGTATTTGCTGGCCAAACACCCTGAGTACCAAAATAAGCTTCACTTAGAACTGAATCAAGTGTTAAAAGGACACCCCCCTACTTGGGAAGACTTACCTAAACTGGTGCTAACCCAGGCGATTCTTTCTGAAACGATGCGACTGTACCCGCCTGTTTGGGCTGCTGCACGTACCAGTATAGGAGCCGACAAAATTCAAGGGTTCGATATTCCAGCAAATGCCTCGTTACTGCTCAATATTCATGCTTTGCAGCGCAACCCTGAACATTGGGAAAACCCTAATGAATTTTATCCTGAACGCTTTTTAAAACCCAAGGCGGATCGACACCCCTTTGCGAGCGTCCCATTCAGCGCAGGACCACATACTTGTATTGCATCACACTTAGCACCTATTGAAATGAGTTTAATCACTGCAATGCTTGCTCAGCACTTTGAATTTCACTTTAAAGGTAAACCACCTAAGATGCTTCTGTCGCCTTGTATTTCACTGCGGCCGAAGAACGCGATAATTCTATACCCCACGCGACGACAAAGAAACCACTCACCAGAAAAGTAACAATGATCCCAGCGTTCACCAATACCTGTGTCATCACCCATCCCATACTAAAAGAGCCCACCACATAGCAAGAGAATGCCATCAATAGCATGGCCATCCACTTATCCATGCACTGCTTAGATCCAGAACGTAAAGAAACCATAGCGCCCCTATGCAAATCACCCATCGTCCGCACATTTGCCCAAATTTTCCACAAGAAAAATAAAGCACACATAACACACACCAATTGCACATTGGGTTGTTGCAACCACTCATGCGCCTGCTGCCACATTGGCTTTGTCAACCTGGGTAAGAGCACACCAAAAACCAACACCGGCACCAGCAATGACTGAATAGTGGCACGCAGTAAAGTATGCCCAAGAGAGGCCCGAGCAATCACTGAGCTCATCCATGGCATCCACATCAACCACCAACCAAAAACAAAAACAAACATTCGATTATCAAGTGAAGCTTCAATCAGTTGATTATTTTTGGAGCGCTGCAGTTCAAAAACTGGAGCAACTTTCTTCATGCTTTCAGATAAAAATTCCGCCGACACATGCAGCCAAAGTAGAAAAAACAGAAAAACAGTCATGTAGGCAAATAGAACAGCTCCAACCGAAACACGATGCGATTGCATCCAT
>CAYGPC010000008.1:0-92938 GCA_964351705.1 uncultured Legionellaceae bacterium
GTCTTATACTGTCAGTATAGTATGCACAATTCAACGATGACTATTTTTAAAGTCAGTTCAGGCTAAAAGTTGTGTTGCAAGCCTATGCCAAATACCATGCTGTCTTTAAAACTCATACGAGTAGAACTTTGTTCTTTGGGCACAATATTTTTAAAGGTGGATAGCCATTGGTACGAGGCTGCAAATCTCAGTTGCAGATCCTCATTACAAGCATACTCAAAACCAAATCCGAGCTGCGGCACTAGTTTCCGTGATCGATAGTGTTCACTGAAAACATCTTCAGGTATAAATATACTATTCTCATCACCAATGTATCGGATCCTAGAATTGACGCTGAAACTCATCAAGCCAAGTGAACCAAGTGCCGTTGCCTTAGTAGAAACCGGAAATCTACCAACGACATTAATATGGGTGGCATTAAATTTAAATTTGTTTTCAGTAACGTAAAATTCATTGTTAGGTAATTGCACACCTAGGAGTACAGTATCAAAGTCGGAGGCAAGTGTTCGAGTATTGGCCTGATTAAACTGATGCCCGACTTCAAAACTGAGATGCTCATTTACTCTAAGACCTAGGTAGGCATTAGCTTGTGGAATTCTTTTAGCAAATAAGGAGTCACCAAATCCTCGTACCAAAGACAATTCTCTCTGCTGGAGATCGACTCCGAAGTAGGTATTGCCTAGTGCACCTGCAGAAGTCGTGGTAATAAGCGCAACAACGCCTACTAATGTGCCGCGCACGACATTTTTAGCTGTGTACATATCACATTCCTTGTGAAGATAAGCTTAGTATTCATTAAAGTTCGTCGTACAACTTTTGTCAAGACTAGTTTTAAATTCAATGGCAAATAACTATTGAGCGGATTGTCAAAACATTACTGTTGACGATGAAATTCTAAAACCCGTTTTAGGGTAGTAAACGTAACTAGAATGATAAAAATAATACCCAGCACGGAAAAAGCCCTGGGTAACAATAACATAATTATGAAGAAAACAAAGGCTTCTGCCCTCTCCATAAGACCTGGACTGTAATAAAAACTTTTATGTGAGGTATTTTGACTGAAAACACCAACAACCAGAAAACTGGTCACACACACTAAAACACTGCCCAACATTCCAAGACAGATTAATGCACGGCTGGGATCAATTATCCACAAGCCAAGAATGACACTGAACTCAACGAAGCGATCAACTAAAATATCAAATACTGCACCTGAGGCTGTTGGGGTTTGCATGCGAGCAAGTTCTCCATCTAAACTGTCGCAATAACCTGAAAGCAGCAATAATAGCACTGCCAACAGTATTTGATCTAATAAAATCGCAATAACAACTGAGCAACCCAAAAGACCGGAAATAAACGTAACCGTATTGGCTGAGAGGTAGGGTTTAAGAACCCTCGCTAAGGGTGAAACCAGCCAGCGTCGATATGGATCTTGTACTAGTGATTCAATCATAAGTTATCCGTGTTTCTGCAATAAGGCTACTATCCAGCGCACCTTTTTGGAAAAGAGTGTTGGTGTGTAAAATTTTCCGGCAACGTGTTTGCTGATTTCGCTTAACGTAGGGTATGGTACAATATTATCGGTTAAATATCGTAGTGTCCGTTTTTCACGTATTGCCATAATCCAGCGTAGTAGAAGTTCCCCTGCTCCACCACTGATAATACACAGATCTTTTTTAAGTACATCACTCATGATTTTCTCCTGTATATCATTTTATAAATAATGGGAAGCAAGGCTAACAGACCTAGGCCGAGTAATGGCAAAAAAACCTCAGGTGAAAAAACAATATTCATGTTGAAATCTTTTTGTCCAGCAACGTTTTGTAAAGCGTTACCCATTGATACATAGATAAAGCTCCCAGGAATTATCCCAAGGAAAGTTGATAAACAGAACGTGTGAAAAGGTACTTTTAGCAGAGCAGATGCGATATTGACTAACCAAAACGGAAACAGCGGAACTAAACGTAGGAACAACAGATAGCTCATTACATCTCGATTAAAACCCTCCTCGAACGCTCGCATACGACTTTCTAGCCTTTTTTCTGTCCAAGCACTTAGGAAATGCTCGACCAGTAAAAAAACCAATAACGCGCCCAGGGTAGCGCTTAGAACAACATAAAAGGTACCTACCCATAAACCAAATAAGTAGCCACCGATCAATGTTGCCAGGCTAGCTCCTGGAACAGAAGCTGCAACAATGCATAAATAGCTAAGGATGAAGATAAAGGATCCTAGAATAAAATGATTTAGGAGCCACTCCTTGAGTGTTTGATGGTGTTCTTTAAAACTTTCGACATTCAAATAGGAACCAAAATAAAAATACATACCTATCAGTGTCAGTATAAGTATTGCAGCTGGTAAGAATTGTACGAGGCACTCTTTTTTAACCATATAATCTTTAGTTTAGGCTAGACAGCCCCCCTTGAACCGAATAGCGAAAATCTACTCCTTGAGTAACTGCTTGTTCTAAAGTTCGATACCACCGTTCAACTTCTTGATCTGTTGGGTTTACCCCAAAGCCTTTATCACGTGTTGCTTGGCAATTGCTGGGGTTAAAGCTATTCGGTGGAGTCATCTGGATTTTTTCACCCTGCTTGGTCACAACATATCCAGCCTTTAGGCATACAGCAATCTCTCGAGCAAAAGCGGAATAGTGATCTTGCTGCCCTTTTGTATGCCGCATAAGATTCCCCTGTAATGGCGAGACAATGATAAATGAATTCTTCTTCTGCAAGTGAGCGAATAGCCACGATAAATTCACCATCCAATTATGTCTTGTACGTGGGTGATAGATAGTCCCATTTTTTTCCAAACCCTCCGCGTTACTTATACCAAAATAATGGTTCGTCCCGAGTAAACGCATCCTGTTACGAATTGTACGATGGTAGTTTGCTAGTGAACTCTTTGCTTTATCTTCAGGATCATTGCTTAATATTTGTTTCCGCTTTTCAAGATAACTGAGTTTTGAAAGTTCTTCGCCTATGAGTCTATCGATGTCATAAGAACTCTTCAATAAAACACGCGGTTCTAGATCCATTCTCGTCACTTGAGTGAATCGTTCATGAAATAAATTCTGTCTGGCCCTTCGATCTCTAAATTTGTAGAAATACGCAAAGGAACTGTCATTATTCAAAACAGTTTGATAAAGCTTGTGCGCTTTTTGATATCGCTTTTTTGAAGCAAATAATGAATGAATGTCTTGAGTATAGGGTGTTCCACGCTTAAGGAGAGCAGAGAGTTCCAGCATAGGAGATCCCTGACCTATAACAGAAACGGGGAAAAGGAAAACGGAATGGAAAGCCATAACACGTATTATTATTTTCACAATGCCCTTCATCTTAATGCGCAACTCCAAAATTCAATTTACCGGCTTTTAATTATAGTTCCAATACTTGATAATTAATTGGTTGCACAGCCAATTAATCGGCCTTGCTAGTGGTTCTTAAATTGCTTTAAGATGTGGCATACAAACCTGATGACTGCTAATGGAGATTGGTAAACACAGGTAACAGTTTCTATCTGCAGTATTGGAAGGGTTGAAATATGTTCAGAAAAACTGATAAGTTTCATATTGATGGTGTAGAACGCGTTGATGGTAATGGAGTAGCTGGGAGCGTTGGTGCGGATAGAATTATTCGTCTTTGTTTCTCTGAGCTTGTCAAACAACAACCTCAACATAGTACTGACACGGAACAAAATGCAGTTTTTTTTAAAGAGCTCTTAAAAAGTGCTAGCACCATTGAAGCAGATGGAAATCTGCTTTGGGATGCAACCCAAGTAACCGAAAACTCAAATCATGAATGGGATCGAGCGACAAAAGATAGATTTAATGAAGCTTTAAAGCAATTCCAACACTTCGATCCAAAAAATCCTATTGAGTCTTTTGGTAAACAAAATCACCTTCACGCTAACTTTAACCATGGGCTAATATTATTAGCACAACAGGCTATTGATCAAAACTATGAACTTTGTGGAAAGAAAGGGGTTTTTCCATTTCAACCATGTCCATCGGAATTCACTTCGCTTAAGATTACACGCCATGGCAATGTTTTCGCTTTTCGGTTTACGGGGCAACTGCTTACTCTGAGAGCCGACGATATGAAAATGTATGAATATAGTAAACATGGACGCCTAAAGGATATACAGAGCAATCAGTTTGTTACCCATACACTTCCAACTGAATTACATGATGAAAGTTTTCTTGCGTTTAACACCGCTTCAAATAAATTCATAGAACTTAAAAAAGGTCAAATTGATGGGAGAATACTCGGAGATCATTTTTTACTTTACTCCGTTACTACAAGTAAATTTTACGCGATTTACAATGATGCCCTAGTCGAGGTTGATCCTTCACGGAGGTTTTATCTCTATGATATAGAGAAACAAAAGTTTCTTAAAGGACTGGGGCTTTCTGCTATGAATCGTCATAATGCAAGGGTTACTAACGGAGAAGTTTTGCTGTATGAGCCAGCAACAGATGCCTACTTTGCATTCAGTTCAGACAAGCAAAAAATCCAGCCGATTGATGGAAAACCAAATGTTGAAAAAGGTTTTCTCTTTTATAATAAGATAAAGCAACAATTAAGCTTGCCGCAATGTGAGACCTGCTCAGGCTTAGAATTTTATACTTTAGATGATAGGCTACATTCAGATGAGTATTTTCTCTATGAGCATGAGACTCTCTCTTTTTATCAGCAAGGTCATCGTGGCTTAGTTCAGGTTGATGCACCAGAACTATCAGCAAAACACGACTTACAACAAGAAGCCATCGCGCTTCTACATGAACTGAATGTACGTGGCAAAGCACGTGCGGATGATGCAGTCATCGACGGAAGTCTATACACACCTGCTGCACACTTGAAGGCCCGAGCATTTATTCCTTACCAAGCAGAGCCTATTGCAGACTATTGTGTTGAGGTTGAGATGAAAATTTCACCTCATGGTCACATTAAAGGAACACTGGACATTCAGATTTCAACAGATAATGGCCGTTCTGATTTATTATACATTGGTACAAAGCATGCAACTGAGGTTTTTCAGATTCAACACACCCTGCCAGGCGATGTACCCGATAAAACACCGAATAAAAAAACCCTTATTAATGCACGGCGAAGTCTCGCCGTTAAATCTTTTTTAAAGTTAGTTAATATCGTTTGCAAATGGGAGCTTGAACCTGCAGCGAAATCGCCCGTTTTCCTACTCGATCTCATGCATCTTTTTAATGAAGCAATACGTCGAGTTTTATTAGACCGACTCTTTGAAACAAACTCTGAGAGAGCAGTTGTTCCAGAATTTCTCCATGAACTAGCCGAGTCGGTTTTATCGGACACACTCCCTTTCTCAAAGTTATGTGAGGAGACCGAGTCTGGATTAATGGCTTCCTTTTGTCAGATTGAACCTCGAAAATTATTCATTTTAGATGATCTGCTAGGACAAGAGCAGCTCGCAAAGCGTAGGGCTGATCTCGTCTCATTGTGGTGTAATCCAAATCGTCTTTCTGCGTCACTCCATCATGTTGAAAAACCTGCACGGATCCGTGCGGTTGCTTATTTGTTAATTGTTGCTCTTGATACCATACACAATGCAGTTAAAAATGCTATTTCGCATCGAGAACTAATGCGTCAACCTGCTAGACCACAGCAGGTTTTTACCATGGATATTCCTAGTGAACCTCCTGAGTGGTGCCTTAACTTGGTCACGCGAATATTAGAAGGGTTTAAGGATAATCCCTTCAACGAACGTTTGCACATTAACCCTTACGTGCAGAGTTCTATTATGACAGATCTGTCTCAACCTTTGCCTAGTCAGGGTGCAATTAATCGTTCTGTAAGTCCTGACATTGAACTTGAAACTCATGTTGTAGATATCATTGGGTCTTTACCTCGTCCTACCGGAAAAATACTCCTACCCGCTAGGCGCGAGAGAATTTCCGCTTTGCTAACTCGTAATCCTTTTATTCAAGGTTTGCTAGATCTTTCTCCTCGTTACGCTATACAGCAAATGTTAACTCTTTATCCAGCCACTCGAGTGGCCAATCCATACTTCGTGATCCCAGGTATTTTTGGAGCAACAACAGGTATTATACTTGCCAGCAAATGGATTTTGAATCCCAATACAAATCAAAGTCGTCCTGTACGTTATTGGAGCAGCGCCACTAATGGATTGGTCGTACTGGTATTTGGTATGAATGCAGTAATCAATATTTACTTAGCAACCCACCCAGAAAATGGTGAGGTTTCCAATGAGTTGTTTTGGACTCAATTAGCCCCCGCTCCGATTGTATTAGCAGGTGTCTATACATTTTGGAATGCACTAGCTCGTGAAACAAAAGAACGCTGGATCAAACGAAGCTGGTTGCGAAATACAATAGAAGTGGCCTCAAAATCTTTATTTGCTGCTGGTGCTTTTGAGCTGTTTTTGTTGCAAATCATTGTCGGTACCCCAGGAAAAAATCTTGGCTTACACGCAATTCCACTGACTGCAGCTTTGAGTTTATCCATGCTACACCCCACTCGCTTTCGTGAAACAGGACAAACATTAGTTTCACATTTAGCAGCCTTTAACTTTGGTTATCTATTGATTCGGGATATTGCTCGCTACACTCCTGAGGATCCTAATCAAGCAGCATGGTCCCATTACACTCGAATTGTTTTTTGGGCGTTAGCACTGATCTATTCCCTCTATTTTACGTTACGCTATGGAAGCCGGTTTGTACAAACTTATGAGGGTGATCCAGAATTTGTGGTGCAGAGATTTCGTCCAGGCCAAGCACTTGCTAATGAGCGAACCCTTTTACTGTCCTCGGATGCACAGAGAACCATAGCTGAGCCACCGACTACTGAAGATGAGAGAGAACAGCACAGAAGTATTGCCTTTCAATATGAAAGACACCGCAGTAGCCATTCTCAACGGTACAGCGATTTTTCAGATATCCCAGACATTGCAGGACAGAAAAAAGAAAAGCGTATTTGCCAAATTATGTAGTTACCAACATGATAAGCACACATCATCTATAAATATCGCCATATAGTCTATCTCACCTTCTTCAGGCAGCGTGATTTCTGTCAAAGGCTTAAATTTATACTGCAGTGTATTAGCATCTGAATCGTAAACTAGACCTGTCACAACGGCTACAAAATTAATAGGGGTTCTGTGCTTGCCCTTTTCTACGGTGACTGCATTAAAAGAAGCATTCGGTGGATTAATTGAAAAGTTGTCAGGTCTGTCTGGTTTCCATAAATCTAAGTACTCCTGAATTGAAATGACACCGGCTTCCCTATTAGGTCTGACATTAAAATAAGTAACATAAGGCGGTATGTTTTTTAGAGTCACTGTATAGTGATCTCCACCTGCCTTCTTAAGTACCGCCTTGGGTGCATACTGAACCAATAAGGATTCACTCTTAATGGGAACATTGGCAAATACCGCCCCTTGAGCGGAGCATAAAAGAACAAAAAGCCAAAACACTCTTTTCATAATACTGACCCTATAAACTACTACTACCTAGTATAGAATAGTCTACAACGCTATTCTTATCCAGAATAGTTAACAGGCTTAGTTTGTGTTTGGCCATTAGGTTTGAATATGCTAGCATTTGGTAAATAAAAACATTTGGTTGTGAATATTATGTTGGATCAATGGGTTGTTGCCATTTACCTTGTATTAACCCTGGCCTTGGGTCTTTGGATCGCACGTGGGGTCCAATCGAGTGAAGACTATCAAACCGGTAAACGCCAATACTCTTCTTGGATTGTTTTTGCGACACTCTCAGCTTCTTTCATGGGTGGTGGTTTTACCATTGGACTTGCCGAAAAAACTTATGTTTATGGCCTTGTATATTTGCTAGCCATTTTTGGCTTCAGTTTGAAAGAAATTCTAATTGCCACTTTTGTAGCCCCAAGAATGCAACGCTTTAATAAAGCCATTACCGTCGGAGACATCATGGAGAGCGCTTTTGGCACACGGGCCAAAGTCTTTACCGGCGTTGCATCTGTCTTAGTCTGTGGTGGTATTATAGGTGCTCAGATCACAGCCTGTGGGAATATTCTTTCTATTTTTCTAGGTCTCCCTACTGCCCTAGGGAGCATACTAACCGCAACAGTCATTTTAATTTATGCTACTTCTGGTGGCTTAAAAGCCGTTGTTGCTGTGGATGTCATGCATTTCAGTGTTTTGATCTTAATTCTACCCCTGGTTCTTTTTTTCGGCTTAAACGAAATTGGTGGTTTTGATGTGCTGCTTTCACGTTTGCCAGAGACACATTTTACCTATGATGGATCTGTTGGACCACTTGCCTTACTATTACTTTTTTTAAGTCTATTTTTAGGTGAAACTTTAATACCACCCTATTTGCAACGTCTATTGATTGGCAAAAATGTACAAGCCACACGCAAAGGAACACTCTGGAGCGGGATCATCTCCATTCCGTTCTTTACCATCATGGGTATTACAGGTATGGTAGCGCTTGCAATGGATCCCAATCTATCCCCAAGCTTAGCAATGCCATATGTGATTAAACATGCAATGCCCGTTGGATTGCAGGGCTTAGGCATCGCAGCCCTGCTAGCGGTTGTAATGTCTTCAGCAGATGCATTCTTGAATAGTACAGCGATCGCTATGACACACGATCTTTTAGCGCCATTAGGCTTAAAAGCTAAAACAGATAAACAAGTCTTATTCTTTTCTCGACTGGCCACTTTATTGATTGGGGTAGTTGCCATAATCTTTGCGCTGATGTCTTCCAGTGCCTTAGATATCCTTCTCTATTCTTATCAGTTTTGGACGCCTTTTATCTTGGTCCCATTATTGGCGGCCTTGTTTCACATCCAATCTTCTGAAAGTGTGTTTTTTATCTCTGCAGCGGTTGGAATTTCAGGGTTACTGTGGTGGAATCTCTGTTTTCCCGAAGCCATTATTGAAGGTGCCCTGGAGGGAGTTATTGTAGGGGTGGTTTTGAACACAATTACCTTTTTTATAGCTCATAAATGGCAGAAGAGACGTAAATCACCGTCAATGATACAAACATCTATTTAAGACTTGACTCTCTCAACCAGGTTAGTTAGACTTCCGTCATCCCTAAACTAAGGTGTATGGCTATGCTCCCACGTCCCAGTGGCCCTCTTCTATCTCTGTGCTTATTGATTTTAATTGATCACATGGGTTTTGGTATTTTATACCCAGTTCTCGTTCCTATTTTTATGGATCCGGATAGTGGTATTTTAGGCCCAGCTATGTCGGAGAGTACCAAAAATCTTTGGTTTAGTATCACCCTCTCTGTCTTTCCTATCTGTGTTTTTTTTAGCGCTGCATCGGCAGGTGATCTCTCAGATCAGTTTGGCCGAAAAAAAATATTGATCTTTTGCTTACTGATAGCTGCCGTTGGTTACGCACTTTCCGCTGTGGCGGTTGATTTAAGAAATCTACCCCTGCTACTTTTAAGTCGTGTGCTGGCTGGGCTATCTGCAGGTAGTATGCCCATTGCACAAGCTGCAGCCATTGATCTGAGTACAGAGGACAGTAAAGCTAGCAACTTAGGGATTATCATCTTAATGGCTTCTTTTGGATTTCTGCTTGGCCCATTGGTGGGAGCATTCTTTACGAACCCTCATATCGTTTCGTGGTTTTCTTATTCCACCCCTTTATACTTTGCCTCATTTATGGCTTTGGTGAACCTATGGATGTTACGTTTTTTCAAAGAAACCTTTGTGCCCAAGCAAAGAGCCCCTCTAAGCGTAAAACGTATGTTCAAGTTGCTAACAGTCCCTTTTTGTTTAGAAAATATTCGCTCCTTGGCCTGTATATTTTTGTTTATGCAATTGGGTTGGAGTTTTTACTTTCAGTTTATTTCAATTTTTCTACTCAAAAAGCATGCTTTTAATGCTCAACATATTGGTTATTTTATGTCACTGATTGGTGTAGGATTTGCATTCGGCTCTTGTGTGGTCCTTAGAATCATTACGAAATACTTTTCTGACACAACGGTTGCACTCATTGCTTTGTCTTTTGCAACTTTAGGCGGTATTTTGACCACAAGCACTCTTTCATCCAGTGGAATTTGGTTTATCGCACTACTACTAGGGATCTCCATGTCGGTTGCCTACTCTATTATTGTTAAATTATTCTCCAGTCTGGTTTCTAGAGAAAAACAAGGTTGGATCATGGGTGTTTCTGAAGCAATAGCTTCTGTTGCGTGGGCAACTACGCCCTTAATTGCTGGCTACGTAGGCCAATTTTCGGTTTCTATCCCAATCATGTTGGCAACAGTTTTATTTCTAGGTAGTTTCTTGCTTCTTCAGTTTTGGAAACCTAGCAACATTATCTTTGATGTAGAGGAAGTGTCTACGGTATGAAACATAAGCCTTGTTTACTTCAATTAGTACCTTACGAAACGCCCATTTTACGAGTGCATACAGAAAAAGTGGCGTTTCCCCTCAATGCTGAAGATCAGGCACTTATTGAGGACATGAAATTTTCAATTTTACCCGAGCAACTGGAAAAAGCTGGAGCTCCATGGAAAGAAGCAATTGGTATGGCTGCAAATCAATGGGGTATCAATCGTAGTATATTTTTGTACTATTTAGATGAAGGCGATGGCTATCAACTTGAGGTTGTTATCAATCCACACTATGAACCTCTCTCAGAGCAGACAATGATTGAGGAGGAATGGGAAGGTTGTTTTTCGGTCCCGCTTGCATTAGGCAAAATCAAACGTTATAAACAGATAAAGGTAACATACCAAAATGAGATTGGTCAGACCATTCACAAAAACTTAGAAGGTTACGCGGCTCGTGTCTTCCAACACGAAACCGATCATCTGAAGGGTCAACTCTATGACGATCCAAACTCGGGTAGATGTGTTCAAAAAGAGTCTTTTACCTCTATAGAAGAAGTCATGACTTTTCGAACAGATCACCCGAAATAACCCCCCTGCCACATTTATTGCACAACCTCTAAACGTTTTAGTTGTATAATGATATGCTCAAGATCCGAAGCCAATGTATTTGCATAAGCTTCTTTTTTTCTTGAGTGCTGGATTGTTTGTTCTAATTGGCTCTCAAGAGAAGTAATACGAGTTTGTAAGTTTTTTAGCTGAAATGTAGGGGCAACGCTTTGAATTTCGATAGACATTATAAAATTCTCCTTAATATTGTTGGTAGTTTGCAATTACTGCTTACTTAATTCATACTATATTTGATTATTGTACATAAATCAAATGGGATAAACAAGCATGACTAAAAAAACAAATGCCGGTGGCTCTCGACCTGGAGCAGGTCGTCCCAAGGGAACTGGCAAATATAAAGAAGCAACCTGTGCTTTACGTGTCCCAATGAGTTTGCTGCCTCAAATTAAAGACCTGATAGCCTTAAAAAAGAATACTGTCTTTACGAACGCTAGCGATTTCCAGGCTACAGATCAGTCCGGACAAACAGTCCCCTTTTATAGTGCTAGGATTGCTGCCGGTTCCCCAACCCATGCAGATGATCACCTCGATGATCAAATCAATTTAAATCAGTATTTAGTAGCCAATCCAGAAAATGTATTCTTAGTGAGAGCTAAGGGCGACTCGATGATTGAGGCTGGGATCACTGAAAATGATATGTTAGTTGTGGATAAGTCCATCACAGCACAGGTTGGAAAAGTTGTGATTGCATTGCTCGATGGTGAATTTACTGTTAAACGGTTGACGGTAAAAAATAAACAGTATGTATTACAACCCGAAAACAAAAATTACAGTCCTATTCTTATTAACCCAGAGCAAGATTTCAGCATACTAGGTGTTGTTATTCATGTTATTCATTCTCTATAGGGCATTTTAGTGTATCAAGACTTGGAAGATTTTAAAAAACTGGCCAAAGAACGTTTGAGTTTGGACGTCTACTCCTTTATTACTGGTGGTAGTGCCGACGAATACACCAAAAAAGCAAACCAAAGTGCATATCGGCGCTATGCCTTATTGCCAAAGGTTCTCACTGGAGTTGAAAAAGCTGACTTGAAGCTTGCACTTTTTGGGCAATCACTAGAACTTCCTATTCTACCTGCCCCAATGTCTATGCAGCGACTCTGTCATACAAATGCTGAGCTTGAAACACTTGCTGGTATTAACCAGGCAGGCTCACTTATGGTCGTCGGTGCTTATTCGACAACTGCACTTAGTAAGATAAAGCAGGAAAGCATGCTGCGCCCTTGGTATCAACTGTATTTTCTAAAGGATCGAGGCCTCATGCAAGCTATGATAGAGCTTGCTGAGTCACTTGAATACTCAGCATTAATGATAACGGTTGACATGCCCTTCTATCCCCTTAGGGACCGAGAATTGAAAACCCCTTTAAAAGCCAGGATTCAAATTCCAGATTTTGCGAATTATAATCCTGGTGCATATGATAAAAATTCTACCCAACTACTTTCAACGTTGTTGGATCCCAGTATTGATTGGTCTGATCTGGAATGGCTACGCACCCAAACAAAGCTACCTATTATCGTCAAAGGTATTTTACGTGTAGAGGATGCCCAACAAGCTGTGAAATGTGGTAGCAATGGTTTAGTGGTCTCTAATCATGGAGGGCGCCAACTGGATACAGCCCCTGCTTCTGTAGAAATGTTAGCAAGAATAGTAGACACTGTAGGCAGCTCATTTCCTGTTTTAGTAGATGGTGGCATTCGCCGTGGAACGGACGTTTTAAAAGCCTTAGCATTAGGCGCTAGAGCCGTTTTGGTTGGACGTCCTGTTGCATGGGGGCTGGCTGGAAATGGCCACACAGGTGTGTATACGGTTCTCAAACAATTGGGTGAAGAATTGCGCCAAGCAATGTTGTTGTGCGGTTGTAAGGACCTACAAGCCATCAGCCAAGATTTATTAATAAAGCAAAATACATATTAAGGGTAAGTTTTATGTCCTCTGTTGAAATTTTAGGTATTGATCATGTTGAAATGTATGTGGACAACTTAGCTAGAGCTTGTGAGTTTTATCAAACCGCCATGGGTTTTACGCCTATTGCCAGAACTGATCCACATGAAAAGACACAATCAATTTTACTCAAACAACACAATATTCGTTTAGTGCTAACGGCTAGTCTTGATCCCACTTCCTTGGTTGCAAAGCATGTATCTATACATGGTAATGGGGTGAAAGATATTGCTTTCTTAGTTAAAGATGTCGGCAAAACTTTTGATGAACTGCACAACCGTGGAGCAATTCCGATCTCTCCACCCACATTGCTACAAGATAACTATGGCAAAATGATAAAGGCTAGCATTAGAACCTTTGGTGACACACAGCACTCCCTGCTAGAGCGTTCTGTTGATAAACCGGACTGGCTACCCAACTTTATACCCTATTCAGAAATCAAGGAGAGTACATCCTTCAATTTACTAGCGATTGATCATATTGCTTTTTGTGTTGAAGGCGGTACCCTTTTAGGGTGGCGCGATTTTTATACTGAAATACTTGGTTTTACCGAATCACATAAGGAGGATCTGCGCAACAATAATGGTGGAATGAACTCTTTAGTGGTAGAAAACACCTTAGGTACTTGTGTGTTTCCAATTATTGAGCCTACAGAACAAGGAGATAAGTCTCAGGTAAGACGTTTTTTAGACGCTTACAATGGACCGGGAGTACAACACTTAGGATTATTATCTAACAATATTTCACAATCAGTGCGACGGCTACAATCTGGAGGGATCCATTTTCTAAGTATTCCACCCAGTTACTATGAAATGCTTGCTGAGAAAATAGCTGTCAATAATCTCATACAAAAATTCTCAGATTTAAAAGATCTAAATATTCTTGTTGATCAACACAAAGGTGGAACCTTATTCCAAATTTTTTCAGAAACAATTTATGACAGGCCAACCTTTTTTGTGGAGTTGATCCAAAGAGACAACATGCCAAAAGGTTTTGGTAGCGGGAATATTAAAGCATTATTCTCGACTTTGGAAAATGAAGAAGCCACTGCTGCTGAAGGGGTAAATTAGCCATGGATTTCACGGGAAATATATTTTGGTTTGATATCGTCGGATTGATCGGGGTCTTTATTATCCTGTTTTATTATTTGTTGTTGCAAACAAGCAAAATCGGAGCGAAAAGTTTAACTTTTTCACTCGCCAATACTATTGGGTCAGTTTTCATTCTTGTATCATTATGGTTTGATTGGAACCTTGCATCTGTGACCATTGAGATCTCTTGGCTTCTAATCAGTGTGTTTGGGGTTTACCGCGCTCTACCGAGAAAAGTGATTGACTAACCTATCTACTAAAACATTTGTAATTACCTACTAATTATTGTAGCTTATTAGGCATTAAATACTAAAAAGCATACCTGGAGAAATTGACCATTAAATTCATGATCTAAAAGGATTTTTTAATGGCCATATTTGAAGTAGTCTACAACAACCATCTTCGCTTTCACTTCGTTCTGGAGTAGTTGATGGAATATCAGAGCTTTTTTTCCCAAGCTGCTATCTATTTACTTGCTGCTGTCTTCACTGTCCCCATTGCCAAGCGTCTTGGCTTTGGTTCAGTGCTAGGCTACCTCATTGCCGGGATTTTAGTTGGCCCCTTCGCGCTTGGTGTAATTGAGCAAGGCAGCCGCGAACTCATGAACTTCTCTAAGTTTGGTATCGAAATGATGCTATTTCTCATTGGGTTGGAACTCCGTTTACCTCTTTTATGGGAATTGCGCACAAAGATACTTGGTATGGGCGTTCTACAAGTTGTTATCACAACCGGTATCATCGCCAGTGTTTTTTATCTCTTTGGAGAGGCCTTATCCAGTTCGCTTGCCATTGGGATGATTCTATCGCTTTCCTCTACTGCTATCGTCATGCAGATTTTTTCTGAAAAAGGTTGGACAAAAACTTCGTTTGGGCAATCATCATTCTCGGTCTTACTGTTCCAAGACATGGCCTTTATTCCTATGATGGCCATACTGCCACTTTTAGCCCTAAACCCAGACACACACGCTACCTTAGAAATGGCCTTTGAGACTGGAAAGTGGCACAAGGCATTTCTCATTTTAGGAGTCGTTGCCGGCATTTTTATCTTCGGACGTTTTGTGATGAGGCCAGTTTTTCGTTTCATCGCTAGCTCAAAGTTACGGGAAATCTTTACCGCAACTGCACTACTATTGGTTATCGTTAACGCACTTGCTATGGAAGCGGTAGGCCTCTCGCCAGAACTTGGTACCTTCCTAGCCGGGGTCGTGCTAGCAGAAAGTGAATATCGCCACGAACTTGAATCCGATATTCAACCCTTTAAAGGGTTGTTGCTAGGGTTGTTCTTTATTTCCGTTGGGGCGAGTATTAACTTTGGCTTAATAACGGAAAGTCCTTTGACGGTTATTAAAATTGTTGCATTACTAGTGCTTGCAAAAATTCTTATTCTATATCCTATTGGAAAACTCTTTAAGCTCACCCTAAGAGACAGCCTACTATTTGCTATCTGTTTAGCGCAAGGTGGCGAGTTCTGCTTTATGTTGTTGTCGTATGCGACTCAACATCACTTTTTATCACAAGGAATCGCAGAGTTCATTGTGGTTGCTGTTGCGGTTTCGATGATGATCACTCCAGTTTTACTGATAATTTTCGAGAAGTTTGTTGAGCCCCAATTTATCAAAGTGCAAGGGAAAACCACTTATGATGAAATTGAGTTTCAAGAAAACCCCGTCATTATTGCTGGGTTTGGTCGTTTTGGGCAAATTATTGGTCGATTGTTAATGGCTAATAATATTAAAGCAACCGTATTGGATTTTGATTCAGAGCACATTGAAATGGTACGTCGATTTGGCTTTAAAGTATTCTATGGGGATGCTTCGAGAATGGAACTATTACTGGCAGCAGGCCTGGAGCATGCCAAACTTTTCATTATCGCCATCGACGATTCTGAAAAAGCACTGGAAATTGCAAAAGCAGTCAGAAAAAACTTCCCTGAACTTAAAATGTTGATTCGAGTGCATGGTCGAACGCATGCCTTTGAATTTCTAAAGAATGAATTCCAAGATCTCTATCGAGAAACCCTGGATTCCTCTTTAGCAATGGGCGCAGATGCACTCAAAAACCTTGGCTTTCCAGAACACTATGCCATACGCTGTACAGAGCTTTTTCGTTTTCAGGACGAAGAGAACATGCGGCGGTTGAGTGCCAGTTATGAAAATGAGACAGACTACATTAATGAAGTAAAGCGCAACCGCAAGCACTTGGAAGAAACTTTCAAAAACAATCGTTTGGATTTACCCCTAACAGCCGAGGCTGAACATTAACAGCTCTTAGGAAACAGAAATGAGTTTGCTATGAGTGCGGCCGTACAAGAAGTAAACAACAAGGCCTACCAGCATCCAAGCGACAAAACCTAGCCAGGACACAAGCGGCAAACTATACATCAGGTATAGACAGGAAAATATACCCAACATAGGCGTGAATGGCGACAAAGGGGCTTTAAAAGGTCGTTCTAAATCCGGTTGAGTATAACGTAAAATTATCACGCTGGCGCAGACGATTGCAAACGCTGCTAAGGTACCGATATTAACCAACTCAGCCATCGCTTGCATCGGACAAAATCCGGCCATTAAGGCTATGATACTACCAACAAGAACAATAACTCTATTGGGTGTTTTATGCTTCTTGGAAACTTTTGCAAAGTAATCAGGAATCAATCCGTCTCTTGCCATCGAATAGATAATTCTGGATAAAGCATAAATCAAAATTAGGATCCCCGAAGTGATCCCTAAAGTAGCACCAATAGCAATAATATTGGCTGTCGTATGATGTCCTAAGTTTAAGACTGCCTCTGCCATCGGCGACTGTGTATTCAACGTTGTGTAATTAGCAATACCAGTGAGTAATCCTGCCACAACAACATACAGCAATGTACACACGGCAAGAGAGGCAACAGTGCCAATTGAGAGATCCCGTTGAGGGTTTATAGCTTCCTCTGCTGCAGTGGATACAGCATCAAATCCGATGAATGCAAAAAACACTAAAGCCGCGCCTTCTACCACCCCTACCCAGCCAAAGGGTGAGAAAGGTTCCCAGTTCGTAGGCTCCACATTAGGAACTGCTGCAAAAATAAACACGGCAATCACGGACATCTTTAATAAAACAATAAACATATTAACCCGTGCGCTTTGTTTGATCCCATAAAGTAGAACCATGGTTAAAATGCTAACAATCAGAAGTGCAAACAAATTTACAAAACCACCTTCAAAATAACTCTTGAGTAAATAATCAGGTATGTAGATGCCAGCTGCCACAAATGCATTGTTTAGATACCCGGCCCACCCAATAGCAACAGCACAAGCCCCAGCACCATATTCTAATATCAGATCCCAGCCAACCACCCAGGCTACTATCTCTCCGAGTCCAGCATAAGCATAGCCATAAGCACTACCCGATCCTCCAACACTTGTAGAAAGTTCTGCATAAGAAAGTGCAGCAAAAGAACAGGCAATTCCGGCAATAACATAGGAGAGCATAATTGCCGGACCCGCCTTAGTGGCTGCGGCAATCCCAGTCAGTACAAATAGCCCAGCGCCTAAGATGGCACCAATACCTATTAAAGTCAGATCAAAAGCATTTAAGTAACGTTTCAATTCTTGTTGTGCATGTGGCTGCACGACAGGCTTTTTGCGTAAAAGACTCATTATTTAACCAGCACTTATAAGTAAAAAGATTAGGAATATTAACACCTTCTAAAGGTAGGAACAATTGACGATGGATCCACACTAGCCCTATCGGGGGCGATTGGTTTTTTTACGGTCTTTCTTAGAGAGCTTCGGAGAGCTTTCGGAATTTTTCCTACCACGCATCCAGCCTAAGAAACCGTCCCGCTTCTTTTTCTTGCTTGAACGTTCATCCTGCCCACCGTCTATCTCATTCCCATGAGCAGCAGGATCCATTAACGGATTCATACCTAAGTCACTTGTGCTCGTTCGAGAGCTCATGCCCAAGCTTGGATCATGGGTGCTCTCTGAAGTTTCACTGTGACGAGCAGTTGTTGAGACTCCAGAGGAGTACGGGGTATAATCTTCATCGTATTGTCTGTGATGCCAACCTATGGGATACTGAGCGTGTAAATGCGTGGGGACTTACAAAATGTCTATAAGCTTTGGACTCTCGCTGGCAATGTATTTAACACTTTGCACGGCGATCCTTCTACACTGGTTTAAACAGATCCGATTGCTCTGGGTGCCCATTTTCTTACTGAGTGTGATACTTGCACTACTCTCCAAACGCCTTGATTTGATTGGATTAGGTTTCATACTCATCTACGCTTCGGTTGCTTACAGTGCTTTTTACCTTAAGAACCGCTATCTGAGGAATTTGAGTGAATTAGGCTTATTTGTTTTTAGTATTGCTTTTATTCTACACAAAGTTCCTGGCTTTTCTAATTGGTTGCTTATCTCTAATGTCCGTTTGAGCCCCAATTCAACTTTGTTGAATCTCTATCTCAACTTTGATAAGGGACTGGTCGGTTTGTTTATTCTAGGATTTGGTGGGTTCTCTCTGGTTCGCACGCAAAAAGAATGGGGAGCCTAGTTAAACAAGCCTACCCTTTTCTTTTGTTGGGAATCCCGCTCATTGCTTTGTTTGCTATCTATTTTCATCTTATTGCTTTTTCGATCAAAGCCACTGACTACTTTCTGCCCTGGGCATTTTCTAACCTCATTTTAGTTTGCATTGTAGAAGAAGTTTTTTTTAGAGGTTTTGTGCTGAAGCGTCTAGTCCAATTACTCAAACCTACTCCGCTCGGTAATTACATCGCTTTACTTATCTCGTCAATCGTTTTTATGCTTTGTCATTCAAGCCCCTGCTTACCCAAGACTTATGTTCTATTTTCTGGTCTCGCAGGCCTGTTTTACGGTTGGATCTATCTTAAAACCAAGCGACTTGAAGCCAGTATTCTTGCGCATTTCTCGCTAAATACCGTTCACTTTTTACTTTTCACTTACCCACTACTCCGGACCGCTTGATGGAGCATATCGTTGCTCACTTTCAACCTGTATGGAGTTGCAAGAAAACATCAATCGCTTTCCATGAAGTATTGGCACGTAAGGTTGATGAAAAAGGTCATATTTTTCTCCCTGATACCTTTTTACCTACACTTTCTGAACAGCGCTTTGCTTTTACTCAACGAATATTGGATTTAGCATTTAATGCTTTTAATAAAGCAGGTGCGTTTTCAATTAATTTGACAGTAGCAGATATAGCCTGCACTAAGACTTTACATATGATACGTGAAAAAATAGAGAAATTTAAAGCAAAAGATCGCGTTATTCTGGAATTGGTCGAGAGCTTTGATGAGTGCGATCACCCCTGTGTAGAACGTTTCATTCAAGAATTTCATCAAGAAGGCTATAGAATTGCAATTGATGATTTTGGTGCAGGCTATTTGTCTTTAAAGCATCTAGAAAAAATGCGTTTCGAATACCTTAAAATCTCAGGTATTCTCATTCAAGCGATGATCAGCGATTTCCACACGTTAGAAAAACTGAAAACAATTGTCAGTTTTGCACAGGAGCGTGCAATCGACGTCATCGCAGAACACGTCAGTGATCGCTCAGTCTTTGAGGCATGCAAAGCATTGGGTATAGATTTATTACAAGGTTTCTACCTTGCTAAGCCACAACCTTATCCATCTAAGGATTTACAAAATTTACATTTTTTGCATCGTGAGCAAGCAAAGTTGTAAATAAAGGCAAAAAACAATCCACCAATAAATCCGTCAACAAAACCCCACAATAACCCAATCAACCCACCAGCAAACGTTGCTGAAGCGCCCCGATAGACAGATCCAAAAATTTGTACAATGGGATGAGCCCAATCAGATATAGCGGCTAGCCAGGCCAAAGACAACACAGCAATGCCCCACACGGTGCCTGCAGCGAGAGCAAAAGGAATAACGTGTAATTTCCCGCATTGGTGCTTGGTAGGCATGATGGCTCCTTGTTGATTAACTCATACTGAAGCTATAGCACTTTATTGAGAATACCTACAAATACTGTAGTTACATGGAAAATTTTGTTACACTTGCACGCACCACTCTTATTTTGAGGTTAAAATCGAGACATGCGTATAAAACACCTAGCACTAGTATCACTTATTTTGTTCAGTTTTCTAAGCAATGCAGTTGCTGCCAACACAGATAAAGTGATTGAGCAAGAAGTTGAGAATGGCCTTGATCAAGAATACGTTGAAGAAGTGGAATACGAAGTGGAGTCTGATACCAGCCGCGAACCTGTTGGTTTAAGTGCTGATCAGTATTTTTCTCCTATGACAGGTGCTGAAATGATTTTCAGTGTTCTGCGTACCTATCAAGTCCTCGATGACAGCTTCCCTAGCACCCAAGGGGATAGTTCCTATAATGCTATGGTTGGTCGTGGTGCCAAATTCATACTGGAAGATCTGCTTATTGGACTAGGCATCATTACGCAACATGAGGTTTTTGGGCACGGGTTCCGCGCACGAGAATTCCACATGCCTGTCAAGTATTCCGTTTCGCTTTTTAGCGGTACAACCAGTTTTACACTTGCCCGATACAATCGGTTGGCCCCACTTGAAAAAACAGCATTCATCATTGGAGGCATGGAGGCTAATACTATTTTAGCCAAACGCATGCGTGATCGTTGGTTAAAGAGCCAAACTCTGGATATTAGAGAGGCTCACTTATATTTGAGATCTTCACTAGACCAAACCTTTTATATTTTAAATGCCCACCGTGCAGACAAAAATGGATCTACTAGTGGCAATGATGTACTTGGTTATGTCCAAGAACTACACGCGTGGCACGGTAAATCAGTGTTAACTACCCGAAAACTTAAAAACCGAGTCCTACTAGACTTTTTAGATCCCTATTTCTTCTATTCTCTTTATTCTACAGGACGCTACATAGCAGAAGGTATACAGCGATTGGAATACCCAATGATCCAAGTGGCTGATTACCAATACCTGCCAGCACTACGTTTGGTCTTAGCCCCTTACGGGATTGAGTATCAGTGGATGAATTTTGTAAAAGGCCCACAGTACGATATCCAAGCACATTTACGTACGGGGAACACCGGTGGGTTACGTTCGTATGCAGCCGACATAGAAGTTGGCCGTCTGTTTACCTTTGAATCCGTCAGTTTCGATGGCCACTTAAGTGTGTGGCGACAACCTAAACTTTTTGAGGAGAGTGCTGTGCAAGTTAAACATGCATTAGGTGCAGCTGCATCCTTAGTGGGTAAATATCGTGTCATGCCGCGCATAGAGCTTAATGGCGAACTGGGCTATAAATCGACTGGTTTCTTACCCGGTGAGATCCTTCGTCACAGTCCCATTCTACGTGTAGGTTTTAGGGCGTTTCTGTAGGCTTTAGGACGTTTCTGGCGACTTGCGGCAAATGTGATTCAATCCACTGTGCCGCTGGAGCAAACCTAGGCACTAATTGTGACTCACGCCACACAACGCCCTGTAGAACTGCAAAAGAGTTTACTAAGACCACTGAAATAGAAATAATAGCTGCGCCTTTCGCTGCACCAAAAAAAGTACCCATAATATGATCGGGGACATTAGATTTTGTGGACTTAACGAATTTACCGGCTAGATAGTTAATAATACCGCCTAAAATCAGTGTGCTCAACACCAGTAGAACAAAAGCTAACGCGTGTCGTATTAAAACAATGGTAATGCTCGTAAAAAATAAATCTGAAATTTGTTCGTAGAAAAGTATGCCCACAATCATCGCAGTAACCCAGGTAAGCAGTGACAATGCTTCACGCACAAAACCACGAATAACACCAATTAAGGCAAAAAGTGCAATGACCGTTATAATACCGATGTCCACCCAGTTTACTTCTTGTAATTGCATTTCATCCATCTTGATCTCCTTAAGGAACTATTTTCTGATACAGTAGCTTTTCGAGCAAACCTGCAAGTGTATCGCGCAATGAACGACGATCAATTACCATATCCACAGCACCTTTCTCTAATAAAAACTCGCTACGCTGAAAGCCATTAGGTAATGTTTCGCGTACCGTTTGTTCAATAACCTTTGGACCTGCAAAGCCAATTAACGCATTGGGTTCGGCTATATTAATGTCACCCAACATCGCTAAACTGGCTGAGACACCGCCCATACACGGATCTACCATTACAGATAAATAAGGCAGACCTTGGTCACTCAGTTTTTTTAAGGCTGCACTGGTTTTTGCCATTTGCATAAGTGAAAAGAGAGACTCCTGCATACGTGCTCCACCACTGCTCGCAAAACAAATAAAAGGCAATTTGTGCTCAAGACAGTAATGCACTCCTTGCACGAAACGCTCACCGACTGCAGTGCCCATAGAGCCCCCGATAAATCCAAATTCAAAAGCACAGGCAACAATAGGAATACCCTTCACCTGACCTTTCATGACAATCAAGGCATCCTTTTCACCGGTGATTTTTTGCGCACTGGATAGCCTATCTTTGTATTTTTTGGTGTCTTTAAATTTTAAACGATCTTTGGGTACTACTTCTGTTGCAAGTTCAATCTTAGACTCAGGATCAAGGAACTGCTCAAGGCGTTTTCTAGCCCCGATCCGCAAATGATGCGCACATTTAGGACAAACCTCTAAGTTACGCTCCAATTCCGAGCGAAAAAGAAAAGCCGTGCACGCGGGACACTTAAACCAAAGGCCTTCAGGAATATCCTTTTTCTTAATGCCAGTGGTTCGGATCTTTGAAGGTAAAAGCTTAGAAAACCAACTCATTGTTATGCCTTATTGTAGATTGTGGTAGATGAAAATGTTCAGGATACGTAACACCAACTAAGTAAAGACCGTAAGGTGCAAAAGTGATCCCCGCCTGACAACGATCACGTGCCTCTAGAACCTCGTGTGCCCACTTTGGATCCTTTTGACCTGTTCCGATTTCTATAAGTGTTCCAATCATATTACGCACCATGTGATAGAGAAAGGCATTTGCAACAATATCTATAACTATCTCCTCGCCCTGTCGGATAACCCGGATCTCATGGATTTCCCTAACAGGTGTAGGGCTTTGACAGTTTACCGCTCGAAACGAGGAAAAATCATGCTTTCCAAGCCAGTGGCGAGCTGCCTCCCCCATTTTGTCTGCCCGAAGAGCCCTATAGTACCAACCAACATAATGTCGACGCAAACTGGGACGAATTGGATGGTTATAGAGAATGTAACGATAGTGCCGGGCTGTTGCAGAATATCGGGCATGGAAATCCATACTGACATCTTTCGCCCATATAACACGAACATCGGGTAAAACATAACTATTTACGCCTAAAACCCAATTTATCTCTTGTCGATCAACAGTAGTATCAAAATGTACCACTTGCCCATACGCGTGGACACCTGTATCAGTGCGCCCCGCGCAAACCGTTTTAATTTCGGTGTTAGCAACCTTAGAAAGTGATTGTTCAAGAGTTTCCTGTACGCTGGGTGCATTTTCTTGACGTTGCCATCCACTGAAGGCAGATCCGTCGTACTCGATGCCGAGTGCAATTCGCTTCATCATTTTGCTGCTAGAATGTCTTCCAGCAATTGCCGTGCGGATTTACGTTCTTTTTTGTTTCCATACGAAATAATTTCTTGTAGAATTTCTTTCGCACTTGTTTGATCATCAACTTTTGCATACTGTCGGGCCAAGTCTAAGCGTATTTCAAACTCTTCATCAAAAGTGGCATCAGCCTTAGCGGTGGCCATTTTCTCAACCGTTCTCGGAACAGACAACGTTTGACGCGCACGCTTTAAAAACCAGATGGAGGTAGCAATACCCAAAAGCAGTGCTAAGCCGCTGGTGCCGAGCAACATACGATTGTTCTGTAACTGTAAAACCCAATTCTGCTTTGGATTTTCTACTTCAGTCACAACCACTGGAGGTACGGGCTTTACCTCTGCTGCCTTCTGTGCGAAATAGGACTGCACGACTTGCTTAGGATCAGTCTTAGCGACTTTAGGTGGCCTACGTTTGAGTTTTGGTTTTTGCTCAGGTTCAAATAAATTTTCCATTTTTTGTGCAGTCGTAGATTGTGTAACTTTAGGTATACCCTTCTGCGCTACGCGCTGTGTTTTTTGTAAACCGCTGGTAGGATACGCTCCTTGAGGAATGCCATGTAACTCATGTAATTCTGGTGACTCGTTATCATCGTGCCCTTCGTGTATATCAACCGGGGTAGTAGATGCAGCACCTGCTGGAGGTGCTGAAGGCATTTCAGTAGGATACTTAGAATCTTGAAGGGTAGCTCCTGCTGGCGCTTCTATGCGGGTTCCAACTTCTGGTTCTGCTTCTTCTTCTTTGGGTGAAGTTGCTGGAAACTCGTTTTTAATTGAAACAGCAATGTCTTCAGGATCCGGCGCTTCTTCAGGTTTTGATTGCTGAATTTCGTTTAGGGTTGATCGGGTGCGTCGCGGAGGTGAACCTATTGGTGCCGGATCAAGTAGGATTGTGTAACCTCGAACTAAACGCCCCTCAGGCCAGTTTAAAACCACTAAAAAATCGAGGAAAGGTTCTTTAACCGCTTCTTTACTTGTCACTAAAATAAAAACACGCTCATCTTGTTGCATAATTTCAAAGGTGAGCTTGGTTAAAAAATAAGGACGTGCGAGTTTTATTTTTTTAAAATCTGAAGTTGAAGCCAGAGCAGCAACGGTATTGTTTAAATCAACCTCATCGTAGCCTAGAAGTTCGATTTCAGCATCCAATGGTTCGTTCAAATAGGAATGTAATTTAAGTTGCCCAAAACCGAGTGCGCAAGCTACCTCAGAAAAAGCCATAAAACTGAATATAGATACTAGAACTAATAAAGTGTGTTTCAAGACGTTTCGTCTTTTCATAGACTTCCTAAAAATGAACAACATTCCTACCAGCGTATTATAGTTCACATATATTCCTTAACCAGAATCTCAGCAATTTGCACGGCATTTAAGGCAGCACCTTTCCTGATGTTATCAGAAACCAACCAAAAGTTTAATCCAAGTGGATGAGAAATATCTTCACGGATCCGTCCAATGTAAACCGCATCTGTGGTCGTTGCTTCTGGGATCGGCGTTGGATACTGGCCAGGCGCCATATCGTCAAGCACAATGATTCCTGGGGACTGTTCAAATAAATGTCGTAGCGCCTCAGCAGAGATTTTCTGCTTTGTTTCTAAATGAACGGCTTCTGAATGGCCATACAATACCGGTACACGAACAGCTGTGGTGTTAACCAGCACATTGGGATCGCCCAGAATCTTTTGTGTTTCATAAAACACTTTCATCTCTTCTTTGGTGTAACCATTTTCTACAAAGTCATCAATATGTGGAATGACGTTAAATGCAATTTGCTTTGGATACACTTTGGATTCAATCGGTTGCCCACTTAGTAGAGAAGTTAGTTGGTCAATAAGTTCACTTATGGCGGCTTTGCCCGTTCCTGAAACAGATTGATAAGTGGCCACATTGACACGTGTGATACCAACGGCATCATAGATCGGTTTTAATGCCACCAATAATTGAATGGTTGAACAGTTTGGATTGGCAATGATTCCTTGGTTACGATAGTCTTCAATACGCTCTGGATTTACTTCTGGTATGACGAGAGGCACATCTTCTTGCAACCGAAATTGTGAAGTATTATCAATGACAATACACCCTGCTGCTTGTGCACTAGGGACTAGCGCTGCTGAAACACTTGCACCGGCTGAAAAAAAGGCAAGGTGAGCTTTACTAAAATCAAAATCCTGTGCATTTTGAACCGGTAGATGATGCTTCTTAAAAAACACACTTTCACCCTCGGATTTTTTACTGGCCAAGGGATATAGAGTACCAATGGGAAACTGCCTTTCTTCCAAAATATTTAAAAAAGCTTCTCCTACAACACCCGTTGCACCGACCAGAGCAATATCAAAAACAGGTTGGGACATAATAGTTTCCTTGTAATAAATTAACGCAGCATTGCAATTGCAAAACCAATCAACGCCATTAGCAATAAAGCTAATAGGCCCATAGTCATAAAGCTTCGAGAAAGATTTATCCTAGACAAAAGCTGTGGGTTTGAACGTATGGTGCTAAACAAATACCAAATAAGAAAAAGAGAACCTATGATAATTAAAATTTCCGCCATTTTTCATCCTCCTTCATAAGTAAAAACACACCTTCTCCACCTTGTTGAAAATTTAACCAGGTAAACGGTAATGCAGGGTACTGCTCTCTGAGTGCCGTCTGTGAATGACCCACTTCAACAAATAAGTAACCAGGACTGGTTAAATGCTGGGGCGCTTCCTTTAAGAGTTGTCGCACCAAATCAAGACCGTCTACACCAGCGGCTAATGCCAGCATGGGCTCATGTTGATATTCGACGCTTAGACACGCCATTTCTTCAGCGTCAACATAGGGTGGATTGCTCAAAATAATGTCATAGGGTTCAATAGGACAAGCTTTGAACAAATCAGATTCATACAAAGTCACTCGATCAGCACAAGCATGCTGTTCGATATTTTTCTCGGCCACCGCTAATGCATCCGTTGATATATCTATGGCATCGATTTTTGCCTCAGGGAAAGCATGTGCACAAGCAATAGCAATACACCCACTCCCTGTACATAAATCCAAAATACGGCGTATCGGTTTTTTACCTAGCCAAGGTTGGCAACGCGTCGTAATGAGTTCACCCATGGGTGAACGCGGAATAATCACCCTTTCATCTACGTAGAATTTATACCCAGCAAACCAAGCCTCCTGCACAAGATAAGGGACAGGAATGCGAGATTCAATACGCTGCTGTGTCAATTCATTTAATCGATTAATTTCGGTTGAAGTCAAAATTCGTGTCAACACCGATCGATCACAATCTGCTGGAAGCGTAAGAACAGCCCGTGCCAGCGCTACGGCTTCATCCCAGGCATTATCGGTGCCATGACCAAAACTAAGCTTTGCCGCTAAAAATGCCTGTTCCGTCGCTTGTATGAAATCACCTAAGGAATTCAATGCTTATACCGCTCATTGTTATTTACAGGGTGCATTTTCGCTAGAATAGCTTTGGGAAGCAAATTTTAATACAATTCAGCTAACTTTGTTACATTGAAGAATAAGGTTGAGAATTAGGAGCGAAGCTCTTAAGATGAAGTTTAGGATCAATCTTCGTCTCAGGTGGATTTTTTTACAGTTTGTTTTGCTAGGGTATTACGATGAAATTACCAGGATCCACAAATGACAAAAGGGGAATGCCCGAGCTCGGTTATCCGGCTCTAGCCGCTCAAAAATTCATTCGCTTATTTTCTAGCGTGAAACCTTCAAATCATGAAGAACAAACTATGTTAGCAGCTGCCTACTATACCCTTTCTACCGATACAACGCTTTCTTGCAGCCGCTCCAAGATGCATGTGAACTCGGCCATCAGTTTGCTCAAAAATATCCGTGAAGCGGATCGAAAAATTAGCTGGCACAGTCAAATTGCTCAAGCCTATTTCAAACGGGCAGAACTACTAGAAGAAAAAGATTCCTTTCGTCTGGCAACTATCGATTACCAACAAGTTATTGATACTCTTGAAACAGGCCTCAATGTTGATCCTAACAACGATACAGAGTTACTCTTGATCGCGCGATCTGCCTTATCGATTGCTGACTTGATAGTACACGAACAAATTTCGCGCCAAGAGTCTCAACTCGCTCACCCGTTGTTCTACGTGAATAAGGCATTGGAATGTTTAGCAGATATTAAAGAAACTAACGATGATATTTGGACCACACACGCATACGCACACCAAATTGCAGGTATCACCCTAAGTCAAAGTCATTTTTCAGAAGCTCAAGAAGCGTTTCGGGTTGCTTTGCTTATGTTATTTAAAACTGAATCCGTACGCGTTTGTCCTCTACTCGCCGATATCTATACTTGTTTGGGACTTTTATATGAACAACAGTACCATGCGAACCCATGCGAAAAAACGGATGGAAGTTATTTAGACGAAGCCATGATCTACTTCGGGTTGTCATTATTATTCAGTCCTGCTGAGGAAGAAGAAGATGATAATATGCTCATCGCCTTGGAGTCCTTATTCGAGATTATTTATCGAGTTTTAGATCCCTACTTACAACCACTCTCTCAAATGATCAATGTTCAACTAGTGGATGCACTCTTATACGCTTATATGTGCGTTGTAGATAAGGCCTTACCTAATAAAACGCTTTCGTTGCAACTTGAACAAAATGACACCTTAGATACTTACGCACAACATATCTACTGGCTGGTAATGGAAGCTTACAATAAGCAAACACACCGCACAGATACACTGGATATCCTCCACGACTCTAAGATCGCTACTACACTGGAATATAGCCATATTCTCCAGGTGCTTGAGCAAGAAATACCCGATAACCTTTATTTCTTTCCATCCATCACTGCTTCTGTGGATGCTTAAACATGCAAGAAACAACTAGCACCCTTGTAAAACTGACCCAATTGCTAATCAACCGATTTGCTCCTTTAGATCAGCTCGTGTGTGCACTTAACTCAACACCGACTGGTGTATTAGAAAATATTCAGAAGCTCAAAAACTACGACGTGCCTGTTGAGCTAATTGACGGTAAAGGTTACACCTTAACAGAACCACTGATATTACTGGATAAAACCGAAATCAAAAAAAGTTTAAAAACTAAATCCATTCGTCTAGAACTGTTGGAGAGAGTAGGTTCGACAAATGAATACTTAAAGTCGTTCTACCATACCAACAAAACTACCGTTTGCTTATCGGAGTTGCAAACCCGTGGTCGTGGTCGTCTTGGTCGGCAATGGCAATCCCCTTTTGCTGAAAACATTTCCTTATCTTTACTCAAGCGTTTTAATAAAGATCTACTGGATCTGCCTGGGCTAAGCCTCGTTGTCAGCTTGGCACTCTGTAAAGCTGTTGAGCAAACCTTTCCCCTACCTGAACCTTTGCAGCTAAAATGGCCAAATGATCTGCTATGCCAAGGTAAAAAAATTGCGGGGATCTTAGTTGAAATACAAACCGAAAGTAACGGTTTCTGCCAAGCAATCATTGGCGTGGGTTTAAACGTTAATATGATAAAAGACAAGAGCGAACTGATTGATCAACCGTGGACTTCTATTCGTCTGCTCAATAAGCGTTATAATGATCGCAATCCACTGTGCTCCACAATCATCGAACAAATGCTGACTTATCTTGAACGCTTTGAACAGCAAGGCTTTCGAGATTTTATTCCTGAATGGAATGCTCGTGATGCACTCTTTAATCAAACGATTGAATTAAGCACCAGCCAAGACAATCATAAGGGTACAGCGCTAGGAATCAATGAAAAAGGTCAACTGATCGTTAAATTTCCTGACGGTCGCTACGAATACTTCTCATCCGGAAACACCCGACTGGCCAAACAAACACCCACTCTGCCTGTTGAAGTTTAACCAAGTTGTTCCAACAACCGAATGAGCCCCGCCTCATCCAAGATCTCAACACCCAGCTTTTCGGCTTTTGCTAATTTAGAACCTGGATCGCTGCCTACCACCACATAATTTGTTTTTTTAGAAACGCTTTCACTCACAGTCGCCCCTTGCAAACGCAAACGTAACTTGAATTCATCACGTGAAGCGGTTTCCAACTTTCCAGTGAGAACGAAGGTTTTACCCATCAACGGTTGCTGGTCTGGTTGTGCAACAACTATTTTAGGCCAATGAACCCCTGAAGCTACTAATTGATGAATCACTTTGAGGTTATGTTGTTGCGCAAAAAAAGCATGGATGTGTGCAGCAACGATTGGACCAATGTCAGGTATGTTTTGCAAGGCAATTTCTGAGGCCTCCATCAACGGTTCCAATTCACGATAGTGTTCGGCTAATCGTAGCGCTGTGGTTTCACCCACTTCCCTGATCCCTAACGCAAACAAAAAACGAGCTAGCGTTGTTTTTTTGCTCGCCTGAATAGAATCAAGTAAGTTCTGCGCAGATTTCTCAGCAAACCGCTCCAAGGATTTTAAGGTGTCCATTTTTAAATGATAGAGATCGGACACATTGGTAACCTGCTGCTTTTCAACCAATTGATCGATGATTTTAACGCCCAAACCATCAATATTCATGGCGCGCCGTGAAGCAAAATGCCAAAAGGCTTCTTTTTGTTGTGCGGGGCACCCCAAACCACCCATGCAACGTGCTGCAGCTTCTCCCGCTTCACGCATGATCTCTGAATGACACACAGGACAATGTGTGGGTAATTGAATTTTTGTGGCAGTGGCTTTACGTTCACTGTGAACCACCGAAACAACTTCCGGAATCACATCGCCTGCACGACGGATCACAACCGTATCTTGCAGTTGAATGTCCTTACGCTCAATTTCATCCATATTATGCAACGTAGCATTACTCACCGTAGCCCCCCCCACAAAAACAGGGGCAAGACGTGCGACAGGGGTTAAAGCACCTGTTCTTCCCACTTGGAACTCAACTTTCAACAGTTGCGTGGTTGCCTCCTCAGCTGGGAATTTATACGCAATCGCCCAACGAGGGGCTCGAGACACTGAGCCGAGTTGTTTTTGTTGAGCAAGAGCATTCACCTTATACACAATCCCATCAATTTCAAAGGGTAGGGTTGCACGCTTTTTCAATACAGTACGGTAATAAGTCCGACAAGCTTTTATACCCACACAAACGGTGTTGAGTTCACAAATAGGAAAACCCCACTGCTTCAACATTTCTAAACTTTCAGTGTGAGTTGTGTAATTCGAATAATTTCCTTCAATCCGCGCAATAGAATACGCATAAAAGCTCAAATGCCGTTCTGCAGTGATTCGAGAATCCAGTTGCCGTAGGCTCCCTGCTGCTGCATTTCGTGGGTTCACAAAAGATTTTTTACCTGATTTTTCAGCGTGTTTGTTCAGGGCTAAAAAGCTTACCTTAGGCATGAACACTTCCCCCCTCACTTCAAGTAAGGTCGGTGTTGGGTCGCTTGTTTTTAGAGTCAACGGAATAGCGGCAACGGTGCGTATATTTTCAGTGATTTGCTCCCCTTGCACTCCGTCGCCCCGAGTAGCACCGACAGTCAAGATCCCGTCTTCGTATACTAAACTGACAGCAATACCATCCAGTTTGGGTTCAGCCGCATAAACTAAAGACCCTTCATTTTTCAAACGCTCCTGGTTACGATCGGTGAAAGCATTAAATTCTTCTTCAGAGAATACATTGTTCAATGACAACATTGGAACGCTGTGGTGAACCGGCGGAAACGCACTTAAAGGCTGATCCCCTACTCGCTGACTGGGTGAATCAAGTGTTTTAAATTGTGGGTAGAGTGCTTCCAATTCCAAGAGAGTTAGAAAAAGCTTATCGTATTCAGCATCTGGGAGCTCTGGCGCATCATTCACGTAGTAAAGGCGGTTATGTCGCTCTATCTGTGCTTTAAGCTCTTGGATTTGGGTCTCAATAGAGTGTGTATCTTTAATTGTCATTCTAGGATCCATATCAAGTTAGACCCATGATAGCAAAAATATATATAGCTAGTAAACCAACAACATTGTTTGACTTCAAAACCTCATCTAAACTTTGAAATGAGTAGAACCTAAAAAGGCCCCACTATGCCAAAAGATCCTGTTGAAAAGCTTGCTTTAGAAGCCGCCATTACCGGCGCACTCACTGATGTGTCTCGAACCAATATTTTCCATTTGAAGGCAGGGATCCGGATCTTAATGACTACCAACCAAGAAACGTTCAAAAGTGTGTGCTCACAAGTGGTACAACGGGATCTGAATGATTTGGTAGAATTGATGGAGCACCCTGAAAAAATTGCTCCTGAATCTACCCACACTGAACAAGAGACTGAGAGCACGCGTGCCTATATACGAAAATATACACTCTCCCATTTGCACCTATTAGATGAAAGAAACTCTATCTTACCCAATACCTTTATGGTGAAAAAGTCGATCATGGAAGGCGAACAGTTAAAGAAGGTTGTACACGTGAGCGCCCTGAAAAACCTCAGTGAAAATACCCATTATTTTGCTGAATTTGAAAAACTACTGAAATCAGAACATCTACCTGAAGAAAAAATAAGCCAAATCGTGAAACAAGCCATAGCACACACCAAAAAACTCTATCAGGCCGTCATAGACGGTAATATCTCCTCTATTTTGACACATCTTGCAGTTCGCGGTGTGGATGTGAACCTACCCAATGAAAATGGGCAAACCCCATTGCATGTAGCTGTACAAGCAGGTTTGGTCGAAACCACTAAGTTACTCCTTACGGTGCCTAGGATTAAAGCATCTGCAGTCAGTAATAATGGCTGGACCCCGTTGCACATCGCAGCCCGTAATGGCTTTGCAGATATTGTCGAGGCCTTAGTTCAAACCCCGGGTGTAGATCCGAACACGACCAACAGCGATGGATGGACGGCGTTACACTGGGCCGCGTTTCAGGGCTTTAGTGATGTGGTCAGTGTTTTTTTGGCCCTTCCTACCACTGAAATAAACGCTAAAGACAAAAACGACACAACACCACTTCATTTAGCTGCACGAAATGGTCATGCTGATATCATTGCCATTTTACTGGCAGTACCTACGCATACAATCAACCCCGTGGATAATGAACTCAAAACCCCACTGAACCTAGCGGCCAATTATAACCATTTCGAGGCTCTGAAAACTCTACTCACCTCAAATCAGATCGACGTAAATCACGCAGACATCGATGGGCTGACCGCCCTACACTGGGCTGCTCGAAATGGGGAAATTCCACTACTGAAACTTCTAATTGCCCATCCTAAAATTGAAATCAACAAACTTGATAACAATCAAATGCGTGCAATGGATTGGGCGCTTCGTAATGAGCACATCGAAGCTATTGATACTTTGCGTGATTTTTCCAACATCCAAGTAAAAAGCACTCTGGGATTCTGGGAAAAGCTAAAGGCATTGGTACGTACCTAATATTTATGGTGAATATTCCCCGCTCTTCTTTTGGATCTCGACTTTCTTTCTTTAGCATCGTGTACTAAACTTAGTTTCACTATCTCTTACGTGGATTTTTTTGAAACACCTATTTTGGGTGGACGGGATGCTTTTATCATGAAAAAAACAACAAATGAAATTCTACAAACCTATCAAGAAGTCGGTGATACGCCCGGGAGCCAGCGCTTATTTAATTTAAAGCGTCGCCAACGCAATCGTAAACTGGAAGAGGAACTGAAGTCCATGAAAAACAAATGTGCTGATCTACATAGCGAGCTCTCTAATCGTGAACAGCGCTTAAAAAAACTGGAAGCCGATTTTAAAAGTGCTTTGGAACAAATACAACAAACAACAAATTGTACCGTTCAGAAGTCTACCCGTTAATAAGTTAAATTTACGGATCCTCTTTGTCGATCATAGGTACCACTACAAATTGATAGATCAACAAAGCCATGACGGATGTACTTATAATCAGTACTGCCAACATGCGTTGATCGGTTTCTGGTAGGCGTGCTGCAAAACTACCTATAAGCGCCCCTCCACTCAGTTGCATAAAACCATATAAGGATCCGGCATAACCTGCAATATGTCCGAAGGGTGTAAATGCCGTGGCGAATGCATTGGGCCATATCAGCGTGCTGCCCGAAAAAAACAATACGATTGGAAAAATGACACTCCACAAGGTAACTCCTACCAGGTAATATCCTATAAACATAAACAAACCGGATACAATCATGAAGCCCCAACCGATTCTCATCATGGTCGGAATACCTAAGCGCACTACGAATTTTGCATTTACAAGGGCCGGTATTGAATAACTTAATACACCGGTTATCGCAATAGTCCAACCAAAAGCGACCGATGATAAACCTATATTATGCATGAGCAAGGAAGGTGAAATTACTATCCATGAAAACAACCCTCCATACGTTAAAAATGTGCAGACTGTCGTTCCCATAAAAAGGCGGTTAGTCAGTAATGTTTTGTATACTTTTATAACGTAACACAACTTAAGTTTATCAGCATGATGATGCTGACTGGTTTCATGATAAGTAAATTGTAAAATAACGAGAGACAATAACGTATAACCTAGCATAAAAATAAAACTAGTACGCCAACCGAATTGTTCAAAATACCCGCCCAGTGCCGGTGCGATGGAGACAACAAAAACCATCAGTACAGAGATAGATGAACTGTATCGTGCAAGCTCTTTACCACTCATGGTATCTCGGAATATCGCACGCCAAAGCGCAGCAAGAGCACCCCCGCCTAGTCCTTGTATCAAACGTCCCAAAATTAATTGATCAATACTGATGGCCGCAGCACAGATCACACTGCCTACTGACATAATCAACATGCCTATGACCATCGGAATTTTTCGGCCAATGCCCTCAGATAAAGGACCTGCAATTAACTGTGTAAGAGAGACACCGTATAAAAAAATGACCACACTGAATTGAGCCAGATTAAAAGTCGCTCCTGTCAACTGCAGAGAAATACTCATAAGGGATGGAATATAAATATCGGATGACACTTGCGTGACACAAGCCAACATTATAATTGTTGTCATCAACACAAACCGTGTATTCATTAGGTGTCTCTATGGTAAAAGACTCAGTAATTTATCTCAGCCGAGTCTACTCTAGATAAAAAATAAGTTAGTAGGTTGGTCAATCTGGCGCGCCCGGAGAGATTCGAACTCCCGACCACCTGGTTCGAAGCCAGATACTCTATCCAGCTGAGCTACGGGCGCAAAGAGCCCAAAGTTTGACTTAAATAGTGAGACTAAGTCAAGCCGCTACTGAAGACCTGGGATCTGAACTGACAGTGCCAGAGAAGCCCCTACCCGTCGGACCAATCGATCTAAGAAATTACTATTAGGCGTATAGTCGATGATTTTTTCAGCTTGGATTAATTCGCGCGCAATGTAATGCGCGTCTGCAAAACCATCAATTAAACCCAGAGGCAGAGCATTGCTGCCGCTCCAAAACAACCCTGAGAAAATATCTTCGTGATTCTCATTTAACCGAGCACCTCTACCAACTCTAACATTTTCTATAAATGCTTGATGGGTACTTTCAACTTGTTCAGTAATCAATTTCGTTTCTTCTACTGTGGTTGGCGAATAGGCATCTAAAATGGTTTTGTATTTTCCAGAAGAATAGATCCGCCGTTGGACCCCTAGTTTTTGCATAGCGTCTACGAAACCAAACGAGTCGATCTTCGCGCCGATTGAACCCACTAAGCTGGTTTGATCTGAATAAATTTCATCGGCTGCACAAGCAATCAAATAGGCAGCGGAAGTACCCATGTCTTCAATCGCCGCATAGACTTTCACAGTAGGGTTTTTTGCTCGCAAGGTTCGAATTTCATCAAATACCTGTCGGGCTTGAACTGGACTGCCCCCCGGGCTGTTGATCCGCAACACAATGCCTTTTGCCTGTTTGTTATCAAAAGCGGATCGGAGTGCCACTCGTATATTATCTGCACTCGAATCACTGTTAGCTTCAATAGTACCAATAATATCAATTAACGCAGTATGAGCTCGTGAACCCACTGCAGGCTTGGCGGTGGCATCTTTTTTGAATAAGCCACTAAATCCTACAACAATGACCACAATCAAAAAGAGCTTAAAAAAAATCCCCCAGCGTCTTGCACGCCGTTGTTCTTGAATGTGCTCCAACAGTACAGTCTGAAGTGTTTCTTTTTCCCAGTGGGTGCCTTTTGAATATTCACTCATGATCTTATCTTCCCTGCAATTCTGCAAACGCCTGATCCCAGCTGGGATCTAAAGGTGCTTTAATAACCAATGGCTGCGTTTGATCCGGCAACTTCAGAGCTATTTGACTTGCATGTAGAAACAAGCGTCGTAAGCCTCTTTGCTTCATCTCGCGATCAAAAGCACTATCTCCATATTTTATGTCGCCAATGATAGGATTGCCAACAAAAGCTGAATGAACCCGAATCTGATGTGTTCGGCCAGTTTTAGGCCTCGCCAGCATCAGAGTGGCTTCTGGATAGGATCTGATCACCGTAAACTCTGTTTCTGCTGATTGCCCATCGTCACAGACACTGACAACCCTATCGCCTGAGCTGGTAGCCTGACGCCGCAAGGGAGCACGAATAATAGCTTTACCCTGCCAGGCACCCTTTACTAGCGCAAAATATTGCTTATCGACTGTGTTTTCACGAAAACATTCATGCAATACACGTAAGGTCGAGCGACGTTTAGCAATCAACAAACAACCAGAGGTATCTTTGTCTAGACGGTGCACTAATTCTAAATAATGATCATTTCTGGTTTGCCGAAGCGCTTCAATCACACCAAAGTTGACGCCACTCCCACCATGAACGGCAATACCTGCAGGTTTGTTGATTGCCAAGATCCTTTCGTCTTCATAGATAATTGTTTCAGCGAGAGACTCCGCTTGGTTGCGATCATGCGACAACCAGGTCTTGGGTTCAGGCTGTTCAAGTCGAATGGGGGGAAGACGCAACACGTCACCGGCGGCTAAACGCTGGTTGGGTTTTATTCGTCCCTTGTTTAACCGTACCTCACCTTTGCGGATCAAACGATACACACGGGTCTTAGGAACACTCTTAAGTTGGGTAAACAAAAAGTTATCCAAACGCTGACCGGCATAGGCCTCGGGGATCTGCACCTTCTGCGGCTGAGTAAAATCATGAGTAAACAAACTAACCATTCAAGGATTGTATCACGTTATAAGCCATTAGGTAGGAAATAGGCAAAACGCTAGCCAGGTCGCGGGATTTTTGTTAGAGTTAATGGCAATGCGCTAGTGCATGTTGAGGCGACTCATTCATTTCATGGTTTAGAGCCTAGGCCTTCAGTCTCCCAGCGCAATTGAGGATTTAAATCCTCTCCCCCATAGATAAGATGGGGAATAACACGCTAAGGTTTGCCCTAATAAATGCGTACTTTGGCAAATAGTAATTAAACAGATTTAGCTCTGTCTTGCAGACCACCAGATATTAGCAAGGCAACTTAAAACGGATGTGACATGACAAAAAGAATGTTGATTAATGCAACTCAACAGGAAGAGTTGCGTGTGGCCTTAGTTGATGGCCAATGGCTCTACGATCTCGATGTTGAGACACCGGGTAGAGAACAAAAGAAATCTAATATTTATAAAGCGCGTCTGACGCGTTATGAACCTAGCCTTGAAGCGCTGTTCCTCGATTATGGGGCTGATCGCCATGGCTTCTTACCTGTCCGTGAGGTCGCTCAAGAATTTATTACAGATAAAGACGGCAATCGTGGTAACCCCAAGGATCTGTTCAAAGAAGGCATGGAAATGCTTATCCAAATTGATAAGGAAGAGCGTGGCACTAAAGGCGCCGCCCTAACAACCTTTATCAGTCTTGCAGGTAGTTACTTAGTTGCAATGCCAAACAATCCTCGTGCGGGTGGGATCTCACGTCGCATTGAAGGTGA
Organism: uncultured Legionellaceae bacterium; assembly: GCA_964351705.1. Classification (GTDB taxonomy): domain Bacteria; phylum Pseudomonadota; class Gammaproteobacteria; order UBA6186; family Azoamicaceae; genus CADEGZ01. Next base: position 37,371 of record CAYGPC010000008.1, read on the forward strand.
AGAACGTGTTCAACTCAAAGAAGCACTGAGCAGTTTAAACGTACCTGAAGGCATGGGCCTAATTGTTCGAACAGCCGGTATTGGACGAAGTGCAAAAGAACTTCAATGGGATCTTGAAGTGTTGTTGAAACAATGGTCTGCAATTGAGCAGGCTGCTGAAATGAGTTCTGCTCCTGCTTTAATCTACCAGGAAAGTAATGTTGTCATTCGAGCGATACGTGACTATCTCAGACCTGAGATCGAAGAAATTCTGATTGATGATCCCAAAGTATATGAAGACGTACGTAACCATATTCAATTAGTACGACCCGATTACCTAGAGCGCGTTAAACTGCACCAGGACACCATTCCACTGTTTAGCCGGTATCAGATTGAAACACAAATAGAATCGGCTTTTAGACGCTCTGTACAATTGCCATCCGGTGGTTCCTTGGTCATTGATCACACCGAAGCACTTGTCTCTATTGATATTAACTCTGCACGTGCCACTAAAGGTGGTGATATTGAAGAAACCGCTTCTCACACCAACCAAGAAGCTGCAAAAGAAATTGCCCGGCAAATGCGTTTGCGCGATCTGGGTGGTTTAGTGGTTATTGATTTTATTGATATGATGTCCACCCGCAACCAAAAAATGGTCGAAAACTGTTTGCGTGAAGCTACAGTGAGTGATCGGGCTCGGATCCAAATTGGACGCATTTCGCGCTTTGGCCTCTTAGAGCTTTCGCGACAGCGTTTGCGCCCTGTGCTTGGCGAAGGCAGTCGCAAGACATGTCCGCGGTGTGAAGGTCAAGGCAGTATTCAGGGTGTGGATTCCTTAGCGCTCACCATCATGCGTGTCATTGAAGAAAATGCTATCAAAGAAAATACCGCTGAAGTGCGCGCCGAACTGCCTGTAGAAGTTGCTACTTATTTGGTAAATGAAAAAAGACAAGCTCTCGCTGACATTGAGAAGCACCATCATATTCGCATTTTAATCTTACCCAATCCTCAATTAAATACTCCGCACTACAGTGTTGAGCGCATTAAGATTGATGAGGTCCAAGCACGTGAGCATGATCCATTGAGTTATACATTAGGTAAGCAGCCTGAACCTCTGAAAGTACAGCGAACCGCTGGGATCCAAAGGCCTAAACCTAAGATTGAGGCTGCAGTCAAAGGACTCATCGCAAATAAGGAACCTTCGCAAACACCTGGGCGCTTTAAACGCTTCATAAAAAGTTTGTTTGGCCGAACCGAAACCGAGATCAAACCAACCCCTAAAGCTAAACCAGCACGCCCAACACAAACTCGACGCCGGCCATCTGCTCATCCGAGTAGTCCTACGACTGCCCGAACCAAGCAACAGCCAAGACCACGCCGCAATGCCCCAGAGGCAAAGGCGATTAAACCTGTCGCCGAGAAAAAGCGGATCCCGCGTCGCCTAGGCAGTCGCAGAGCGCGCCTTCCCGCTAACAGTACTAAGTCAGCGGATCACAACGCGGATACTGCAAAAATTAACGACAATACATCAAGTTGATGTTTTTTCCACGTAACGTTTGAATCGAGTTAAATCGCTTTCGCTGTCAATCCCAGGTGGCAATGCTTCATCGATTACAGCGCTGTGTATTTTTACCCCATGCCATAGTAAACGCAACTGTTCTAAGCGTTCGACAGGCTCAATGGGTGATTCTTCCCAATTAAGATACTGTTTCAGTAACTTGACCCTGTAACAATACAATCCAATATGTCGGTAATGGATCCCCTTCAGCTCAAACGCAGAACGATCCCAAGGAATAGGTGCTCGACTAAAATATAACGCAGATCCTTGCTTATCCAAAACGACTTTCACAATATCAGAATCGAATACTTCTTCGGGATCAATGATCGGGGTACATAAAGTACCGACCGGAATAGTGCGATCGTCGTTTAAGGTTTTAACCACCGCTTGCACCGCTTCCGGTGAGATCAGCGGCTCATCGCCTTGAAGGTTCACGATCAGTTCATCCTCTTCTAATCCAAGAATTTGCACAGCTTCGGCTACTCTTTCCGTACCCGATTGGTGTTTGCTCGACGTCATACAGACGGTAGCACCAAATTTTTCAGCCGCTTCCTTTATTTTAAGATCATCGGTTGCAATTGTAATAGATTTCGCACCACATAATACTGCTCTTTCATAAACATACTGCAGCAAAGGCTTACCGGCAACGTCGATCAAGACTTTGCCAGGTAAACGCTGTGAATCCAGTCGTGCTGGGATCAAAATATGAAAAGACATATTTAAACTCCTAGATTATCCAGTTCTTCAGTAGTGAGTTCTTCCGCCTCATTCTCAAGCATGATTGGGATGCCGTCACGGATCGGATACGCCAGCCTATCAAAACGACACACCAAACGCTCTTCGGTCTTTTGATAAACCAAGGCACCTTTACAAATTGGGCAAACCAAAATTTCTAATAATTTACGCTCCATACGGAATTTCCTTAACTAATTTCATCAATTTTCGATCAAAGCTTTCTGAAACATCCGTTTGGATCCTGACAACCCAATGCCGTTCATCCACAAAACTTCGACATTTTACAAAGTCCTTCTCAGTCATGATAACGGATAAACCATCTTCAAAACAAACTTCATCGGCCTGAAACGGATGGTGATCAGGATAAGGATGTTCAAGGATTTGAAGCTCCTCTGCTCTTAAGGTAGCAAAAAAGCGTTCTGGATCCCCAATCCCAGCAATGGCATGCATTTTTTTACCTTTCAGGAGACTAAATGAACGCTCTATTGACTTTGTGTGTGGGTGGTAGAGCCCTGCTAAACGATAATGCATGTGTTCTTCCCCTGGCGTGTTCTCCCCATCTCTAACCATCACTAAATCGACTGATTGCAATCTTCGAGCGGGTTCACGCAGGGGACCTGCCGGTAGGCAATAACCATTACCAAAACGTCTTATACCGTCCACAACAACAATTTCAATATCACGCGGAAGTGCATAGTGCTGTAAACCATCATCACAAATAACGATATTGACATCCTCGTTATCGAGCAGGGCCTTGAGACTTTGGCGCCGCTTGCGATAAGCATACACGGGACAATTGCTTTGTAGCGCTAATAGTAAAGGCTCATCCCCTACAACACTTGGATCACTCTCCACGCTCACACGCGTGGGCTGCTTTGCACTTCCTCTATAGCCTGAACACAGGATCCCAGGCTTATACCCTTGCCGATGCAACAACTTAGCAACATGTAAAACTAAAGGCGTTTTACCTGTACCCCCCACCGTTAGGTTCCCGATAATAATAATAGGTACTGGCGGCTTGGCTCGAAAGCGATTTAGAAAAAGATAGAAGTGTTTTCGTATAAAGGTGATACTAGAAAAAAGATAAGAAAAAGGGACTAACGGCCAACACACTTTATGTGGCTGGTACCAGAGTTTATTAACATTCAATCCCTTAATTCTCCAGCACTAATTCGCTAAACTGAGCACGTTGCAGAGCTGCATAGCGACCATTTTGTGCTAAAAGCTCCCGATGGGTACCGAACTCAACAACCGCCCCGTTATCTAATACCAACACCTTGTCGGCATTTTCAATAGTAGACAAACGGTGTGCTATGACAAAAGTCGTTCGATTTTTCATCAACACGTCGAGTGCTTCTTGAATATAGCGTTCAGATTCTGTATCTAGGGCTGAGGTCGCTTCATCCAAAATTAAAATCGGTGCATCTTTTAATAGAGCACGTGCTATCGCAATACGTTGGCGCTGCCCCCCTGAAATTAAAACACCATTCTCCCCTATTTCAGTATCCAATCCTTTAGGCAAAGCTTCAATGAATTCGTAGGCATGTGCAAGTTTAGCCACTCGAATAATGGCCTCTCTCGATTGACCACGCATATCACCATAAGCAATATTGTTAGCCACCGTGTCATTAAATAAGGTGACATGTTGAGTCACTAACGCAAATTGCTGACGTAATGACGTCATTTCATAATCACCCAGATCTCTATCGTCTAAAGTAATCGTGCCCTTTTGCCAGGCGTAAAAACGTGGTAGCAAAGAAACCAATGTGGATTTACCACTTCCCGATCGACCAACAAGTGCAATGGTTTCACCTTGATTCACACTAAATGAAATATTTTTAAGCACCTCGATATCATTGGAAGGATAATGAAAAGAAATATTTTTAAATTCTACTTTTCCAGCTGCCCTAGCAACAACATGGTTACCCGTATTTTCTTCAGGGACTTCATCCAGCAAGTAAAAAATACTTCGAGCACCAGCGATGCCACGCTGTAGGGTACTGTTCACAACTGCGACCTGCTTAATTGGGCGCAACAAACCTAAAATAGCCGTGGCCATAGCAATAAAGGTACCGGCGGACATGGTCGTGCCTAACACATTATCAGGCTGCAGTGTCGCCAGATACAAGAAAGCGGCTAACGCGCACACACCAATTAACTGCATACCCGAAACACTCGAGGCAGAAGTTGCTGTCATTTTTAATTCTTGGGTCCAATTGGCAATTGAAGCTTCTCGGAAGCGTTCACTTTCATATTTTTTTCCACCGAACGTACGGATCACACGGTAGCCTCCAATCACCTCACCTGCCACATGTGTTACTCGCCCCATTGTGCGCTGTATTTGACCACTGTGACCACGCATACGTCGACTGATTTTGCTAATGTAGAGAATTAAAAATGGAAAAGCAAACAACAACACCAGCGTCACACGTGGGTTAAGCGTTACCATCACGATAACCAAGGAGAGTGTGGTCAGAACACCTCGAATGGTACTGGTCACTGCTTCGCTAATAGCTTCAGAAACTTGATCCGTATCGTAATTAATTTTGGACAATAATTCCCCATTGGTTTTTTGATCGTAATACGACGCGGGTAAAGACATTAAGTGAGAAATCATTTTACAGCGAAAATCACGTACAACACTACGCCCTACCCAGGACATAAAATAGCTGGCCATAAAATAAGCCGAGCCTCGCACAATGAAAAAGATAATAACGACCATTGGGATCCATTTAATGAACAACTCATCGCGTTCAATAAATCCTTTTTCGATTAAAGGTTTAAAGTAATAGGTGATCCAGCCATCCGATACTGCAATCAAGGCATTTCCAGCAATCCCCAAAGCAAATGCCCACCAATACGGAGCTGCAGCCTTAAGTAAGCGACGATAGACCTGAGAAGGTGAATAACGAACTGTCATGATAGGAGTAATACCTCTGATTCTGTATAATTCGGTCAATTAACACATGTTAGATATTTAACGTCTAGCATGTGACTACTGTCTGCTATTGTACAGATTTAATCCTATCGTTTCTGCTGATTTTCGCTATAATTATCTGGATAGTTCTCTTAATGGAGCGTTTCTGATGATTTCAACGAAAGAAAAAGCCAAACTGGTTGGGTTATTTTTGATGGTTACGGTAACCACTTACTTTGTGGCTCAAAATCAATTTGTGCGAGCAAAAGCAAATGAATTAAGTAAGTTATCCATGCAACAAGTTAGTTCAACTAGTCGCTAGGCCTACGCCAAACTAATTTGCGCTTTTGTCGATGACCCATGAGCTGATGTGCCTTGACATTTAATTGAAAGGTAATGGCCCCACTTTTGCTTGTGTTCCACACTCTGATCTCATTTTTTTCATAGCGCGCTAAGACTTCTGAGTGGGGATGTCCGTAGCGATTACTATACCCACTCGAAATAATAGCGTCAGTCGGCGCAACGGCCTGAATAAACACATCGCTGGATGAACTCTTAGCACCGTGATGCGGCACAACAAGTACTCTAGAGCGCAACTCACCCCTATCGCGGCTAACTAACGCTGATTCAATCTTTTGTTCAATGTCCGCAGAAAGTAACACGCTATCGGCTCCTGCTGAAATACGTAATACACACGAAAGATTGTTTTTGCTCCCAACCTCTCCTTCTGGATGCAGGAAAGAAAAACTCAGGCCATCCCATTCCCAAGTCTGCCCTCGTTCACACTTCTTGGCTAGATCCGGAGGAAAAAAACTCGGATCACTTGTCAACACTTCATGTACTGGCATGGCATTTAACAATGAAACCACACCCCCACTGTGATCAATGTCGGTGTGACTAACAACCAACGTATCTATTGAACGATGTTGACGGGCAGCTAAAAAAGGCAAAATGACTTGCTTACCTGCTCCTCTTGGACCAGTATCGAATACCACTACATGTTGTGCTGTCTCTATCACCACAGCAAGCCCTTGCCCAACGTCTAAAACGGTCACTAAGGCCGTACCATTAGTAACCCCAGCTCCTGATCTCACCAACGGTAAAAAGCACAGCAGAGCAACCCCTTTGATCCCAAAACCTTTCGGTAATACCAAAAGAACACAACCGAGTAGAATTAAACAAAAAAGGATCGGTTCATCCAATGTGCAAGAAACCAGCGCAAATTGCCGCTTACCAATCCAGACCAATAGAGGCCAAAGTAACCCTAACAAGAAATCGGCGGCTGACCATGCCAAATAGCCTAAATACTCATGCACCAAAACACCTACACAACCGCTTAACACTAATGGCACGATCAAAAAACTCACCCATGGAATGGCAATAGCGTTAGCAACGGGTGACAATACCGGCACCTGTGAAAACCATAACAGTAAAAAAGGGAACAAGCCCCAAAACAAACCATACTGAGTGTGCAGCCATTGGAACACACGTTTGTCTTTTTTGATCCGGTAATTTGAAGCAAAAATCAAACTCCCCACAGCAACAAATGAAAGCCAAAATCCAATGCTTAACGTCGATAAGGGATCCCAGATAACGATCCCTCCTAAGGCCATGCTATAGGCCTGCCAGGGAGAATGTTGCCGTTTGTAACATCGATAAACGCTGATGAGCGAAATCATGACCAAAGCCCTAACGGCCGGCAAAGAAAATCCCGAAAGCCAAACGTAACAGAAGGTTAAAACTAAACACAATACCGGCGCACTACGCCTCAGACGAAATCGTGCAAACACAAACCATGCCAACCCATACACTAAACTAATATGGAGACCGGATATCGCCATCAGATGGATGGTTCCTGTTTGACGCAACACTTCCCATTGCTTAGGAGTAATAGATTGCTGATCGCCCAGACTCAATGCTTTAGAAATCCCGATAAAACGTAGAGATGTCTGTCGATCGAATTCCGCCCGAATACGATCTCGCACTCTAGGCATAAACCCACCTGAAGACAGCAACACTTGTTTATCAGAGTGTACAATCTCCCCGATGGCCACTATCCGATTTTGAAAATAAGTTCTCTCTCGATCATACCCACCTGGATTTAAAAGACTGCGTGGTTGTTTAAGCTTTACACAAAGCTGCCAGCGCTCACCCTCCTTGTAGGTAACTGACGAACGATAGCTTTTAAGTTGAACCCTTGCCGGCAGTTTCCACACTACAGGGGTGAGTGTTTTTTCCACACTCAAGATAAAAGACTGAACACCGTGCGCATTCGTGGGAACGGATACCACTTTCCCCACCACATCAACCGATGTGTTCTCTATCGTTTTAGGCAGTCCTCCGGCAAATACTTGATGGACGTGATAAGCGGTTAGGACCACACCCACTATGAAGCCACCGATAACTAGAAGCTTGTTTTTGATCAAGAAAAGCAATATAAGACATACGAACGTTATCGGCAGGTGAAAATCTGCAAAAAACCAGAAACTCAGGTTTGCAAGCAATAAAGACACACCTAACATAACGCCAGGGTATTAAAAATGACACGTAATCGCTATTGTGTATTTAACTTAGGAAAATAAAAACTTATGCGCAGCTATTTTGGTTTCGATTTTGGTTTTTTTAAAACTGGGTCCGGAGGTTCTCTTAGTGACAGTGCCTTTCTTTTAAATGATAAAAACTGGCTAGTCATACTTTTTATCGTATTAGATGGAATAGGTTTTTTAGCCGATTCACTAGGTTCAGGTTTCTGTGGAACTTCTTGCATAGCTAACCGCTTTCGAACCAGTTCTTCTGCAGCAGCACCATTTACTAAAGCCAATGGATTTGCAATATGAACATCAAACTTCACTTCTAAACCAGAATCCTTTAGACGTTCATAGGCACGAAGATGTCTTTCCATTTCATCATTGGTAAGTAGGGATAAATCAACAGGCTTCATTAGAAGAATATAATCCTGCAATTTCTCTAGGTTTTGAATTATATTGTCCATTTTGCCGAGGACCTCATGGCGAGTTTTCTTTTCAGCTTTTGGATCTATTGTGTACTGGGTGCTATCCACTAGGCTCTGAAGCTCATTGTACAGTTTATCTGGCAGTTTCCCCTCAAATTCTGATTCAAGAACGATCTTCAACATAACCCCTAAAGCATGAATATCTTCTTCACCTGTGTATTGATGACTTTCTCGTGCCCGAGCAAGTGCATCTAGGCCACCTGGCATGTAATATGGCGTACCCTCATTGACTTTTTCAGGGGTGCCGCTCTGAACAACTCCACCGAAATCTACCAAACGTGTTTTTCCGGATTCTGAGAAGACGACATTTCCTTCCTTGATATCTCTATGGATCTTGCCTTTTGCAATGTTATCTTTGATCTCATGGGCTAATTGCAAGTAGGGAGCTAATCTAAACTTCAAGTAGTCGATTCGATCAAACAGTTGATTCCCCTGTTCTTCAGAATCAGGTGTTTTCGACAGTACAAATTCTTTAAAAGCATCGAAGGTGAAAATGCTATTGGGATTTCCTCCAAAAAAAGCATGCTTATCTTGAAGGGATGCTCCAGGCACAAAACTTTGCATCGATAAATGTTGCTTAACACCAGCATCATTTAAGGCAATCCGCTCACCGTATAGAGAGCCTGCCTCTTTATGATGCTTCATTTCACGTTCAATCTTTTCTAATTTATTTCCAGTGATGGATTGGATCTTTATAGCGCAGACTTTACCACTACTAACAGCCTGTCCTTTAAAAACCACACCATTCGCTCCTTTTCCAATCACCTCAGCACACACACATAGGCATTTAAGTCTCCATCAAAAACAATCTTGAAGCCTTTGTAATCAATATATCCCTTTGACTCGATCTCCTTTTTGTATTTATCAGTATCTATACGACTGTCCATTCGTTTGCCCTGTAGAAACTCTTCTAAACGAGTAAGACCCTTTAGCGTTTTCTCATCAATCAATGAATATTGTGTTTTCCCATTTATCGTGACACTGTGAAGACTGCTAGAATCATGCCCTTGAAACTCAGGAGGGTATTTTGCAGTGTCCGCATAATTTCTACGACTCAATTCCTCAAAAACTTGGGACATCAAGTTTGTTTCATTATCTTCAAGAATGCCCAAACTATCGAGCTCTCTTAGGTTATTAAACACTACTTTTAATTCACTTGTGTTGAGGGCTTCATAGATTTCTGGACCGTTTTCAATTAACTTTTGAATAATTGCATTTATTTGAGCTACTTGGTGCTTATCAAGATATTCATGCAAATATTGTTCACCCCCCATATGCGCTTTCATAAAAGCCTTCTCTACCTCCTGGAGAAGAGCCCTTTCACTTGGCGTGATTATATTTGTTGAATCTTCTTTCACCAGCTAAATTCTCAGAAAACCTAAGTATTTAGACAGAGCATTTGATTTAAGTTCAGTTTTAGGTGTGGTTACACCGTAAAATTAAGCAGCAGTATCGTTTAAAACCGCGTTATGCAGATAGAGTGTACGATCCATTTGAGTGGCGAGTTCTGTATCATGAGTGACCATGATCAGAGTGGTGTTTTTGCGACGATTCAACTTCTGCAACAGGGCAAAAATTTCCCGAGCAGTGTCGTTGTCAAGATTCCCCGTGGGCTCATCTGCCAATACACAGTTTGGTTCATTAATTAAAGCACGTGCAATTGCCACACGTTGCCTTTCACCACCCGATAATTCACCAGGACGGTGTGTCAGTCTATCCTTGAGCCCTACTTCTTCCAAAAGCGCACTGGCACGTGCTGTTGTATCACTGATAGATACCCCTCCAATCAACAAGGGCATTGCAACATTTTCAAGCGCGCTAAATTCAGGTAAAAGATGATGGGATTGATAAATAAAGCCTAGAGAACGATTACGGACTTGTCCGAGTGTCTTTTCAGAGAGCGTGGAAAAAGGTTGCTGTGCTAGAGTCACTTCTCCAGAACTTGGACTATCCAACCCACCTAGGATGTGCAAAAGTGTACTCTTTCCAGAACCTGAGCGCCCCATGATCGCTAACTGCTCACCCTGATAAACGGTAAGCTGAATAGCATTGAGGATCGCTAATTCACGTGTACTGTCGTGATAGTGTTTTGAGATCTGTTCACAATGTAAAATAATATCACTCATACCGCAGCGCCTCCACCGGTTGAATATTGGCTGCTCGACATGCTGGATAGAGCGTGGCAATAAAACACATGACAAGCGCGGACAGCACAATGGTTACGACGTCCGTTAAATGTATTTCAGAGGGTAAGAATCCAATAAGATAGACTTCACGAGACACAAGCTCTACATCAAATAATGCTTGAAGCTGCTCAACCCAACCCGTCACGTGCGTGGCCAAGAAAAGTCCAAGTAAAACCCCAAGACCGGTACCTATTGTGCCCACAATGACGCCTTGTGTCATAAAAATCCCCATAATACTTTTTTTAGAAGCACCAAGTGTTCTTAAAATAGCAATATCGCTCTGCTTGTCTGTGACCATCATCACTAAACTGGAGACTAAATTAAAAGCCGCAACCGCAATGATTAAAAATAAAATAAAAGTCATCACGGTTTTTTGTATTTTAAGCGCTTTGAAAAAATTGCCGAATTCGTAAGTCCAATCCATTACCCAGTAATCTGCTCCCATGCGTCGCTGTAAGATCCGCGCAATAGCAGGCGCTTCCATTTCATCAGATATTTTGAGCTGGATCCCACTCACAGCCCCTTGGGTACGAAACAGTTTACCTGCATCACGCAAATCAATAAAAACTTGTTTATCGTCATACAAATCCCCTATGGAGAAGATCCCCACCACGGTAAAACGTTTCAACCGTGGTAGAACACCTGCAGGCGTCACTGAAGCTTCAGGGGCCAACAAAGTGATTTTATCTCCGACTCTGGCATGAAAATGTTTTGCTAGCGTTTGCCCTAATAAAATTCCGTATTCGCCTGATTTGAGATCAGCTAATTGCCCAACCACCAGATGATCCATCAAAGGGTAAATCGCTTTGACTTGGTTAGCATCTACCCCTTTGACCATAACACCCTGACTGTAGGTGTTTTCGCCATTAGATATCATTGCTTGACCAATGATAAAAGGCGCCGCACCCTCAACCTCAGGATACCCAGCTACCTTTTCAAGTAACGTTGGCCACTGTGTGACATATTCCCCTATCTTTCCAAGAGTCATGTGTGGGGTTCCGCTCAGCATCTGAGCACGAATTTCTCGGTTAAAACCATTCATTACCGAAAGTACTGCAATTAAGACACCTACCCCAAGTGCAACACCAAGGGCGGAGCTCATAGAGATAAATGAGATGAAATGATTTTTACGTTTTACATAGGCATACCGCCAACCAATAAACGCATAAAAAGGATTAAACATAGACAACTAACCAATATTACCAAGGATCACACTGGTAATATTACATCAGTTGGCGCTAGATGGCACGCCCAACCAACTCATCATGAAAACTGATGAAACTACTGCTTTAAAGCATCCAATCTTCTTTGCAACTCGTCGTGGCTATCATGGGCTGCTTGGGCTGCTGCCAGTGCATTGGTTCCAATTGTTTTAACCCGCTGAAAAGCTGGAAGCGTGCTTTGTTGACTAAGTTCATCGCGACTTCTTGAAGTCCGTGCTTCTAGTGATTCAAAAGCCCGCTGCTGTTTTGCTAGTCGATCCGTCAAATCAGTAAGAGTTGCATTCGCTTGTACACAGAATTCAGCACTCGCACCTCCAGTGTGAGCCTGGCGTACGAAATCCTGAGCTTTCTCTTCTCGAGCTCTTGCTTGAGCAGTTTCCGTACTAAAGGATTTCATATGTTCCTCATTCCTTAATACGGTGTAAGCTTGGGGAGCAAACTCTTTGAATAAATCTAGACGAGCTTGAAATAGCGCCCTTCTGCTTTTTTCGTCAATGCTTAGGTAATCCTCGTCTTTTAGTACAGCGAGTGCAGCTCGATAGTCGTCAATGCACTTATGCAAAGAAGTAGTTTTGCGCGCGACCGGAATATGCGGGTTCACTTTTTGATCTACTTGTTGCTGTCTTTTTTCAACTGCATTTTCAAAGCGCATCAGCTTTGAAAATATGTTTTCTTCTTGGGCAGCTAAACATTCCTCAGCATGTATGAACAACTCTTCATCCGCATCCAATTGTTCCATTAATTCTATCCATACCTCTGGTGAATCTGGTTTTTTACGCCACAGTTCATTTAAATCTTTGGCATACTTAGCGGTCGGTAAAACTCCTACGTAATGACGGAAGGCTTGACCTTGATTTGGATCATTCCCATCATTGATCTCCTGGTCATTTAAAGGATCACCCTTTTCTTGAAACAATCCTGCAAACAATTTCCCTAAATCTTTTAAGAAAGGAATACCTGCCATAAAACCCATAAAGACGCGCATAATTATCTGAGCAACCTTGGTAAAGACGCCTGCATTTTTTTCATTCACACCAAAAACTTTGCCGAATATTTCAGAAGCACCACTCAATGCTTTATTTAGAGCCATGCCAGGATCACGTCCTGCTTGTTTTGCTGCTTGACTGATCCCTTCTTCCATTGCAATGTTGACATCATGTTCTGCTGCAGGATCAGCATGATTAATGTTAGCTAATAAGGCGGCCACTCTTCGTTTTACTTCAGCGGAAGCAAATTCATAGTTAATGAGGAATAGCTGTTGATAGGCCTTATTACGTTCTACCGCCTGATTTGATTCATAATGATAGATGTTTTGGCTATCATTCCAGATTTTAAGTTTTTCAGTTGAAAGGCCAGCAGGCCGTTCAACGCTTGCAAGCTTGTCTGTTGTCCCCTCGCTTCCATACCATTCCATGTCAAAACCAAACTCATTCGCTAAAGTCAATGCATCTTGAGGTGAAACAGTTGGCCATTCATGATTGTTTGCATTATGGTATTTTGCGGGTAACATTTGACGTAAAACAGGTCCTAAAATCATTTCTCGCTGTGTAGGATCTTTAATGAGGTTAACTTTTTCAACTAGAATATCCCAGCTGGCGTAAACGCCATACTCTTCGGCAAAAGCCTCTGTCAGCTTTTGTTTCATAGCAGGAGGGATAGCCGGATCAGAAGCATTATCAATCAGATGATGCACCAAAGGATTTAATGGCCCGTTGTTCTGATATCGGGTAGTTCTTGCTCTCATAGATTTTCTCCTTTCAATTCATCATCTTGTTCTTTTATATGTATGCAACTATTAGAACATAACCCGTCAATAAGGTCAATAACTCAATAGAGGGTAATTACACCTTGCGGCGAAGTATAGACTTTTTTTAAAGCTTTTGGAGAAAAGTCCGACATTAAGACTAAGAGCATGAGGATCGAGTAGACATGTACCCTAAATCTGTCACAGATAAGACCACGGAAAACACAAAAACTGATGATAAAGACAGTTTTGATGCAACAGATCTGTACTTGCGAGAAATTGGAATTGCTCCGCTGCTCACCAAAGAACAGGAAGTAAAATATGGTCGTCTCTCTCTGCAGGGCGATGAGAAAGCACGAAAGAAAATGATCGAGAGCAATCTACGATTGGTCGTCAAAATTGCCCGACGATATTTGAAAAGTGGTATGCCTATTCTAGATTTGATAGAAGAAGGTAACCTGGGTCTCATGCGCGCTGTTGAAAAATTTGATCCAGAGCGTGGTTTTCGTTTTTCTACCTACAGTGCTTGGTGGATCCAACAAACCATTGAACGTGCTATTATGAGCCAAAATCGCACAATTCGACTACCGGTTCACATGGCCAAAAAACTCAATAAGTGCTTACGACACAGTAAGAAGCTAGATAATGAAGCAACCGTTTCAGATTTAGCCACTTCTTTAGGGCAAACCACCAAAGAAGTAGAAAAACTGTTACAACTGAATGAAAAAATTGTTTCAATTGATACCCCTATTTCAGAAGAAGTTAATAAACCCATTGTGGACACGCTGGGAAACGACTCTAATGAACCTTTAGAACATTTGCATCAAAACAAGGTTCAAAGGGATCTTGATCGCTGGATATCCTTTTTAAACCCCAAGCAACAAGCCGTTGTCGAACGTCGCTTTGGCTTAAGAGGACATGACGCCATGACTTTAGATGAGACGGGTATGGAAATAGGCGTCACACGTGAACGAGTACGACAACTTCAGGCGGAAGCGCTTAAATTGTTAAGGGCCCAAATCAATAACCAAGGTATTGATTTAACTAGTTTCCTGATATAGAGTTATTGTGCCATAATAGTTTTATTCTAAGTATCATTGGAAACCAGTATGTCAGAACAAAGCCTTTATTTACTGCTCTTTGCCTCAATTTTTATCTTTGCGCAATCTATACTGTTATTTTCATTCTACAGACTCAACACGAAGCAGCAAGATTCCTTAAAGGAGAACTTGATCGATCGTCTGGCTCAATTAAGTCAAACGCTCGACCGTCGACTAAGTGATAATCTCTTGCAGCAAACTAAAGAATCTGCTGAAATTCAAAAAGCGATTAATGAGCGTTTAAAGGAAATCAGCCTTCACGTCGAAAAACGCCTAAGTGACGGTTTTGAAAAGACCACCTCAACCTTTACCGATATCGTTAAACGACTGGCTTTAATAGATGATGCACAAAAGAAGCTGAATGAACTTTCTACCAATGTCGTGAGCCTACAAGAAATACTGGTAGACAAACGCTCGCGAGGCGCTTTTGGTGAAGTTCAGCTCAAAAGCATTGTTGAAAATATGCTGCCTCAAGAAAACTGTGCGTTTCAATACACTTTAAGCAATGGACTACGGGCTGACTGTTATTTATCTCTGCCTGAGCCTACTGGCAACATTGTCGTTGATTCTAAGTTTCCGCTAGAAAATTTCCAAATCATGACCGACTATGACAGATCTGAGCCTGAGCGTAAAAAAGCACAACAAACATTCCGCCAAGATATTAAAACCCACATTATGGACATAGCAAGCAAATACATTATACCTGGAGAAACCTCAGATGGTGCTGTGATGTTTATCCCCGCAGAGGCAGTATTTGCCGAAATCCATGCTCACTTTCCTGATCTGGTTGAATACGCACAGCGCGTTAACGTCTGGCTTGCATCGCCCACTACACTCATGGCTATTTTAACGACCGCAAGAGCCGTACTGAAAGATTTTGCCACTAAAAAACATATACACTTGATTCAAGAGCACCTACGCATGCTATCAAAAGATTTTGGCCGTTTTGAAACCCGCATGGATCATTTGGCCCGCCACATTGACCAAGCACATGAAGATGTGCAAAAAGTGCACACCTCTGCTAAAAAAATCACTAGCCGATTTATTGAAATCGAAAAAGCGGATGTGTCACTTATTGGTAGTGAGAGTTAAGGTTTAGGACGAGGTCGATCATCTTCACTCTGACGAGACTCTGCTTTCACCGATGGCTCTTCCTTGCCCTTCATAGGCTTGAAACTCGCCATTTGCTTAGCCTGCTCTCGAATTTCGTTTAGATCTTTACGATAGACAGTCGTAGGAATAGGACCATCTGTATTATAATGCACATAACCATCTTCCTGCTTCTTGAAAGTAAGACGTTCATCTTTACCACCCTTGCCCCAGGTTACCGTGACAAAATCACCTTGCTCTCCTCGATGAGCATCCTGTTTCCAAAGGTTAACTCCCGTGTGTCGATTGGGTTTATAGGCTTTAATCGAACGTAGCTTATTATGCTCTTTGTTTCTACTCATAGACTGTTTCATTTGAAACAACATGCTAGGACCTGCTTTTGCTTTGCTGGGTAACCCTTTCGGACTCTGAAGTGCTTTTATTGCAGATGCCATTCTTTTTTCGTCCTCTTCGTTGACATCAATTACATGATGAATTACAGGTTTTGCTTTCGAACTGGCTATATAATCTTCCACACTGGCAAATGTCTTATTACCATGAGGGGCAACGTGCACATACTCTGTTTGACTATCGCCCTTGGCAAATTTCATGGTTTGCGTTGCACTGTCAAAATACATCCGCTTTGCTACGCCATCTTTATCTTTCTCAAAATAGTGCTTGCCACCACTTTTGGGGATAAGTTCTTCTTTTGGAATGTGTCGGATCTGGAGGGTGGTATTCACTAACTGACCATCGCTATCTTTATGTGTCACGTAAACTGAATTTTCAGCAAAAGAAGCCCAAGCCTGGAGATCTTGATATTCCTCACGTTTCTCTTTAATGAATTCAAGATCAGCCTCAATCATTTCAACATACGCATCACGTGCAGCCGACATTATTTCTTTTCTTTCAAGTAGGGCTTCAATAACCTGATGTCGATACTCTAAATATTTTTCAAATGCTACCAGCACAACACCTTGAGCCACTGAGACCCCATAAATAGCATCAACTCGATCAATATCTAATAACAGATCTTTTCTAAACGCTGCCTTTTTTAATCGCTCATCTTTTTCCACGGCTGCTTGAATTAGCTCATACTGTTTCTGGTTTAGATCGCTCAACGTTCGTTTCTGGGTTCTTTGGGCACTTTCTCTAGAAAGTTCATCACGGATTTCTTCACGAGTCTGGATTACCTGCTCGCTACCCAATGGGACAACTTCCACTCGGGCTTCAATCGATTCAGACATATCTGTAAAAATTTTATGTAGTTTTTCTACATCATTTTGTTCTATGGCTCTAATAAATTGAATATAAGCTGGCTCTAAATGCGCAACCAGTTCATCACCTCCACCTTTACCATGGGAACCATGCAAGGTTCTACGAAGAACCGATAAGGGATTTTCACGATGCTCACGTAGGGGATTAAGGCGTTCACCAATTCTATCGTGTATTTGTGCCCAGCCCCCATGCGGATCAAAGCGAGCCCCGTGACTAAACATGTAGTTACACCCTATTGCCTATACACATATAGATTTGGAGTGGTATAAATAGCTAAAGTTGCATCTTATCCAGTACTTTTATCATAACTAACCAGGTCTTCTTCCTGTAGGGCGTACAGGTTGTAGTCTACCTTCGTTCTGCCGTAATGGATCTGCACTTGAGGCCATCCTCTGGCGTAAGGGTGTATACGGTTGAAATGCTGCATAGGCTTTTTGCACAGCAGGGTTAACATTGGTAGTGTGTTGTGGTGCTACTTTTGCACTTAAATAGGTATCCAATTCAGCAAAGGATTTAAACTGTTTTTTGCGTAAAAGCCCAGTACTTTTAAACACAACGGTATCACCTTTACCTTTGGCGATCTTAAACGTAAGACTTGCTACTTTCCCGTTTTCTTTTTTAACCAATGCACCAATATATTTCCCTTTCTTGGATGAACGCCAGTATTGAATTGTATTGGGTCGCATATTTTCCACCGAACTCTTTACATTTCCAACAGTAACATGGAGCGCCTTTTTTCCTCCTAAGATAGTGGTTTTCAGTTTCTCAAATTCTTTCTGTTCATTTTTTTTATTCATCGTTCTCATTAAAATTTCGGTCAGCGCATAGCTTTCAAATATTTTCCCTCTACCTTTTTCTTGCTCGTCCTTTGCGTAACCCACTAAAACAGCCTGGAACTGCTCTCTAGCCTTAGGTTCTTTGGTTTCATTATAGAGCGCTACAATATCTTTAGCGGTTCCTACCTTCAGAACAATCTCAAGCAATGTTCGTTTTTCTTCAAGCTGAGATGCTTTGTACATTTCAAACAGTGGTGCTTTAGGATCCTTTGGATTCCATTCCAAATATTTTTGTTGCAGAGCAATCAATTGATTCCTCACGTTCCTGTCTTGCATTACCTCATAAACTTTTGAAATATTGCGTGGATACCGTCTCAACTGCCCTAGCAATATTTGTTGGAACTGCTCTTTAGCGGCAGGATTATTTAACACGGCAAAGGCTTCCTGAACATTCTGAAATGTTCCAACTTCTAAAATTCCATACAGTAATCCTCTTTGTTCACTTAACTGTGAAACTTGGTACATTGTAATGAGTTGGTTTTGAAAATGGGATCTATTCAAATGAGACTGAGGCAGTAAATTAATAAAGTATTGCTGCAATTCCGGATCTGCTTGTTTATATATTTCAGCGATATTTCCGTTAGGATCATTTAGAGCTCTAGTAAAACTATTTATCAGCATCTGTTTATTTGTTGGTAATTGCTCGTAAACCAAACCATTTCCTGGCAACTGAGTATAGATAGGATCTTTTCTAGAAGCTTTTCCCGACTTATCATGAAACATATTACTTTCCCTTTTAACCAACTTCTTTTTGGAGTGTATTAAGAAGTATTAGGTTCCATTGGAATAACTAATAAACTGTATGTATACCCTGTTTTATCTGGTATAAACGGCTTATATAGGCTAAATTTAGATTAAGGTTGGAGTCAAACTTATGTTCGGAAAAATCTCACATTGGCTGAGCAAGCCCTTTATACGATGGTTAAACACAGAGAGCCCGTATGTAGGGATCCCTTTGTCTGATTTTGAAAGGATCCGCTATGAAGTAAGACTGTGCGATGTGCTATTGATTGAAGGTCGGAGTCACGTCAGTGATATTATTCGTGCAGCTACACAGAGTTCCTGGTCACATTCTGTTTTGTACATCGGACGATTGCATGATATTGAAGATCCCAAGCTCAGGAATCTCTTGTCCGTGCATTTTCAAGGCTCTGCTGACACCCAACTGATTATTGAAGGCATGATGGGTGAAGGTATCGTCGTCAATAAACTCTCAGACTATGAAAAAGAGCACATTCGCCTATGTCGCCCCAAAGGCCTTTCGCGCCAAGATGCGCAGAGTGTGATTTCCTATGCAATCCATCAATTAGGCCTTGACTACGACGTAAAACAAATCTTAGATCTAGCCCGTTTTCTAATGCCTTGGTCTATTTTGCCCAAACGTTTCCGTTCAAGCTTGTTTGAATACAAGCCTGGAACGGCTACAAAGTCAGTCTGTTCGACGATGATTGCCGAAGCCTTTGCTGAAGTTCAGTTTCCAGTCTTGCCGCTTGCTAAAGCGAATGAAGACCAAAATGTTGAGTTGATTATGAGAAATCCTAAGCTTTGTACGCCTAGGGACTTTGATTATTCCCCCTATTTTGACATTATCAAATACCCTTTCATCGATTATGGTCTTTATCGTACGCTGCCTTGGAATAAGGATGGTTTACTCAGTCATGATGAAGTTGGCATCAAACAACGTGAACCTAAATTAACACCGGAGCCAATTGAACCTAAGGAAACGAAAAAAACATCCGTCGTAAAAAAGCTAAAATCACACTTGAAAGCGAGCAAGAAGGAACCAGACAAAAAAGAACTCCTAAGCGAAGAACCAGCACCTAAGCGACCACAAGAAGATACCTCTCACGACAGTTGATCGAGAAGCTCAGCCACGCGCGTTGCTCGAACCTTTTTATCATTTAAATCCAATTTAAAGCGCAGCTTCTGTGGACCGTCAAGTTGATATACATCAGGTTGTGTCTGGATGAGCTTAATGATCTTCTGAGGATCAACCTTCGGTTCTTCACTAAATTCAATGCGGCCACCTTTACCATGGCACTCAATTTTTTGGATCCCAAACGTTGCCGCTTTTATTTTAAGACGTGCAACCGTCAAAAGGTTTTTGGTTTGATCAGGCAATTGTCCAAACCGATCAATCAACTCAACGACTATTTCATCAAGATGTTCATATGAAGCTGCCCCACTGATCCGTTTATACAAAATAAGGCGCGTATAAACATCAGGAACATATGCTTCAGGTAAAAGTGCGCTGATCTGCAACTCCACCTCAATACCCTTCCTGAAGGCGAGAGGTTTATCCTGAATACCACTTTGCTTGAGGGATCGCACGGCCTGATCGAGGAGTTCCATATACAAATTAAAACCCACGGATTGAATATTGCCGCTTTGAGATTCACCTAATAGCTCCCCAGCACCTCGGATCTCCAAATCTTGGGTAGCAAGCGTGAAGCCGGATCCCAAATCTTCCATATTGGCCAATGCATCCAGGCGTTTTGTAGCATTACTTGTGATTTTAGCCTTTGGCGGCAACAAACAAAAGGCATAGGCTTGATGATGTGAGCGACCAACTCGACCTCTCAGTTGGTGTAACTGTGCTAATCCAAATTTGTCTGCCCTGTCAATAATAATGGTATTAGCAGTCGGCACATCGATCCCAGTCTCAATAATCGTTGTGCACACTAAAACATTAAACTTTCGATGGTAAAAATCAGACATAACTTGTTCAAGTTCGCGTTCTCGCATTTGGCCATGTGCCACTGCTACACGAGCATTCGGCAATCTTTCACGTAAAAAACGTGCTTCATTTTCAATAGTTTCTACTGAATTATGCAAATAATACACCTGTCCACCCCGATGCAACTCACGCGAGACCGCTTCATCAATCAAAGCATTATTTTTTTCGCGAACAAAGGTCTTAATAGATAATCGCCGTGCGGGTGGTGTCGCAATAATTGAGAGATCACGTAACCCTGTCATGGCCATATTTAATGTTCGTGGGATTGGGGTTGCAGTGAGGGTCAGTATATCTACCTCAGATCGCATTGCTTTAAAGGCTTCCTTTTGTCTTACCCCAAAACGATGTTCCTCATCAATAATCAGCAAGCCCAGTGAAGCAAACTCTACACTGCTTTGAAGAATTTTATGCGTACCAATCAGAATGTCAATTTTACCAGTTTTCACCTCTCCCAGTATCTGTTCTTGCTCCTGTTGACTCCTAAAGCGTGATACGACTTCAACTCGAATAGGAAATTTAGCAAAACGATCACTAAAAGTTTGAAAATGCTGCTCTGCAAGCAGTGTCGTTGGCACCAAAATCGCAACTTGTTTACCACTATGGACTGCAAGAAAGGTGGCTCTCAGTGCTACTTCTGTTTTCCCAAACCCAACATCACCACAAACAACTCGATCCATCGGTTTTAAAGATGTCAGATCCTGTAGAACCTGCTCAATGGCACGCTGTTGATCTGGTGTTTCTTCAAAAGGAAAAGTTTGTGAAAACACATCATATTGATCGTCTGGCGGCGCAAAAGCCAATCCAGTTTTTGCTTCACGTTTGGCATAGATTTCCAACAGCTCAGCCGCTGTATCGCGTGCTTGTTCTAGTGCTTTATGCTTAACTTTTTGCCACTGTTCAGTGCCCAAGCGTGACAGTTTTACATGTTCTAAGTCTACTCCACTGTAACGACTGATCAGATCAAGTGATGCAACTGGTACGTAGAGTTTATCGTTACCAGCATACTCCAGCGCCACAAATTCAGCTTCCTCTTCTGAAACCGTTAGTTTCACTAAACCCTGATAGCGACCTATTCCATAGTCCACGTGAACCACAGGTGAACCTTCATTGAGCTCTGCTAGACTCTTCACTTCTGTGCTGATTTCAGAGTACTTGTTCTTACGCAAGCGCTTTTGTAGAACACGTCGACCAAACAGCTCAGTCTCCGTAATGATGACAAAGCTGTCTGCAAACTGTAAGCCTTCTTCTAATGGGGCCACCGTTAAAACAAATTTTGCTGAGCTGTCCAGAAAGTGACTCCATTCATCCACTTCAGCTGGATGGCAATCAATTTTACTTAAAAGCTCTTTTAAGATTTCTCTACGACCCATACTTTCAGCACAAAACAGTACTCTGCCTGTATAGGTTTTTAGAAAAAGTGCAAGTTGCTCCAGAGTACTCTCTTGCCGGGATTCAATTGAAAAGGTAGGTGCTCTCTCAACTGGTAGATTGGGTTTACTGGCTGAAGAAGCCGTGTCTGCTTTTTTAACCGTAAAGGACTTAAATTCTCTAAAGAGTTCGTCAACTTGTAAAAAAAGAGCTGAGGGTTCCAAAATGGGCCTTAATCGATCGTGACGATACCGCTCATGGCGTTCTTTAATTTCCTGCCAAAACTGTTGTGCTGCCTCTTCGATACCACCCAAAGTAATCACTTGAGTGTGATCTGGCACATAATCAAATAAGCTTGATATTTTTTCAAAAAACAGAGGCAAATAATACTCTAAACCAGGAGAGCCCCAGCCCTCACTGACATCCAAATAGACATCACAATCCGTTGGGTTTCCGGGAAAACGATCACGAAACTCGGTGCGAAAACGTGTAATACCTTCCTGGTCGAGTGGAAACTCACGAGCTGGCAACAAACGAATTTCATCTATTTTAGTAATCGATTTTTGAGTTTCGGGATCAAATGTACGAATAGAATCGATTTCATTATCAAATAAATCAATGCGATAAGGCACTTCACTTCCCATAGGAAACAAATCCACAATCGATCCACGACGCGTAAACTCACCGTGCTCCATTACCTGAGCAACATGCAGATAACCTGTCAAAGTAAGATCACGTTGCAACTGATCTAGTTCAAGTGTTTGCCCCACCTTTAAACAAAAGGCATTGCGCAGTATATGATCCCTAGGACATATTCGCTGCATTAAAGTGGTAATACAAACTAACAAAATCCCCTTTTTCATTTTGGGCAATTGATACAATACGCCCAAGCGCTCAGAAATAATGTCTTGATGTGGTGAAAACCGATCGTAGGCGAGTGTTTCTGCATCAGGTAAGATGTGTATCGGCAAATCAACAGCCGTTCCACTTAGAAAAAACCGCAGTTCTTCTGCTAATTTTTCAGTCATTTGAGGTTCAGGGACCACAACGAGATGACAGGCATCACTGCTACTCACAGCCTCTGCTAACCAAAGTGCTAAGCTTGAACCTAACAAATGGCCACAATGAGCGCTTTTAAGAGCTTCATGGGTTTGGATCGGCAGTTTCGATAACATCGCGCAATACTAACAGATCTAGCCTGTCAGTTAAGACTATATATCTTTCCAGTTTTATTGACTTTCATTACTCAATTCGGTAGATTCTTCACATCTACCCTATGCCAGGAATTTGGTTTGTCTGAACACTGTCTTTCTACACTAGAATCTCTCATTGAACGCTATGATACTTTCTTTGTGGACATATGGGGAGTCGTACATGATGGGGCAACACCTTACCCCAATGTTGTTGCACGCCTAAACCAAATCATTGACAAGCGCAAGCAGGTCCTTTTTATCTCTAATGCACCAAGGGGCGCTCATGTTGTTGTACAAAAGCTTTTATCGTTTGGTCTACACATTAATGTTTCAAATGTACTGACTTCGGGAGATGTATTAAGAGCGTACTTACGTAAAACTGCCCTGGATCAGAATTTTTACCATCTCGGTGCCGAGCGTAACCAAGATCTTTTAGCAGATATTGAAATCAATTGTGTCAGAAAAATCGAAGAAGCTGACAAAATTATTATTAGCTGCTTCTCTGACAGTGCTACTGAAAATGCACAATACGATAAGCTGCTCCAAACAGCTGCTAAATTAGAAATACCTGCCTTATGCGCTAATCCTGATAGGATTGTGATACATCAAGGTATAGAACGCTATTGTGCAGGATTCTTCAGTGAACGGTACCGAGGTTTTTCAGGCCAAGTTCACTATTTCGGGAAGCCTGATCCGCGCATTTTCGAAGAAGCGCAAGTGAGAACACAAGCGACCAAAGTGCTTATGATCGGTGATACCTTAGAAACTGATATTCTAGGCGCACAACAAGCCTCCATTGATTCAGCCTGGATCTTAACTGGAAATGGACAAAAATATCAAACCCTTGCATTAAGACAGAAGGCTTGTGACAATTTGCATCTAAAGCCAACCTGGGTGCTTGAAGGTTTATAGCCTAGTGCCTTTTTCTTGCTTTCTTGGCTTCCACACTTGAGGTCGTCTTTAAATCCTTGCGCTTCGCTCTTTGATACTGATGCAATGCATACTTATTGTGACGTTGCGAGTCACTCGGATCAACTTCTTCTATCTTCTTGATCTGCTCACTATAGAGCCCGCGAAAACGATCTCGAGCCTTTTCATGAGATGCCCCTATACGAGCTGAAACAGTTAAATAGCGCTCAATTTTTTCTAAACTGAGAACAGGGATCATATCTAGATCAATCTTACTGTCAATATAACTTAAAAACTGAATATCCGCTCTTTGTCTTTCAGATTTGGTGCCTTGTTGCACAAAATGCACTGCAAAATCACCCAGTACATTTTTCAGTAGCTGATCCAATTGATTGTTAGCAGCCTTCTCACTTAAATTAATGGGTTGAGGTGCAAAATCAGCCAGCCTTTTTCCAAGTAACTCGGCCCGTTTGAGGAAATCGACGTCACTCTCACCAGCTTTCTTCTCAAGGATTTCTTCTAATGAGACGCCACTCTGCTCCATCTGCAAAGCAAAAAGCTTAAATAAATAACTGCGCTCTGCTGAATCCATATCACTATAATTATCTGAAATTTTTTGTACAAAGATACCGGCAGCCTCTCTTAATGTTTGCATGCGAAAATTCTTATCCAGATCCTCAGGCCCCATACTCTTTAAAAGCTTGCGAAAACCTGTCAAGTCGCGTTTCTTGCGGCTGTTTAAATATAGAATAACTTGTCTTGTTCGAGCAGGCAATTTGGGTAAAAATAAAGCACCATAAGCTATATAAGCAATAATTTGCAGAACTGGACGAGCGATTCTCTCCCTAGCTGGACCTTGTCGATAAAAATAATTATGAATTTTTGTCAATAAGGTTGTTTTTTTATAGATCGCCCTGTCTAAAGACGATTTTAATTTTACGAGATCAGCATACCGACTGCTCTTGCCTTCTTCTTCTGAATAAAGTGCTAGCTGCCTTTGATAAGTTCGGATCCGAGCTTCCTGTTGATCCAGCTCACCATCAATCTCATTGATGAGCTGAGCACATGCTTGCTGATCTTTTTGTCGCTCAGCAAATAAGCTATCGATTCTTGTTGGAATTACATATCGTGGATCTTTAACATTTTCAAATACTTCACCATAAAAATATGCCAGAGCGTCATGATTTTGGTACTTATGCATTAAAGATTTTATTTTCCACTCCAGTTTGTATTCCGCCTCAATCACCTTAGGAATATGTGATTTTTCACTGTAATAACTCTCGATTTTTATTTTATTCAACTGCACTTGACTCTCGCGCAAATCAGCAAGCTCAAGGCGAAAGCCTTCATCGTTCTTAAAAGCGCTCAAAATGTTCTGGGTATACTCAAAAAGTGATGCTTGAACTAACACCAAATCTTCACGTCTACCCCTCAACTCAGTATTTAAGACCTTCAACTCTTCAATTTTTCCACGACACATTCCTGCAAGTTCGATAGGGCTGGCTGGTTGAGTCTCTGCTCGCTTACGCTTTTCAACCTTTTCTCGGTTTGCTTTTCGCAACTTTTCTACATGAGACTTTCTCAGTTTCTTTTTTTGTATATCCTGCTGTATTGCAAGCAATTCCGTCTGCACTTCTATATCTTCTGGATCACTCCTATGTTTTATTTCCAGAGCAATCTCTCTTCTAACCAGCTCAGCAGGAGAAAGTTCTGCATGATCGACTGGGTTCCTTTTTTCGCTTGCGATGATTTTCTTAAAAGCCTTATCTACGCCTTTTTCACCTGAATGAATGAGTCGTTTTTTCTTCCCTTCAGAGGCATTAAACTCCAAGGTTCCCACATTAACCGGATCAATCAAAGCAATATTATTCTCGTATTTCTCTATAAGATTATTTACAGATAAAGCTGCTGAGTACAAGGACTTTGCTAACCCCACCATTCCGTGTATGCTTTTTCTTTTTTCTTTTGGTTTAAACCCTAGTGCAAATGCATGCCGATTTCCATGGTGTGCATTCATTCTATCAGGAGGACAGTAAGGAGGATGATTGAAAACGTCTGGCAAATTTTCTAATAATCCACCATCGACCTTGACATGTTTTTTACCATCCGGTGTTGTAATCTCAACTGGTTTAAAGGCCCCAGGGAAACTACTGGTGATGCGTGCTGCCAAGAAAATCGGCATATCAGGTGTGGTTTCCGCACTGTAATACTCGAGTTTACCTGTTGAAAGGTTGCTTCCAGTCAATACAAGATTTTTAAGCGGGGGTCCTTTGAGCTCAACCAACTCTTTGAGTTGTCCGAATGTTATATTGGGATTGCGAACGTGAGGACTTTCCGCTAGAAAAAGTCGCAATTGATCACAAACTGCATCACCTTCATATAGGCCTAAGTTTGAACCAAAGGCTAACTTGACTAAATCTTCAGCCCGATAGAGATGTTCTAGCCTATTTGCTCGATTTACATCGTAGTGAATATCAACCGCTTTGATTTGTGATGCATTCAAGGAATCCTGGATCGCAGCGATTTTCTCGGTCTGGTTGGGTATGCCGGGTCCAAAAAATTTTTCAACATGCATTGCTTCAACCCAACCGGGCTCACGTTTGTCTTGTAAACTTCTAAAATCCAATTGTTCCATTTTGGATCTAAGCTCATCCGGTGAACACCCAATTGCCAATAATAGTGCGGCGAACCCTCCTGCAGAGCTACCGGCGACCGCCTCAAGCTGATTCAAAACACCATGACGCTCAAGTGCATAGATGCTGCCTAAATAAGCTAGCCCTTTCATTCCTCCACCACACAGGGTTAAATACTTAATGTCACGAATGCTAGAGCAGGTTGGAATATCAACAGTAGTGTTTGTTGGGTAATCATTTTCCCTTTTTATTCGCATGGACTTCTCCCTACCACCATAACTCTTTGTTTATAAACGCTTTTTCATAAATGCCCATCTGAAATTGGGACTTAAATATTCTGTGAATATCGAGTACAATGCACCTACACAGAAAATGTGAAAAACAAACTTCATGTGGGTTTGGACATAGAGTTACTCTGTTTGTTCAGCAAATTAAAAGTTTTGACCTAGCATGAAATGGGGCTTGATAAGAGAAGTATGAGTATTACAAAATCTGAGGCATGTGGTCTGAAATCCGATTGGCGGTTACATTGCCATTCTGATGATTTTCGTGCGACATTCAAGATTGGCAACGATAACGTAGGATTCTTTGATGGACATCACGAGCTTTCACCAGAAAGCGTCCGTTATACGGCCACCTCACATTTCCTAAAACAACAAATCACCACTATTGAATACGAAGGCTGGCGACGACACGTACAACATCTACGTGCAGATGAGGGTGTACGCATTATTTTTCATCTGCGTAACCTCCAAGGGCAAGCCCAACTGGCACGTTTGATTGATAATGCAAAATTCCGGAAAATTGGTTGGTGTGAACCACTGGTTGCCGATCCAAATCACCCTATTTTAGCTATCAATTTTTGTGAAGAACTTGTAGAAAAACATCCCTATTATTTAGATCGCCTATTTGAAGCCGTCAACCATTTTGAACAAATCCCAAATGAAATCGTACTTGATCTGAAGCGCGTCGTTGCCCACAGCTGTCTCCATAAATTTTTTCGTATGATCTTCGTAACCAGTATTACAAAAGCTCAGGAAAGCATACGCTCAACCGCACTCGGCGAAGTGGATTCTCCGTTTTATCTTGCTGCACAGTTTTGTGTGCAACATAAAATGTACCCAGAAGCTCGTGATTTAGCGAAACTCATTACTAAAGTTCACTGGCAATATGAGCAAGGCAGTGCCTTAGAACGAGAAGCTTTTGAACAAGAGATTGTCGCATTGCAAGAGCAAGTTGTACGTCTTCAATGGCGTGAACTGTATCCAAATTTTGAACAACCTAATACGACACAACAATGCAAATTGCCACCTTGCTATTCCAAAGGCATAAACCTACATGCATCAAAGACCCCACAACAGCGTTTCGCGCAGGCCGGGCAACATTTCCAGGTTGAACGCATTAAGGCTACTCCCCACTTTCCTGCTATGCGTTTTGCGAGTAAAAAGCCAGAACACAACACAAAAGTAGCGTCTAAACCAAAAGCGAGCCCTGCGGCTTAATTTTGCTTCTCACAGATGACTGATCCGGAGTTGATGCTTCCACGGTGGCTTTCTCTTTCTTGAGGGACCCTTGCTTCTTTCTTCCATAGCACCAAGTTAAACAGTGAGAATCTGATGGTGGGTGGTCATCAGAAACCTCGTCAGTCGCTTCGATAACCTCGCTGTAATTCCGCAAAAATGACTTTCCGTGACTCACAGTATACAGTGTTCCAAGTATGGCAAGGAGTAACCACCATACAATACGCACATATCCCAAACTCTCAGGCTCACCGAATCGGTTCTCAACCTCGGAGCTTAAACTGTCATGGAACATCCCAACATAATTAGCAACGGTTAACAAATTAGTTAATCCCATCATCATCTGCTTGTGTGGTGAGCAAACTTGTAAGCTTGCAACAGCCATTGCCGGCAAAACAGACACTGACTGATATATCATATGCTGTGGTAAATGAAAAAATCGTACAAAAGTACTCTGCCATACACGGCTAGAATAAATAAAGGTCAATACCCAGTCTGAAACTTTTTTAAAAGTTGCACGTCGAGTATGCGGAGGAAACCAACGCTCTTTGGTTGAAGGTGAAATTGAAAACCATCCAGTGTAAAATAATAGTAAAGCAGCTGGAAAAACAGCTAATTGGCCCCAAAATTTAGCATTGGAGATATCTTTCGTTTCTGGATGCAGATCAAGAAAACTTTTAATAACATCATTCATCGCAAATAAATAGATTGTAAGACCATCTGTTGCAGCCCGAATAATGCGCGTACCAGTATCAGGAGATCGAGCGGGAAATAAAATTAATTTTCGTCCCAAATAAAATCCAACTACCCCCCCCACCAGATCACCAATAGAAAAATAGGGTCCCGGTTGAGTTCCTGGATACAATGTCGAAATTTGCTGAGCAGTGAAATGTAACGCCATCCCATCATTAAAGCTCTCAATAACGGGGGAGCAATTTAGTAAAGCAATCGCAGGATAGACTGTTTTCTGATAACTAGGTAGAACAGCCCAAAATTTATGGGACCTTTGGGCAAGGGGTTTTACGGTGACTACCTGGACACTCTGAGCAGCCCCTAATAAAGGTGTGTTTTCCGATGGCATTAGTTCAATCCTCTCAAATAGTTTTGAGAGGATTACTGTAGCACGACTATTTTTATCTATACAATCATTTTTTCGGTATGAGCAATATGTAGATCAATCTGCTTCTTACCGCGAAAATAGTTGATCTTTGGCGTAAACGCGACCTTGACTTGATCTCCTTCTGCAACGGCTAGGGATCCTTCTACAGACTGACGACAACCAAACCAAATTGCGCTCATTCTGTGATTTTGAGCTGCAAGTTGGATTCGTGCATGTGTGCCGTCTCCTATAAAACGTATATTTCTAATAGTTGCAACGGTTTCAAAGATTGGATATTCAAACTCTCGGCCAAAGGGCTCAAGACGAGCTAAGTTATCCAAAAAAGTAAAGTTAATTTGTTCTAAATTTAATTCGCCCTCAGTAAAAACAACCGCGCCTAAATCGCTCGGTTGTAATTGCAAACGCACAGCTTTGTCAAAAGCATTCGAAAAATGGATAATATCCTTTTTCGCAAGCGTTACCCCACCCGCTCCATGGTGTCCACCAAAGGCTACAAAAAGTTCAGGAGACTGATCCGCAATAACTTGTAGCGCTTTTCGCACATCAAAACCGTCAATCCCCCGAACAGAACCACTCACTAAGTCCTCTAGGCCTACTTTCGGCGCTAAAAATACTGTTGGCCTCCCATATAGTTCTTTCAAGCGACTCGCTGCGATGCCGTGAACACCAGTATGGCCTGTTTCAAGGTACACACACAAACCAAACTGGCCTTTTTCAAATTGGCGTTGTGCCTGCACCAGCCCCTCTTGTACAATGCCCTTTTGAATTTTTTTACGATTTTGGTTGTGTTCTTCTAATGCTAAAAGATGCGCCATCGCTTCATCATCACTTTCAGAAAGTAAAAAATTCACTGAGCCAAAAGCATCTGCTAGACGCCCATCACTATTCAGTAGAGGTCCTACTCTAAAACCTAAGTCCTCTGACGACAATGATTTCTCAACTCGTGTTTTGATCGCGCGCCAACAGGATCGATTACCCTCGTTAAGTAGTCGCAGCCCATGTGATACAACTATTCGATTATTTAGACTCCGAGCAATGCTCACACAATCTGCCACCGTACCAACCGCTACAAAGTCTAGCGTATCGGTTAATGTAGGAGTGGTTTTCGGTAAAACATTCGCTTGAATAAGCTTATGTCGTGTCGCTGCCATTAACAACCAAGCAACCATACAGCCCGCAATATAAGGATCAGCGTAGCTGCAGTCTGAACGCGTCGGGTTTAAACAGGCAAACGCACTTTTGGGGATCCCCTCTTTTGGAATTTGATGATGATCAGTCACAATAACATCTATTGTTTGTTGTTTTAACAGTGCTATCTGGGCTTCATCAGATGAACCGTTATCGGCTGTGATGACTAATGAAACTTGAGGATCGGCCTCAATAATGCGTTTTGCAACGGATTGAGACAAGCCATAGCCTTCTGTCAATCGGTGCCCAATATACGAATGAACCTTTTCGGCTGGGTGTCCAAATACGTGAATTAAATTATGATACAAAACGGAATGCGCCGTCTGCCCGTCACAATCGTGGTCTGTTTCAATACCTATTTCTTCACCTTTAATAATCGCTGCAACAACACGATCAGCAGCTTTATCCATATCTTGCATCTTAAACGGTGAGAATAGATCCTTCAGTTTTGGGATCAGCGAACTAATCATAGGAAAGTCTGGTGGAAATTGACGCGACGCTAATACACGAGCCAAAATAGGATCAAAACCGAGTGAGAGCGCTTCTTTTTGTCGTTTGGGATCAAAACGTTTAGCACGAATTGTTGGTTTGGGTAATTCAGTTTCTAAACTCATTGCTCAGCTTTGCCTTTAAAAAATTAGTATAATCTTCTTGGGACTTTTACTCTATACTCAATAACATGGAACTTTCACTCGACACAGGTACCGCAGAACAACAGATCCGACGCTATCACAACGGTGAGATTGTGCTGAACACTTCTACACACCGAACACCTATCATTGTTTTACCGGATCAAATCATTGATCCCTGGGAACCAAACAGTTTTAGTGATATTCAGGCAATTCATTTTCACCAGCTAGTAACCTTGAAACCGCAATTAGTGCTGATTGGTACAGGCAAACAACTACACTACCTTGATCCCAAACGAGTATTGCCATTAATTGAGGCTCAAATACCCTTTGAGATCATGAGCACCTCTGCTGCCTGTCGAACCTATTCTGTACTGATCTCAGAAGGCAGAAAAGTTGCTGCCTGTTTAATTAACTAAACCAAATTGCAAATAAAACACACTAGAATACCGGCGGGTGCAATAAAGCGCACCAGGAAACGCCATAGCTGAAACCAAACAACATTCCGGATCACTAAACTCCGATCTTTAGGCTCAGGTAATACCCACCCAACAAACAAAACAAATAATAAACCACCACTTGGTAAGATAATATTTGTTGTTAAATCCGCCATGGCCGTAAAAATATTGTAACAACCAAACAGACGAACCTCGCTCCATACATTAAAAGACAATAGAGCACAAACACCTAGAAGCCAACAACTTAAACCAACGATCAGTGCTGCAAATGTCCGATTCATTTTGCTACGATCGGTTAGCAAAACAACGAGAGGCTCAGCCATGGAAATAGAAGAAGTCCAGGCTGCAAAAAGCAATAATAGGAAAAACAATGCACCAAACCATTGTCCCGCAGGCATATGACTGAAAGCAACGGGTAATACTTTAAACATAAGACCTGGTCCGCCGGCAATCGGTAACTGATAGGCAAACACAATTGAGAAAATGGCTAAGCCTGAAAAAATTGCCACTAATACATCGAGCGCTGCAATTATACACACACTTGAACCAATAGGTGTTTTCTGCGGTAAGTAGGCACCATACACTAACATAGCCCCTGCTCCAATGGCTAAGGTAAAGAAAGCATGACCCAAAGCATTTATGACAACCATGGGTGTGACTAACTCTAAGCGAGGTTTTAACAGAAAATCAAATGCCATCGCAAAATTACCGACTATTACACTGTAGACCATCAAAATAAAGAGCACTAAAAACAAACCGGGCATTAAAATATTTGATGCGCGCTCTAAACCAGAACGCACACCAAGAGCCACTACACCTAAAGTCGAAAACATAAAGAGCGTGTGCCATTTTAACAAGTTGTAAGGATCAGCTAAAAACTGCTGGAAAAACAGCTCTACTGATTTAACGGATTGCAAATGCTTTAATCCATGCAAGGCCATCTCAACAAGGTACCCAATTGAAAATCCCCCAATGACACTGTAAAAAGAAAGCACGAGAACAAGACCTAACGCCCCCCACCAACCTAGGTATTCCCATTTGGGTGAAGCACCTGCGCTTTTGGCAAGTTTACGTAGACTCTTAACAGAGTTATCTCGCCCCAGACGTCCAATGAGTATCTCTGCAATCAATGTGGGCACGCCAATAAGCACGACAAAGCAAAGATAAAGAAAGACAAAAACACCTCCACCATTTTCTCCTGCCATGTATGGGAATTTCCAGATGTTACCCAATCCCACTGCTGCGCCAGTGGTGGCCATGATAAAAGATAAACGGGAAGACCAGCGCGCTTTCATTGCTCAGTTGCCTTGCTTTTTTATAATAAACAAAACACATTTTACAAAGGAATAACGCGGAATTGCAAAATTATATCAAATCCGCTAATTTACGTACTGTATAAAGACTAAGGAAAGGTACATGCATATTAAAAATACTCACCACAGCTACGGTTTAATCAGCAAAGGTTTTCACTGGCTTATTGCCTTTCTTGTTCTGATACAATTGGCTATTATCGGTTACCGGGAATGGTTTATACCTAAAGGATCCCCACTTAAGGGCGAGTTAATGGGCGTCTGGCATAAACCCATAGGAGTCATCATTCTGATTTTAGTGCCACTGGCATTTCTATGGAAAATGGCTAATCCCCATCCTAGCTTTCCGCTCAAAATGAAGCCTGCTGAACAGTTTGCTGCCCATGTGCTTCATGCTCTGCTGTCATTGATTGTCTTAATCATGGCAGGCAGTGGGTTTATCATGTCAACTGCTAGTGGATACGCTGTAAACTTTTTTGGATGGTACACCCTGCCACTGTTGATAGAAAAAAATAAAGCCTTAGCGAACACGGCACATGAGATCCATGAGTGGCTCCCCTATTTTCTCTTATTCTTACTGGTCGTACATATCGCAGCAGCACTCAAACATCATTTTATAGATAAAGACAACATACTCAAACGTATGTTGCCGGGATCGTGATTGTTTAATTACAATCAAATAAAACATCAAATGCTGATTTTTGTTGTGTCCTTTTTACCTCACAAAAACTTACGCATTCCATTGCTTTCATTAGTTCTGGCAGAGTTTTAGTTTGCATAACATGCATTATACTCTTAGCGTCTAGCAGTGTATCGAGCAGTTGCATGACATGTGATTTAGCATTGCGCAAAGGTGCTTGGTATTTCAAAGCATACTCCAAATATAAGATTGCTATCTCGTATTTCCCAAGTTTTTTATCAGTGAGCAGTAGTGGATTGCTCAATAAGTGTGATGCAGCCATAACACCATCACATTCAGTGTGGTTGAAACAAGCTTCTGCAGCAGTTAAAGAGCTGATACCACCATTAGCAATGACTGGGATAGTGAGTGCTTGCTTCACAGCTTGAATTTGGTCCCAGCTTACTTGTATGTCGTTCATATGTCGTGCCCGAATACGACCATGAACTGTCAATAAAGAGCAGCCTGCACGCTCAATCATTTTTGCATACGCCACGGTCAATTCTAGTTCCGGGAATATCCGAATTTTACACCACACTGGAACCGTCAGTGCTTGACTGGCCTTACGAATAATGGAATCAATACGTGACCAATCTTCCATGAGCCATGCCCCATAGTAATTACGTCTCCCAGTGGGTTGTGGACAACCTAAGTTCAGATCAACTGCTTTGCAATGCCTTTCCACTTTTCGTGCAGCTTGAATAAACACATCCGGATCATTTGCAGCAAACTGAATAACCAGTGGGCTATCCTCAGAACAAGTTGCAAATAATTCTTCTTGGTATTCTCGATTTGCTAAAAAGTAGTCACTAAGAATCATCGGCGTATAGCAAAGATCAACTTTTCCCTGTTCTCGTAGTAACATTCTAAAAGCCAACTCTGACTGCCCAACCATAGGTGCAGCAAAATACCGAGGATCCCCTAAGGAATGATAATACTCATAGGCCTTCTCGTTCTCAATTCTGTCTGGGGAATCAACTTGTGTATTAAGTAAGGGTCGATTTTTTAAGCAGTCTCCCAGCGGGGCCCTCAAAGGGTAGTTTTTTTCACTTGAATATTTCAACAATGTATACTGGCTTCCATCATGATAATATTGTTGCAAGACACCGACAAAGTGATGATTGTTGGAATCACCAGTGAAAACCTCAATCAAACACTGATTGCAATCACATGCAACTGGCTTTCCTTTAATTGAGAAGTCTCCTTCGTGCTTTAAAATGTAGATTTCGGTTTTTGTTGTCTGTACTAGGGGAATTTTTTCATTTTTGTCCAGAAAAAATGAACTTTCTTCTTTTCCATTGGAGAGAATAAGATCAAGTAGCCGATTTTCAGTTTCAACCTGATCCACATCAAAAAAATTGATTCTTTCAACAGCTGTACTACATGAATTTTGACGCATACGCACAAAAATATTTAGCATCGTCCGATTTCACCCTAAGACTAAGTAGCGAATAGAACAACATTACAATCTAAAGCATTGCTACTGTCAAGCAACAGGAATGCTTAAAAACCTAAAAAATTCTTAGATCGAGGACGGATAGGTAAATAATGGGGATCCCAAGTAACTTGTTGAACCAGCTGTTCGCTTGATAGATTTGGATCTGCATGAAAGAAACCTTCCTCCTTAGCGGCGTCAACAACGGCAATACCAATTTTTTTAGTAATTTCTCTTAAGTTATCTAGTTTTGGAAGTAAACGGTTATTATCTTCAAGCTGTGAGGCGTTGCTCAGCGCCTGACAAGCAACCCACAGCATATTATCGCTTAACTGGCTTGCCTTAGCGGCAATCACACCCAGTCCGATGCCTGGAAACGAAAATGCGTTATTGCACTGTGACACACCAGGAAATGGACTTCCGGTCGCAATCAACGCTTTATTCTCTGTCCAAGCCAAAAGCTGCTCTGGAAGCGCCTCTACAAGCTCAGTAGGATTAGAAAGTGGAAAAATAATTGGCTGCTCAGTGTGAGCCGCCATACTGCGGATAATAGTTTCCGTGAATGCACCCGGACACGCAGAACAGCCAAGTAATACTGTTGGTTTCACCTGTTCAACTACTTCAGCCAGTGAAAGCCCTGCACCGCTTTCACGCAAATACGGTTCCTGAAAAAAAACAGTTTGCGACCCTTTTGCTAACAACCCATCGCGATCAATTAACCAGATACGATCTCTTGCCTCAACCTCACTACACCCTTCATGTAGCATTGCGTCCACAATTCGATCAGCAACACCAACACCTGCAGTCCCTGCTCCGAATACAACAAATCTCTGTTCCGATAATTTCGAATTGATTTTACGCATTGCACTCAACAACGCAGCAAGTGTCACAACTGAAGTGCCTTGCATGTCATCATTAAAGGTAGTAAGCTGATGACGGTATTTTTCTAAAATCTTTCGCGCATTATTTCGACCAAAATCTTCCCAATGCAAGAAAGTACCTGCCATTTCTTGTTTAAAAATCTGAACAAATTCATCAATAAAATCATCATACTCTTGCCCATCAATTCGACGGTGGCGCCAACCCAAATACAATGGATCAGATAAGAGTTGCTCATTATTAGTACCTAGGTCTAGGACAATAGGTAGAGCATGATAAGGATTAACACCTCCACACATGGAGTACAACATTAATTTAGCAATTGAAATATTAATGGCACCCACACCTTGATCACCAATGCCAAGCACGCGCTCGCCATCCGTCACTACAACAACTGATACGTTCGGATGCGTCCGGTTTTGTAGAATTTTTCGGATATTGTTGCGATCAGGATAAGCAATATACAAACCTCTTGGCTGTCTAAATTCTTCATTATATTGCTTCACAGATTCAGCGACAACCGGTGTATACACAATAGGTAGCATCTCAACGAGATTATCAAACACCAAACGGTAGAAAAGCACCTCATTTTTATCATGTAAATCATTCAAAAAAATATGTTTTTGTATTAATGAATCGTATTTTTTAAATTGCTTATAGGCTCGTGTCACTTGCTCTTCTAAGGTTTCAATTCGCTGCGGCAATTTACCACGCAAATCAAGGGTCGTACGCTCTTCCTCAGTAAAAGCGGTGCCCTTATTCAATAGATAGGTGGTGAGCAGTTCTTTACCACGTAGATCGGTCTCGATCCATTCTTCATGTGTTTTAGGATCTCGACAGACTCTGTACTTTAGCAATTTCGTTTCCTCATTAATTCACCCATTTTCGTGCGTTCTGGAATAAACGAAACCAAGGTGCCATTTCACCCCAAATATCAGGATGCCAGGGGTTTTGAATGGTTCTGTAAGCACGTTCTGGATGTGGCATCATGATTGTTACGCGACCATCAGTATTCGTTAACCCCGTGATCCCTTGCGATGATCCATTAGGATTATAGGGATAGGCGGTGGTTTTCCTCCCATGGTGATCTATATAGCGCAGGACCACTAAATTCTGCTTGAGTGCCTCTTCTTCCATAGATTCAGAGCTAAACTCAACTTTGCCCTCACGATGAGCCACAGGAACCGCAATGCGCGAGCCTTCCATACCTGTTAATACTATAGACGCTGAATTTTGTATTTCAACTAAACTAAATCTTCCTTCGAACTGATCAGATTGATTGCCCACAAACACCGGCCAATGATCGGCACCTGGAATAATCTCTTTTAACTGGGAAAGCATCTGACACCCATTTGAGATCCCTAAGGCAAAAGTATCTGAACGACTTAAAAATGTCTGAAAAATTTCACGCAGTCGGCTGTTGTGTAAAATACATTTTGCCCAACCTTTTCCTGCACCCAGCACCTCTAAGAATGAACTGTTTCCTCCAACAACCAGTCCTCTAAAATCATCTAAATCCATTTGTCCCGACAGTAAATCATTCATATGAACATCGACACAACAAAACTGAGCATGCATAAATGCAGCTGCCATTTCATAATGGCCAAAATTTCCCTGCTCCCGTAAAATAGCTAATCGGGGCTTAGCTAAATTCAAATAGGGCGCGATAATTTGATCGGATACTTCAAATGAGCAATTGACAGCAAGGCCTGGGTTGTTTTCATCAATCACTGCTTCAAATGCACGTTTTGCACAACGTGGATTATCACGCAAAGATTGCAACTGGAAACTTGTTTCAGACCAAAGCCTGTGAAGTTCTGTTCGACTGGCCGTGAAAACCACTTTATTTTCAAAGGTAACACTAATAATATTCATGTCATCCAGTGTTGCCACCGGATAGACATGCTGGATCCCTACACTAGCAAACGCTTGCTTTATATTCTCAACATCATCTGAACGAACCTGAATAACAGCACCAAGTTCCTCATTAAACAATATACTATTGGGATCTCTACCCATTTTGGTAATGTCAATCTGTAATCCCATGTGAGCAGCAAAGGCCATCTCACAAAGTGTTACAAACAACCCTCCATCCGATCGATCGTGGTAGGCTAATATTTTTTCAGTCTCCACCTGCTCATAAAAAACCTTAAAAAAAGCTTTAAGTATGGCAGGATCATCCACATTAGGAACATCATCACTCAACTGATCAAAAACCTGCAAGAGCACACTTTGGCCTAAACGTTGCTTTCCACCGCTCAGATCAATTAAAAGCAAACGGGTCTCACCTTCATCTACAGATAGCAAGGGGGTTACACTCTGACGAACATCTTTTACAGGAGCCGTTGCATTAACAATCAAAGACAGTGGAGGAATTATCTCTTCCTGCACACCTTCTTCTAGACAAACTGTTTTCAAAGAAACCGGTTCTTGTAGCACAGGCACCCCGACCCCCAATGCGGGACAAAAGTTGAGTCCAATCGCACTGACTGCTTCGTACAGCTTTGACTTTTCAATAGCTGAACTGAGATCCCCCGTCCAACTGATAGACAAATGCACTTCACTCAAATCTTCAATTCCAGCCGACGCAATATTAGTGAGAGCTTCACCAATAGCCATTTTAGCGCTTGCCACAGCGTCCATCACAGCCAAAGGCGGCCTTTCCCCCAATGCCAATGCATCGCCGGAAAACCCCCTAAAATCGCGTGCAACTATTCCGCAATCAGCGACTGGAACTTGCCATGCCCCCACCATTGGATCGCGTACAACTAAACCGCCAATACCACGATCGCAAATGGTAATTAAAAAAGATTTATCAGCAACACAGGGAAAGCGTAAAACCCTATTTACAGCTTCTTCAAGAACAATGTTCTCTATATTGGCTTGACTGAAGGTATGTGTAAATGAGTGTGCCACAATTCTGTCGGAAGTCAAAGTATCCGCAAAGACATCAACAGCAATATTTAACAAGGTTTTCCCATTCGCACCCACTAATTCCAATGTTTTGCTTGAATTTAGCTCACCTATGCTAGCGATAGGACAGCCCTCACGCAAACAAAGCTTTTCTAAAATAGTGCTATGACTCTCTTCAGCAAGAATAACATAACGGCCCTGAGCTTCATTGCACCATCTCTGCGCATAAGTAAGATTTGGATCAGATGGAATCGCCATGGCTTGAATGTGCGCACCCAGCTTATGCTGTTCCGTTATTTCAGGTAGCAAAGTGCTCAATCCGCCAATGCCTGGAGTGTAAATAGCTGAAATCGGATTATTCTCTCCCAATCCTACGCAGTAATCAATCACAGCCTGGCAACGTCTATACATCTCAGGGTTTTGGTTCGAAAATTCAGCTAAATCAAAAACGGATCGATCCAAAGTCCCAGCCAATGTGACTGATCCACCGAGTACAAAAATCCTCATACCTGGAGTAAGTTTTTGTGCTTTGCTCGATGACTGGGAAACCGATCCCAGTCCAGATGAAATGACAAGTGGCTTGTGGTAACCACAAATTTTCTGACCACTTTCGGTCTCACTCAATGTTTGTGCAAAAGTTCTAAAGTATCCAATAAGATTTGGGCGCCCAAACTGTCGATTAAACTGTGCAGCTCCAATTGGAGCCGCTAGGATTAATTCTAACGCTGATTGTATTGATCTTTCTTGACTCTTTTCCCATGGCTGTGAAAAATCTGGAATATTCAAATGAGACACACTGAAACCTGATAAACCCACTTTTGAACTTGCTCCTCGTCCAATGGCTACTTCCTCTTGAATTTCAGTTCCAATGTTTCCCGTGTACGATTGGTTGCATAAGGAAGGAATACTATAAAGGTAGGCTTCATGTGAATAAGTATATTCATTGAGTTCTGGTAGAATCATTAAATTTTCATAATATTCATCAGCGACTATTGCCAAATGATCATTCAAAATCGCAACGATTCCTTTTGAGTTTTTATGATGCGTATGCCGAATCAAAGCCGTCAATGACTTTGTTTTTAAATGTTCATCAATAAGCCACTGTGCAGTCAAAATCTTTTTAAAATAAAACTTGAAGAAATTTTTCGAAATACTTATGAATTCAACTTCTGTCATTGGACGTTCGATTTTCTGCATTTTTTTAAACAGATTCTCTTTTGTTTGCTCATCATGCAAACTCAGATCAATATTCAGAATTTTGGCTAATTGATTGAACTCATTTTGTGTTTTCTGACTTAAATCTAAGTGTTGAATTGCCTGTTGTACTTCAAAGTCAAAGTAGGACAATAACTCCTCGGGCTCAAAAAAAGCTTGATCGGTTGGTGATCGGAGAAGTTTTGCAATCGCTTGCTGATCGCCCCACGTTAAAAGCTCACTTGTCGTAAAACTGTATACGATCCCGATTTCGATCCGTTTTATCTGATTTAAACCGCAGTCGTGCAATATTTCAGTAGTGCGTGAGGACCACTCTGAAATCGTACCGATCTCAGGTAAAATAAAAAAGCGGTTTTTATTTTTATCTACTGCACCAAGCTCAGGATCGCTTAACAAATCTGCTAATGCAGCTATCTCCAGTTCCTCTTCTAGCGAATCTAACTCAACAAGATAGAGAGTATTCGCGCGCAGAGAATCGACTTGTGGCACAGCATAAATAATACGCGACAAATACTTCTCAAGACGAAAGTGTGAACAGGCATTCTTGCCTTGCAAAACTAGCATTTGCACTCCAATTAGATCCCTTTCTTAACTCTAAGATAGGTATGGAGTAAACGCAAAAGGAGCAGGCACGTTAGCGCTTAATAGAGTTTGAAGAATAGCTTTAAATCTAAATAGAAAGGACGTCTTGCATGTTATAGAGGCCAGGCTTCTTGCCAATCAACCAGCTGGCAGCCTGTAGTGCGCCTTTGGCATAGACCGATCGATCAAGAGCCTGATGTTTGATCTCTAAGGTTTCACCCGCAAGGGAAAACAAAGCAGTATGTTGACCGGCCCCTTCATCTAATCGCCTGGAAGTGATGTTCTCAGCGGTGATCACAGGAGCCGGTAGCGAATCATTAATTACTTTTGCCATCTCAAGGGCAGTACCTGAAGGTTTATCCCTTTTGTTTTTATGATGCGTTTCTTCTAAAGAAATATCACTACAACTACCAACAGCTTTTGTTAAAAATTCTAAAATACGCAAACTGAGATTAACACCAACACTCATATTCGGTGCATAGACAATTGGGATTTTTTTCGCCGCGTCAGTGATTTTTGCAGTCTGCTCAGCACTAAATCCTGTGGTACCGATAACCATCGGAATACCATGCTGTTCACACGCTGTTAAATACTCCATAGTAGCTGCAGGCACGGTGAAATCAATCAGCACATCAGTTGGTGTTTTTTCAAGCAAGCTCAATCCACCATTATTTTCAAGGAGTTCGACGACCAAATCAAAAGTTTTATCATGATTCACGCTTTCAGTAATAAACTTTCCGACTCTTCCTTGTGCACCACTTAACGCTAATCGGATCATTGAAATTTTGCCTCATCAATAAAATGTTTTACTTTCTGAAACCAAGAAGTCGATTTAGGACTATTATCCTGTGATTCTTTGGTCATTGTGCTATTCAATTCCTCTAATAACTCTTTTTGGCGTTTATTGAGGTTCACAGGGGTTTCGATAATTACACGACAAAACAAATCGCCTATACTGCTACTGCGTAAGGTACGCACACCCTTTGCTTTAATACGGAAAGACTGATTGGTTTGAGTGCCAGCGGGGATTTTCAGTTTTACACGACCTTCCAGCGTTGGCACATCCATTTCACCGCCCAAAGCAGCTGAAACAAATGTGATAGGTACTTCACAATACAAATCCCTACCTTCACGCACAAAAATCTCATGTTTATAAACTCGCACTTCGACATACAAATCACCTGCAGGTCCACCTTGAAGTCCTGCTTCACCTTCTCCAGTAAGGCGGATCCTATCTCCTGTATCCACGCCTTCCGGTATTTGTACCGATAATTTTTTCTTCTGATGAATGCGTCCTTGACCACTGCATTTACCACAAGGATCGGCAATGATAGTACCACGGCCACGACAAGCTGGACAGGTTTGTTGGATTGAAAAGAAACCCTGCTGCATGCGCACCTGGCCCACACCACCGCAAGTGTCACAACCCTTAGGTTTACTACCGGCTTTCGCACCCGATCCTTTGCAACCCTGACAGGATCCCCACGTTGGGATCTGCAGTTCAACAGTTTTGCCACGTACGGCTTCTTCAAGACTCAATTCTAAATGGTAACGTAGATCCGCGCCTTGCTCACCATGGCTACTACGACGAGCATCCCCCTGTCCCCCATTAAAGATATCACCGAAAATATCGCCAAAAATATCATTAAAGTTAACACCGGCACCGCCATGACCACCACCAGCTGAAGAATCGACACCTGCATGGCCAAACTGGTCATAGGCAGAACGTTTAGAAGGATCAGACAAAACCTCATAGGCTTCACTGATTTCCTTAAACTTTTCTTCTGCTTCTCCAGATTTAGCACCGGCATTACGATCGGGATGAAACTTCATTGCCATCTTACGATAAGCTTTTTTTATCTCAGCTTCAGTAGCACCACGTTCAACACCAAGCAGCTCGTAGTAATCTGCTTTAGTAGATGACATTAGTCCTTATTATCCTTCACTTCTTCAAATTCAGCATCAACAGCATCATTATTTGGAGCTGCACCTTCAGACGCAGTTTCGGTCGCTCCAGCTTGTGCTTGAGCAGCCTTATCAGCGTACATCTTCTCTGCCAGTTTGCCGGATACTTGCGTTAAGGCTTCTGTTTTCGCTTCAATATCAGCTTTATCATTTTCTTTTAAAGCTTCTTTAAGTGTTTCAATTGCCTTCATTATGTTATTTTTTTCTTCTTCTTCGACTTTATCACCCATTTCTTTCAAAGATTTTTCAGTCGCATGGATCATGCTATCAGCATGATTGCGGGAAGAAGCCAGCTCTTGGAACTTTTTATCTTCTTCAGCGTGTGCTTCTGCATCTTTTACCATT
The DNA here is from genome assembly GCA_964351705.1 of uncultured Legionellaceae bacterium. Lineage (GTDB taxonomy): Bacteria > Pseudomonadota > Gammaproteobacteria > UBA6186 > Azoamicaceae > CADEGZ01. The sequence goes on from CAYGPC010000008.1 coordinate 80,107, forward strand.
TGTTCTACTTCTTCATCACTCAAACCACTGGATGCTTTAATCACAATCTTCTGTTCTTTAGCCGTTGCTTTATCTTTTGCAGAAACACTTAGGATACCATTCGAATCGATATCAAACGCTACTTCAATTTGTGGCAACCCTCGTGGTGAGGGTGGAATATCTGCTAGATCAAACTGACCAAGAAATTTATTCGCGGCCGCTTGTTCACGTTCACCTTGGAACACTCGAATGGTCACAGCGGTTTGATTATCTGCGGCGGTTGAAAAGACTTGAGTCTTCTTGGTTGGAATGGTTGTGTTTTTTTCAATCAGCTTGGTCATAACACCACCTAAGGTTTCTAAACCTAAGGAGAGTGGCGTTACATCTAACAATAAAACATCTTTGACATCACCCGATAAAACGCCACCTTGAATAGCCGCACCCACAGCAACCGCTTCATCAGGGTTCACATCTCTACGTGGTTCTTTACCAAAAATTTCTTTTACAACTTCTTGCACTTTAGGCATACGGGTTTGACCACCGACCAAAATAATGGCGTCGATTTCAGAATTAGCCTTCCCAGAATCCTTTAAAGCAACCTTACAAGGCTCAATCGTTTGTTTTATAAGTTCTTCTACCAATGCTTCCAGCTTCGACCGAGTCAACTTGATGTTCAAGTGCTTTGGACCACTTGCGTCTGCCGTAATATATGGTAAATTCACTTCAGTTTGCTCACGAGTTGAAAGTTCAATTTTGGCTTTCTCAGCAGCTTCTTTTAAACGTTGTAGCGCAATAGGATCATTGTGTAAATTGATGGTCGTTTCTTGTTTGAACTCGCTGACAAGGTGATCCATTAAACGCAAGTCAAAATCTTCACCACCTAAGAACGTGTCACCATTCGTCGCTAATACTTCAAATTGATGTTCACCATCAACTTCAGCAATGTCAATAATGGAGATATCGAAAGTACCACCTCCCAAATCATAAACAGCAACAGTCATGTCACCTTTCTGTTTATCCATACCAAAAGCCAAAGCAGCGGCGGTAGGTTCATTGATGATACGTTTAACTTCTAGTCCGGCAATACGTCCAGCGTCTTTAGTAGCTTGTCGCTGTGAATCATTAAAGTAGGCAGGCACTGTGATGACAGCTGCATGCACCTCTTTGCCGAGATAGTCTTCCGCTGTTTTCTTCATTTTACCCAAAACCTCAGCTGAAATTTGTGGCGGTGCCATTTTTTCGCCATCGCATTCTAACCAGGCATCACCGTTATCTGCTTTCACAATAGGATAAGGAACAATATTGCTATCTTTAGCCACAATTGGATCATCAAAGCGTCGACCAATTAAACGCTTAACAGCATAGAAAGTACGCTTGGGATTCGTAATACGTTGGTTTTTTGCAGGTCTACCAACTAATTTTTCTTTGTCTTCGGTGTAAGCGACGATTGAAGGTGTGGTTCTGTCCCCTTCACTGTTTTCAATAACCCGTGCACTTCCCCCTTCCATCACAGCAACACAAGAGTTTGTTGTTCCTAAATCGATACCAATTACTACTTCCGACATTTTATGGTTCCCCTTTCACACAATTTCTAAATTAAAAATGACTTATTCTCTATATTGGGTCCTATTTCCCAATTTCAATCCCCAGGATCCGCTGCGCGTGACACAATCACGCGCGCTGGGCGTAATATACGTTCTTGGAGTGTAAACCCCTTCTGAAAGACCACTAGAACTCGATTGGGCTCTCCATCACTCGGTTGTGTTGATAAAGCCTCATGCTGGGCCGGATCAAAGGGTTGATCAATTGGATCTATCACCTTGATTGCAAATTTATCCAATGTGTCTAATAGTAGTTTTTGAGTTAATTTCATACCTTCTTTAAGTCCGGCATCAGAGCTGTTCTCAGCTGCAACCAAACCCTGATCTAGGCTATCTACCACCAAAAGTAATTCTCGAGCGAATTTTTCCATACCATACTTATGGGCATTTTCCACATCAAGTGTCGCTCGGCGTTGCACATTTTCACAATCTGCACGTGCACGCAAAAAAAGATCCCAGTTATCTGATGCCTTTTTTGTTGCTTCTTCCAAAGCCACCTGTAATTTTTCAGTGTCTTCGGCAGGATTTGCATCAGGATCTTTAGCTAAATTGGACCCATCTTGAGTATCCACTACATTACTCCTCTTGACTCACGTAACAACACGCTTATGATAATATGGGGTTAGTGGCCTGTGTTTCAAGGACCAATTATGAGAAATTACCAAGTTATCATTCCATCTAACTAAAGGAACTGAACGTGTTAGCACATCTATCCATCCAGAATCTTGCCGTTATTGAGCATCTCAGCATTGATTTTTCACTTGGGCTATCTGTACTCACAGGTGAAACAGGAGCAGGAAAATCTATTCTGATGGATGCACTCGGTCTTGTACTGGGTGAACGTGCAGACAGTCAGATCATTCGTGATGGCTGCCCAACTGCTGAGGTCTCGGCCATCTATGATCTCAGCGCTTTGATTAAAGTTACTGAATGGCTGGAGGCACATTCTCTCGCCTCTGACGGTGAGTGCATTATTCGTCGCACCATCACCCAGGAAGGACGTTCTCGCGCCTTCATCAATTCTCACCCAGTACCACTGAATCAATTACGTGAGTTGGGCGAACTTCTCGTTAGTATCCATGGCCAACATCGTCACCAGCGGCTGCTGAAACCCGAATACCAACGATTGCTACTCGATGAGTACGCTGCACATAAACCCCTACTGACACACACTCAAGAATCTTATGTGCAGTATCAACAGCTCTTACAAGAAAAAAGAGCGCTTGAGGCGTTACAAACACAAGACAACAACCTTGAATTTCTTGAATATCAACTTGCAGAGCTACAAGCGCTCAATATTCAAAGCAGTGAACTTCAAACAGTAGAAGCAGAACACAAAGAAATGGCCGGTGCAAAAGAATGGATTGAGCTTTGCAATCAAGCACTGAATACTTTAAAGGCTGAATCGAATACCGACGCAATTTCAGCTGTCTACCAAACGATACACTTTATTGAACGTCTCAAAAAGCACACCACAAAACTGGACGACTGCCACGACTTACTGAATCAAGCAGTGATTCAACTGGACGAAGCTACTGACTTACTCGAAAGCTATCGAGACAATCTGAGCCTTGATCCGAGTGCACTACAGCAACTTGAACAGCGTTTAGAGAAGTTGCATGATATTGCTCGCAAGCATCGTATACCATTAGAAAAACTCTTAGATCATCAAACTAAAATCACTCAGGAAATCGCGACACTTAAAAATGCGGATGAAGCCCTTGCAAAAATTGAACTCAAATTACAAACGGCAGAACATGACTATGTAGCGTCAGCAAAAAAGCTTTCACTCAGTCGACAAAAACACGCCAAGCTACTTGAAAAGCAAATCACTGATATCTTAAAACAATTAGAACTAACCAATGCACAATACAAAGTAGCATTCACCCCTAAAAGCAATTGCAGCCCCACGGGCCAGGACGATGTTGATTTTTTAGTCTCACTTAACCCAGGTCTTGCACTTCAACCACTACGCAAAATTGCTTCGGGTGGTGAACTGTCTAGAATCAGCCTTGCGATCCAAGTTATCACCTCTCAAAAAATGGTGTTGCCAACGCTTGTTTTTGATGAAGTGGACGCTGGGATCAGCGGAAAAACAGCGCAAACTGTTGGTGCTCTACTCCGAAAACTAGCCAATGACGCACAAATTCTCTGCATTACTCATCTGCCACAGATCGCCTCGCAGGGCCATCATCACTACACCGTTACCAAAACACAAACTGAGCAAACAACCACGACAACCATTCGCTGTTTAAGCAATGCTGACAAGCCGCAAGAAATTGCTCGATTGTTGGGCGGTGCCAAAATCACGGAACAAGCGCTCAACCACGCCAAGGAAATGCTTGAAGAGGCTTATTGACAGTCCTTACAGATCCCATAGATATATAGAGCGTGATCGGTCATCTGAAAATTATTTGCTTTCGCCACTTTCAATTGCTGTTTCTCTATCAGAGGATCCACAAATTCAATAACATTTTCACATTTTAAACAGACTAAATGATCATGATGTTGCCCATCGTCCAATTCAAAAACCGAGCGTCCTTCTTCAAAATGATGCCTGATCACAAGACCGGCTGATTCAAACTGAGACAAGACTCGGTAAACTGTTGCCAACCCAATGTCTTCCCCAACCTCTAGCAACTCTTTGTAGATATCCTCGGCGCTCATGTGCCGATCGCCAGCGTTTTCCAGCAAAGCCAACACTTTCAGCCTAGGCACTGTCACCTTAAGACCTACTTTTTTTAAATTGGGATTTTGCAAAATAGTACTTCCCTGCTTTTGCCTGATTGAATATTAAGGTACTATAACAAAAATACCTCAGGGTGAAACTTAATTTACAAAACTTAGGAAGTTAGCTTATATGTCTTGTTTTGGTCGGTCTCTCATAATTATTGTCGTACTACTCTCAAACCTTGTCTTGGTTGGTTGTACTTTCCCACCACGTATTTACCGTATTGATATCCGCCAAGGTAACTTCATCACACCTGAAATGATCAAACAAATTAAAGTAGGAATGAGCAAATCGGCGGTTCTCAATCTCATGGGAACCCCTGCCCTTGAACATTTTTTTGATAAAGATCGTTGGGATTATTATTATTACCTCAAGCCTGGCAATGGTGATCCCATTCAAGAAAAAAGCGTTATCTTATACTTCAAGGGCCAAAAGTTACAAAAGTTTACTCTTAGTAAATCATAACTTGGCTTTTATTTTATACGACGATTTTTGTGCTTAGGATTTGCATCACTTTGGCTCGGCTCATGAGCACGCTTTCTATCAGGGCCCGATGTATACTGAGTATATAAAGTATTCCATTGATTCCCAAGTCCTGAACCAGCATTTCGCAAATCTTTTTGCATAGCATCATTTTTAAATGATTTTGGCATAAGCTTATTCAGAATTTTTTCGAGTTTTCGATGAATTTTCATCATTAGCTTATTCGGTAGAATATTTGACAACAGTGCAATAACAGGCTGCTCTGACATTGCAGGAAGATTTCGTTTTTCCATAGCTGAATTACAGAGCCCATCAAACACTTTAACCATGTGTTCCCTCTGCTTAATAGGATCAGACGTTTGCTCCATGTTAGCATCAATAGCACTTAATGCCCCAATGGCTTCTTCTTTAAACGCTGCAAAAACTTTTCGTGCACTTGCTTGGTACAGCCCCGATTCTGATAAATACGATAAATCACCAACAAGATTCTTTAAATATTCTAGTGCTTCCTCGATGTCTGGTTCGCGTGCCTTTGCGCCTTCTTTATATTCTTCTCCCCTTGCCAAAGCAGCATCATAGTTGGCTCTTTCTGTTTCATCCGATAGGATCGTATAAGCGACAATTTACGATACGCTTTTTTGATTTCATTTTGAGTAGCATCATTGCCAACGCCTAGAATTTCATAATAAGATTTTTGCACTTCAGTTTCCTTATAAAGTATATCGGATACTATCGTTGGATAGGTTTTGCGCTCAATAGTTCCCTATATTTATTAGTGCATACTTCAACTAATTGATATAGCAGTGAAAAAATGATTAATTGCGCAAGGTTTACTCTAGAAAGACACGCAGTCCATAAGTTACCTGCAACTGCACTGTTTATTTGGACCTGGATTCTATTTTTGAACTCAGCATTAGATACAGAGTATGTGGACAAAACGACCTTTTGCCCATAGCAGCTAATCTTCAATACAAAACTTGGGTGAAGGTAATGAAGCAGTCATTTTCTTAATAGCCTAAGTAATATTTATTTTCGTGGGGTCTGTAACGCTTTCATACGTCGTGTCTCTTTTGGATCGTGCATTAATGGACGATACAGCTCTATGCGATCGCCTGATTTTACCACAGCATCCAAGCCAACCGATTTCCCAAAAATACCTATGCGGTTAGTCCAATCGGGTATTTCCTGAAAACAGTTCTTTAAAGAAGATTGTTGTATGGCTTCTTCAACAGTTGCACCTATGTGCACACTTAGAATTTCTATCTGTTGCTTTAAGGGTTCAGCAAAACAAATCTCTATATCGATTTTAACAGGCATTTATTTTCCGTATAAAATTTTAGCACGCTCTGAAAAAGCGTTTACTAAGGTTGTGGCAATTTTTTCAGCTGCAGGCTTCACGATGAAATTTGCTATTTTTTTTGTAAACTCAAAGGTGAGTTCCAAACAGACACGCGTACCGGTATCCGTTGGTTCAAACAACCAAAAACCCTCTAAGTGTTTGAAAGGACCTTCAATCAACTTAATATCAATTCTTTCTGAAGGATGATTTCGATTCAGTGTCTTAAAAGCATAGTGAACATTTCCCCCACCCACTCTCACGCTGGCTTGCAGTTGGTTTGGTTGCTGCTGCTCAATCTCTATCGATTGACACCAGGGTAAGAATTCTGGATATTGCTCAATCGCCTTCACCAAATCAAACATTTGTGTGCAGCTGTAGGGCAACTCAACCTTTTTTTGGATCAAAATCATCGATAGACACCTGTTCGGAATACTATATTTAGGTTAGAATGACAAATTATGAATAAACCTAACCAAAAATCAATAAGCAATCGTAAAACAATCGCTTTGAATCGTAAAGCCCAACACGATTATAGCATTGAGGAACGTTTTGAAGCAGGACTGGCCTTGCAGGGTTGGGAAGTGAAAAGCCTACGTGAAGGTCGTGCACAAATCGCTGACAGCTATGTGCTACTGAAAAAAGGTGAAGCGTGGCTGATTGGTTCCACCATTAGCCCCCTTTTATCTGCTTCAACTCACGTGACTGCGGATCCCGCAAGAACTCGCAAGTTACTACTCAACCGTCGTGAATTAAGCACTCTCATAGGCTCAACGGAACGTAAGGGTTATACTTTGATCCCAACTTGTTTGTATTGGAAACGCGGAAACGTGAAGCTTGAAATTGGTTTAGCTAAAGGAAAAAAATCCTACGACAAACGCGCCAGTGAAAAGGATCGTGACTGGCAACGCGAGAAACAAAAGTTGTTGAAAAAAAACCACCAAACCCGCTAGGTTAAGTCATGAAACCAATCTAAAACCACACTTAGGGCTTGATTCAGTTCCCTTTAGTATCTAAGGTGGGACTGAACGCAATAATTTCAAAGATAGCAAAGGCAGTTAACTATAATGAAGCGTCCAATTTACCAGAGATTGTATTTCCAAGTGTTAATGGGTATTGCCGTTGGCGTTTTCCTTGGACATTTCTTCCCCGAAACAGCCATCGAACTCAAGCCGATGGGTGACGCCTTTATTCGCATGATTAAAATGATGGTCGCCCCCATTATTTTTTGTACCATAGTCGTCGGCATCGCCAAGATGGGTGATATGAAAGAAGTCGGTAGAGTAGGGTTAAAAGCTTTATTGTATTTTGAATTGGTTTCCACCGTTGCTTTAGCACTCGGACTACTCGTTGCTAATATTTTACAACCAGGTTCGGGTATGAATGCCGATCCCAGCACTCTCTCTACTAATGATATCTCTGCTTATGCAACTGCAGGAAAATCTCTCAGTACCGTAGACTTTCTAGTCAATACTATTCCCACTACCGTTGTAAGCGCTTTTGCCCAAGGTGACATATTACAGGTTTTATTCTTTTCTGTTTTATTCGGTATTTCACTCTCTCAATTTGGAAACAAGGGTAAACTATTGGTTCGATTGCTCGACCAAGGATCGCATGCTCTGTTTGGGGTGATTGGTATCGTGATGAAACTTGCCCCTTTTGGTGCCTGTGGTGCCATGGCCTTTAGTATTGGAAAATACGGCTGTGCCACACTCATCCCACTCGGAAAATTAATGTTTGCTGTGCTCTTTACTTCTATTATTTTCGTTTTCTTTGTATTAGGCCCAATCCTACGTCTTGCTGGTTTTAGCATCTGGAAGTATATCCAATATATTAAGGAAGAAATTTTCATTGTTCTTGGAACTTCTTCTTCTGAAGCTGCTTTGCCTCGCATGATCTTGAAACTAGAAAACATGGGCTGTGCCAAACCTGTTGTGGGACTCGTGATCCCAACGGGCTACTCATTCAACTTGGATGGCACTTGTATCTATCTCACTATGGCAGCCTTATTCATTGCACAAGCCACCAATATTGATTTAACACTCTCACAGCAACTCTCTATGGCTGCGGTATTTATGCTAACGTCCAAAGGCGCTGCAGCGGTGGCTGGCGGTGGCTTTGTGACGCTTGCCTCAACACTCTCTATTATTGATACCTTGCCGATCACAGGTCTGGCACTACTCGTTGGCGTGGATCTCTTTATGTCTGGGATCCGTGGTGTCACCAACCTTATCGGAAATGGCGTAGCTACCATCGTTGTGTCCCGCTGGGAGAAAGCCATCGATACTAAAGTCGCCTATCGTGTGCTCGATGTCGAAACCATTGAGGAAGCGGATTTCCCTGAAGAAGTCTCTGATTCAAAAATGGAAGACGAATACGAAGAGTTTATGAAACGCAACATGGGTGAATAACACGTGCAAGTACAATCATTAGCACAGTTGACAGCTCATCCCTAAAAGTTTAGTATCTTAAATATCAAATTCATCTTAAAGGTCATTTGCTCTATTTTAGCAAAACCAGATCCAACAACTATGACACCGCAACCTAATAACCCCTCAGCAACACTCATTGGCTACTGTGGTCTATTTTTTTGGACGATTGGTGCTGTTCTTGTCGCCCATATTGAAAACATCCCAACATTCCAAGCCTTATCAATAGCACTGGGTGTAAGCTTCAGTGCAACGGCTGTATATTTAACTCTCACGAAACGTTGGTTTTTACTTAAGCAACCGCTCCCACTCTGGCTGGTTGGGATCACTGGTGTCTTTGGCAACGATGTACTCTATATCGCTGCTTTTAAGCATGCACCTGCTGTGCAAGCCGATCTCATTTGCTATCTATGGCCCATTCTCGTTATTATTTTTTCTGGATTACTACCCAAAGAAACGTTTTCCCTGAAACATATTATTGCTGGACTTCTAGGTTTTTTAGGTATCTTTTTCTTAATCTTTGAAGGTCAAAGTTTTCTGAATTTCAAGATGGAATATTTGTTTGGTTATGCCCTAGCGCTTGGAAGCGCTATCGTTTGGAGCCTCTACACACTCATGGCTCGTCACTATGGCAATACTCGATCAGAAATGATTGGTCTGTACTGCGGCTTTGGTATGTTTTTTTCAATTATTACTCATCTGCAATTTGAAACGACTGTCATACCGACTCAATCACAATGGCTTGTTCTGATCCTAATGGGACTCACCACCCAAGGTCTTGCCTATTTTTTCTGGGATTATGGTATCAAAAAAGGAAACTTTAAACTATTAAGTGTACTTTCTTATGGCAACCCAATCCTGTCTGTATTCTTTCTAGTTATCTGTGATTTTGCACAACCCAGTATTTTTCTATGTATTGCATGCTTATTAGTAACACTGGGTGGTGTTGTCGCTAGTATTACTTGGAACAAACCGATCAAACAACTTAAAATGGCATTCAAAAACTAAACCCTACTCCCCCTTTTTCTCACGTTTAGCCGCACGCTTTTCCTTTAGGGTCTTGCCCTTTTTCTTCTCTTCTTTTTGTCTATCTTTGGATTTATTTGCCATGGTGATCCCCTACCCCTTTAATAGTTAAAGTCATAATAACGCTATTCTCAGTTGAACGCTACTACACGATTATTCGAACTCAGTACTATGTCAATTTCCTAGGTAACTTGGCGCCAAAAAATATCATCGAGTTTGCTGATCCCACAAGCCTATATCAAAACACGCAAACAAACATTTTATACTTTATTTTTCTGAACGGAGCCTGGTGAAAGCAATTGAATCGTCTCAAGCAAAGTTAAAACCGGATACAAGACATCCATTTCAATATGGTTATTCCCTTTGAAATCGCATTCAATAAATTGGTATTTCCGCTTTTCATCCCAAACAAACCTTACATTTTCAAAATAACATTGCTCAAATTGCTTACCATTAATATCTACCTCACAATCCCTATAATTTTTCGCAATAATTCGATCAAGTGTTCTGCGATTTTGCCAATGTGCTTTCAGTTTTTTAAAACCATGTATCCCCCAATAAATGAGCGAGAAAGTCAGCAAAAAAGTAAGCGTGATCCCTAGCCTTGAGTTCCCATCAATCCATGCAAAAACCCAACCGGTGATCCCGGCCGAGAGAGTAGCCAAAATACTCACCAGCGTTGCCCAATGTATAAACAAATTTAAAGTCGCACTAATAAGTGAGGCAATCTGACCAACGAATCGATATTTTGTAAGTTTCTTCAGCACAAGAACCCAAACCTCTGAACTAAACAGATATTATACACGAAACAGATAAAGCGTGACATGTAACTAGCCTAGACGTATAATCGCCCTATCGCCTAATGTGTTTCTTGGTTTTCTGCTTCATATCGACTTCCTGGGTCATATTTTTGTGATATTTAACTTACATACAAATTAAAGGGACATCACATGGCGTCAGCATCATCGTTTTCAACTCTCGGCCTTTTGCCAAAATTACTACCCACACTCGACAGACTAGGTTATGAAACGCCTACTCCTATCCAAAAAGAAAGTATTCCTGTACTCATGGAAGGTGGCGATTTATTGGCACAAGCGCAAACAGGCACTGGCAAAACAGCCGCTTTCGCCTTACCGGTTCTTTCATCCATTGACACCAGCATCAAGTCTCCCCAGGCAATTATCATTGCACCTACACGTGAGCTTGCTATCCAGGTTTCTGAAGCGTTTCAAAGTTATGCAAAAGATCTTCCAGGTTTTCAAATCACCCCTGTCTATGGTGGTCAAGATTTTCAGGTTCAACTTAGAGCTTTTAAACGCGGTCCACAAGTTATTGTGGGAACCCCCGGTCGAGTGATGGATCATTTACGTCGAGGCAGCTTGTCACTTAAAACAATAAAAATGGTTATACTAGATGAAGCCGATGAAATGCTTAAAATGGGATTTATTGATGATGTAGAGTGGATTTTAGAGCAAATTCCTGGAAAATTCCAAACTGGACTGTTTTCAGCAACTATACCCAGCTCTATTCAAAAAATTGCTGATCGCTACCTAAAGAATCCTAAAAAAATTAATATCAAGCCTGAAAAAAATGCGGTAGAAGCCATTGAGCAATTCTTTATTCGAGTCCCTCGAGAGAAAAAGCTTGATGTGCTTACGCATTACTTGGAAACGGAACCTTTTCAAGCTGCTATTATTTTTGCCCGCACTAAAAATTGCTCTGCCGAACTGGCCGACAAATTAAAAGCTCGTGGCTATGCAGTTTCCGCCCTTAACGGCGACATGAATCAAGCCCTGCGTGAACGAGTCATTACTAAAATTAAGCGCGGCACCCTAGATATTTTGGTTGCAACAGATGTTGCCGCACGTGGAATTGATGTGGACCGAATCAGTCATGTTATTAATTACGATATTCCATACGATACGCAATCTTATATTCACCGTATTGGTCGAACAGGTCGCGCTGGCCGTACCGGAAAAGCGTTATTGTTTGTCACACCACGAGAACAAAGATTGCTGAGAGAAATTGAGCACGCTATTAACAAGCCGATCCGACAAATTGATCCGCCTTCACCAAAAGAACTCAAAAGCATTCGTAGTAAACAATTAGTTGAAAAAGTATTGGGCGTCATTGAGAAAAGTAAAAAATTGGATACTTATAATGAAGTTATTGAGGAAATTTTAAAGCAAGGTAATTGCACCCCCCAACAAGTTGCTGCAGCTTTGGCTTATCTGCTTCAGCAATCTAATCCTATCCACGAAGAAACAACCTATGAACCTTCTGAAAGCCATAGTGAAGGGCGTGGTAATAGACGTGGAGGTGGTGGTAGCCGACGCGATGGTGACCGACGTGGCCGCGGTAGTGAACAACGCAGTGGTGGCGGCGATCGACGTGGTGGTGGACCTAGCCAGGGCGCCCGAGGTAAACCACCTGCTGGAGGTGGTCGTCGCAAGAAACCTTATTCGCCACCACCGAGTAAAACTCTGTCTACAATCTCCCGCAAAAGTAAAGAGCGTTCATAACGCATCATCTCTCCTGTCGTGGAAAGGCCAAAATGCCTTTCCACTCCATGATAATACACCCATTTTGAACTTTTCCTGAAACTCCTTGCCCAAACACATAGTTTACTAACTATGTAAGAGGCAGACCTATGGCAGCTGGAGATGATAATCGTCGAAGCACACTACTTGACGACCAGGAAAATCAACACCCAAATCTGGATTCCAAAGCCAAAACAAAGGCACTTCAAGATGAGAAATTTGCGAAGCAACAGGCGGCTGAGCGTGAAGCTGAGCGACTTGCGCTGCAAGCTGCACGCAAGGAAAGATTAAAACGAGAAAAAGAAGAGAGAGCAGCAGCACTGGCCAAAGGCGAAAAAGTTGCCAATCGCAAAAGTATTGGTACACTTCTCGGTGCCAAAAAGGCAATATCTGCTATGAAGAATGATACCCGAATACAGGAGTCACAAGCACAATTAGCAGAAGTGAACCGTGCTCTAGAACCACTACAAACTGCATATGAGGCGCTTAACAGTGAAATTGAAGCACTACGGACAACGCTTGGAAAGCAAGATCAGGAAATTCAAAAATTTAAGGACAATCGACAACAAATTGAAAGTCTCAGTGGTGAAATAGAAGTACTTATGGGGAAACTGGTTCCTGCAGCCGTAATTCCGCCAAGTCCAAGTACTACTCAACCTGGTTCGAACATACCGCCCCCCCCTCCTCCACCCCCTATGGGCATGGCA
>CAYGPC010000009.1:0-45804 GCA_964351705.1 uncultured Legionellaceae bacterium
GCTGCTCTACCAACTGAGCTAACGGCCCCTCATATAAAGAAAATCCTACTACGATCCGAATCAGGAACGCAAGAAAGTTTGATAGAAAACTTTCTTGCGCTATCCTAAAAATAAACTGGGGTGAACGATGGGGCTCGAACCCACGACCACCGGAATCACAATCCGGGGCTCTACCAACTGAGCTACGCTCACCATTCCCCTATAATTTGGTACGCCCGGCAGGACTCGAACCTACTACCCTCAGCTTAGAAGGCTGATGCTCTATCCAGATGAGCTACGAGCGCAAATGTGGTCGGGGTAGAGGGATTCGAACCCCCGACCCCCTGCTCCCAAAGCAGGTGCGCTACCAGACTGCGCTATACCCCGAAAAAACGGTCAAATTACAAAGTGTTGTGATCATACCCCTTCGAAGAACAATGCGTCAAACATTGATAGGCTTTGAGGTTCACGGCTGATTCGATTACAATCCTATGCTCATCGCATCACAAGGGACGACTCGGAACTTATGCCAGCCAAAATACTTTATGGCAAACCTCTCGCTGCGGTCATCCAACACGATCTGCGCGACCAAATAAAGCTCTGCACTTCTAGAGGACAACGGGCCCCTGGACTTGCTGTAGTCTTAATCGGGGAAGATCCAGCGTCATCCCTCTACGTCAAAAATAAGCTAGTGGCCTGTGAATCAGTTGGGATCTTATCCAGTACTTATCGTTTTTCTGCCTCTGTTACCCAAAAAGAGTTATTAGAATTAGTTTTTCGTCTTAATACCACAGACACAATTGACGGCATCTTGATCCAATTGCCATTGCCCCCACACATTGATAGGCAAGCCGTACTTGAAAGTATTGATCCACAAAAAGACGTAGATGGTTTTCACCCTTTCAACCAGGGCCGGCTTTTACAACAGCAACCTACCATCCACCCTTGTACCCCCGCAGGCATTATGCGCCTTCTAAAAGAAACCCATTGCGAACTAACCGGCTTACACGCAACCATTATTGGAACATCTGACATTGTCGGTCGCCCTATGTTATCTGAGCTACTCATGGAGAACTGCACAGTAACCTTATGCCATCTCCATACTCAAAATTTAAAAGAGTTAGTCCTGCAAAGTGATTTACTGGTGGTGGCTATTGGTGATCCGGGCTTCATCAAAGGAGAATGGATCAAACCCGGTGCGATAGTGATTGATGTTGGCATAAATCGCATGGATAATGGGAGCTTCATGGGTGATGTTGAATTTGCGGCAGCAGAGCAGCGCGCAGGCTGGATCACACCCGTGCCAGGCGGCGTTGGTCCACTGACCGTTGCGACGTTACTTACAAACACCTTCGGTGCCTATGAAAAACTTGTCAAAAAAACGGATACCGTGCTATGAATTCTTGGTTAAATAAAGTAAATCGATTTCTTCCTTTTGCGAAACCTGAAGCTTCAACGTCTGAACCCATGAATGACTCTACCTCTACGGAAAACGATTCAGCTCCCTGGTGGGGACATTTTTTAATAGGTGAGGAACAATCTCGATTCTTTAAAATTGGACATGTCGTCTTGTGCCTAGATCGATACCAGCATGAATGGCATATTACCACTCACCGCGAAGGTGAAAAACCTTTTAAATCTTTTTCAGCTCAGGCATCCAATAAAATTGTGTTAAACCCGTCTCTACCCGATCGTCCATTGCTGTGCAAACTCGAGCGTCCTTTTTATATCCCAAGCGGTGAAACGCTAACGCTTTATGCGAGCTCACCCGTTTGGATCTGTTTGGAAGCCGGCAATCCTTCAATCAAACTAGATGAAATTTCGACTGAAGATCTTGCCGACACCTGGCATGGTAAAAACACACTTTCTGGTGAACTGTGCTACGCTAGTGAAACACATTGTTCAGCACAACTCGACGATCTACTGCATGATACCACCCATGTTATCACACCCGTTTCCATCATAAATCGCTCGAAAAAAACCCTACTGCTTGAGCATCTGAAAATCCCGATGCCACTACTCTCCGTATACGCTGACGCAGAAAATCACTTATGGACTGAACAAGTAAGCCTCCTTCAGAACAATCAACACACAGATGAGTTTGAAGCGCCTTTGGTCCAAAACACGCCAAAAATTCTAAAAAATCCGAAACTGCTTAGTCCCTCACGTTTAGGCAAGAAACCTAGGATCAAACATTTTTTCAACCCTTTTAAGTGGAAATAAAACTATGACAACAACACTACCCAGTATCAATGCACTTTTACATGACTCAATGCAGGCTTATCATAATCTTGACTTGGCTTTTCTGATTAAACTAGGCGTTTATATTGCGATCGGTATTTTCATTACTTTCTATCTTAGCCACTTGATCGGTAAACTATTAGAAAGAAACGTGTCCACACATCACGCACACATTTTAAGGCGCATTGTATTTTACGCTGGAATAGCGCTATCTTTTTTGTTACCACTCAGCGCAGCAGGAATCGATGTAACAGGCTTACTGAGTGCTGCGGGCGTCGTAGCAGGAATAGCAACGGCTGGAATTGCTTTTGGAGCACAAACTTCTGTCTCAAATTTTCTCAGTGGGGTTTTCCTATTAATAGAGAAGCCATTTAAGGTTGGGCACATTATTCAAACCAACAATGCAACTGGTGAGGTCCTCTCCATTGATCTACTATCCGTTAAAATACGCACTTCTGACAACGTGTTTGTTAGGGTACCAAATGAACAGCTGCTAAAATCTCAACTGCAAAATTTATCATCCTTCCCAATTCGCCGTTTCGACCTATCAATTCAGGTATCCTTTGATCAGGATCTAGAAAAACTAAAACAGATCCTATTTGAAATTGCTAGACAAAATCCACTCTGCTTAGTTTCACCCGAGCCAGAATTTCATATTCTGGAGTTTAAACAAGCCACGATTTGCATACGATTCTCTGTTTGGAGCAAACAATCCTCACTTCTCAGTCTCAAAACCGCCCTTCAACTGGAAATTCAATCCGCCTTCAATCAATTTGATATTCAGCTGCCCTAGTACAGCGAAGAGCTGCTTTACGACACACACAAAAATGCTAATATGAGAGGTGTATATACGGATATTCACTTGCTTTTTGTTTGGGAGATTACTCATGAAATTAACGCTTCGCTTACTTTTTGCTGTTCTAATTGCGCTCGCACTCCCTGTTCAAGCAGAGCAAAAGAACCATAACGCTGATTCTGGAACCATGTCTTACAAAGAGTGTGTTGAAAACATGGAAAACTGCCCTGAAGACAAGGCAGATGAATGTCGTGCAAATTTAAAAGAACAAGGTGGCTGCCACTTCAAAAAGGATCAAAAATTTAAACATAAATACTCAGCCGACAGAAAAAAGATCCCTCAGACTAAAGGTGAAAAAAATAAACTACTCACACCAGATGAATGCAAGCAGATTGTAGAGCAATGCCCAGAAGATAAAGCAAAAGAATGCCAAGAAAAACTGAAATTCCAAGGATGTGTGTTCTCAAAAGATCAAGTATTTCAGCATAAAGCTCCAAACCATGATTTCTCTGAACAACCGGAACTATGTGTGAAAATGGTTGAGGAATGTTTATCACAGGTTGATCCGCTGTCCCTGGATCAATGTAAAGCCAATGCTACTGAGGAATTCAAATGTATATTTACACCCGATCAAAAATTTGAAGCTACTAACCAATCCATCACACCCGCAGAATGTATCGCTGGTATGGAAAGCTGTCCAGAAGCAGGGCGAACACAGTGCCGAAAAACTTTAGAAGAGATGGGTTGTGCATTTTCATCAGAACAAAATTTTACTTATAAAGATCAAGCTTACAAACATGAACCTTCAAGCTATCAAGACTGTGTGAAGTTTATGGAGGGATGTCTGGAGCAAGACTCTAGTAATCTAGAAGAATGTAAGCTCAAGGCAAAAGAAATAGAATGCCTGTTTGAACCCAATCAAGTTTTTCAACCACGATCTCCTGAATTGACAGTATTAGATGAAAAGCATTGTAACGAAGCTCTTCAACAATGTCCTAAAGGTGCCAATATAGAACAATGTAAAATGAGCCTTAATGAGAATGGTTGCACCTTTAAATTAAAAGCCACTTCAGAAAACACAATGTCTTCACTTGATTCAGATAATGTTCAAGTAAGTAATAAAAAACCAGAAAATTTGAAGCCTGAAGATTGCATTAGGGTAATGAGTACGTGTCCAAAATATCTCAGCAACCAATGCAAACGAGATTTGGAACAAGCGGGTTGTCAATTTTCATCTGAACCTGATGAATCTGCATCTTCAGATCCAATAAAACAAAACACCATCGATAAATATAAAAATGCGAACGCAGATACCGTCAGCCGAGAGCTATCGGATACAGAACTGGAAGGTATTATTAATACCATGCAAATAACAAGCTTATCGCCAGAAGAATGTGAAAAGGCAAAGAAAACATGCACAAGAAGTCCCGCTTCCTGTAAGAAGCTACTTGAGAAAATGAATTGCCCTAGCCAGTAACATACCAAGTGGTTTGCACTTGAGTGTCTTCAAGTGCAATACCACGAGACCATAGCTCATTTCGAATACGATCCGCCTCGCTCCACTCTTTATTCACTCTTGCCTGATTTCGCTTTGCAATGAATACTTCAATTTCTTCTGGCGTTATGTTTTTCCCATCTAAATTTTGTAAATAGGCTATTGGATCATGCTGTAAAATACCCAGCAAATTACCCATTTTTTTCAAAAGGGCAACTAATCGCATCGCTTTTTCTATATCACTACTCTTTAATCGATGAATTTCATGAGCTAATTCAAACAAAACCGCTAAGGCTTCAGGCGTGTTAATATCATCACACATACTAAGTTCAAACTGCTGCTCAAAACGTGTGTCTGCTTCCACTTCTGCAGATGCACCCGCTATGTTCAAAGCAATATACAAACGATTCAGGGCTTTTGCTGCACAATCAATATGTTCTAGGCTGTATTCGATTGGACTACGGTAATGACTGGATATGGCAAAATACCGCAACACTTCACCATCGTATTTTGCTAAAAAATCTCGAATGGTTGAAAAGTTGCCCTCGGATTTAGACATTTTTTTCTTGTCCCGCTGCACATAACCCACATGCATCCAGTATTTAACAAAATCCTGATCTGTTGCAGCTTCGGATTGTGCTCGCTCATTTTCATGGTGTGGGAAAATGAGATCAGGACCTCCACCATGAATATCCAACGTTTCACCTAAATTTTGTAGAGACATTGCAGAACATTCAATATGCCAACCAGGGCGACCTGGACCCCAAGGAGAATCCCAGGCAGGCTCATCGGCTTTCGCTTTTTTCCAAAGCACAAAATCGAGAGGATTTTTTTTGGCCTGATCGACTGCAACCCGTGCACCTTCTTTAAGATCATCGAGATTACGATGTGATAAGCAACCATAACTTGAGAATTTTTCGATATTATAGTAGACATCGCCAGTAGCCCCAACATAAGCAAATCTCTTATCTATTAGGGTTTGAATCATATCTAACATCTGTGGGATATAATCTGTCGCTCGAGGTTCAATAGTCGGTTCCACAATATTGAGAGCCGCAAAATCTTGATGCATGGCTTTGATCACTCGCTCGGTTAGAACGCTACAAGATTCTTGATTTTCACGAGCACGCTTAATGATTTTATCATCAATATCAGTAATATTGCGTACATAGGTAACTTCATAACCACTGTAACGCAAAAAACGAGTAATCACGTCAAAAACTAAATAAACCCTGGCGTGTCCAACATGGCAGTGATCGTAGACAGTAGGACCACACACATAAAGCCCCACTTTTCCAGGCTGCAATGCAGTAAAAAGTTCTTTCTTCTGAGTAAACGTATTGTAAATTGTAATTGCATTCATGTTTGCTTCATCGCTTGTTTCAAACGAGCCAACTGTACCTCGTGTGACATGCAGTTAAAAATTTTATCCAGTTCGGGACCATGCAGTGTCCCCATTAATGCAACGCGTAATGGTTGATACAGTCCTTTGCCTTTGTAGCCTGCTTGCTTCAAATGTTCAATTAGATCTGAAAAAACTGGCTTATCCATTTTTTCAAGTTGTGCCAGCACTGTGCGGAAAAATGACTCATCGGTTTTTTTTAAGACAGCAATGGCTTCATCCGAATACTGTAGTTCATTTGCAAACAAGCCTTGCGCATAAACAACTGCATCCTGAGGCATCACTAAATTCCCTTGTACCAATTTAACAAAATCCAGAGATTCTTCTGCACTCACTAAATTATCTAGATGTGGTTGTATTTGCTTCCAACAGTCCTCAACACTGCTACGATGCATGGCTTCTTTTTGCCAATGGTTAAGCTGAGCCACATCGTAGTGAGCCGGTGATTGACTGATGTTCTTCAGTTCAAAGTGACTACGCAATTGTTCAAAGGTGAGTAGATTTTGATCAGGATCGTAGTGCCCCAAACGAGCCAAGTAATTTACTATGGCCAAGGGAAAATACCCTAACTCCCGCAATTCTTGAACCGACCGACTGCCGTTACGCTTAGATAAAGGACGACTGTCAGGACCAAAGATAGTTGGAAAATGTCCATACAAGGGTGCCGGTAATTCTAAAGCTTGTAGAATCAAAATTTGTCTTGGGGTATTCGTTAAGTGATCATCACCCCTCAACACATGCGTAACCTCCATTAACACATCATCAATCGCGTTACAGAACATAAAAGAAGGACTTTTGTCTTGCCGACGAATGATAAAATCACCAATGTGATCGGTATCAAAATTTTGTTCACCTTTCACTTGATCGACAAAGGTAATTTTTTGTTGCTTTGGAATTCTAAAACGTAAGGTGTAGAGTTCGCTCGCGGCTTGCCTCTTAGCGACTTCTTCTTTGCTCAGTGCTGCGCATTTGCCGTCATAGCGCGGAGGCTGCCGAGAAGCCAGTTGCACCTTACGGGCAAGTGCTAATTGTTCATCACTGCAAAAACAAGGATATACACGATCTGACGCTTCCAACTTCGAATAATAATCCGCATAAATAGTTTGGCGTTCTGACTGAAAAAATGGCCCTTCATTAATCTCTAATCCCAACCACTCCATGTCTTCTCGGATCGCCTCTCGATACTTATCTTCTGATCGCACAGCATCCGTGTCTTCAATTCTCAATAAGAAATGACCTCCGCTATGCCCAGCAAATAAGTAATTAAATAACGCAGCACGCAGATTACCAAAGTGCATCAATCCACTAGGGCTGGGGGCAAATCGAGTTTTAAGAGAATTTTTCATGCAGCAATTGTACACAATTTCAGTGTGTGCCGATAGTCTATGAGGCGTGAAACCGCCTATCATTCTATGTTAAGCTTCTGTAAACCTTTCGACTAAGGATACTATGATCATGACCAAAATTAAGTTTCTCACCTCATTAGGTAATATTACAATAGAGCTCGATGAGAGTGCCGCCCCGGGTACCGTTGAAAATTTCTTGCGCTACGTAAATGAAGGCTTTTATAACGGCACCATTTTTCATCGAACGATTAAAGGCTTTATGGTACAAGGTGGTGGCATGCAACCAGGTATGGTAGAAAAAACCACACATGCTCCAATCAAAAATGAAGCTAAGTCGGGACTCAAGAACACAGTGGGAACCATCTCAATGGCACGCACCGGCGATCCCCACTCTGCCTCTGCACAATTTTTTATTAATGCTGCCAACAATTCCTTTTTAGACTTCACCTCTGAAACAGTAGAAGGTTTCGGTTACTGTGCTTTCGGTAAAGTCACTGAAGGCATGGACATCGTCATGAAATTGAGCGAAGTGAAAACTACACAGCGTGCTGGACACAGTGACGTTCCTGAGCAAGAAGTAGAGTTGGTAAGCGCCGAAGTAATATAATGACAACACTCTTTATCTCAGATTTACACCTATGCGCAAAGAAACCTGAGATTTCTGAACTTTTTTTGCGTTTCCTAAAGGAAGAAGCAAAAAATATTGATGCACTGTATATATTAGGTGATTTTTTTGAGAGTTGGATCGGGGATGACAACCCCAACCTTCATGACAAGCAAATCATTGATGCACTACGGACATTCAGCGAATCAGAAGCACCGGTATATTTTATGCATGGAAATCGTGATTTTTTGCTTAGCAAGGCGTTTGCTAAACGCAATGGCATGACTCTATTACCAGATCCTTGTTCCATTGAGCTCTACGGCAAAACGGTAGTGCTTTCTCACGGCGATCTTTTATGTACGCTCGACACCGGCTACCAGCGCTTTAGAAAATTGGTACGACACCCTTTGGTCAAAAAACTTTTCTTAAAACTACCACTCTCCAGTCGCTCCACTATTGCTAAGTTTCTAAGAGGTTCCTCAATAAGAACTAAGAGCACTGTACCCAGTAAAAAAGTTTGGAAGTGGGATGTTGCACTTCGAGAGGTTTATAGTATCCTTCGAAAATATCAGTCACATATTTTGATCCATGGCCATACGCATAAACCTAAAATCCATGATTTTGTGTTAAATTCGTGCCCTGCAAAACGCATTGTACTCGGTGACTGGGGCACAACCGGCAGCGTCTTGGTTTATGCACCTGAAAGCATTCAACTGAAAACCATCTCATGAGATCTGCATCTACTATCCATTTGCGTGCACCCTTTTTATTCATGTCAAGTCATTTGGCACTCCTAATTGGGTCCCTCATATGGTTCAGCCCCATCACTCATGAATGGTGTCAACGCCTCGATCAATACACCTTTCTTGCACTCAACGGCACTCTTGAACACAACGCCGGTTTACAGACTTTTTGGGGTATACTCAATCACCGACGAGAAACAAGTTATAATCTAATCATTGCTGCCCTTTTTAACCTATGGGCCTTACTGACAACCCGAGATCGTATATTACGTAGCACCCGTGGCAAACAACTATTATATTTTTGGTTGTGTTTTCAAATTGGCTTTATGCTTCAAGATCACTTGTTCAATACACTCTTGAAAGTCTTACGGGATTCTCCTTCACTTGTACTGAATCCTGTGATCCAACTCTCAACTGTACTACAAGATAAAAACATTAAGGATTTTTCTGCCCACAGCTTCCCCAGTGGCCATGCGTTTTCCTTGATCTATTGGAGTGGCTTCTCACTACTGTGTTCACCCAAAAAAATAGGTGCTCTCGGATTGGTTTTAGCCGTCTTTTTCTGTTTACCGCGCCTAGTCAGCGGTGCACATTGGATGAGTGATACACTTTTTTCAGGGATGCTTGCCCTTGTTTGGTTAAGCTGGAGCGTGAATACCCCTATTTATTACGCAATTATGAAGCGTCTACAACCACTAAACATTTCGAGACAACCTCACGAGTATCATTAGAAAGTGTTTTGATCTCTGCTATACGCTCAAGTTGTAATTTCATTTTTTCTTGCCGATCCATGTTAAATGATCTCCAATTAGAAAATCCCTTTAGCATCCGTGCAGCAACTTGTGGATTCAAAGGATCCAGCTTTAATACCACATCTGCTAACAAATGATATCCTTCGCCATTCGTAGCATGAAACGCTACTATATTGTTACTAAAAGCACCAATCAGTGAATACACTCGATTAGGATTATTGATATTAAAAGCAGCATGGTTCGTAAGCTCTTTAACACGACGAACGGTATTATCTGATCCACTACTTGCTTGAATTCTAAACCACTTATCTAAAACCAAAGAATTGTCTTTCCAGCGATTATAAAATTCTGTCAGTATTTGCTCTCTTTCAGCACAATCATAATCAATAAGAGCCGCCAGTACTCCCATACTGTCTGTCATGCTTTTGGATTTTTTCCACTGCATCAAAGCAAGATCGATATGCTCACCCTCTAAAAGGGTATAGTAAAGACAAAGATCACGTAAACGCCGTCTAGAAGCGGATCCCGGACTGTATTCGTAGTCTACCCAATCACAATTCTTTTGATAGACTCCCAGCCAATCCTCTTTTAAGTGCCTAGACAAGGTTTTAAGCAAAAATGATCGTGCTGCGTGCAGAGCATCCAGATCTTGACCACCCTTCAGCTCAACTAAATAATTTAAGGCGGGTAATGTAAGTAATTTTGCTTTAAAGGCTGGATCAAGCTTGGGATCCTCTAATATATCCCGATGCGCTTTCAGCCATGACTCTTCAATTTCCAACGGTTGATTCGATTTTTTTGCCTGAACCAATCTGAAAATCAATCTCAACGTTAGGGTTTGCCCGGAGTCCCATCGACTAAAGTCATCGGTATCAAATTTTAACAGATGTAAGAGCTCCTCATCTGACCGTTCAAAATGCACTTTAACAGGTGCTGAAAACTCACGTAAAAAAGATAAAACAGGTTTCTCATCTATTTTCTGCCATGAGAATTTTTGAGTTTTATCCTGTAGAATAATTAGCTTATTTTCTGCAAATAGGTTGTTTCCATCCCTGTCCAATAAACCGATGAGGATTGGTACATAAAAGTTTTCTTTCGTCGTTTGTTGTGGTGTTGCAGGACAAAATTGCTCTAGCTGTAACTCATACTCTTTGGTCTTAGCATTGTAACTTTCTACAACAGTGATTTCGGGTGTGCCAGCTTGGCTGTACCATAATTTAAATTGAGTTAGATCTTTATCGGAGACCTTCTCCATAGCAGAAACAAAATCATCCGTAGTTACCGCTTGTCCATCGAAAGTTGAAAAGTAGTAATCCATACCTTTTCGGAAAAGCTCCCACCCCAGTATGTTTTTGATCATGCGGATCAGTTCCGCACCTTTTTCATACACCGTCATGGTATAAAAATTACTGATGGCTTCGTAAGAATCGGGACGAACGGGATGTGCCATTGGTCCAGAATCTTCTGAAAATTGATGTGTTCTTAAATAAGATACATTGTCGATGAGGCTCACCGGTGATTTTGCAATGTCAGCTGAAAACTGATGTTCTCTAAATACAGTAAGTCCTTCTTTTAAACTTAACTGAAACCAATCCCGACAGGTGACACGATTACCAGACCAATTATGGAAGTACTCATGTCCAACGACTGCATCAATATAAGCGTAATCAGCATCTGTTGCTGTTTTCGGATCTGCCAAAATATACTTGGCATTAAAAATATTAAGCCCTTTGTTTTCCATCGCACCTGAATTAAAATCGTCCACAGCAACAATCATGTAATTATCTAAATCGTATTCACAGCCATAGGTTTCTTCATCCCAACGCATAGCTTTTTTTAACGCATTCATTGCATGCTGGCATCTGTCGATATTATGCTTATCCGCATAGATTTCCAATTGCACTTTACGCCCAGACATTGTCACAAAATGATCGCGTAATATTTCTAAATTTCCAGCAACCAATGCGAACAAATAACAGGGCTTCAAAAAGGGATCTTCCCATTTTACCCAATGAATCGAATCGGTTTCCTGAACACGTTCAATACAATTTCCATTCGACAACAAGATGGGGTAGTTCTCTTTATTGGCAAAAATAGTAGTTGTGTATTTCGTGAGAACATCAGGTCTATCTGGAAAATAAGTGATCCGACGAAAGCCTTCAGATTCACATTGCGTACAAAACAAATTCTGAGATCGATACAAACCGCTTAATGCCGTGTTTTCTTGAGGTTTGATCTCAACCGTGATGGCTAAGCGAAATTGTTCCGGAGTCTCCAGCAATATAAGCGTTTTGTCATCCAGATCGTACTCAGAGTTCTCCAGTAGCCGCCCATCTACTTGTACTGATTTTAGAGATAGATGCTCACCATGCAAAGCAAACGATTTTGAGGTGTTTTTTTCTATCTGCAAGACGGAATGAACAAGTGTTTTCTCTTCTCCCAATTCAAAAACCAGCTCAACTGAGCAAAGTTTAAAATGCGAAGCGCTGTAGTCCTTTAAATAAGTCGTTTTGTTCATAAATGACTGAAAAGCAGCTGCTGAACAGCTGCTTTTACATACTTTCCCTACACTAGTCTACTTGCGCCGTACCAGAAGAAACGGGTGCATCACCTACCAACTGTGCGGGCGAGGTGACGACAACTGGATCGGGCAGCGCCGTTGAACGTCCGCACGAAACCGTTTCGGTTACCTGATTTACAATTGTTTCAATGTAGTCAATCACGGTATCGTAGCATGCATACGTGTACGAATACAGTACATAACAAGAGTATGCATACCATTGCTGATACCAACATCCCACCCAATACGAACAATCATAGGAATGTCTTACCCATGAGCAATAACTCCACCAATAGGTGTAGCTCCTATAATGCCAAGTACACGATTGACACCAAGCAAGATAAGGCCAACAACACCAACTCCCTGGCCAACACCTGCCGCTACACTGCCAACATAAATAGTTTGTACACTCTTGTTCCCAACGCCAACCTGTTAGATTGCACCCATGCCAGTGCCAGTTACCCCAACAAGTAGCAGGTTGTACATAACAATAGTTGGTCCAGTTCCAATACCAACTTGAGCAACCATTATATGTCCACTGATAGTAATAACCAATACAGTCGGGAACACGGCGAACCTGTTTGTAATGCGTGATTTCTTCCGTTTCAGGCCGATCAAGTGAAATACTGCTCTGGTTCTCTGAACCTTTAGTCCAAGGACCATATTTCCAATCACACCCTTCATAGGAACTATAACCTTTAACGCGTACTTCACCTTCACAATTCATTTCACAAGAGGCACCGGTGTTACCTGTTTGTCCTGTACCTGCACAGACAGCACCGGCACCCGCATTATTATGATGGAAAAAACTATCACTACGCTGTGAAAGCGGCGCCAGATCTAAAGTACTAGTATCTCCAGCGGTAGAAGTCCCTGTCACAACAACGGTAGTTCCACTCGAGAATGTATTTTGACCACTCAGTTCAATTCGGAAATAAGTGTCTGCAAAAGCAACCGCTTCCGATGATGAACCCGTACCACGCCCAATAATACGATAAACTCGCGAAGTCGAAACATCATCACACCCCAGATCAATAATTAAATAACGTGACGTTTCTCTACCCGTGGCGCTAGGATTAGTCACAGACGTCCCATACCCGCCCCACCAAAGACTGTTTTGTTGCGTAAAATCAATAGCGCTAAACTCGGAAATTCTATCGAACACACAAACACCATCAGCACATACACAACCACTTCCCGTACATTTTGTACCATCAACAGACCAATTGCTCAAAAGGAGTTGTCGTGCTCTGGAGACCGCAAAGGCAGCTGCTCGCTTGGCTAAAAGTTGATCTTTATCATTACGAACAATTCTCTGTTCTACAGCAATATCAGACAGTGCACTAATACTTAGACCACCGATAACACCAAGCATGATCACACTGATAACTAAAATTGAGCCTCGAATTTTCCGTGTTTGATTACGTATTCTATCTCTCATTTAACAAGCTCCTTCCATTCGTTTGGCTTCACAAGCATCCCAGCCTCGATCCGTACAATCACAACATTGATCCTTTGCATCTGTCCAATTTTGAAAAGGGATCCCACCAATCTTCACTCTAAATTGGCCACCATTAGCAGCACAATAGGCTTGATACGACGGCAATACGTATCCGTTTAAAAAAATGGTTGAGACAAATGGCTGGCGAAGTTTTCTATCACTTGCCGCGGTATACACCGAGCCATCGCCCAAACCTAAGTCAATATCCAGATCTGCTGGCACGCTAGTCAATACGTCATCTTCAGAGCTTGCCACTAAAGATACCCTTACAGAAGAAATACGATAGGGATATAAATTAGCAGTGTCATACGACACATAGCGATTCATCTCAGGCAGAGGGTTAGTTTGCCCATTAACTACAGTGTCCAATATTCTATCGCTTTCACCCACTAAAACTTTCATATATTCCACATTACTCGCAACATTGTGAACGGTACCATCAGAATCCACCGCTTGCAGGACAGCTTCCGCATTATCCACCCGCATAGTGTAAGAATATAGCACATAGGATGGCTGAGCCGGCACCGGCGCAAGCGTCGTCCCTGCAAAAGTTACAATATCGGATGGACCCAAATTAGTAAAATACACTGTTAGGGCATCACCGCCCGCACCGTTATCGGTTACTTCCACATGTCGGCGTAGCTTTTGATAGGTTGCCATTGGTAAGTTACGAGCCGAGCCTCCCGTTCTGACCCCGCAACTATAAAAGGGGGCGGTACAAGCATCTGTTCCTGCCGTATTACAACACACCCAATCTGTCTGGCTTGGCGAAGCTGGGTTAAACTCTGGATTACGCGCAATCGCACTCGAATCGTTTACAAAATAACATCGATTTGCATCTGTTAAACCAAAAAACTGCCTGTCCGGATAACCACTGGATACCGCCTCCGCACAACGCTCTGGAATACTATCAGAGCTGGCGGATGCAAACTCATAATATAAAGCACTCCCGGTAAATCCAAATCCCGAATAGTCACCTACGTAATTCCATTCTGGCAGAGCAGCAGGACCTCCTTGAACGGCTGAACCGTTTAAATTTGCATAGGCAGTTTGTCGCTCTGGCACTGGTTGCCGAATACCAAACCCCGCCATGGGAACGGTTTCACGCATGAATTGAACCGCAGTGCGTGCATTAATATAAAAACTAATGATTTTTTGATTCCGAGCATAACTACGCGTTGACATCGAAGCCATCTGTGCCACTGTTAATAACAATATCGAACTGGCAACGATACCTGATAACAATGAAACAAGTGTGAACCCTCTGGTATACCGGTTATAAACTCTCATAACAGCGGTGGCAAATTATCAAGTGGGTAGGTGTTTGATCGACTTAATGGTGCTTGGACTGTACCAATTTCAACTTCATCATAGTCTCCACTATTACCAACTGATTTCCAATATATGCGAATTGTGTAGACCACTGGAAAAGCGGTCAAGTCTTCATCCGCACAATTTCCAGCATCTGTGAAATCAAAACTGCCAGGTGATGATTCTAAACACACGCTACCAACAGCCTCCATGTGGCTCGGGAAAGAACTCGCAATTAAATCTTTCCATTGCCGCACATCATGTGCAGCCATATCTTGACCCAAACAAATAGTGTTCGCACTGTGACAGTCCGCTGTGAGTGAGCCGCTTGCTAAAAAACCTGCGCCACTGACAGGAGACCAAGCAATTGCACTATTAGACTCAATGCGTCCCACCATGTCTTGTACTAGAATATTTGCGATTGTAAGTGCACGAGTATCTGCCACGCTTTTGATCGCATTTACTTGAGCTTTTGTAAACCCTAATGCTCCAATAGATACTACTGCCAGCGAAACCAACACTTCCAGTAAACTAAAGCCAATTGCATATTGAAAAGCTTTCACGACCTATTGCATCCATATAATTGAACAAGGGTCTACAAAGTAATGGCCATAAAAGACTATTGGCACACTATACTAATACTAAATGCATTCAATACAAAATTCAATGCAGATCCCCGCAATAGGAGCTCATTTGTATGGATATTTTAGGTAAAATAAAAGAGCGTTACCAAAACAAAAATCCGGAAGAATATACCCTCCTAGAATATCTAGAATTGTGCAAAGAAGATCCCTCTGCCTACTCCAGCCCTGCAGAACGACTGCTCAAAGCCATTGGTGAACCTGAACTGGTTGACACCAGCCTTGATCCACATCTTGGCCGAATCTTCTCTAACCGAATCATTAAGCAGTACGCCGTCTTCGAAGGTTTTTATGGGATGGAAAACAGTATCGAACAAATTGTTTCATTTCTGAAACATGCCGGCCAAGGATTGGAGGAGAGAAAACAAATATTGTATCTCCTTGGCCCGGTAGGAGGCGGAAAATCTTCTTTAGCCGATAAACTCAAAAGCTTGATGGAAAAATATCCGTTCTATGCACTTAAGGGCTCACCCGTTCTCGATTCCCCGCTCGCCCTCTTTGATCGTGATCAAGATGGTACTCATTTATTGGATGAATATGGCATTCCAAGTCGCTACTTGCACCCCATTTTATCCCCCTGGGCACTGAAACGATTACACGAGTACCAAGGGGATATCAACCAATTTACCATCGTTAAAATAAATCCATCTTCCTTAGATCAAGTTGGAATCGCCAAAACAGAACCCGGTGATGAGAATAATCAAGACATCTCGACTCTGGTCGGAAAAGTCGATATTCGAAAACTCGATGAACTAGCACAAAATGATCCTGATGCTTACAGTTATTCCGGAGGTTTGTGTAAGGCAAACAGAGGACTTCTTGAATTTGTTGAAATGTTTAAAGCACCCATCAAAGTATTACACCCACTACTCACAGCAACTCAAGAAGGAAATTACAACGGAACAGAAGGGTTGTCCTCATTACCTTTTGAAGGCATATTACTAGCGCATTCTAATGAAAGCGAGTGGATCTCTTTTAAAAACAACCGTCACAATGAAGCTTTTCTCGATCGTGTGTATACGGTAAAAATCCCATATTGCTTACGGATCAGTGAGGAAGTCAAAATCTATAAAAAACTGATCAACAACAGTTCACTTAAAGACGCACCCTGCGCACCAAACACTCTCGAATTAATGGCGCAGTTTGTCATTCTATCGAGATTAAAAGAACCGGAGAATTCTAGTGTGTTTTCTAAAATGCGGATCTACGATGGAGAAAATCTCAAAGATACCGATCCAAAAGCAAAATCCTTTCAGGAATACCAAGAGTGTGCAGGAGTCGATGAAGGCATGAGTGGTCTGTCAACTCGATTTGCCTTTAAAATCCTCTCCAAAATATACAATTTTGACATAACAGAAATTGCTGCAAATCCTGTTCACCTGTTCTATGTGTTGGAGCAACAAATTGAGCAAGAACAATTCCCACAAGAAATTCATGATCGCTATATATCCTATCTCAAAGGACACTTGACACCTAAGTATGTAGAATTTATTGGGAAAGAAATACAAACAGCCTATCTGGACTCTTACTCTGAGTATGGACAAAATATCTTTGATCGCTACGTCACTTATGCCGACTTTTGGATCCAAGATCAAGAATACCGAGATCCCGATACGGGCGAGAACATGGACCGACAAACCTTAAATGAAGAACTGGAAAAAATTGAAAAACCATCAGGGATCGGAAACCCTAAGGATTTTCGCAATGAAATTGTTCAGTTCATTCTCCGAGCACGTACTGCCAATGATGGAAAAAATCCTATTTGGACCAGTTACGAAAAATTGAGAGGAGTGATCGAAAAAAAAATGTTCTCCAATACTGAAAGTTTACTACCAATTATATCATTCAACGCCAATGCTTCCAAAGAAGAGCGTGAAAAACATGATAATTTTGTAAATCGCATGGTAGAAAAGGGCTACACCCCTAAACAGGTTAAATTGTTGTGCGATTGGTACCTTCGAGTTCGGAAATCGTCGTGATTCATGGCTAGATTTATCGACAGACGATCGCAGGGGCGTCATAAAAATATTGTAAATCGTCAGAGGTTTATTAAACGTTTTAAAACACAAATGAAACATTCTGTTTCAGAAGCTATTAAAAAGAGAGCGCTAGAAGATATTGAACAAGGAGACAGTGTCAACATCCCTATTAAAGATATCCGAGAACCTACTTTCCATTATGACACGGGAGGAAAGTACGAATCGGTTCTTCCAGGCAATAAAAACTTTGGGGTTGGAGATAAAATCAAGAAGGCCTCTCAAGACATGGATTCAGATGGATCACAAGCCAGTAACACAGGTACAGGGGATGATGATTTTTCCTTCAAGATCACAGGAGATGAATTTCTAGAACTACTTTTTGATGATCTTGAACTACCTAAATTGGTTAAAAAGCAGATCCGAACCACCACACCGAAAAGGGTTAGGCAGGGATATTCTAAGCAAGGCACACCAACTAATATTAACGTTATTCAAACGTTCCGTGGCGCCATTGCCCGAAAAATTGCTGTCAGTGGAAATATAAAACGCAAACTGGAAAACCTTAGACAAACATCCTCAGATCAGAAAGAAATTGTAAAGCTTGAGAAGCGGCTATCAAACATTCCATTTATTGATCCCTATGATTTACGTTATAACTATAGAGCGCTTCAGCCTCGTCCCACCACACAGGCTGTTATGTTTTGCTTAATGGATGTTTCTGGCTCCATGGATGAAAAGAAGAAAGATATTGCTAAGCGATTCTTTATTTTACTGTATCTTTTCCTAAAGAAGAACTACGATACGATAGAACTGGTTTACATACGACATCATACTTCCGCTAAGGAGGTTAGTGAAAAAGAGTTTTTTTATTCAAGAGAAACGGGGGGCACAGTTGTTTCAACATCCCTTGAACTTATGCGTGATATCATGACACATCGGTACCCAAATGGAGAGTGGAATATATACGCGGCCCAAGCCTCTGATGGTGACAATTGGAATAATGATTCACCAAAATGTGGTGAGATCCTGATGCACGATATTATGCCCTTTGTTCAATATTTTGCCTACGTTGAGATTTTACCAAGACAACATCAAAGTTTGTGGAAAACTTATCAATCGGTAAAATCTGTTTCTGCAGACTTTGAAATGCAACACATAGCGCATACCAAGGATATTTTTCCAGTTCTACGAAAACTATTCAGTCGGGAGCACCCCGCTATGACACACAAACAGAGCAAACGATAATGTCAAGTATTCCACAAAAATCCGAATGGACATTTGATTTACTTAAGCATTACGAGGCGCTTATCTCTAACCTCTGTAAACACTACCAACTTGACACCTACCCCATTCAAATAGAGGTGATCAGTGCTGAGCAAATGATAGAGGTCTATTCCACCTCGGGTATGCCTGTATCCTACAATCACTGGTCTTTTGGTAAACGTTACATCAACACCCATAAAAAATACCAGCAAGGGCACATAGGTTTAGCCTATGAGATAGTTATCAATTCTGATCCTTGTATTATTTATTTGCTCGAAGAAAACACTCTTGCAATGCAAGTGCTTGTACTCGCACATGCAGCTTATGGGCACAACGCCTTCTTCAAGGGTAACTACTTATTCCAAGATTTAACTCATGCTGATGCCATTATCAATTATCTCGTTTTTGCTAAAAAATACATTGCCGACTGTGAAGAAAAATACGGGGAAGCAGCTGTCGAGTCAACTTTGGACTGCTGCCATGCTTTGATGCATCATGGGATCGATCGCTATCGACGTCACAAGAAATTTTCTATCCAGGAAGAACAGGAAAAGCACTTACAGATCCAATCCCCTATTATTGACGAACCTGAAGAAAACCTACTTTATTTTATTGAGAAAAACTCTATTACTTTAGAGTTGTGGCAGCGCGAATTGGTCCGAATCACACGAAAAATTTCTCAGTATTTTTACCCACAGCGCCTGACTAAACTGATGAATGAGGGATGGGCAACCTTCTGGCATTACACCTTAATGCACGATCTGTATGATGCCCATCACGTTGATGATGCTTTTATGCTGGAATTTTTACATAATCACACAAACGTCATCTTCCAGCCTTCCTTTGATCACGAGCAGTATTCTGGCATCAATCCCTACAACCTAGGATTTGCAATCTTCAAGGATATCCGTAGGATCTGTGAAGATCCCACTGATGAGGATAGGCATTGGTCCCCTGACATTGCCGGTACACCTTGGCAAGCAGCACTGATCTTTGCAATGAAGAATTTTAAGGATGATAGTTTTATTGCTCAATACCTCTCTCCTAAAGTCATTAGAGATCTCAAACTATTTTCTGTTTTTAACGATGAAATTTCAACTGAGCTCACTGTTTCAGCAATACACAACGATGTCGGTTACCAGAATATTCGAGAAAATTTGGCAAAGCAATATGAACAAGGAAGCTTCGATCCCAACATTCAAGTTGTTGGTGTCAATCAGGATACCGATAATTCTCTGGTGTTACGCTATTATCAACGACAAGGCAGATCCTTACATGAGGATCGAAAAGAAATGCTTAAGTACTTACATACACTCTGGGGAGCACCCATACAACTTGAAACACATGCCGCAGACAATCATATTAGTTCTGTGGAACACTATCCCCCACCCCCAGATCCCTCTGAAGAACCCTCAACTAAATCGTAATTGAAAGTCTATACCCAGTTAAATTCCGCACATTAAGAACACCAATGTCAAAAATCAAGTATTGGCCTTTCACCCCTAGTAAGGTGCCTTCTATCTTGGGGGTTTTAGTGAGATTCAAGGACGTTATTTTGGGCGGAACGCTTAGTAATGGGTATTCAATACAAACAACTGAAGCGTCCAGCACTCGCTCTGAATCGCTTGGAAAATCCATCGTGTCGAGTTGTGATTTTTTTTCAAGAAAATCAAGGGGTTCGATATTTGTCAGCATTCTTCGCCAATTCGTTTTATCATTCATGGCTTGCTTTATCTGTACCTCCGCAAGGCCTGCTTGATAGCGATTCAGCACGCGTAAATAGGGTAATGCCTGGATTGCACCCTGATCTATCCACCGAGTGGGCACTTGCGTTTCGCGGGTAATACCTACTTTCAACCCAGAGGTATTAGACAAATACACAATATGGGGTATGAAACAATTTTTTTCACCCCATTCGGGCTCACGACAAGTTCCAAGATGGTAATGACAGGTCTCAGGGCGAACAATACACAGATCACACCGTGCTAAAGTCTGCGCACAGGGAAAACAATACCCTTGACTATAACTTTTTTTAATTTTACGTTGGCAATGAATGCATTCCATTTCGCCTAAAAATTCAAGACCCACGACTTTACCAATATGCTCATTTAAACCGATCGTGGTGTCTCCAATGGGTAAACTATATTGCACCGGGTTTTGCAGAATACTCCTAAGTTTTAAAACGTTCCCTTGTATTTTCATTTTACGCTGGACTCGTGCTTAAGGTGTTAAAACTCTCACGCTCCAGCGTTTGTGTCTCCGTCATTTTCCCAATGCTATTTTTAAAAATACAGAGAAGGATCAAACCGGGTATCGATAAAACAACTGATCCTAAAAAATAGTGGATCCATCCATAATCCGCTACGATAAATCCGGCGAGAGGACCTATGTATACCCGCCCTACCACACTCAAAGAAGATAGAAGTGCATACTGAAAAGCTGTAAAGCGCGGATTACATAATCCCATCAGCAATCCAACAAAGGCAGCCGTTCCCATACCACCACAAAAATTTTCAGCAAAAATAGAGCTACCAGCCACCCAATAATTAGGACCTGTATAGAGTAAAAACAAGTATGATAAGTTTGAGACAGCTTGTAGGACACCAAAAATCAGTAATGCACGAAACCATCCTAGCTTGTTGATATACAGTGCGCCAACCGTTGTCCCTAGAATAGTCCCAACAAAGCCTGAAAATTTTATAAGGCTACCCACTTCAGATAAGGTCATCTCCACTTCGCGCAATAAGAACGTTGTCGTTAATGTCCCCGCAAACGCATCTCCCAGCTTATAAAATACGATAAATAGTAAAATCCATATGGCGTTTGGTCTCTTAAAAAAATCCAGAAAAGGTTGTTTCGTGCATTGCAGAAAACTCGTTGGTGGTTTCATGAGATGTTCAGGATCAGGACCCATAATCGTAGACACCATCCCTATTAACATGAGTGAGGCCATGAAAAGATACATGGCTTGCCAACCTACTTTATCGGCAATAATAAGGGCTACACCACCTGAAATGAGCATAGCAATACGATACCCATTTACCCCCATGGCCGCACCTAATGCTCTCTCATCCGCCCTCAGCACATCGGTTCGATACGCATCGACTGCGATATCTTGTGAAGCAGATAGAAAAGCAACAAAAGCTGCTAGACAAAAAAGAACCCGAGCATCGTTTTCAGGATTAAAAAATGCCATCGCACCAATGCTAACTAGAAGACAACCTTGGCACAGCACAATCCAACCACGCCGTCTTCCCAACAAAGGAGGTACCCATCGATCCATCAGGGGTGCCCACAGAAACTTAAAGGTTGCAGGTATACCAACCAGCGCCAAAAAACCTATTTCTTTTAATGAAATATTCGATACAGAAAACCATGCCTGAAGAGTGCTACTTGTTAAGGCCAGTGGTAACCCAGAGGCAAATCCTAATAGAAGTGTGACCACCACACGTGGCTCACGAAATAATGCATATTTAAAATTCATTATATTTTTAGCTTCCTGGTTTAGGTGCAACAGTAAATTTAAGATCCTGGCTTGCACGCTTTGATTGTGCTGGATCCTTTAGTTCGTTACCCTTCGTGCTAAAAAAGAGTATTTTTTTATTTGTTCCCTCCACTTCTAGAGGAAACTCCTGAATACCTAGCCCTTCAATATTAGGCATGTCACGATTAGCACCTAATGTAACAACACTTGAGTTTGCGCCATCGCTCTTAAATCCTAAAACTAACGTTGTGTGTTTACCTTGACCCAGTGTAAGAGACTTATCAGGATCTTTTTCTAAATCAAAACGACAATGCGCATAGATTTGGCCAGGTCTAATGTCTTTTTGAGGATCTCGCACAATCATTGGCTCTAACGTTTCAGTAAAAGCAACCACTTCTGGACCTGTACTCCAAGCAGGTGGTATAAATGCCTCTGGTTCTAACTTCATCCGGTAATAACACAGTTGATCGGCAACACTAAAAGCAACTGAAACGTTCAGGATTTTAGAGACAAAAGAAGAACAATCTTCAGGACCATATTGCTTGCCAATAGGATAACGCGTCTCGAATCGATGCCCACCAAAGGCATAGCCACTGTGGATATACAATAAGCCATCATCTGTTTTTGTATCTGAAAAATAGTAAGTTGACGCTCCTGCCGAGCTACCTGCAACCCATTGGCGACGCAAAACGCTTGGAAAGGGTATTGTATGCACTAAAGCAGATGATTCAACGGTTCCTTCTTTTGCATACCACTCCTGGAGCCGAGTGTCATTTTTACTCTGCATTGCAAGTGTTAATGCTGTCGCCTTTAAAAAGCTGCCTTTTGAATTTCCCCAAATAGTTTCATCGTTCCAACCTAGGACTGTGGTCTCCGTTGTGGTAGTTCGATACCGATAACCTTCAGGAACTTTTCCCGCCAATAGTGATTTCGTGTGCTCTTGACCAAAGTTTTCAGCCCCAACTAGAATATCAAGCATCTTGTTAGTTCTTAACGGAAAGCCTATTTCGCTGGGCTCCTTATCCGACAATTCTGCTAGGGCCGTATTTAATCTTTTCACCCACTCAATATCAGTTAATTGGCGCTGGCCCAGAAGCCGCACAATAACATCAGCATTATCACTTTCAGAAAAATTTTGGATCTGCCCCATAACAACATCAAGTTCTTCACTGGTTTTTTGGCGAAACGATTGCTCTACGTCTAGGGCTCTTTTCACAAGAGGTGATATTTCTGCTGCTTTGTGCGCCATGTCTCTTAAATAAACCAAGCGCTCGAGCTCAGTTACTATTTGATCTTTTTTTGCACCCACTCTATTGCTCCTTAAAGTTTAAGCATGTACTGGTTCGGGTTCTAGCATCGAAAACCCGTGCATTTTGACATGGCCTTTATAGACACTTCCGTTTTGCCAATTCTGCTCAACCAGAAATCTGGGTAAAATCTTAGGATTATTGCGAATATCATTCATTGAAAAAAACCGGCGATACTGAACATGCTCACCGATATCTTTCCAATCGTCTGTGAGGATCCCTGCAACGTGTTTTACTCTAAAATAAAAAATGATTTTATGTCGGCCATCTTGTGCATCCGAACATTCAAGGACATGTGCTAAATCTTGGGTTTTGACAGATAACCCCGTTTCCTCATAGACTTCACGTTCAACACATTTTCTTAGGCTCTCATGTGATTCAGGGCGTCCACCTGGAAGATACCAATGAACATTATCGTGGCTCACAAATAATAAGGAGTCGTCCTGTTCAATAAAGGCACGAGTTGCTATCCGAAGCCCTGTACTGGCAGTCATGCTAATCCTTTTGATACGTTTCTTTTAGCAGAAAACTTAACACTGCAGCCAACAACAATGCAATAGGCAAAACCATCAGCGCAATCGAGTAATCAGAAATGGTTAGATCGCCCATTAACTGCAATCTTTGATCTAAAATTTTGCCAATCATAGGCGGTAAAAAAGCCCCTCCAAGCATCACTAACATGTTAGTGAAAGCAATAGCTGTAGCGTTTACAGAATGCATAGAGGCATCATCACTTACGGCAAAGACCAATACTTCGACACTTGCAAAAAATGAAGTCAACAATAGCAACGAGTACATCCAGAAAATCGAATTATTTGGGTGCCAAACCAACAACGCCATGAAGCAGGCGGCCAGAAGAGAACCTAGAATCATTGGAATACGTCGGCTTTTGAGTCGATTGGATACTATCCCCCAGACTGGAGCACCTACCGCAAAGCCTAAAAACACCATAGCAGAACCCATTGCCGCTTCTGATTTGGACATTCCAGCAGTTTCCAGAAAACTGATAGACCAAATCTCTGCAAAAGCGGTAATAGGTAAGAAGGTTAAACAACCAATAGAACCGCTTATCCATATCTGCCTACTCGTCAGAATTGCTTTAAAACTATCTAATTTTTTCTCAAGGGGTGTGTCTGTCTCAATGGGCAGCACATAATTAGTAGTATGGGTAGTATCACGCAGCACTAACCACAAAGCACCTGTCAGAACCGTCCCCACACAAGCTGCATAAAAAAGTGTCGCTCGCCATCCAATGGATTCCACCAGCATCGTCATAATCATCTCGCCACTGATCGCACCTAACATTCCTAATGCAGTACAAATACCAGCAACCAGTCCAAAATAACGCTTGGGCAACCAAACACTCGCAATTTTCAAAACCCCAACATAAGCAAAGGCAGAACCAAAACCAATCATCAAACGCCCAATTTGTGCATTTAAAGCAGAGGTTGTGTTTGCAAATAAATAGGTACCTAATACACAAGCAGAACAAGCAAAGGTTAACATTCGGCGTGGACCAAAACGATCCATACTCAAGCCAACTGGGATCTGCATCAATACATAAGCATAGTAATAAAAAGCAGCTAGATATCCGAAGGCTGCTTCTCCTAAGTCAAAAGTTTGCTTTAATTCAACCGCCATTACGCTAGGTGCCACACGTAAATAGTATTCGTAGGCATAGAAGAGAACGCCAAAAATGCACATCAAAAGCGCAGCGCCCGTTAAACGGCTCTGTGTTTGTTCATAATTAGGTGAGAAATACTCAAAAACTTTTGAAAACAATGCTGCCTACCTCTAATTATATTTTTACGTGCAGCTACACCTGCAATTGGTCGGGACGAGAGGATTTGAACCTCCGACCACATGCACCCCATGCATGTGCGCTACCAGGCTGCGCCACGCCCCGTACTCGGTCATGATAACATCAATTGGGACAAAATTGTTAAATTATTTATAAAGATTACTTAATCTTGTTCAGCTAATGCTTCTGCGTTTCCCTGATATTCTTCAACTTTGCTTTTTAGCTTCTGGCCCGTGCGAAAGGTCACGACCCGGCGTGCTTCAATCAACTTAGGTTCTTTGGTCTTGGGGTTACGACCCGGGCGTTCCTTCTTATCTCGCAGCTCAAAATTACCGAAACCCGATAGTTTCACTTCACTCCCAGCCTCAAGGCTTAAACGAATTTCCTCGAACACCTTGTCAACAAGCTCTTTGGCCACTGCTTTTTCGACACCCAGCTGTTTTTGTAACCCTTCAGAAATTTCTGCTTTAGTCAGCGTTGTCATACCCATTTACTCCCTCAAAACCGCCTTAAACTGTTGCTCAAGTTGCAGCAACACGTTTGAAACAATCGCATTAGCTTCTTCTTCTTTCAGTGTGCGGGCCGGATCACCTAAAATCAATCCTAAAGCCACACTCTTCTTGTCTAAGTCTATACCCTTACCCTGGTATATATCAAAAAGACGCAACTCAAAAAGTGCATTTCCGATACATTTTTCGATTAAAGTACGAATCGCCTGCACTTCTATATCTCTATTAACCAATAGGGCTAAGTCACGCCTGATAGTTGGAAACTTGGATAAGGTTTGAAATTTTGGAATCATCGCTGTTTCCAATACTTCCATCTCTAACTCAAATGCATAAACGGGTGCTTCCATTTTCATCGACTGTAAAATACTAGGATGCAATGCCCCCATAAATCCAACCGTTTTACCCAAGCGCGTGATTTTGGCGGTCTGTCCGGGACACAATGCCGGATGTTCGCCGGCTTCAAATACACAAGCGGTTGGATTACCATTCAACGCTAGAATATTTTCCACATCCGCTTTCATGTCATAAAAATCTTGTGTGCGCGCTTTCTCACCCCATTGTTCCGTCAATAGATCACCACTCACCATTCCACTCAGCATGGACTTTTCAACAACACAATCATTTTCCTGAAAAAAACAACGTCCCATTTCAAATAAACGTACTCTAGAAAATTGACGATGTTGATTGTATTGGATCGCCTGTAACAATCCGGGCCACAGACTGCTACGCATCACTGCCAAATCACTCGAAATAGGATTACTCAGAACCAGTTCAGATTTTTGTCCAAACAGAGTCATTTTAGATGGATCGATAAAACTATAAGTGATCGCCTCTGCATACCCACGATGCACCAAAAGCTCTTTAAACGCTTGTGTTGATACTTTCTTCTCAGACACCTTATGGATCTTCAAAGCACTCGTTAAAGGAACCGATGGCAAACGGTGCAACCCATAAATTCGAGCAATTTCCTCAATGATGTCGACTTCAATCACAAGATCTTGTCGATAGCTAGGTGGCACTACGCTAAAACTTAGATCACTCGCTACAACTTGCAGGCCTGCTTGCTTTAACATATGCTCTAATTCGTTTCTCTCCAGCTCCAAACCCAATAATTGCGGTATACGTGAAAATTTCACATTGATGCGTGGTGGTTTCGGCAAGTACTGCTCATTTTTTTCTTCCACAACAGGTCCGGGTTTCCCCTGTGTTATCTCAACTAATAATTCTACGGCTCTTTCTAGGGCACGTTTTTGTAACATGGGATCAACACCACGCTCAAAGCGATAAGAAGAGTCTGTTTTTATTCCGTAGTGTTGTCCCGCCAGACGAATCGCCACTGGATCAAAATAGGCACTTTCTACAAACACACGTGTCGTATCAACTGTTACTGAAGAGGCTTTTCCACC
Organism: uncultured Legionellaceae bacterium; assembly: GCA_964351705.1. Taxonomy (GTDB): domain Bacteria; phylum Pseudomonadota; class Gammaproteobacteria; order UBA6186; family Azoamicaceae; genus CADEGZ01. The sequence continues at coordinate 27,121 of CAYGPC010000009.1, forward strand.
CATGATCCCAGCAATAGCCTGTGGTCGCTCTCCATCGGAAATGATTAAGGTTTCTGTAGAAAGCTTTACTTCTTGATCGTCTAATAATGTAATACTTTCTTTATCTTTCGCTCTACGCACCACTATTTCTCTATCTAAAGTTTCCAGATCAAAGGCATGCATCGGTTGTCCAAGTTCTAGCATCACATAATTAAGAATATCCACCACAGCTGAAACACTGCGGATCCCTGAAGCTTCAATTTTAGTCTTCATCCATTCGGGTGTCGTCACATGATTATTGACATCCTCAACCACACAACCGGTGTATCGAGGACACTGTTCAGAATTTTCTAACCGAACCGGGAAAGTCTTATCAATCTGAGGAACAATTTTTGATGTATCGAGTAGTTGGGTTTTAGCACCTGTAAGCAAAGCAATCTCACGAGCGATCCCTTCAACACTTGAACAGTCTCCACGATTTGGTGGAATTTTAAAGGTAAAGATGGGATCGTGTTTTTCATTACTCGCGTAATCTACACTGTCGACTTCAACACCACCATTGGTTAAACAGTCCGAAATTTCTACTGCCGACAATTCTGTCGCAACAAAAGATTTCAACCAAAGTTCGTTAACTTTCATTTTTAATTCCTCATAGCCATCTCTTCAGTTTATCGGACTTATTCAGCCAGGCAAAGTCCTTAACCGGCATTCTCACGTAAGAGTTTAAGTAAACCTTGCATATCTTCAGGCAGTGGAGCACTAAATTCTACAGGTTTTTGGGTTGCTGGATGTTCAAATGACAATGATTGAGCATGCAACGCTTGTCTTGGAAATGATCGCAAGGCGTCTTTCAGGGTATCACTCACTCCACGAGGTAACGCTAAACGTCCCCCATAGGTTTTATCACCCACGATCGAATGTCTGATGTGTGCAAAGTGCACACGGATCTGATGTGTACGTCCGGTTTCAAGTTCCACACGAAGATGCGTATGAGCAGGAAATTTTTCAATTAGGCGGTAATGGGTTATCGCCGGCTTACCAGAACGAACTACCGCCATACGTAATCGGTCTTTAGGATGCCGACCAATAGGGGCATCAATTGTCGCACCTGATAAAACTTCACCGTATACAATCGTTTCATAGATGCGTTTTATCTGTCGCGCCTGTAAGAGTTGCACTAAGACAGTCTGGGCTTCTAACGTTTTAGCAACCACTAATAAACCTGTCGTGTCTTTATCTAAGCGATGCACAATGCCAGCACGGGGAATATGTTTGAGTTCTGGAGCATGAGCCAACAGCGCATTGACTAAAGTGCCACTCCAATTTCCTGCAGCAGGATGCACCACAAAATTAGCCGTTTTATTAATAATAAGGATATGCTCATCCTCATATACAATATTGAGCGGGATCTCCTCTCCTTCCCAATCCGATACGACCTCAACCGTTGCTTCAACCACAATCGAATCACCTTCAGCAACCGTCATCTTTGGACGATCTACTTTTTCTCCATTCACACACACAGCGCCTTGTAGGATCCAATCCTTAAGACGGGTACGTGAATGCTCTTTGAAGAGCAAAGCCAAAGCTTGATCTAAACGTTTACCTGTCTCAGCACTCGACACTTCCGCCTGCAAGACAACTTTTTCGGAATCATCCATCATCATTGATTGCTGAACCCATTCGTACTTTTCGTGGACTCTCGTCATCAACAATGCGATCATACACAGCTGGCTCAGCCAACTGCACCTCAACTTCTACTCCATCACGAAGCGCACACAGCCTATCAAAAATATCATTGGGCAGTGGTTTCATGGCAGTACGAAACATAGAGTTCTGAGAACGACGCGCAACTTCTGCCTTACATGCACCTGCCCAGTCCAGCTTCAAATGTTTTGACTCAGCATATCCTAAGAGCTTCTCGACAACATCCAAGTAGCCCTTTCGGACAGAATAAGTGAGCAAATCATGGTAATCTGGATCAGAGAAAATCGCTTGATTCAGATTTAATGCTTCATCACCAGCCAAATCCAAAACATGTTGAACAAAGCCTGAACGATTAAACGACTGTCTGTCTTGACTACTAATGCTAGGCTCCTCAATAACAGATTTCAGATGTGTATTGAGTTCAACAACGTTTAGTCTGACACCTTTAGACTCTAGATATTGTGCCACAGGTAAATTTTTAAAAGAAAAAGCCCATCTCAAAAACTGAGTAAGTTTATTATTATCGAATACCCCGCCTTGATCTATAGCTACATCGAGAAGTTTAGTCACACTTTCTTCATCACCAACTTGAATGGCTCCTTGTATAACCAATCCCAATTTCGAAACGCTATCATCCAGTTTAACTTTAAGACAATCGCCTAAAGCATATAAATTCGCAAGCATTCTCCGCATTTTCTTGTGGCTATCCATGCTTGTGCTTTTTGTAGATTGGTTGCTTTTAGAAACATTTAAGGAAATCTCAAAGGCTTGTAAAACCGACTGTGTGTTTTCAACCGAGAACTGTTGCCCGCTACTCATAGCACTCATATAAGTTACAGCCAAATCAAAATTTTCTACTTCTACTGCTTTAACTAAAACATAACCGTCTGCAATGTAATTTTTAATATGACTGAGTTGTAGGGCAGCGTTTGCCTGCTCAGGCCTTTCTTTAATGAGAAAATCAATAATTTCTTTTAATGCAACAACAGCTGCTGGTGCCAAAGCTTCAGCATACAGTGGTGAACTCAATGAAATTGAAATCAACTCATCATGGTATTCCTCTGGTTTGCCTTTTATGTTGCCTGCAAGTATTTCCCCCTGCAAACCTCTAATCAACTCGAATATCATGCCAAGATCTTGTTTGTCAAAAATGGGTCTAGCCAAGCGGCGAGCAAGCAATACATAATTCTGTCGCAAAGCTTCAAGAAAAAGTGGTAAACGCACTTTAGCCATTAAGTCATTGTCCGAAAAAAATTCATCAACAACCACACTTTGAATATCTGATTCTCCAGCTTTAGTGGGTTTAGCAAAGTTCACCATGGATGAAACAAAGTTAACCTGTTCTGTCTCTGATAACTCAAAATCCTGTTCTTTTGCTTTTTTCATGCACAATTGACACAGCTCCAACAGACTGCCACTTGACCATTCCATTGCAACTGGCACCGCTAGGATCCTTGCTAAATACGCCATGACAGATTTAGGTTCTGCTTCAATAATCACAGCTGCATAGTCTGCTTTTCGCTGATCAAGTGCTTCCTCCATCACTGCTTCCACCGACATAGCCGCACGTGCTGAATCAATTTTAAAGAAAGAAATCATAATAGCTTTTTCATTTTTCTGGACCATCGCACACGCAGCTTTCGTGATATACTTTTTTTCCTTATCGATGTCTACCACACCAACTTTAGCAATCGTATCAATTAAAACATCTCTTACGGCAGCATAACCATCTGTTTTCCATTTTTGAACTTTAACAAGTGCTTGAGGACAGTTATTGCGATACCCAATTTTCAACAGGCACAGCATGGCTTCACTATTCTCGTATTCTGCCGCGACGAGCAGCATACGATCTAATTCAACTGGTTGCAGCTGTTCACATTTTTTTTGGTTCAAAAAACCTACTGCTTTTTCTGGAGAAACTTCGATTAAAAACCCTAAGGCAACAAGAAAATCCGATCGTTGCTCATCATCTTTCAACATAGCATCAAAATTTCCCGAAAAAGTCTCGTACAATTTACTATGAAACTTATCAGCTAATTTCAGTTTGGCGGGTAGACTATGCCCTACCGCTGCTATGTGTTTGGCTGCACTCTGCCCCATCATATCGCCAACAATTACTCGAACACGATCCAGCTGAGAGGCTCCCAGTGTATCCCATAATTGGCCTAATTGAGATTTTGTTAGCATTTCTCCGTTATGCGACCCCAGAAGCATCTCAACTTCTATTTCATTTTGACTGATCATATGCAACATTGCAGAAACCAGTGACTCTCTCTCTTTCTCGGGTAAAGTAGCTTTTTCAGCTACAAGATTAGCAACAAGCGTTGAGTAGACTTTGTCATAGGAAAAATTATTGTCCTTCCATGCCTTTTCATCTAAAGGGTTAAGCCAATCGCCAACAACAGGGGTATAGCTCAACATCACACTTACGGATGGGGTCATTTTCCCCATTTTTGCACCCTCCTGCATTTTGCACAGCGTGTAGGCAATATTAGTTGCGCCAGCCGTTGCCAATAGACACATGGCTTCACCCTGCACGTTGTTCAAAGCAACATGCATCAAGGCATTGCAGCTCACCACCTGTGGAATTGTCTTATTTTGGATAAGGACCTTAAATTCTCCTCGCGCTCTAGCGTTCTGGCTTTCCAACAGAGTTTTTAAAACTTGCAAGAGTTGTTTCTTTTCTTCAACCGAATACGTACTAGCATCGGCCTCGGCTATTCCAGTTACCAATTTTTTGCGTACACCTTCATATCCAATAACTCCCCAATTGTAACGAGACACATGGTAGAAGCTTTGTGCATATGCCAAAGCCTTGGGCAAAGCAGTTGCACCTGTTTCAATAAACACAACAGCCAATTTGGATAATTTATATTCTAAAGAAACCATAAGCAACGCATTCAGATCAACTTTATCAATAAAGGAAGAACTCATCAGCTTCTCAAGATTAGAAGTTTCCTCTCTTTTCACCATAAAAATCAATGCACTCTGTAACGCTTGGAGAGCATCAGGAGAAAATGAAAACTGAGCACTCGGATCTGCCAGCACCTCAATAAAAGCGCTATAAGTCTTAGCATGCTCTTCTTTCGCTGCCCAATCATATTTCAAGGACTGATTCGTTTGTAACAAGCAAAGTGCTGCAGGCAAGCCTTCTATTGCACCAGGATAATGAGCAGTTTTTTGAGCCACATCTGACATACCCTGCTCAACAGCCATAAACAGAATATTTGCAAACTGAGGATCCTTTTTAAGATCAGTAGGCATCTCATCTAATGCACGTTTAGAAGATTCTTTTAAACCTCGAGCAACTATTGTACAAAGGTTCCCAATAGGTGAGCTCGAACTGTTTTCTAGAACCGCTGGCCGTTGCGGCATGATCTGATCTACAGCAGCGAGGTCCGCATCAATATCTGCCATAGTTCGGGCTAACTCTTCTCTTAACTCTATTTCCTTTTCACTCATTTTTTGTTCCTCCTAGAAAAAGTTATTTATAACTCTGTGTTATCCGAAACCCTTACCCTATTTTCGTTTTGAATGCCCAATGCCACCTGCTCTTAAATCAGGTGGGGCACTACTGGGACGAGGTTCCTCTTCGTCCACAACAGGTGGTGGTGTCAAATCCGTAAAGTCATCCACCAATGCTTCCATTTGATTATTGCTAGCTACAATAAATGCCATGCCTGATAAGTGAGAAAAAGTTGACTCTGATAGTTGTGGTGCACTCGTGAACGTTCTAGAAAAAAAGTTGGTTGCCTTTTGCTTTTGTAAATATTCGTATGCACCCTTGTAATCCTGATCCAAAGACTTACCCAATCCATACGTGATCAATTGCTCTGCAACAGCCACATAATTTTTACGCAAAGCGTAAACCAGTAATGACACTTCATTACCCCCTACGCCTGAACGAACTCTTTGATTTAGTAGCAAGCTTGAATCAGCCGCTAAAAGATATTTTAACATCTCTGCATTATTTTTTTGCACTGCATCAACAACAGCATTATTCTGTTCCACAGATGACAACTTAGTCCCCATACCATGCAAGTAACCAACAATCTCTGTATGGCAAAACTGTAATGCAAGCCTTAAGCATGCCACTAAATTTTCTCGCAAGATTTCCCCGTTAGCAGCCGTTATCTGATCTACCAGCTGAGTAAAATGGTTTGTTTCACCTTGTCGGGCAAAATCAAGGCAGGCTCCTCTCAATTTATCTGCATTAGACTTATCTTTTAGAACGTAGGTTCTAATTGTGTCTCGCCGGTTTGCAGTGCTAAGAAAATTTACTATTTCCCCGCGCAGTTCGAAATTTGCTATTTCTTGCAGCTCATCAAGATTGTCCAGTGCAAGTGAGCGACGCAAAGCATCCAGGACTGCCGTTAATATCTCTGAATATTTCTGTTGAATTTGCTGTTGAACACCTGCTGTTACATTGTATGTCTTCCCATTAAAAGTGTTTCCCAGCTCCCTTCCAATAATATGCCACTCTTCTTTTATATTCATAAAGAGTGTTTTAGCAAAACCAAGATGTTTATACCCAACTGTTGAGCGTAATAGAGCAGCGCAGCTTACCCTGCTTCTAAAGTGTTCCAGACTTAAAAATTTATTAATATCACCGAGTCCTTCGGAATCTTGAACTACCAAATTTTCTGTAACCTTGAGCAAATGATCTCTATTCGCACAAAAAACTCGTCGTTCTTCACCTTCAGATACTTTTAATACACCTTGTCCTGCTCCCGGATAATGCTCAATATGATAGGGCTCCCCAAAATGTTTAAATACATCTGGATCTTTCAGTAGCGAAAGAATTTTCTCATAGGCCATTTGGCTTGCGGGTGTTAATTCAGTGAGAACCACATCCACTTGCATTTTGTGAATAACAAATAATAGCATGCCAACTTGCCTCTCTCTTGCAAGCGGCTGAACAAGCTGAAAAGCCTCATCAGGCTGATCGTTTTGAAGAAACAAGACCAGCATAGTTCGCATAATTTTATTTAAAACTTTAACGTTCTTGAATATAAGATCTCTTTTTTTAAGTCGTTCCTCATCATTATCGAAAGATGGAATCGTTAAAGCAACTGCCGCTTTTGCCAATGCCATTTCAGATTCAGGATCGAGTTGAATGCTTTTAGGCGGAATACTCCCGAGATCTTCTCTCACCTCGGGAAGATCTGTTAGCTTCTGTGCTAAAAGACAACTGAGACCCCACTCGTGTTGCTTATTATCCAGTAGAGTTCCTTGGGGGGAGGCCCACTCACCAGGTGAACTCAAAACTGCAGCCAAAGCATCTGCAATACCTGTTTGCCCTGCGGCAAGTACCTGTTGATCCTTTAGCTCACCGACATCGTCTACATTTAGCAAAGCTATGAGACATTCCCCTTGACGGTCTTCTATTGCAGCCGTGATCAATTTTCTGATTGGCAATACACTGCGACTCACCTCATCTTCTAATAAACCACTTAGAATATTCATTTCACCATGGTGCGCCATAAAAATGGCCGCTTCCTTAAATTTTACTAATTCAGGATCCGGCACAGCGTATTTGTTTCCCTCCCTCACGGCCTTATTTTTTGATTGATGTGTTGGCAAAGTCTTTACCATCTTTAATGCTAATTCTTTTGCTGCAGTGCCGTAATCACCTGCTACCCATGAGTCCGTTTTTCCCTTTTGTGCTTCAACTAAGCAAGAAGGAAGATGACGCCGATTAGTATCTATCAGTAAAATAGCGCTATCGCTATTTCGAGCCTTAACCGAAAACTCCAACAGTTCATCTTTCTCTTCAGCGGTTAAAATCGCTGAGATATTTGCTGCTCGAATCATTTTCGTTGCAGCTGAACGACCATTTTCTATCAATAGCTTTAGCGCTTCAACTAATGCCGTTCTCTCACGTTCATTGCGAATTTGACAGCTTGCTTTGGTTAATTCAATAACAAGCGCTGTTTCCACATCTTCATAGGAACCCTTAACCCATACTTCACCAAAGCCATTTTGAGCATTGAGCAAATTCAGTGCTAAACTGCTTCGTTGATCATCTATTAACAAAACGGCAATATCCGCATTTTTTACTTCAATGGCTCTAGCCAACAAACCCTCATTTTCCTCATCCGTAATAGTTTGTTTAATATTGTCTGCTTTCAGTAATCTTTGCGCTTCAGGATGTCCCTCTACTAACATGTAATCTAAAACAATCAGTAATCGCTTCTTCACAGTATGAACAGCATCACTTTCAGTTAATTTCCCAACCACCTCAGCATAAAAACTTTGTCCATATTCACTAATCTTTGCAGGATCTTGTTGTAGCATTTCCAATGAAGTCATGAGTTCCGGATTGCCAAGCTTTGTCAGCTCCAATCCTATTTTGAAACTATTGTCTTTTTTGCTAGTTTGAATACACATTTCATGTGCGCTGGCAGACAATTTCTCCACATCTGCAGTGGCTATTTTTTTTGCACAATCAGCCTGGAGTAATATAACAGCCTCCTCATCTTCGCGACGAATCATGCCGTCCACTACTTGAACCAAAGTTGGCAATTCAGTGTCTACCACTGTAAAACTAGAATCTTTAATTTCCTGTGAAACAGCAGCATACACTGCAGAAAAACCACCTGTTTTCCAGGCTTTCATATCAAGAGGCGCTGCCATAGTCACAACAAAACTGATCCAACCTGCTATCCAGTTAGGTGGTGTTGCTCTTTGTTGCATGCAATTTAATATGTCAATATAATTCGTAGCACCATGCTGCAGTAGCAGGATCATCGCATCACCATGCATATGATCTAAAGCTTTGCGCATCAGCTTGTTTAACGACAAAACTTCACCTGGTTCTGCATCAGACTCTCCAGCATGCGCGTACAACCCATCGCGTATGGCTTGAGACCCTAAGAGTGCTGCGAGTTCTTGAGTGCGATACCCTTGCCCTGCATTATTGCTTTCAATCATGGTCAAAAGAATATCACTTAGCTGTACCAATTCTGAGCGCTGATAGACAAGAGTTCTTGCTGTAATACCTGCCACGATTGCCTGCCTGACTTCCTCATAACCTTCTACAGATTCAGAAGCATCAACAACATCAACCACTTTCCAATAACGCTCCCAACGAGCAGTCCCGTACATGCCTTGAATCGTTTTCAAGGCTTCCAGTAAATTTGTTGCACCAAAATGTATCGCTTTACCTGCGTCGTTTACCGCAGGCGCTATAAGATTTATAGCCACGTGTGCTCTATTTTCTTGTAAGGCTTTGGATAATAGGAAATTCATATCAACCTGCCTAAGTATATTAGGCACCATTAATTGAACAAGTGTTTTTTCTTCTTTTCTCTCAATCATCGTTATGCAAATTGCTTGCAAACGTTCTTTGTTTTTACCTGTGAAAACTAGATTTTCTTTACCTGCAAGCGCTTCAATTAATGCTTGATATGCACCTTGATAGTCCCATCCTTTTTCTTCACCTACCTGCATAAAATGTATAGCAGAAGGTAACTCGCGTTCCGATCCAGGATACAGTGCTACTAATTTAACAACATCAGCCATTTTATATGAAACAGCTGTTTTTAAAATTAAGCCAAACCCAGTGTCACTTTTGTCCGTGTTCTCTAATGAATCTTCCGCCAGTATGGATTTGCCTCGAACAATATGATCATGAACAATATTTAAGGCGGGATCCATTTGCTTGGCTTGATCAGCTAATAGGTGAAGCTCATCACTGACCGAATTACTTGCTAAAACAGCACTATCCTGAAAAACACGACTCGCTGCAGAACTGAGATTCATTTCATTAGGGTCGCTATCTTTGCGCAACATAAGTCATCTCCTTTTCTTAGTTGTCAAAAACAAAGTGGGTTAGCTTTAAAGCTGTATTTGGCGACCATATCCTAGCGCCTCTGTTTATATCCCCACCTAAAGACCCGGCAATTTAACCACATCAAAACCCGAATTGCGAGTTTATTCTGTCTGCGTTACACTAGAAAAACATTGAAAAACAATGGGGTTGGGTGTCGCATTGAAAAAATTTATTATACTGATCATGGTCTTAACACCACTCGTCTTAACGGGCTGCCAAACAACTAAAGATATCTACAAAGGCATGCCTGAGCAGGAGATCTATAACCGTGCTCAAGAAAACACCAAAAAAGAGAATTATGTTCAAGTCGCTAAAGACTATGAAGCCCTTGAAGCACGTTACCCTTATGGTCGCTACTCCCATCAGGCTCAACTGGGGTTGATCTACGCTTATTATAAGTCTGATGAACCAGCGCTTGCACTTTCTGCAGCCAATCGCTTCATTCGCATGAACCCCAGAAATAAAGAAGTTGACTACGCCTATTACCTCAAAGGGTTGATCACCTTCGATCAAAACTATACTTTTGCTTTCCGCTATCTTCCTCTTGATAAAAGTGCTCGCGATCCCTCAACTGCTCAAGAATCTTTTGATGCCTTTAAAGAGCTGGTAGAGCGATTCCCTAAAAGCCAATACACAGCAGACGCAAAGAAACGTATGATCTTTTTGCGCAACCAGCTTGCTAGCCACGAATTACAAGTCGCACATTATTATTTAAAGCGCGGCGCTTATCTGTGTGCCGCTAACCGAGCGAACTATGTTATTAAAACCTTTGAAAACACTCCTGCTGTTCCAAAGGCCCTAGCTATCTTAGTTGAAGCGTATCGCAAATTAAGCATGGACCAACTTGCCAATGACGCATTAAAAATCCTAAAACTTAATTTCCCAGAGAGCTCTGAACTAAAATCAGTTCAATAACTATTCTTCTAGTGAGACTAACTCGCTATTTCCCCCCACTGCTGTGGTGTTAATACTGACAGTTCTCTCTACTGCCAAGCGTGGTAGCAAATGAGGTCCTCCTGCCTTAGGCCCCGTTCCTGATAACCCTTCTCCACCAAAAGGCTGCACCCCAACAACTGCTCCAATCATGTTGCGATTAACATAGGTGTTCCCTACTCGGACACGTTCACAAATATAGCGAATATTCTTATCAATACGACTGTGGATCCCAAGCGTCAAACCATACCCTATCCCATTAATAGAATCGATGACTTGATCGAGATCTGTTGAGGCATATCGAATAACATGTAAAACAGGCCCAAACACTTCCTCAGTTAATATAGTGATATTGGAGATCTCATAGGCACACGGTGAAAATAAAATACCTTTAGCCAACGGCTCTGATTGTTCAAAATGGCATTTGTGAATCATGATGGCTTCTTTGTCCATGCGCTCCATATGTGCATTCAAGCCCTCAGCTGCAACACTGTCGATAACTGGGCCAATATCGGTACTCAGTTCGAAGGGATCACCAATCGTCAACTCCTGCATAGCTCCCTTAAGCATTATAATCATATCATCAGCAATGGATTCCGGTAAAAACAGAACACGCAAGGCAGAACAACGCTGCCCCGCACTCCCAAATGCTGACAACATCACATCACTGATCACCTGTTCTGGAAAAGCAGACGCATCCACGATCATGGCATTTTGCCCTCCGGTCTCAGCGATGAACGGGACCATGGGTCCAGAGCGTTCTGCCAGTGTGCAATTGATACTCCTGGCTGTTTCAGTTGATCCGGTTAACATAACACCCTTAATTCTAGGATCCGGAATCAGGTGTTCGCCAACAGAACGCCCACCAATCAACATCAACTGAACAACTGATTTTGGGATCCCTGCTTTGTGCAACAAATCAATCGCAAAGTGTGCAATGTAAGGTGTTTGACCCGCCGGTTTGGCTAACACACTGTTTCCGGCTGCCAAAGCTGCTGTGATTTGTCCTAAAAAAATAGCTAATGGAAAATTCCAGGGACTGATACACGCAATCACTCCCCGACCATGCAAACTCAAACGGTTGTCTTCGCCTGTTGGGCCTGGCAAAATCTGCGGGGCAAAGTCTTCTCTAACACGCAGAGCATAATAACGACAAAAATCAACCGCTTCTCGTACTTCAGACAAAGCGTCTTGAATAGTCTTACCAGCTTCTTTGATTAAAAGAGCCATCAGTTGTGCACGATTTGCTTCCAATAAGTCACTCATTTTCTCCAAGCAGTTAGCTCTTGTGTCAATCGGGGTATTATCCCATTCCACAAAAGCTTGAGCGGCTTGGGCAAGCATCACTTCAATATCTTCAACAGTATGTGATGGTAGTTTTTGATCGAACAGGCTCGGAAAAAACGCTTTAATTTGATCTTGCATAGGAAAAATCTCCATAGGGTTGTTCACATCTAAACCACTGGCGTTACGTCTTTTTTCTCCATACAACATAGACGGCAGTGGTAATTTAGGATGTTGTACCGTAGTTAACGATTGTGTTTTCACCACGGGATCGGTTAAAAGCTTATCAAGATCAACTTTTTCATCCGTGATCCGATGCACAAAGGAAGTACTTGCACCATTCTCCAAAAGACGACGGATCAAATAGGATAACAAATCTTTATAATTACCCACCGGGGCGTACACTCGACAATGAATACCCAAATCACTGCCAGATACTAGATAATCATATAATGAATTCCCCATACCATATAAGCATTGAAACTCAAAATCACGATTACCCTGTGCCAATTCCAAAACAGAGGCTACTGTATAAGCATTATGTGTTGCAAACTGTGGGTAGACATTACGCTTGGCTTGCAATAGTTTTTGCGCACAAACAAAATAAGAAACATCGGTAGAAGATTTTCGGGTGAATACTGGGTAATCACTTAAACCCCGTTCCTGTGCCCATTTGATCTCTGTATCCCAATAGGCACCTTTTACCAATCGCACTAATATTTTACGTTGGGTTTCTTGTGCTAGGGCAATTAACCAATCGACAACAGCACTGGCTCTCTTTAAATAAGCCTGTACAGCTAACCCCAACCCTTCCCACTCTGCTAATTCAGGATCTCGCATGAGTTCAGCAAAGACATCAAGTGACGGCTCTAAGCGGTACGATTCTTCTGCATCAATCGTCAACCCAATATTCTTTGCTTTCGCTAATAGAGCGAGATTCTTCACTCTGGGCAGCAATACTTCTCGAATTTGTTCGGTTTTCGCCCATTCATATCTTGGGTGTAAAGCAGAAAGCTTTACAGAAACACCAGGCCCTTCTATTGGCGTTGAAACACTCTGACCAACCGCCTCGATGGCTTCTTGATAAGCTAAATAATAACGTTCAGCATCTTGTGCTGTTTTAGCGGTTTCTCCTAGCATATCGTAAGAGTAACGGTAGTGGGGCACTTTGGTTGTGGTCTTCAGCGCCTGGTGGATAGTTTCCCCAACAATGAACTCTCGCCCCAGCATTTTAACTGATTGAATTGTCGCTAAACGAATCACTGGCCTCCCGGCTGCAGCTAATGTATTAAGCCATTTTGTCATTCCCGAATTTTGTTTTTTTTCTCGAAGCAAATGATCGACATAGCGTAAACCCTGTGTCGCAGTATTAACGAGTAAAGCATGACTGCGTCCTGAATGACGGGCCCAGTTTTTACCTACAATTTTATCTTCAATCAAACGATCTTGTGTAGCACTATCTGGAATACGCAATAAAGCTTCAGCCACACACATTAAAGCAACACCTTCCTGTGAAGTTAAATCATAAGCATGCAGAAATGCAGATAAACCCTGTTCTTGTTTTCGAGTTTCTCTTACTCTTTGTGCTAATTCGTGGCTTTTTTCTTTGGCGCGGGTTAGAAATAGATCTGTAAGTTCCGTTAATTCAATCAATTGCTGCAAACAAAGCCGCTCGTCTGCATATGCCGCTTCGCGGATCTTGTGTCTTAATTTTTCTAGCATGGAATCCATTCCTAAAACCATTAACTCTTTGCGAGATTGAGCACCTTTTCGTATTCTGCAATAATTTCAGGTTCAGGTTTACCTTGTAATCGACTACCTAAAATAACTGCAATAAAAGAAACCAGCGTTCCTGGAATAATTTCGTAGACAATCTCACTCATACCAGAAAAACGCCATATTACTGCTGTCATACTACCCAATATCATTCCCAATACCACGCCATTACGGGATGTGTTCTTCCAGTACAAGGATAAAATAATAGGAGCGCTAAAAGTTGCCCCTAACCCTGCCCAGGCAAAGGATACCAATTTCATAATGCTTTGCTCAGGACGTATGGCTAAAAGAATCGCAGCTATTGCAATCAATAAAACAGTACCACGACCCACCCACATTAATTCTTTTTGCTTAGCTTGCCGACGAAATAAAATTCTATAAATATCTTCTGTCAACGCACTGGAGGCTGCCAGCATCTGTGAATCGATCGCACACATACTGGATGAAAGTATTGCTGCTAAAACCAAACCCATGATCCAAGGTGAAAACGCTTGTTTGGACAATTCCATAAATACAGTTTCCCGATTCGCTAAAGGACAGTCACAAAAGTACACTGCCCCAACCATGCCTACGAGAACTGCACCAACTAAAGAAAGACTCATCCACCCTACACAAACACGACGTGCCAATGGAATTTCCTTGATACTTTTTACCGACATGAATCGCACTAAAATATGCGGCATGCCAAAATAGCCTAAGCCCCAAGCAAGCAAGTTCACAATTTTCAAAGTGGATAAGCCGCTTGTCCATTGCAAATATTCAGGGTGGCTTAGTTGTATTTTGCTAAACGTTGCCTCCCAGCCACTCAAATTACCTAAAAGCAGAAAAGGGACAACAAATAAGCAAATAAGCATCAAGTTGCCTTGAAAAAAATCCGTCCAACTCACCGCTAAAAACCCACCTATACAAGTATACAAAATAATAATGAGTGTTCCCAAAGCCAAAGCTTGAATATAGTCCAAACCAAAAGTAACACTTAATAAAACACCACCCGCGTACAAACCTGCGGCAATATAGAAAACAAAGAATACAATGATAGCCAAAGCCGCAATAATTCGTATACTTCTAGATTCATCACGGAAACGATTATCTAAAAAAGCAGGGATTGTTACTGAATCTTGCGCTATCTCAGAATAGATCCTCAAGCGAGTTGCGATCCATCGCCAACAGGTATAGGCGCCAAAAACCAATCCAATAGACACCCAAATTTGGCTTAACCCTAAGGCATAAACGGCTCCAGGTAACCCCATCAATAACCAAGAACTCATATCAGAAGCCCCTGCACTTAGCGCAGCAACTGCACCACCCAAACGGCGACCACCTAATACATAATCTGAAAGATTACGCGTAACGAAAAAGGCAAAAACGGCAACAGACATAACAGCCAAGAGATATAATACAAAAGAAATGATCACTGTTGGATCATTAGATGTTTGAAAATCAATTGCATCCATTATTTTACTCCTAAACCGAAATCTCTAATGTTTATACTGCGTCATAGACATTTGGTCTTGGACTTGATAACAATGAAAATTCAATAATAGTGATTCAAGTTGTTTTTCGCGTTCCTTATACGGACTGACATACGAAACCAGCTTCCAATGTTCATAAACATTCACACATTCGAAGCCAAAGCGCTCATACCAAGCTAAATCTTCTTCGTTGGCAACATCGACATATACCTTTTCTATTTTTCTTTGATTAAACAAGCTTTCGAGTAATGACTTAAAAGCAGCGCTTCCCAAGCCTTTTCCTTGGCTTTCAGGCATAATACAAAAATCATATATGAATGCTTTTTCATTTTGTATTTGTGCATGGATCTTACCCACCATTTGATTGTCTATAAAAATCATCCAAATTTCTCGTTCCGGATCTGAAACCGTACGTAATAAATGGCTTGTGTAGGATTCAACCGAAATTCTAAACGCATCAGATTCCATTTTCGCAAGTGCAGGCACATCCTGCTTACCTGCTAACCGTAATTCAACGACGGGTAATGAGGGTAAAACACTAGTGAGCTGCCTAGGCGACAAACCTAACTGATAGGTAAAATCCTGACATTCACTGCCTAATTTATTCACGTAACCGCGCAGAGACACACAACGTTGATTTAGGGTAAAGACATAATGATCGACATTCACGGGATAACCGGCAATTGCGCGCTTGGCTCTGTCCCATAACAAATCATAAAAAGCAGTTGTACGATAGTCAGGATGTACAAGCAAAGTCACTTCAACTTCAGCTACCTCAAAATTATATATTGCCAGATAACTAACAAGTTCTCCAGTTTCTGAATAACACAAGATCTCATTGGTACCTTGGTTCATTCGATTCTGAATATTTTCCCAATAGAAGCGCGACTCACAACCCTCTAAGTGACTGCAAAGTTCCACAAATTCCTTCACCTCTACGAGCTTCTCTGGTGTCAGCTTAGTAAAAGTACAAATTTTGAGTTTTTTAGACTGTTTTTCCATATAGCTTATCAATTATCCCAAGGGACTCAATTGTATAAGAAACTGGACTTTGTTTCCAGGTGTATTATTTACCCTTCGGCATATACAGATCGGTAATAGTGCCCTCAAAACTCTCAGCAGCCAGAGGAATCGTCTCAGACAATGTCGGATGTGGATGAATAGTTAAGCTAATATCTTCTGCATCACACCCCATTTCAATGGCCAAAGCTACTTCAGAGATCAGATCCCCTGCTCCAGGCCCCACAATACCCGCTCCCAAAATACGCTTGGTTTCCTTATCGAACAATAATTTGGTCAGCCCTTCATTACGACTCATGCTAAGTGAGCGCCCACTGGCAGCCCATGGAAAGGTGCCCTTCCCATAAACAATGCCTTTTGCTTTTGCCTCAATTTCAGTCAACCCCACCCATGCAATTTCAGGATCGGTATAAGCCACCGATGCAATACATAACGGTTCAAAGAAATGTTTATGCCCAGCAATCACTTCAGCTGCCACACGACCTTGTGGAATAGATTTGTGTGCAAGCATAGGATTGCCAACCACATCACCAATTGCAAAAATATGAGGAACATTTGTTTTTAACTGGTTGTCTACCGGAATAAAGCCGCGTTCATCCACGTTCACACCAGCTTTATCCGCCTGAATGTTTTTCCCATTAGGAATGCGTCCAACCGCACACAATACTCGATCGAACCGTTCAGGAGCTTTGGGTGCGTTATCCCCAACAAACGTAACCCAGATACCATCTTCTTTTGCTTCCACCTGAGTCACTTTGGTATTCAATAAAAGATTTTCATAATGCTTTTGTGCAAGTTTTTGCAATGGCGCCACAATATCTTTATCTGCCCCTGCTACTATGCCATCCATCAATTCCACTACTGTTATTTTAGAACCTAAAGCGTGATAGATAGTTGCCATCTCCATACCAATGATCCCTCCCCCGATCACTAGTAAACGCTCTGGCACTTCTTCCAACTCCAAAGCACCCGTAGAATTCCAAATACGTGGATCGTCGGGAAGAAAAGGCAGGTGAACCGGTTGTGAGCCAACGGCAATAATCGCTTGTTCAAAAACCACTTTTTGTTTACCTGTGCTTGTGGTTACCTCAATTTCATTCGGTGACACAAAAACGGCAGTCCCTTCGACCACTTGAACCTTTCTCTGTTTTGCTAAGCCTTTTAACCCAGCTGTCAAACGCCCAACCACACTGTCTTTCCAAGCTTTAAGTTCACCAAGGTTAATTTGGGGTTTTCCAAAACGAATACCGTTTTCTGCAAAGGCTTCGCTTTCATCAATAATTTTAGCGGCATGTAATAGTGCTTTAGAGGGAATACAACCTACATTCAAGCACACACCACCTAGCGTCGAAAAGCGCTCAACTAAAACCACTTTTTTACCCAAATCGGCTGCACGAAATGCTGCAGTATAGCCTCCCGGGCCTGCACCTATGACTATTACTTGCGTTTGTATTGCATCCATACCGATTAACTCCTCTTATCTTATGATAGCAACTGACGAATGTCCGTCAATTGTTTCACCAAGAATGTACTGAAACGTGCAGCTTCTGCCCCATCAATGACACGATGATCATAAGAGAGAGACAAGGGCAACTGTAAACGTGGCACAAATGTCTTATCCATATAAACCGGTTTTAACTGAGCCTTAGAAACCCCCAAGATAGCAACATCCGGCACATTTACAATTGGCGTAAAAGCTGTACCACCAATACCACCCAAGCTTGAAATACTAAATGAGCTCCCTTGCAACTCCGATCCACTGAGTTTTCCTTCACGCGCTCGCAAACTGATTGCACCCAACTCTTCTGCAACTTGAAACAAGTCTTTTTGATCAACGTCACGCACCACGGGTACCATCAAACCATTTGGCGTGTCCACAGCAACACCGATATGAAAATATTGCTTGAGCACGAGTTCTGAATTTTTCACATCTAATGAAGCGTTAAATTTGGGAAAATTCTGTAAAGCACTGACCAATGCTTTCATAATATAAACAAGCGGTGTTAAACGTATACCTTTTTTAAGTGCCTTTGGCTTTTGCTCTTGCCGCATGGCCTCAAGATCCGTAATATCCGCCTCATCAAATTGTGTGACATGCGGGACCATCACCCAATTTCGATGTAGATAAGCGCCTGATAGTTTCTGGATCCGGGATAAAGGCTCTCGTTGCACCCCCCCATATTTTGCGAAGTCAACTTCAGGCCAATCCTCTACCGATAACCCGCCACCAACGGCACCTGATTGCACGCGAGCAAGCTCACCTTTTACATAACGTTGTACGTCTTCTTTTAAAATACGACCTTTAGGACCACTGGCAACCATACGGCTCAAATCTGCCCCTAACTCTCGAGCAAAACGCCTAACACCAGGGCCAGCATGCACTTTACCTGAGGGAGCCTGAGAGTGTGCAGCTTGTTTTTGTGCAGGTTTCGTCGGAGTAGGCATGACTGGCTGTTGAATTTTTTCAGGAACAACTGCTACGGCATCCGTTACTTCCATCGTTAAAATAGGGTTCCCCTGTGAAACTTTATCACCCACTTTAACCGCCAGTGTTTTTACAACTCCAGCAAAAGGTGACGGGATCTCAACCGTTGCTTTATCGGTCTCCAATGTTAATAAAGTGCTATCCACTTCTAAAGTATCACCCACAGCTACCGATACTTCAATAATGCTCACCTCTGA
>CAYGPC010000009.1:45904-71207 GCA_964351705.1 uncultured Legionellaceae bacterium
TAATCACCAATATCAGGAACCAATACTTCTTTTAACATGTCAAGACCTCTCTACACCGTCGTTGGATCAGGTTTATCATTATCAATGTCGTATTGCTTAATCGCTTTAACAACTTGACCTTGTTCAATTTCACCGTCATCTGCCAATGCTTTTAAGGCAGCAACTACAATATGATAACGGTTCACTTCAAAGAAACTGCGTAAATTCTTACGTGTATCACTGCGCCCAAAACCGTCTGTGCCTAAAGTCACGTAACGACGTGGCACAAAAGCACGCACTTGATTTGAATATTGTTTAATATAATCCGTGGCAGCAATTATTGGGCCTTTTGTATCTTCAAGACATTGTGTTACATATGGCACACGTGGCTTATCAGTTGGGTGCAATCGATTCCATCGTTCCACTTCAAGTGCATCACGACTCAGCTCATTAAAACTCGTTGCACTCCAAACATCAGCACTGACAGAAAAATCTTGTTCCAATAATTGTGCGGCGGCAATCACTTCATTTAAAATTGTCCCAGAACCTAATAACTGAACACTGAATTTTGTTTTCTTTTCATTTTTAGCAAGCAAATACAAACCACGCAAAATACCAGCTTCTACCCCTTCAGGCATACTAGGATGCACATAGTTTTCATTCATCACCGTCAAGTAATAGTAAACGCTCTCTTTATTGACATACATACGTTCCAAACCATTTTGGATAATAACCGCCAACTCGTAACCAAAGGTAGGATCGTAAGAAACACAATTGGGAATGGTGCCAGCCATGATATGACTGTGTCCATCTTCATGCTGCAACCCTTCACCATTTAGGGTGGTTCGTCCCGCAGTACCACCAATCAAAAATCCTCGTGCTCTTGAGTCTCCAGCGGCCCAAGCTAAATCCCCAATACGCTGAAAACCAAACATCGAGTAGAAAATATAAAATGGAATCATCGTTACATTATGAGTGCTATAAGCCGTTGCAGCTGCAATCCAAGAACAAAACGATCCTGCTTCATTGATCCCTTCTTCAAGGATTTGACCATTCTTAGCTTCTTTGTAAAACATCACTTGCTTCGAGTCAACCGGTGTATACAGTTGCCCTGCCGAAGAATAAATTCCTAACTGACGAAACAAACCTTCCATACCAAACGTTCGGGCTTCATCTGGCACAATAGGCACCACACGTTTTCCTATTGCTTTGTCTTTGGTTAGCAAGGTTAACAAGCGCACAAACATCATTGTGGTAGAAGCTTCTCGCTCACCACTTCCTTTCAACACCGGTTCAAACACAGACAGTGCTGGCATTTCTATGGTTTCATCAGCTTCAACTCGACGCTCAGGCAACAATCCACCCAACGCTTTTCGTTTTGCTAACAAATATTGCATCTCAGCACTCTCTGGTGCTGGACGGCAAAACGGTGCATTTGCAATAAAATCATCTGAAACCGGAATATCAAAACGATCACGAAACTGTTTTAACTGCTCAACATTCATTTTTTTCGTATTGTGTGCCGTATTTAAAGCCTCACCCGCTTCTCCCAAGCCATAGCCTTTTACGGTCTTAGCTAAAATAACAGTCGGTTGTCCTTTATGTTCGCTCGCTTGAGCATACGCAGCGTAGACTTTTCGTGGATCATGTCCACCACGTGGTAACTGAGCAATTTCGTCATCACTCATGTCCTTGACTAAAGCGGCAAGTTCAGGATATTTACCAAAAAAATGCTCACGCGTATAAGCGCCACCATGCGCTTTGTAATTTTGATATTCACCGTCAACGACTTCTTCCATGCGTTTTTTCAATAAACCAGTTGTGTCTTTTTCTAACAACCGATCCCAAGCGCTGCCCCAAACGACTTTAATGACATTCCAATTAGCACCTTTGAAAATGGATTCAAGTTCTTGAATGATTTTTCCATTGCCACGTACCGGACCATCTAACCGCTGCAAATTACAGTTAACAACAAAAATCAAGTTATCAAGATTCTCTCGTGCAGCAATACTTAAACATCCTAGTGATTCAGGCTCATCCATTTCACCATCACCGCAAAAACACCATATTTTACGATCAGTGACTTGCTGTAATCCACGAGCTTCTAGATAGCGCAAAAAACGCGCCTGATAAATCGCTTGTAAAGGGCCCAGTCCCATCGAAACCGTCGGAAACTGCCAATAGTCTGGCATCAACCAGGGATGAGGATATGAAGACAAGCCTTCACCGGTTGATTCACGCCGAAAATGATCCAACTGTGATTCAGATAAACGACCTTCCAAGAAAGACCGAGCATAAATACCCGGTGTCGTGTGCCCTTGAATATAAAGCAAATCACAACTTTGCTGCTCGTTCGTTGCACGCCAAAAATGATTAAACCCAATTTCATATAACATTGCGGCTGAAGCATAGGTACCAATATGGCCACCTAAATCCGGATCTACTTTACCCCCACGAATCACAATCATGGCTGCATTCCATCGAATAAAGGCTAGGAGACGTTTCTCCATTTCAACATCACCCGGGAAAGAGGTTTCTGTGTCTTTATCAAGCGTATTCACATAACCTGTCTGCAATGTACCACCGGTTAAACAACCGGCTTCACGAGCCTTCTGCGTGATCTGCTCAATTAAGAACGCGACCCGATCTTTGCCCTCTTCAGTTAATACTGAACCAAGTGCTTCTAACCATTCTTTTGTTTCTATTGGATCTACATCTTGTGCCATGAATTGTCCTACTTATGCCATTACTTTTTGTTTTTGCAAACAAGTCATTAAATAATCCCAATCGAATGCCTCGCCTGGATCCGTTTTACGCCCAGGTGCAATATCACAATGCCCAACAATTCTATCGTTGGTGATCCCAGGATAGATTTGCTGCAAAGCCTTCGTCATATGAGTCAATACTTCATACTGTATCGGTGTATAAGCTAATATATCCGTACCTTCTAATTCAATGCCAATTGAAAAATCATTGCAGTCCATGCGTCCCTTAAACTCCGAAACCCCAGCATGCCAGGCCCTTTTATGAAAAGGAACATACTGAACCACCTCACCATCACGCCGAATTAAACAATGTGCAGACACTCGAAGTCCTTTAATCTCAGCAAAATAGGGATGCGCTTCGGGATCCAAGTTATTGGTAAAAAAATCGTCTATAAATTGCCCCGAAAACTCTCCAGGTGGCAAGCTGATCCCATGCACAACAAGCAAGTCGGTTAACGTATTTCTATCGCGTTCGTCACAATTGGATGATATCACTTGACGTGCCCCAATCACTACTCCGTCTTTGATCTCTATATTCACCACAAAACCTTCTATTTTTGTTGAACCACTGAGAAAGCGACGTCATAGTGTGCCCCCTGTCCCTTGAAGCGATATTGTTGAGGATCACCATCAGCAAGCTTTTCAACCTCAAGCTTTTCATCAAAAACCGGGACTTCCCAAGTTGTGTACAACTGATCACCTTGATTTTGCAAAACCACTTGCGCACTACCTAAGATATCATCAGGATCGAAGGGTGGGAGATCTTGTTCCACCAAAGATAAGACCAGTTTAATGGATTCCAGATCTTTAAGCGTCCCCTGCCACAAAACAATGTCTTTGACCGCTTCTAGCTGTGAGGATTGCCAAACGCTTTCTACTGGTACCTGGCTGATTTGAGAGCCCCCCTCATTTGAATACGCCATTATCTTGAAATACAGCTCATCTCCTGCTTTTTCCGAAGCTTGTATTACCTGAATTGAACGTAACTGCAAAGAAACTGTTTGCTCTTTAGCCACCACACTTCCAGCAACAACACACAAGGCTACTAATTGAACTAATCTTCCTATTAACCGCATTTTTTCTCTTCCTATTATCTTAGGTCAAGCAACCATTTTAACCTTGAGCACACCCGATAACAAACAATTCGTGACAAAAATCAAAAACCGGCATAAAATTAAAGTTATCTTTCAACACTATGGATGGTGTCTGGATATGGAAAAGGAATTTGTTAACTACCTTTCAAAACTTGAAGAACTGGGTTCGCTGCAAAAGATTCTAGCCAAATCTGTCCAGCAGCAAGCAACCGCTCATCAGGATAGCAACTGGCTAATGGATAAAAAAGCGCAACACCAGAAGGCAGAACCTTTGCTGGCGCAACAATATTACCAGCAACTGTTGTCGGAAACTGGCCGTAGCTCTTTTTATCCAATGAGCTCGATGTTCCCAAAAGAATAAGGAAATGTCATGATTGCATTCATCATTGCTGCTGCACTACTCGTGGGACTTGGTATTTACATTGTTGTTATTTATAACAATCTGGTTTCACTCAAAAACAATGTTGCTAAAAACTGGTCAAACATCGATGTTCTATTAAAGCAGCGCTACAGTGAACTACCAAAACTCATCGATACCTGCAAAGAGTATATGCAGTTTGAAAAAAGCACGTTCGAACAAATTGTAAAAGCGCGAAGTGCTGCGCTTACTGCTCGCGCAAATAAAGATGTTGCAGCGCTAGGACAAGCTGAATCACTTTTAAAAGGTGGCTTAGGACAACTGTTCGCTTTAGTTGAAAACTATCCCGACCTCAAAACTAATCAAGCGTTCCAGAAATTACAAACTCGGATCAGCGATCTTGAAAACGCAATTGCCGATCGACGTGAACTCTACAATGACAGTGTCAATCTAAATAACATTCGGATCCAACAATTCCCAGATGTGGTCATTGCTGGTCTCTTTCACTTCAAGCAACAAGACTTGCTAAGCTTTAGCGTTGAAGAAACACAGGATGTCAGTATCGGTGGTGGGTTTACCCCAAAATAAATGAATTCTCAATTCTTGTTTACCCTTATCAGCTTTGGCATGCCCGCAGTTTTTTCCTGCGTGTGTTTGGGCTACTCTTTCTACTTTCTCAAAATGGCACGCCGCCTAGAAGATACACCGACTTCTAAAATTCGATCCGCGGCACAAAGCTACATTGAACTCACAGGGCTTGGACACTCCTTACCCATCAATCCTATCCTCGGTCGCCTGACACAACAACCTTGTGCCTGGTATCGCTATCGGATTGAAACGATTGCCTATCGACACACGAATAATGGTACGCAACGCTATTGGCAACTGGTTGATCAAGGCATAAGCGAAGGCCCTTTTTTATTACAAGACGATACGGGCGAATGTGTGGTGCTTCCTGAAGGTGCACAGATCATTCCAACGGGTACCACGCAATGGAAAGGACATTCACTAAAAGCTTCCCCCCCCCCTAAAACCTTTTGGGGCTGGCTGTTCACCAGTAGTTTTGGTCGATTTCGCTACACCGAAGAACGATTAGAATTAGAGACACCATTGTTTGCCACAGGGCGCTTTCATACACTGCGTAAAGACAGTGCATTGGCAAACAGCTACCCTATTCTCCAAACCTACATAGAACATCTACAGAGTCTGGAGATCCATGTTCTGTGTCAGAAAGGGTTGGCGAAAGATAAAACGTTTATTATTTCATCCTTGTCTCAGGACAAATTGATTCGAACGCTCAAGTGGAGAGCTGCTGCCTTCTTCATTGCCTTCGTCGGTTTTGCAGTACTCTTCGTACATTTCAGTTACCCAGTCATTGCGAATGGTGGGATCCGTTTTTAGTCACTTCCGCTCATAGTAAATTTTTATACAACAAAGATGTATTCAGGGAAAATCAAAACTCTAGTGATTACTGTTTAACCGCTTCAGCTTCCGTTACCACAAAACCTTGATTGCGCCCAGAGTGTTTGGCTTTGTATAACCCAAAATCAGCAGCGTCTTTTAAGTCAAATGATTTTTCCATTCCATTACCTTCGGTGACGGTAGCCAAACCAAAACTAAGTGTTAACCGATCGCCACAACCTGAACTCGGATTAGCAATATTTAAATCATTCACCGCCTGTTGGAAGGCTTGCCCCAATTTAAACGCTTGTTCGCTTGGTGTTTTAGGTAATAAAGCCGCAAAGGTATCACCTACTGTTCGGGCTAAAAAGCAGTTTTCGGATGGCGCTGTGTTCTTCATAGCAGTCGCAATGTTTTTCATAGCAGCGTCACCTTCTTCAGCTCCGTGCTCTTCGTTGTATTTTCGAAAGTAATCAATATTTAAAAACAACAAAGACAAGGGTTCTTTTGATTTTTTGTAAGCGTCAAACTCCTTATCAACTTTTTGCTCAAAACTATTTGAATTGTTCAAACCGGTTAACACATCTTGATTGCTCATAACACTTTGCATATTCTGATTTTCAAGTACCAGCTGATGTGCAATACCAAAAACTTCTTCTTTGAGTTCAAGCAACCGCTTGGCGGAATGCACTTTTAATTTGAGTTTAATTTCAATAGTGGGTTTAACTAAAACATCGTCAACACCAGCATCTACTGCTTTTAGCAAATCTTCCGTGGTAAATTTTTCACCTAAGAGTACAATGGGCACCCAAAGTGCATGCCCGCCTGTTTGTCTGATTTGGCTAACCACTTCAATCCCAGGTTGTCCAGAAAGCATCGAATCCAAGAACACTAAATCAGGACATTTTTTTCGACATAAGGCAACGATTTCTCGATCACTCAAAGCTTCCAGAACGGTATGCCCCCACCCTTGAATAGCATCTACCAACTTTTTTCGGTTCTCGGCATCCTGATCCGCTACAATTACCCGCACGTTATTCTCTCCAATTATTACTTCCCTTGATGCCGCAGCGCTTCCTGCGCTAATTTCTCTGCTGGTTTATACCCACGGGATAATGTCCCATCTGGAAACACCAGGGCAGGTGTCGCTGAAACACCAAGCTTCACTCCCAGTTCCATTTGCGCTTCAATACTGTGCTTACAACTGGTTCCTTCTATAGAATTACCCAGCATCGCCTCTGTCATGGCGATTTTTTGATCTCCGGCACACCACACTCCTTCCATTTTAGTATAGGTTGGGGAACCTATCCCTTGCCTTGGGAAAGCGACATATTTTAGCTTAATACCTAACTCTGTTAGTTTTTCAACTTCTTCGTGTAGTTTTCGGCAATAGCCGCAATCGGGATCCGTAAACACTGTCACCACACCCTGCTCTTTACCTTTGGCCGGATACACAATCATTTCCTTATTATCCAACTTGCCCAAAAGGCCAACACGCTGTTTACGCCGTGTGCCCTCAGTAACATTTCGATCCGCTGGAGTTTGGTCAAGATCAAGCACATCCCCAGTAAGTAGGTATCGCCCATTAGCACTCACATAAGCAATAGAAGAGCCAGCAGTGAGCTCATAGAGTCCTGATACTGGGCTTTTCGTGACAGTATCAACCTTTAAGTTTGGGAAAGCTTTTTCCACCTGTGTTTTAATAAGCATCGTTGTTCGTGAATCCTCCGCGTGCGCAAAGCATTGACCAAACACTAAAGACAACAAACAAACAAGAACATATCTCTGCATAATACTCGATCCCTTAGTTTTAAAACTTACCCTAATATTTTTTTCCAATTCTACTCATTAGTATATCAGGATCTATCATTCACGCGGGTGGTGTTTCCCAAGACAAACATTTATGCACATTTTCATAACCGCGCCTCATTTTTTATAAACATTAGGTGTTTGGTTCTACTGAAAACTAACCTAAAATTTTTAAACAATTTCATTTTCTATTACCTGAGCCGAACAGTGATTTTAACTATCACGATGTTGCTTTAAAAATTCCACAAGCAGATCTGACATGTAACTAGATACATAGTTGCGTGTATATCCCTATTTCAATTCAGCTAACACTCTGATAGAATCCCTAAAAATATTGATAAAAACAACTATTTGGAGATTGAAATGGCTAGTAGTAATGATGATATTAATGCAAGAATTGCTGCCCTTCTAAACCGCAGAAAAGCAATTGAAGGTGAAGATGACGATAGTAGTGATGATGAGGAAGACCTCAGCGCAAGCTGGCTTGCAAGTAGTCACGTCCCAACAATGCCTAATGAGGTAACTTCAAGTCAATTAATGAGCGAGAGTTACCTAAATCCTAATAGCCATCGTATGGCTTTGCCCCATGATAACGACTGGCAGAAAACACTAGAAAACTTGCTGTCACTTTTTCAAAACCTCTGTCAAGCCATAAGGCAAACGACTGTGAACCCTAGAGCATTATTATCCAAACTAGCCACGCGGATGATGTTTAGCATGCAATGCTTGTAACCGTGCTTTAGCCACATGTGTGTATATTTGTGTAGTAGAGATGCTGGCGTGACCTAGCAAAAGCTGCACGATTCGAAGATCGGCACCATGATTTACCAGGTGGGTCGCAAAGGCATGACGTAAGGTATGTGGAGAAAGAGGTACCTGCAGATCAATTTTTTTTGCATAATATTTAATTCGATACCAAAAAGCTTGTCTTGTAATCGCTGTGGCTCGATTACTCAAAAAAATAAATTCGGATAGGGCACTAGAGCACAATGCACTCCGTCCTTCTTTTAAATAGCACTCGAGCCAAAACAACGCTTCTTCTCCTAAAGGTACAATGCGTTCTTTGTCCCCTTTACCCAATACCCGCAAAACACCTTGCTGAAAATTGACTTGGTCCATTTTAAGTTGCACTAATTCGCTGACGCGTAATCCACAAGCATACAAGACTTCAAGCAACGCTTTGTCACGTAACCCGATGGGTTCTTTGGTATTCGGTGCATTCAAAAGAGCGCTGACATTCTCTTCAGAGAGTGTCAGTGGAATCGATTGAGCAAATCGCGGGCTTTTAAGACTGCGGGTCGGATCAGAAGGACATTGTTTTTCTCGCACTAAGTACTGATAAAAAGAACGAAAGCAAGAGAGAACTCGAGCGTGGGTACGGGTGGTTTTACCTATTTGTGTTTGTGTAAATAAATAGGTTTGAATATCATCAGCAGTGACTTCTTGGAGAGACTTGGCTTGCGTGTTTAACCAAGCTAAGAACTGTTGTAGATCGCTGCGGTAAGCAGTAAGAGTATTTTGACTAAACCCTTTCTCTAACCACAACGAATCCACGAAAGCATCTAAAATTGGATCAGATGCCTTATTCATTAATCAGCGGCTTTAGTTTCGTCCTTTGCCTCTGAAACTGCTGCCGTTACCGGTGCAACTTTACGATTCAAACGTTCTTTAATACGTGCTTTCTTACCAGTCAACCCGCGCAAGTAATAAAGTTTTGCTTTGCGCACATCACCGCGACGCTTAACTTCTACTTGTTTAATCACTGGACTGTGTAGTTGAAAAACGCGCTCAACACCTTCGCCATGCGAAATTTTCCGTACAGTAAAGGAAGAGTTTAAACCACGATTACGCTTGGCAATCACAACCCCTTCATACATCTGGATACGCTTGCGGTTACCTTCTTTGACTTCCACATGCACCACAACAGTATCCCCTGCTCTAAAGCTGGGCAAATCAGTTTTTAATTGTTCGGTTTCAATCTGGTGAATTAATTCACTCATGTCCCGTTCCCCTCATTCTCATCAATAAATTCTTTTAACAATGCTTGTTGTTCCAAACTTAAGTCAGGATCCAACAAGTCCTTACGTCGCAACCAGGTTCGACCCAGCTTCTGCTTTAAACGCCATCGCGCAATCTTTGCGTGATCACCACCTAACAACACTTCAGGTACCTTCATTCCGTCAAAAACTTCAGGTCTCGTATAGTGTGGACAATCAAGTAGACCGTCACTAAAC
Source organism: uncultured Legionellaceae bacterium (assembly GCA_964351705.1). Taxonomy (GTDB): domain Bacteria; phylum Pseudomonadota; class Gammaproteobacteria; order UBA6186; family Azoamicaceae; genus CADEGZ01. The sequence continues at coordinate 55,545 of CAYGPC010000009.1, forward strand.
GAATCTTCTAAAGCCGATTCAGCGTGCCCCAAAGCTCCTGGCACCCATCGAATCACGGCATCTAATACCACCATGGTGGCCAACTCGCCACCACTTAACACATAATCACCAATGGACCATTCTTCATCCACTTCTGACGCAATTAAGCGCTCATCAATCCCTTCATACCGACCTGCAACAAAAATATATTTTGTCGGATCTGTTGCTATACTGCTCAACCTTTCTTGCTGCACCTGTTGCCCTTGGGGTGATAGGTAAACCACCCTTGTAGGACCTTTGGCCGCTTGCTTGGCTGCACGTATCGCCTTTCTCAATGGTTCAACCTGCATAACCATGCCAGGTCCACCACCGTAAACACGATCATCTACCGTTTGGTGCCGATCGCTTGTATAATTCCGCGGGTTCCAAAACTCTACTTGGACTAACCCTTGTTCAAAAGCTCGACCGGTTACACCATAATCGCTAAGCGCATTGAACATTTCAGGGAAGAGTGTCACCACTCCACACCACAACATTTAAAACTCCGGATCCCAGCGGACCCGCATTATCTGAGCATCCAAATCAACACTCAAAACAAAATCATCTGTATAGGGAATACAATATTCTTTATCAGCGTTTTTTACTGAGATCACATCGTTTGCCCCAGTCGCAAATAAAAATTCTACTTTCCCTAATACTTGGTCGCTCTCATTTAAGACCTGCAGTCCGACCAAATCCGTCCAATAATATTCACCGTCTTCTAATATCGGCAATTCTGAACGAAATACTGCAATGTCACTATTCGTTAAAAGGGCAGCGTCATCACGTGTCTCAACATTCTCAATCTGGGCAACACAACCTTTGCCTTGAACCCGAGCTTGTATCGGTTTCACTGCCCACTGCTTACCATTTTGAATCAACAGCCACTGTTCATAACGTAAAATGTTACCAACTGGTTGAGTATAAGAGTGTATATGCATACAGCCCTTAACCCCGTGTGGCGCACCAATTTTCCCTAGAACAACGAGAGGATCTCCCTCCCTTAAGCGGCTTTCTTGTCCCACTCGACTAACAGGGCCTTCACACGCTGTGAAAGCTGTGCGCCTAGTTGTTCCCAATGCTGAATACGCTCACGATTCAATTCTAAGCGTGATTCCTCACCACTCGCAATCGGATTAAAATAGCCTAATCGCTCAATGTATCGACCGGTATCGCGACGATTACGACTGTCTGTCGCTATCAAATGATAAAATGGACGTTTTTTAGCGCCGCCCCGCGTTAATCGAATAACAACCATGCCCTACAGCACCCCTTTATAATATTGAATTCTGAACCGCGCCATTTTACCTGAATTTTGGCACGATGGCTACATAACTTATTAAATAAGTTAATCAGCTTCCCCTAATTGTGTTGATCTTTGTATCTCATAAAAAGCACATTCAATGCCCTGATAAAAATCTTTACGACAGAATACCATACCCACTTTTTCTAATACTCGAAGAGAAGCCACATGATCAACTGGGGCAAAACCTACCACACGATCTATATCAGTATGGGCAAAACCCCAGTTTAAAATAGCCTGAGTAGCCTCTGTCGCATACCCAAGTCCCCAATACGGTTTTAGCAATAAATAACCAAATTCGATGACACCAGAAGCAAGTCGTGCAAATCCACAGCGCCCAATAAAACTATTCGTTTTTTTCTCAAATGTAGCAAAAATTCCGTAACCCCATTTTTCCCATTCAGAGATGTTACGCTCAAGCTCTCGCCTAGCCTGATCAGGGGCTAACTCGCCTTCTGGAAAAAAACTACGCACCTCTGGATCCGTATCCAACAAACAAACACCTGCCAAATCCTGTCGTTCCAAAGGTCTCATACGTAACCGTTCTGTTTCAATTTGAATAGTTTTCATATTCTTTAATGCCGACTACTTGAAGAAATCATCGCTTCAGAAATGAATTCAAACCTTGGTTGTTCCTTCTCAGCAACCACTATCATTTCTAAAAAATCTTCTAACGGTCGAACCCACAATGCATTTTCACCAAACTCTTTTGAAGTATACAATGCTTGGTACACAACCATCACTTCCAAGGTATCACTGTGACGAGAAACACCCAACACTTCGTAGAGCTCTCCCTTATAATGCCGATATATTCCTGCTTTAAATTTCATTTCAGACATGTGATTTAATACCCGTTACAACATAAAACGATATCGCCCATAGTGCTTCCTCAACAAACATAGTCCACCTTATCTTTGAAACCATTTCTGAGTGAACTTAGACTCTTACTCATTCCAGCTGACAATAATACGATATACATTAGTGATTCTTTTCTCATTTTAAATCGTTATAACAGCCGACTCTTTTATCAATAAACACCAAACCGTCTATTGCTAAATCCTCATCATCTCTTGAACTATTCAATGGTAGCAAATGTAATACTTCTGCTCGTTCCGGTTCACCATACACTGCCTCATCCATATGAAAATGACGCAACCAAGCATACGCTTCGTCATCTGATTGTTCTTTGCTATTCACGAAGCGATCATGTGCTTTATACGCACAGTCTACTTGTTCCTTATTTGCAGGTGATTTTATCCAATTCATCAAGTTTTCAACATAGTCAACTGTGTCTTGATTTTCAAAAACACCTAAAAGAATGCTTTGAAGAGTATTTGCTATTTGAGCCTTAGTAACTTGGTTGAATTTTTCACTTAATACGCTTATAGAACCGAACTCCCTCGCGAATCCGTTGTTTTTTAAGTACGTGACGGCAAGTTGACAATTCAGATACTGCATTTTTTTCGACTGTTCATCAGAGGCGCCCAGACTTTCCATCACAACAATGTCTTTCCATTTTTCTAGTTGTGTTAAAGAAAACCAAAAATCAAAAAACCTCTCAGGTTCCGGACAATCCGTCGATAATTTAAAATATCGCAACAATTCAGTGTGGATACTTACATAACCTATTTGTTTTATAGAATCAGAAGGTTTGTACACTTTTTGATAATGATTGTGTAAACCATAATGTTGCAGCCAAGCAAGTGCATGCATATCAATAGCCTCAGCAGAAACACCGGGCAGCGGGGCTTCCAAAGGTTCTAGAATAATCACTGCTTCTCGCACAACAATCCGTTCGCTCTTCATGCGCACGAAGATTTCATGCTGTTCTAAATCAACCCAATCTTTACGAGCTTGAGTTACCCCATTCAAATTTTCAGGATTGCACACCCAATTCATTACTTCGACAACACTTTCTATAAAATCTTTTTCTTCTCGTTTTAATTTACCCTCTTTATTCACACAAAGATAATTCGTTAATTCTGCATGGATTAATTTGGACAACGCCTCCACTTCACAATTTTCAAAATTATCAGTATTAGTAACGGGTTTCAACTGAGGTGAAAACTGAGCGGCTCTTTTTAATTTCAATTGTATGGTAACAAAAAAATGTTTGTTTTCTTTGGATTTCAGTAATTCACCAAAAGTTGAAACCGAAAACAATTTAACACTGTTGGCTAAAAAACCTGCCAACTCAAAAAGTTTTTTAGGTTCCGTTAATCCTTTTGCTTTAGCACGTTCAACCAAGTCATCGTATACCCCCACTAATCCCATCGCCATAGCACGACCAGCAGGCATTAATTTTTTACGTCTTCGTGTTTCGACTTCATCATCTTCAACTTCAAATGCTGAACTTTCTAAATAGTCTGTACAGCTTGAATTATAAGAGCACCATTGTACTAACTGTTCTGCATCGAACAATTGTAAGCGTAAAGGTGGACTTGGATGCGCTAAAAAGCGCCGAACATTTTCTAAATTAGGAAATTCAAGTAGCTGAGTATCAAGACAGGCATGATACAAATCAACGTAAGAAATATTAGCCTGAGGTACAGGAATCTGTACCTGACAGGCTTTTAAAAAACTAGTCATATCACTTATACTTGGCAACTTTCTGCCTCCTCAACAATATGACAAAGACTACTAGTCTCCAGTCGAGTTCAGCGCTTCCCCGAGAGCTTGTTCGATATCATCTGCTGACACCGATGGCTGCTCAGTAGGCTTGTCTTCTGGCTTAGAAGCTGCTAAGCGAAGTCTACGCCGTTCTTCATGGTACGCCAAACCAGTCCCTGCTGGAATCAAACGACCCACTGTAACATTTTCTTTTAGACCTCGTAACCTATCTCTTTTTCCGCTCACCGCTGCTTCCGTTAACACGCGAGTTGTTTCTTGGAACGATGCCGCCGAAATAAACGATTCTGTCGCCAACGACGCTTTCGTGATCCCAAGCAGCACCGGTTCATAGGCTGCTGGTGTTTTTCCATCGTCGATAGCTGTCTTATTAATAGCTTTAACATCTCCGACTTCAACTTGCTCCCCGATTAAGTACCGAGTATCACCGGAACTATTGATCAATGCTTTTCGTAACATTTGACGAATAATCACTTCAATATGTTTATCGTTGATTTTAACCCCTTGCAATCGATACACATCTTGAACCTCGTTCACAATGTAATTTGCCAGAGCATCTACACCCAAGAGTCGTAAAATTTCATGTGGATCAGGAGAACCGTCGGCAACTTTTTCACCACGCTGAACATGTTCACCCTCAAATACACCAATGTGTCGCCATTTTGGAATCAATGTTTCATTGGTTTCACCTTCGGATGAAGTAATCAATAAACGACGTTTACCTTTGGTTTCTTTACCAAAACTGACCACCCCAGAAATCTCAGCTAAAATTTCAGCTTCCTTGGGTCGACGCGCCTCAAATAAATCAGCTACTCGTGGCAACCCTCCGGTAATATCTCGAGTCTTCGAACTTTCTTGTGGGATCCTAGCGATCACATCACCTATACCCACTTGAGCACCATCGTCCATATTGACAATAGCACCTGCAGACAAGAAATACTGGGCAACCAAATTAGTTCCTGGAATGGTAATATCTTCACCATTCTCGTCAACTAATTTAACCATCGGACGCAAATCTTTGCTACCGCTACCACGTTGTTTCGGATCCATTACAACCACACTGGTTAAACCTGTGACTTCATCCGTTTGTCGTTGCATGGTAATGGAATCGATGAGATCCATATAACATAAGCGTCCAGACACCTCTGTAATAACAGGGTGATTATGTGGATCCCAAGTCGCTACCGTTTGTGACGCTTGAACTTTGGCACCATCGGTAACCGTTAATATCGCTCCATAAGGAAGTTTATAACGTTCCCACTCACGACCTTGATCATCAGCAACCGTTAATTCACCTGAACGGGAAACCACAACTGAGTAGCCTTTGGTATGCTCAAGCAGTTTTACGTTATTTAAACGCACACGACCATTCGATTTAACCTGTACGCTATTTTCAGAGGTTGCACGTGAGGCAGCTCCCCCTATGTGGAAAGTACGCATGGTTAACTGAGTACCAGGCTCACCAATAGACTGTGCTGCAATGACGCCAACAGCCTCTCCAATATTGGTGACTTTCCCGGAAGCCAAATCACGGCCATAACACTTCACACAAATCCCGTGTCGCGTCTTACAAGTAATTGCCGAACGCACGCGTATTTGATCAATACCATTTTTTTCAAGTTGATCTACCAGGGCTTCATCTAACAATGTGCCTACAGGCATCAGTATTTCTTTGCTTGCTGGATCCAAAACATCTTCCAAAATAACACGACCCAACACTCGCTCACGTAAAGGTTCAACAATATCTCCCCCTTCAATGAGTGGGATCATAGTTAAACCATTTGTAGTACCACAGTCTATTTCAGTGACAACCACATCCTGCGCTACATCCACTAAACGTCGAGTTAAATAACCAGAGTTTGCTGTCTTCAACGCTGTATCTGAAAGGCCTTTACGCGCACCGTGAGTCGAAATAAAGTATTCTAATACGTTTAATCCTTCACGGAAGTTTGCACGAATAGGTGTTTCAATAATTGAACCATCTGGTTTAGCCATCAAACCACGCATACCTGCTAATTGTCGCATCTGAGCTGCTGATCCTCGAGCACCAGAATCAGCCATCATGTAAATAGAATTAAAGGACTCTTGATCAACTTCTTTATTATTGGCATCTAGTACTTTCTCAGTTGCCAACTCACTCATCATCGCTTTAGCGACTTGATCATTAGTTCTTGACCAAATATCAATAACTTTATTGTATCGCTCGCCATGTGTCACCAAACCAGAAGAGTATTGCTCACCAATTTCCTTAACTTCTTCCTCAGCTTGCGCAATAATTCTGCCCTTAGCACTTGGAATCACCAAATCATTAATACAAACAGACACACCTGAGCGTGTTGCATATGCAAAACCGGTGTACATCAATTGATCAGCAAAAATAACAGTTTCTTTGATGCCCACCTGGCGATAACAATCATTAATTAACGCGGAAATCACTTTCTTAGTCATCACTTTGTTCACAGCAGTGAAGCACATACCTTTTGGTAAAATAGCAGAAAGCAGCGCTCGACCGACAGTTGTTTGAACCAAGTCGCCTCCGATACGCACTTGAACTTTCGCATGTAAATGTGCACAACTACTTTCATAAGCACGTTGCACTTCATTAACATCAGAGAAAATCGAACCCTCGCCTAACTTGTTGATGCTTTCACGCGTCATGTAGTACAACCCTAAAACCACATCCTGAGAAGGTACAATGATAGGTTCACCGTTGGCAGGGGATAGTACATTATTGGTGGACATCATGAGTGCACGAGCCTCTATTTGCGCTTCGATTGTTAATGGCACGTGAACAGCCATCTGATCACCATCAAAGTCAGCATTATAGGCAGCACAAACAAGAGGATGCAGCTGTATCGCTTTTCCTTCAATTAACAGAGGCTCGAACGCCTGAATACCAAGACGGTGCAACGTCGGTGCACGGTTAAGTAATACGGGATGTTCACGAATCACTTCTTCTAAAATATCCCAAACCTCGGAACCTTCTTTTTCAACCAGTTTCTTAGCCGCTTTAATGGTTGTCGCTAGCCCACGAAACTCTAGTTTACTGAAAATAAAGGGTTTAAACAGTTCTAACGCCATTTTCTTCGGCAAACCGCATTGATGCAGTTTCAAAGTTGGACCCACAACAATAACGGAACGACCAGAATAATCTACTCGTTTACCTAGCAAGTTTTGACGGAATCGACCCTGCTTTCCTTTAATCATATCGGCTAAAGATTTCAGAGGTCGCTTATTCGAACCTGTAATGGCACGACCACGTCGTCCATTGTCCAATAAAGCATCCACAGCTTCTTGCAACATTCGTTTTTCATTGCGCACAATAATATCAGGTGCACTTAAATCTAATAATCGCTTCAATCGGTTATTACGGTTAATCACTCGACGATACAAATCGTTTAAATCAGAAGTAGCAAAACGACCACCATCTAAAGGCACCAAAGGTCGAAGATCTGGTGGCAACACTGGTAGCACTGACATAATCATCCATTCAGGCTTGTTACCTGAATCCAAAAACGACTCAATCAGTTTCAAACGTTTCGCTAATTTTTTCGAACGTGTTTCAGATGAGATGGTTGGTAATTCTTCACGAATTCGCAAGCCCTCTGCTTTCAAATCTACCATTCGCAATAACTGCTGTACTGCCTCAGCACCCATTTTTGCATCAAATTCGTCACCGAACTGATCTTGGCACTCAGCATACGCTTCTTCGGTTAACAGTTGCCCCTTTTCAAGGGTTGTCATACCGGGATCGACCACCACATAAGCTTCAAAATATAAAACCCGTTCAATATCACGCAGGGTCATGTCCAGTAACAACCCAATACGAGAAGGTAAGGATTTTAAGAACCAAATATGAGCAACAGGACTCGCCAATTCAATGTGCGCCATACGTTCGCGTCGCACTTTCGCCAAGGCCACTTCCACACCGCATTTCTCACAAATAACACCACGGTGTTTCAAGCGTTTATACTTTCCACAAAGACACTCATAATCTTTAACAGGACCAAAAATTTTGGCACAAAAAAGACCATCTCGTTCCGGTTTAAAGGTTCGATAGTTTATGGTTTCAGGTTTTTTCACCTCACCAAAAGAACGTGCCAATATTAAATCAGGTGGAGCCAAATTTAAGACAACGCCACTAAAATCTTCACTTTCACCTTGCTGTTTCAGCAAGCTCAGTATGTCTCTCACGTTTTGCCTCCAAAAATTATTCGAGTTCTAGCTCAATATTAATACCCAAGGATCGGATTTCTTTGACCAACACATTGAAAGACTCAGGCATGCCTGGCTCCATGCGATGATCACCATCAACGATGTTCTTATACATTTTGGTTCGACCCGCAACATCATCCGATTTTACAGTCAACATTTCTTGTAAAGTGTAAGCCGCTCCATAAGCTTCCAGTGCCCACACCTCCATTTCTCCAAAACGCTGACCACCAAATTGGGCTTTACCACCCAATGGCTGCTGGGTGACCAAACTGTACGAACCGGTAGAACGCGCATGCATTTTATCATCTACTAAGTGATTCAATTTGAGCATGTACATGTACCCAACCGTAACGGGCTTATCAAAAGTCCTACCGGTGCGACCGTCCACTAAAATGGCCTGACCACTCTCTGGTAAATCAGCCAAAGTAAGCAGATTCTTGATTTCTTTTTCTGAAGCGCCATCAAACACAGGAGTTGCAATAGGAATGCCACCTTTCAGATTGCTTGCCAGTTCCATAAGTTGCTCGTCCGAAAGTTTAGTCACATCCACAGCACGTTCACTGTTCAACGTGTAAATTTTATTCAAATACTCACGAACATTCTCTATTTTTGCTTTTTCACGAAGCATCTTGCCAAGCTTCAGTCCAAGTCCTTTAGCAGCCCATCCTAAATGTGTTTCCAGCACCTGCCCAACATTCATCCGAGAAGGCACGCCTAATGGATTTAACACAATGTCAATCGGTGTTCCATCAGGTAAATACGGCATGTCTTCAACCGGAACAATACTGGAAATGACCCCTTTATTCCCGTGTCGACCCGCCATTTTATCACCGGGCTGGATCCGACGTTTCACAGCCAGATAGACTTTAACTACTTTAAGTACACCTGGTGCTAGATCATCGCCCTGTTTTAATTTTTTATGCTTGGCTTCCAATTGCTCGTCATGCGATTTTTTCAAATCAGCAAATTGTTGAATAGCGGCTTCAAGCTGTTGGTTTGCTTCATCATTCTTTAAACGAATTTCAAACCACTGCTCTTTAGGGACTTTTGCCAAATACGTTTTCGTTATTTTAGCACCTGATTTCAAACCATCAGGACCACCAGAGGCCACTTTATCTAGAAGTAATTTATAGACACGTTGATACACATCTTCTTCACGGATCCGAAGTTCATCCTCCAAATCTTTCTTGACACTGATAAGTGCAGTTTGTTCAATGTCTAAAGCACGTGCGTCTTTCTCAACGCCATCGCGAGTAAACACTTGTACATCAATGATGACTCCACCCATACCGGTTGGCACACGTAGAGAGGTATCTTTTACATCCGAGGCTTTTTCACCAAAGATCGCACGTAGCAGTTTTTCTTCTGGGGTTAATTGCGTTTCGCCTTTAGGCGTCACTTTACCAACCAAAATATCACCTGAGTTCACTTCGGCCCCTATATAAACAATACCGGAATCATCCAGCCGAGACAAAGCACCTTCTCCAACATTTGGAATGTCAGAGGTAACTTCTTCAGAGCCGAGTTTAGTATCTCGTGAAATACAAGTAAGCTCTTCAATATGAATAGTTGTGAATCGATCTTCTTCAACTACCCGCTCAGAAATTAAAATCGAATCCTCGAAGTTATAACCATTCCAAGGCATGAAGGCAATTAACAAGTTCTTACCTAAAGCCAATTCTCCCATGTCAGTAGAAGGGCCATCAGCTAAAACATCACCAATGGAAATGTGTTCACCTGAATGCACCAACGGACGTTGGTTAATACATGTATTTTGATTCGAACGCAGATATTTGGTTAAATTGTAAATATCCACACCAGTATCGCCTGCTTCCGCTTGATCATCGTCCACTCGAACAACAATACGTGCAGCATCGACTGAATCCACCACTCCACTACGACGCGCTATCACCGTTACGCCTGAATCAATGGCAACCATGCGTTCCATTCCTGTACCCACTAAAGGCTTTTCAGCGCACAGTGTTGGCACAGCTTGACGTTGCATATTGGATCCCATTAGCGCACGGTTTGCATCATCGTGTTCTAGGAAGGGAATGAGTGACGCTGCCACAGAAACAATTTGCTTAGGTGAAACGTCCATAAACTGAACATGTTCCGGTGCTGAAAACGTAAACTCATTCTTATGACGACATGGCACGAGATCATCAGTAAGTTTTGCTTTCTCACTCGTAGAAGCATTTGCCATAGCAATCACATATTTACCTTCTTCAATCGCAGATAAAAACTGAATATCACTAGTGACTTTCCCATCTACCACTTTACGATAAGGGCTTTCAAGAAACCCATAGCTGTTCGTACGTGCATACACAGCAAGAGAGTTTATCAAACCGATGTTTGGTCCTTCAGGTGTTTCAATCGGACACACACGACCGTAGTGAGTAATGTGTACATCGCGAACCTCAAACCCTGCTCGTTCGCGTGTAAGACCACCAGGTCCTAACGCAGAAATACGACGCTTGTGTGTCACTTCGGATAAAGGATTATTCTGATCCATAAACTGTGACAATTGACTAGAACCAAAGAACTCTTTGATTGCAGCAGAAACTGGCTTAGCGTTAATAATGTCTTGTGGCATAAATCCTTCAGAATCTGCCAAACCTAAGCGCTCTTTCGCTGCTCGCTCAACTCGTACTAAGCCCACGCGAAATTGATTTTCAGCCATTTCACCGACACTTCGTACACGTCGATTACCCAAGTGATCGATATCATCAATTTCACCACGACCGTCTCGAATGTCAATTAGAACCTTCAATACATCAACGATATCTTCTTTAGAAAGAACACCTTCACCTTCAGATTCTTCACGCCCAACTCGACGGTTAAATTTCATGCGGCCCACGGCAGACAAATCGTAACGTGCCGCGGTAAAGAAAAGATTTTTAAATAACTGCTCAGCAGCTTCTTTAGTCGGTGGCTCACCTGGTCGCATCATACGATAAATTTCTACCAACGCTTCCATTTTTGTTTTGGAAGGATCAATACGTAAAGTATCCGAAATATAGGGACCATGATCCAAATCATTGGTGTACAGTGTTTTTAAAACAGTCACATTGGCTTTTAAAAGCGCTTCCAACACTTCCGGTGTAATTTCAGTATTGGCTTCTACTAAGATTTCCCCACTTTCAGGGTCAATTACGTCATGTGAGATGGTTTTAGCTATCAAATAATCTTGTGGCACTTCCAACTTCGTCATGGATAAAGATTCCATCTTACGAATATGTTTAGCCGTAATACGATTTCCTGTTTCAACCAGAACTTCACCTTTTGCCGTTTTAATGTCGAACAGTGCAGTTTCACCACGTAATCGATTAGCAACCAGCTCGAGTACCCAACGCCCCTTTTCAAACATCAGTGAATTGGTTTCAAAGAAAAGTTCTAAGATCTCTTCCGTTGTATAACCCAACGCACGCAAAATGATGGTTGAAGGAAGTTTACGGCGACGGTCGATCCGAGCATAAACACAATCTTTAGGATCAAACTCAATGTCTAACCAAGAACCGCGGTAAGGAATAATACGGGCTGCATATAACAACTTACCCGAAGAGTGTGTTTTACCTTTATCGTGCTCAAAGAAAACACCAGGCGAACGATGCAATTGCGAAACTACAACGCGTTCCGTGCCATTCACGACGAAAGTACCACTACCTGTCATTAATGGAATTTCACCCATGTACACTTCTTGCTCACGAATATCTTTAACGACTTTCGCATCGGCTGGAGATTCCTTATCATAAATCACCAATCGAATTTTGACACGCAGTGGTGCTGCATAGGTAACACCACGCATTTGACACTCTTTTACATCAAACGTGGGTTCACCCAGCTGGTAACTCACATATTCAAGTATTGCATGACCAGAATAACTCACAATCGGAAAAACAGAAGCAAACGCTTCGTCTAAACCCGATTTTTTAGTACCAGTATCTAACTCGAATGGGTATAAAAAATTATTGTACGATTGTAATTGAATGTCCAACAATGGAGGTGCTTCCAAGGTGTCTGGACGCTTCCCATAATTAGCCCGAATACGTTTTCGTTCAGTATAAGACAATGTCCGCGCATCAGTTACAGCCATTTTTATTCCTATGACAATTTAATAAAACAACAACAAGAGTGAACTGCTTCACAGCAATTCACTACTTTACCCATTCGAGCAGTGAGATTTCGTATATTACTTAATCTCAACTGAAGCACCCGCTTCTTCAAGCTTCTTCTTCATATCTTCTGCTTCTTTCTTATCCACACCTTCTTTAATCGCACTTGGGGCAGACTCAACTAAATCTTTCGCTTCTTTCAAGCCTAAGCCTGTAATACCACGAACAGCTTTAATCACTGACACTTTGTTTGCACCAAAGCTAGTCATCATGACATTGAATTCTGTTTTTTCTTCAGCAGCTGGTGCAGCAGCGCCCGCAGCAGGTGCTGCTGCCATTGCAACGGCAGCCGTTACATTAAATTTTGTTTCCATTTCTTCAATCAGTTCTACGATGTCCATAACACTCATTTGAGCGATGGAATCTAAAATTTCTGTTTTTGAAAGAGCCATTTTCACTTCTCCACTTTTTAAGGTTTAACTATCAACACTCAAGCTGACGACTGTTTTTGATCACGCACTGCAGCCAAAGTTCTAACGAACTTGGTATGCGGCGCAACCATCGTTTGCAACAATTTGGAAATCGGAGCCTGCATAACCGCGAGTAATGTCGCCAAAGCTTCATCTCGTGTTGGCAAGGTTGCCAAAAAGTCTAACTGTTGCTTATCTAATACTTTTCCACCAATAGAAATAGCTTTTACTTCCAATGCTTTGTTCGTTTTAGTGAAGTCTTTCACTAAACGAGCACCAGCGCTTATTTCTTCAGGTGAAAAAGCCAATAACATAGGACCCACTAACGAATCACCCATACATTCAAACAGCGTTCCTTTAAGTGCACGCCGCGCCAATGTATTACGCACCACACGCAAATGGACACCTACTTTTTGCGCTTTTGCACGCAAATCTGTCACTTCAGAAACAGAAATTCCACGGTAATCTAACGCTATCAGCGATAACGATCGACTAGCCACTTCTGCTACTTCCGCAACAATTTCTCTTTTCTGTTCCAGTCTTAAAGCCACTATCATTTACCTCTCTAGGACTAACAAATTGATGCATTTTCAAAAAATGCACCCCCTTCTTCCTACGGCAATTTAGATTGAAACAACAGTCTAAGCTTACCGTCTACGCAAGCCGATTTACGGCGTTTAAAGGCAATCTGCCTACTTGCGGTCTACGACTACTCCCTTAAAATTTCAACGAAGCCAGATCAACAATCAACCCCGGCCCCATGGTGGTAGATACCGTTATTTTCTTCAGGTAAATACCCTTAGAACTGCTCGGTTTTGCCTTTCGCAATCCATCCAAGAGGACTTCTACATTTTCTTGCAGTGCATCTGCTTTGAAATCAATTTTACCAACTGAACAATGCACAATACCGCCTTTATCTGAGCGATAACGTACTTGACCGGCTTTAGCATTCTTCACAGCGGTCGCTACATCCATGGTAACCGTTCCCACTTTAGGATTTGGCATTAGACCGCGCGGGCCCAACACTTGCCCCAAGCGCCCAACAATACCCATCGCATCTGGACTCGCAATCACAACATCAAAGTCCATTTTCCCACCTTGTATTTCCTTAGCGAGATCGTCCATCCCCACTAAATCAGCACCGGCTTCTTCAGCAGCTTTAACATTTGGACCTTGTGTAAATACGGCTACCCGCACAGATTTTCCGGTACCATGTGGTAATACGACGGATCCACGAACAGACTGATCTGATTTGCGTGCATCAATGCCTAAATTAATACTGACATCAACACTTTGACGAAACTTAACTTGTGGCAAGCCACTTAGAACTTCAACTGCTTCTGTGAAAGTATAGATCTTACCCGCTTCGATGCTGTCACGAACAGCGCGCACACGTTTAGATAGTTGTGCCATATCAGCCCTCCTCCACATCTAAGCCCATGCTTCGAGCGCTTCCAGCAATCGAACGCATCGCAGCCGCTAAGTCATTAGCAGTTAGATCAGGCATTTTATGTTTAGCAATAGTTTCGAGGTCGGATCGTTTTACGGTTCCGACTTTTTTAGTGTTTGGTGTGCCACTGCCTTTAGCAATACCAGCAGCTTCTTTCAGCATGACAGAGGCTGGGGGGGTCTTAATAATAAAAGTAAAACTTTTATCATTATAAACTGTGATAACAACCGGTAAGGGAGTTCCCTTTTTAACCCCATCCATGTTCTGTGTTTTTGCATTAAACGCTTTACAGAATTCCATGATGTTAACACCACGCTGCCCTAATGCTGGACCAACAGGTGGAGCAGGATTTGCTTCGCCTGCTTTCACTTGTAGCTTAATATAAGCATCTATTTTCTTTGCCATTTTTACCTCAGTCGGGTGCAAACGCTTTTACAAGCTCCCCGGTTATACTACAATTTTAAGCTTTTTCAACTTGCCCGAAGTCTAAATCCACTGGAGTAGAACGTCCAAAAATTAACACCGCTACTCGCAATCGATTCTTCTCATAATTCACTTCTTCAACCACCCCGTTAAAATCAGAGAATGGTCCTTCTGTCACACGAATCACTTCACCAGGCTCAAACAAAACTTTAGGCTTAGGTTTATCAACGCCGTCTTGGATCCGTTGCATAATATTGTCAGCTTCTTTATCTGAAATCGGAGCCGGTTGATCAGAAGTACCACCAATAAAGCCCAATACCTTAGGAACATGTCGCACTAAATGCCATGTTTCATCATCTAATTCCATTGAAACCAATACGTAACCAGGAAAAAACTTACGTTCACTTTTGCGTTTCTGTCCTGAACGAATTTCAACCACTTCTTCCGTGGGTACTAAAATGTCACCAAATTTGGCTTCAAGTTTTAGCATTTTAATACGATCTTCGAGTGAGCGTTTTACGTGGAGCTCAAAACCCGAATAAGCATGTACTACATACCAGCGCTTAGTCATTATACTCCCCAATGCCCTGTCAGCCATTTAACAATCCGTAATAATGCAAAGTCTGCACTCCAAAGTAAAATACCCATGACCACTACCATCGCCAAAACAATCATGGTTGTTTGCATGGTTTCCTGGCGGGTTGGCCAATGAACCTTCCGAACTTCTTGCAACGCTTCTTGCCACAAGATCCAAGCCTTACGACCTGCGCAGGTTTGCAGGGCAATCCCAAAGACTAACCCCAAAGACAGCAACAAACCGACCACGCGTAATAATAACGAATGGCCCGAAAAATAATAATTGCTGCCCAACGCACCAACAACAATGGCGAGCACAACAACCCATAACAATTTATCCACTATGCCAGGATTCTCTGATCCCACGTAACTTGCCATCCTAAATCAAATCCCAAAAAATCATTTCAGTTCAGTCTTCATTGGCAGGCCAGGAGGGAATCGAACCCCCAACCTACGGTTTTGGAG
>CAYGPC010000010.1:0-64432 GCA_964351705.1 uncultured Legionellaceae bacterium
CTTTTGTACTGGCCAGATTTTATCAAAAAGCCACAAAATACTATTACGGGCGGTTCTTCTTTCTGGGTGTTGTCGGGGCACAAGCCAGAGGAATACGCTGCAATAGAGCGTTTTTTTGAGTTTTTAGTAAGTAAAGAAGTCCAAACCCAGTGGCATCGTCAGACATGTTACTTGCCAGTGGTGAAAGGTGTGAAATCGAAATTAGATAAGGAAAATTTTTACACAGGAAGTTTGCGTGGCAAAGCAGCAAAGGTTGCGTTGGATTCTTTTTCGAGAAGTACCCCTCAAAAATACTCGCGCGGGATCCTGTTGCCACAATTTCCGCGTGTGCGTCAAGTGATTGCGCAGGAAATGCGTCAAGCTATTCGAAATAAAAAAACAGTAAAAGAAGCTTTGGAGCAAATCGATATTTTAGGCAATCAGGTGATGTGTGGTGGATGTGAACATGTCCAAAATTAATCTGAGCCACTATTACATCATTGGGAATTGGAAACTACATGGTTCACGCCAGCGCTCAGATGACTTACTGTCCCAAATACAAGACAATCTTCAAGTAAATGACCAGCTAACGGTTGTGATTTGTCCGCCTGCTGTGTATTTAGGAGAAATGGCCAAACATCTTCAAAACGTACATCTCGGTGCACAAAATGTGAGCGCAGAGTTAACGGGCGCCTTTACTGGAGAAGTATCAGCCCAAATGTTACAGGAGATGGGCTGTCGTTATGCGCTCATTGGACATTCAGAACGACGACAACTCTTTTTTGAGGACAATGCACTTATTGCAAGAAAATGGCTATCGGCGTATCATGCTGGACTGATTCCAGTGCTTTGTGTGGGCGAAACAGCTAAACAAAGAGAGCAAAGTGAAACCTTTTCGGTATTATTTGCCCAATTACGGGCAATATTGGATGTGGCTTCTCCAGAGCTTATGGCTAAGACGCTGGTGGCTTATGAACCAGTTTGGGCGATTGGTACAGGTTTAAGTGCGACACCAAGCCAGGTGGAAGAAGTCCATAGTAAGATAACTAGTTGGCTAGATGATAAAGGGTGTGGTCGAGTGCCTATTTTATACGGGGGCAGCGTTAAGGCCAATAATGCAGCATCTTTGTTAGTCGAGCCAAGTGTGAGTGGTTTATTAGTTGGGGGGGCTTCTTTGGTCCCTGAAGATTTTTTGAGTATTTGCGCAAGTGCAATAGAGACAAAATAGAGAGAGAGTCATGGAACAAGTAGTGTTAATTATACATATCATGGTTGCAATTGGTTTAATTGGTCTTATTCTTGTACAGCATGGTAAAGGGGCTGAAGCGGGTGCTTCGTTTGGCAGTGGTGCTTCACAGACCGTTTTCGGTAGCCAGGGATCGGGTAATTTTCTAACGCGTTTAACCGCTATTCTCGTGACTGTTTTTTTTATTACATGCTTATTACTAGGATATTTAAATGCAGAGCACTTCAGGCCTGCACGGTTGGATCAGCTTTTAGAAAAAATTCAGCCTGTAGGATCTGAAACAAACCAGGTGGTTGGTGAGGATATTCCTGTGCCATTCACTAAAACAACTGAGTAATCTTCTTCTGCCGAAGTGGTGAAATTGGTATACACGCCATCTTGAGGGGGTGGTGACGAAAGTCATGCCGGTTCGAGTCCGGCCTTCGGCACCAATTCTAGATTGCAATGGCAATTCTGTGGTGGTCTTTAGTACCACTTAAAAGTCGATTCAATAACTTTCTTTTTATCCCGTTTTCAGGTACTATTCGTGTAAGGCAGGGGCCAAGCAAGGATAATAGTGTGTATTCGCAGGAAGACCGAAAAGCAGTTAAAACCATAGAACTCATTTTTAGTGATATTTTGGAGCGGCGAAAGGCACGGGCAAGACAATTGGATCTCGATTCTACGCCGGTTGTACCCAAACCGGCAGACGAAATCACTTCGGAATCAAAAAAGGCCTTTATCAATCAGTTTTCAGATGAAATGAAGTTACCAGTTGGGATCCAAGTCGAACATATACGGTATATCCCTTTCAAAGAATTTTTGTGCAATCTACAAAAATGCATGCAACAATACACAGCAATCGTAAGAAAAAAACCGAAAAAGAAGACAGCGCTTTTAATTGATCCGGGACACAGTCAACATTGGGTTGCAAGCCATGCTCTTAAATATTTATCAAGAGATGCACTGCCAGATATTTCTATTCAGAATCCTAGTGCTGGTAGGTTTTTCAGAGATCTAAAAACACCCAATGATATCGAACGAGTAGTCATGTTTGATGATTGGAGTATTTCTGGGGTGCAAATGAATGAAATCTTTGAGAATATTATGACAGCAGCGCAGGATAGAGATATTGAAGTAGTATTCGTGACTCTCTATATAACCGATTATGCTAAAGACAAGTTATCTCAACACAAAAATCTCACACTTATTGATGCTGATCGCATACTAACGACATCACAAATTCCAGGACTGATGGAGGCGGCACAAGGAGTCCCTCACTATGCCCGAGAAAGCTTTTGCAGCAGATCCAAAGCACTGCTCTATTCAGATTGGAAAGTGCCAGACGCAATGTCAATGCCATTACACATTGTGGAAGGTTATCCACTCTATAGCATGCTTCAAAAAGGTATTCAAAGAAAAAGAGTCCCTGTAGTACCTGATGTCGAAAAAACTTACCGAAAACCTAGACAGGACTATTTCTAAAAAATGGCACCCATCTCAATGAAGTGGGTGCACTTGTAGTTTTTTTCTATCGATTGTGCTTGACTTTTTTGCTGCCTGCTCGATTAGGGTTGCTTCTGCTTCTATCTTCTGCTTTTCTGTATTTACTAAACAGAGGTGAACTACTAGATTTTGCACGTGTCTTTGCTTTGGATTTTTTATTGTTAAAAAGTGCATTCATGAGTTTGTTTACCTGTCGACAGCAGGCTTCGATGCTCTTGGCAATGGCAGAAGGTGCTTTAGTTGCAAGAAACTGCACAGATATTTTTAAAAATTGCAGGGCTTCTTTGAATACACGTTTGCAGTAGTTATCCAGTTCCTCTGAGTGATTGCTTCCACCGATATACCCAAGTGCCTCTCCTGCTAAGGTACCAAGACCATCTAGAAATTCACGATGTGTTTTGTTGGTTGCACCACTGGCTTGTGCTCTTGCATCAGCAAAGGCATATTTTGCATGGGCAGTAACGCTTGCATCAGGATGGGCTAGAATGGCCCGTTTCAAAGCTTTCGCTCGCTTGATAACATCTTCAAAACTTGGATCAGTTGCATGTGGCATGAAGAACTCCATTATTTAATTAATTAGGTAACTACACAATAAAGTATAGATCAGTAATTAAAGTAATTATGTTCCAAGCAGAATATAGGTCAGAATAAAAAGTTGAGCAAAATCAAAGCAGACAGTGGCTGAGTTGTGTTTTATACTCTTACTAAGGGATTATTCAAGGTAGGTAGGGGTAAGTGGAAGCGTATTTCCCAGTCTTGGTGTTTATTGGTGTTGGTTTATTGTGTGGATTGATCCCAGTGATATTGGGTACATGTTTGGGTCCACGGCGTCCTGATCCAGCAAAAAATTCTCCTTACGAATGTGGTTTTGAACCTTTTGAAAACGCTCGCATCAAGTTTGATGTGCGGTTTTATTTAGTGGCTATTCTTTTTATTCTGTTTGATTTAGAAATTTTATTTTTATTTCCTTTCGCTGTTGCAATGGATGACATTAGTTGGACTGGATTCTATGCCGTTGGGGTATTCTTAATTTTATTGATTGTGGGTTTTGCCTATGAGTGGAAAAAAGGGGCTCTGGAATGGGAATAGAAGGTGTTTTAAAGCAAGGCTTTGTGACCACTACTGCAGATGCATTGATCAATTGGGCGAGAACCGGTTCAATGTGGCCGATGTCATTTGGTTTAGCTTGCTGTGCAGTTGAGATGATGCATGCAGGTGCAGCGCGTTATGATTTAGATCGCTTCGGCATGCTGTTTCGAGCAAGCCCACGCCAATCCGATGTGATGATTGTCGCAGGTACCTTATGCAATAAAATGGCCCAACCCTTACGCAAAGTCTACGATCAAATGGCTGAACCGCGTTTCGTTATTTCAATGGGATCCTGCGCAAATGGTGGTGGTTATTATCATTATTCTTATTCAGTTGTACGTGGGTGTGATCGCATTATCCCAGTAGATATTTATGTGCCAGGTTGCCCACCAACTGCAGAGGCTTTGGTTTATGGTATTATTCAACTACAAAACAAAATAAAACGCACTAACACGATAGCGCGAGTGTAGTATGACGGAACAGCTGATTTTATCACACGATCTAAAAGATACTTTTGCTGATAAGGTAGAGGTTACGATTAATTCACAGGGTGAATTAATCGTAACAGTAGCCAGTGAGGATTTATTGCTTGTTGCTGATTTTCTACGCACAGCGCCTGCTTTTTTATTTGAAGTGTTAATTGATTTATGTGGAGTGGATTATTTGCACTATGGCGTGAGTGAATGGAAGACAACCGATGCAACGACAAGCGGGTTTTCACGCGGAATAACTGCCCTCGGAACGGCTGCCACTAATCAGAACCGGTTTTTAGTGGTCTACCACCTGCTATCCGTGACACACAATCAGCGCATTCGTTTGAAGACGCAGGCCTTAGGTGAGCCACCGGTTGTGCCATCGGTTATGGAGATCTGGCAGAGTGCAGATTGGTATGAGAGAGAAGCTTTTGATTTGTTTGGAATTTGGTTTGAAAACCATCCAGATCTGCGACGAATTTTAACGGACTATGGTTTTACCGGGCATCCTTTCCGTAAAGACTTTCCTTTAGTGGGTGAATTGGAGATGCGATATTCTGCGAGCGAGCAGCGTGTGATTTATGAACCCGTTGATATTGAACCACGAACCCTAGTTCCCAAAGTTATTCGTGATGATAACCGTTATTCGGAAGAGACAGAATGAGTGAGATAAAAAATTACACCCTCAATTTTGGCCCTCAGCACCCAGCAGCGCATGGTGTGCTGCGATTAGTACTTGAAATGGATGGTGAAGTTGTACAGCACGCCGATCCACATATTGGTTTGTTACATCGTGGCACTGAGAAACTTGTGGAATCCAAACCATACAATCAAAATATTGGTTATATGGATCGACTGGATTACGTGTCAATGATGTGCAATGAACACGCTTATGTGATGGCAATAGAAGGTTTGCTAAGAGTCAACCCACCAGAACGTGCGGAATATATTCGTGTCATGTTTGATGAGATTACCCGAATTTTGAATCATTTATTGTGGTTAGGTAGTCATTCATTAGATGTGGGTGCTATGTCTATGTTTCTGTATTGCTTTCGTGAGCGAGAAGATCTTTTAGACTGTTATGAAGCAGTCTCAGGTGCACGTATGCATGCTACTTACTATCGTCCAGGAGGTGTCTATCGAGAT
Organism: uncultured Legionellaceae bacterium; assembly: GCA_964351705.1. GTDB lineage: Bacteria > Pseudomonadota > Gammaproteobacteria > UBA6186 > Azoamicaceae > CADEGZ01. The sequence continues at coordinate 5,419 of CAYGPC010000010.1, forward strand.
CTGCCTACCGAAATGCCAAAATACAAACCTTCTCGTTGGCATAACGCCAAAGAAACAAATGAGAAGAATGCAAATCGTGATGGCAGTCTACTGGATTTTATTTGGGATTTTACCGAAAGGTTCCCAAGTAAAGTGGATGAATACGAGACATTGTTAACGGATAATCGCATTTGGAAACAAAGAACGGTTGGTATTGGAGTTGTGTCTCCAGAACGTGCGTTGCAACTGGGTTTTTCAGGGCCTATGTTACGTGGTTCAGGTGTAGAATGGGATTTACGCCGAAAACAGCCTTATTCAGTATACGATAAGCTAAAATTTTCTATTCCAGTTGGGACCGAAGGTGATTGCTATGATCGTTATTTGGTGAGAGTGGAAGAACTGAGACAGTCTAATGCAATTATTCGACAATGTGTTACATGGTTACAACAACACCCTGGTCCAGTTATGCTCGATAACCATAAGGTGGTACCTCCTACGCGAGTCGACATGAAAGAAAAAATGGAATCTTTGATCCATCACTTCAAACTGTTCAGTGAGGGGTATTGTGTTCCAGAAGGTGAAATTTATAGAGCAATAGAGCATCCTAAGGGTGAGTTTGGCATTTATCTTGTTTCAGACGGGGCCAACAAACCTTATCGTATTAAAATTCGTTCAGCGGGTTTTCCACATCTAGCGGCTTTAAATGAAATGACAAAAGGTCATATGCTTTCTGATGTGGTTGCCATGATAGGTACGCAGGATATAGTGTTTGGGGAGATCGATCGATGAGTGTCGTTTTATCCTATAAAACAACGAAAGCCATTGATGTGTGGCTAAAGAAGTATCCAGCGGATCAAAAGCAATCTGCTGTCATCTACGCGCTGATGTGTGCACAAGAAGAGAATAGCGGTTGTTTAACCGAACCGCTCATGAATGCTGTTGCGGCCTATTTAGAAATGCCGAGAATAGCAGTCTACGAAGTTGCAACCTTTTATAGCATGTTTGATTTAGAACCTGTTGGTAGGTATAAAATTTCTTTGTGCACGAATGTCTCATGTCAATTATGTGAAGCTGAGGAGATTGCGGCGCATTTAAAGAAAAAACTATCCATTGATTTTAATCAAACGACGCCGGATGGACGATTCACTCTGAAAGAGGTGGAGTGCTTGGCTGCTTGTGGTGGTGCTCCAGCGATGATGATTGGGCGTCGCTATTATGAACGCCTGACTCCGCAGAAAATCGATACCATACTAGAAGGTCTGGAGTAAAGCATGGCGAATGAAATCTGTTTTCGTACCCGTCACCTGACAAACTCTTGGAGTCTAGAGACGTATCGGAGTGTAGGTGGCTATAAGGTATTGGAACGGATTCTACGTGAGCAAACTTCACCACAGGCGATATTAGATGAACTGAAAGTATCCTCTTTGAGAGGTCGTGGTGGTGCTGGATTTCCTTTGGGGATCAAATGGAGTTTTGTTGGACGTGATACGCCTGGGCAAAAATATGTAGTCTGCAATTCTGATGAAGGTGAGCCAGGTACTTTTAAAGATCGCGAGATCCTTGAACTCAATCCTCACCAGGTAATTGAGGGAATGGCCATTGCGGCTTATGTCATGAATGCTACTGTAGGGTATAATTACGTCCGCGGTGAATTTTTTAAAGGGTTTGAGCGAATGGAAGCGGCACTACAGGAAGCGCGAGAAGCAGGCTTTATTGGTGCCAATCTTTTGGGTAGTGGCTTTGATTTTGAACTTCATAACGTTGTAGGTGCGGGTGCTTATATTTGTGGTGAAGAAACAGCGTTGATGAATTCCCTTGAAGGTAAAAAAGGATTTCCGAGATTTAAACCACCATTCCCGGCGAACCACGGGATCTATGGAAAGCCGACGACCATTAATAATACAGAAAGTTTTGCCTCTGTTCCTGTTATCTTACAGCACGGTGGTAAATGGTTTTTGGAGTTGGGCAAACCTAATAATGGTGGGTGTAAGATTTTCAGTGTTTCTGGTCATGTTGAAAAACCCGGTAATTATGAAATTTCCCTAGGCACACCTTTTAGAGAGCTGCTTGCTATGGCTGGTGGTGTAAGAAAAGGACATCAGTTAAAAGCGGTTATTCCTGGTGGATCATCGGCACCGGTGCTACCCGCTGAGCAAGTGCTCGATCTCACCATGGACTATGATGCTATAGCTAATGCTGGTTCCATGCTAGGCTCAGGTGCCGTTATCATTATGGATGAAACAACTTGTATGGTGAAAATTTTAGCACGGATTTCACATTTTTATTTTGAGGAATCCTGTGGACAGTGTACACCTTGTCGTGAAGGCACCGGATGGTTAGCTCGGCTGCTGTCACGGATCCTAGCGGGGCACGGCACCTTTAGAGATTTAGAAACTTTAGAAACAATGTCTAAGGGCATTATGGGACATACCATCTGTGCTTTGGGCGATGCAGCAGTGTTGCCGGTACAAAGCTTTTTAAAACATTTTAGAACTGAATTTGAAGATCATATCGCTTATAAAAAATGTTCGGTTAGGAGAGTATGATTTATGCCAATTATTGAGATCAACGGGCAGAGAATGGAAGTTGAAGCAGGCTTGATGATTATTCAGGTAGCCGATAAATTGGGTGTTCATATTCCTCGGTTTTGTTACCATAAAAAATTATCCATTGCCGCTAACTGTCGCATGTGTTTAGTTGATGTTGAGCGAGTGGCTAAACCCTTGCCAGCCTGCGCTACCCCGATTAGTGAAGGCATGAAGATTTGGACGCAATCTGAGAAAGCCAGAGATTCACAAAAAAATGTAATGGAGTTCCTATTAATTAATCATCCTCTCGATTGTCCGGTTTGTGATCAGGGAGGAGAATGCGAATTACAAGATCTCTCAATGGGGTATGGTAAAGACACCTCGCGTTATACAGACGCTAAAAGAGTCGTTAAAGATAAGGATCTTGGTGCCTTGATTCAAACAGATATGACTCGTTGTATCCATTGTACACGTTGTGTTCGGTTTGGTGAGGAAATTGCTGGTATGCGTGAAATGGGTGGGGCAGGGCGTGGTGAATGCACCGAAATTGGGACCTATATTGAGCAGGATGTTAAATCTGAGGTGTCCGGTAATATTATCGATTTGTGCCCAGTTGGCGCATTAACCTCAAAACCTTTTCTATTTTCAGCTCGAGGTTGGGAATTGAAACAAGTGCCTAGTGTATCACCTCATGATTGTTTGGGGACTAATATTTATTTGCATACACGTCGAAATCAAGTGATGAGGGTGGTTCCAAGAGAAAATGAGCATATCAATGAAACTTGGATTTCAGATCGTGATCGTTTTAGCTATGAGGCATTGATGAAAAATCGAATCCAAATGCCAAGAATCAAAGAAAATGGGAAATGGCGTAATGCTTCATGGGAGGAAGCAATCAAATACAGCGCGGATCGTCTAAGCGCTACAAGTGGAAAAAATTTAGGTGCGCTCATTTCACCGAATGCTACAGTTGAAGAGCATTTTGCATTACAAAAACTTGTTCGCCGCTTAGGATCACACAACATTGATCACCGTTTATGGCAAAGCGATTTCCGGCATCAGGAAATGGCCCCTGCTTTTCCCAATAGTGGGGTGCAGTTGTCAGAATTTGAGCATCAATCTTGTGTTTTATTGATTGGATCGAATATACGCACCGAGCAACCACTGCTTAGTCTTAAACTGCGTAAAATGGCTTTAAAGGGCGGTACGGTATTGGCAATCAATCCAATTGATTTCTCATTTAATTTTGAGCTTAGTGATAAACGTATTATGCCCGCTGGTGATCTGGTTGATGGTTTAGCAAAACTGGTTAAGCTTTTACTTGGGAAGTCGAAACACGCTATGCCAGAATTTGCTGAGTGGCTGGAATCAGTTGAAGTAGATGAGCAGGCTAAGCAAATGGCTCGATTTTTGACTAAGCCTGGAAAAAAATTAGTGATATTTGGTGCTTTAGCAAATCAACACCCAAGCTATTCTCAGCTTATTGCTTTGGGCAATGGTTTAGCGACTTTGATCAATGCTAAGGTGGCTGAGTTGTCCGTAGGTGCAAACGCTGCTGGAGCATGGATAGCTGGAACAGTGCCACATCGTCTTCCAGGAGTTGTGCCAATTAAGAGGCAGGTAGGTTTGAATGCGCAAGAAATGTTGGATGCCAATTTAAAAAATTATTTACTCTTTGATATTGAACCTGAGTTGGACCATGCGAATACACACAAATTAGTACGCTCACTGAAGGCTGCGGATTTTGTTTGTGCTTGTGCAATGTTTGAAAATACACACCTTGATGAATGCGCAGACGTGATTCTACCCATTACGCCTTTTACAGAAACAGAAGGCACTTGGGTGAACACGGCCGGCACATGGCAGTCTTTTGCAGCTGCAGTCGCACCGTTTGCACAAGCAAAACCTGGCTGGCAAGTGTTGACCCTGTTAAATGAGATAACAGATCATAAAAAACACACTCTAACCTCCTTGGAAACGATTCGTGATGCAGTAGAAAAATGCTTCACACCTGGAGCTGAAGCTGGAGAATGGGGATCTTTTTTTCCAAAAAAATTAGAACCGTTAATGGGCAGGGGTAAAATTCATATTTCAGAAAAGCCCTTGTACGCAAGTGATGCTATTACCCGGCGGGCAAAATCGTTGCAGCAGCACCAAGGGGATTTGTCCCAGGTTAGAGTGAATTCTGCTATGCAGAAGCTTTGGGCGTTGCAGGGTGAATTTGTTGAAGTCACGTCGGATAAAGGTAGGGTAAAGTTGCCACTTGTCATTGATGATGCTATTGCCGATCACTGTGTTGCGATCCCTATGGGCTTGGACGCCACCAAGTGTCTGGGTGAACCTTATGCCGAAATCAATGTCAAGCCGTGTTTGGAGATGCCATGCTAAACGACTTACTGTCTCTAGGATGGATCTTGCTAAAAATTATAGCGATTTTGATACCGTTGATGCTTGCTGTCGCCTACCTATCACTTGCAGAACGGCGTCTGATTGGTTTTATTCAGAATCGTATTGGTCCTAATCGAGTGGGCTTTTATGGCTTATTGCAGCCATTTGCCGATGGAATAAAACTTCTTTTCAAAGAGGTTCTTGTTCCAACTCGATCAAATCGCTATTTATTTGTGGTTGCTCCCATATTATCTATTGGTCCTGCATTAGCCGCATGGTCGGTCATTCCTTTTCAGTTTGGTATGGTGCTCGCGGATGTTGACATGGGTTTACTTTTTTTATTAGCAATGACATCACTTGCTGTGTATGGTGTTATTATTGCAGGTTGGGCTTCAAACTCTAAATATGCTTTTTTAGGAGCAATGCGTTCAGCTGCACAAGTCATCTCTTATGAAATCCCAATGACCTTTGCGGTGTTGGGTGTCATCATGGCAGCACAAAGTACACATCTAACAACGATTGTGTTGGCACAATCTGGAAGTGTTCTACACTGGTTTTGGTTGCCTTTGTTCCCTTTGTTTATTGTATATTGGATTTCGGCCGTTGCCGAAACCAATCGCGCACCGTTTGACGTTGCCGAAGGCGAGTCTGAAATTGTTGCAGGCTTTCACGTGGAGTATTCGGGGATCACCTTTTCCATATTCTTTCTGGCGGAATACGCCAATATGATTTTATTATCGGCCTTGGCCTCTATTATGTTTCTAGGAGGGTGGTTATCACCTTTTGAAGGGATCCCTGTTTTAGCTTCGTTGTTTACTTGGGTACCAGGATTGATTTGGCTGCTTGGAAAAATCAGTGTTTTATTATTTACTTTTCTATGGTTCCGAGCTACGTTCCCACGTTATCGATACGATCAAATCATGCGTTTAGGTTGGAAAATATTTATTCCAATTACATTGGTTTGGGTAGTGGTTGTGGCCTTGATGGTAAAAAATGAGGTGCAACCATGGTTTTAAGGTTTGGGAGAGTACATTGAAACGTCTTCAGCAATATATCAAAAGCTTTTTGTTGTGGGAGTTATTGCTTGGTCTTAAATTGACCGGTAGATATTTATTTGCCAAAAATATCACGGTACAGTACCCCGAGGAAAAATCGCCAAAATCCAGACGTTTTAGGGGTATTCATGCACTTCGACGTTATGAAAATGGGGAAGAGCGATGTATTGCTTGTAAATTATGTGAAGCTGTATGCCCTGCATTGGCCATTACAATAGAAGCAGAACCTCGTACAGATGGATCCAGGCGAACCACTCTTTATGAAATTGATTTGTTTAAATGTGTATATTGTGGTTTTTGTGAGGAGTCATGTCCAGTTGATGCAATTGTTGAGACGGAATTTTCAGATTATCATTTTGAAAACCGCGGTGAAAATATTTTGACAAAAGAAAAGCTGCTTGCCATTGGTGATCGGTATGAAGAATGTATTGCAGCCGATAGAACCGAAGAAGCCAAATATCGATAGTAGGGTAGGTGTATGAGTTTTGAACAAAGTGTGTTTTATCTTTTCTCTGGATTAGCGATTGCTGGAGCCACAAATGTGATTTTGGCTAGGAACCCAGTAAAGGCAGTGTTATCACTTGTGCTAACCTTTTTTGCAACTGCAGTGATCTGGATGTTGTTAAAAGCTGAATTCTTATCCGTTATTTTAGTGCTGGTTTATGTGGGTGCAATAATGGTTTTATTTTTATTTGTCGTGATGATGCTGGATGTTGAGTTGGCCTCAGTGCGTTCAAGGCTTTCGCATTATTGGCTGCTGGGTACTGTGGTGGCGGGAACCTTTGTTTCGGGACTAATTTACGTTGTAGGACCGCAACAGTTTGGAATAGCTTTGGTGAAAGCACCCAATGGGCACTCAGTCGATTACAGCAACATTAAAGCATTGGGCACTTTGTTGTATTCAAGTTTTCTCTACCCGCTTGAACTTGCAGGAGTATTACTTCTAGTTGCGATGGTTGCTGCCATTAGCTTAACTTTTAGAGGTAAAAGATTAAACAAGGTGATTGATCCAAAGCATCAAGTCTTTGTTTCTAAAGAGGATCGTCTGCGGATTGTTAACATGCCCTCGGAGAAAAGAGAATGATAGCGTTATCGGATTATTTAATGTTGAGCGCTATATTATTCAGTCTTGGGGTAGCTGGCATTTTTATTAATCGTAAAAATGTTATTGTTTTATTTATGTGTATAGAGTTATTGCTGCTTGCAGCTAGTACAAATTTAATTGCCTTCTCATACTTTTTTAATGACATGGTGGGTCAAGTGTTTGTGTTCTTTGTTCTGACTATCGCTGCGGCAGAAGCTGCAATTGGTTTAGCGATTTTGATCATCCTATTTCGTAGGAAGCGAAGCATAAACGTAGATGATATGAGTACTCTAAAAGGATAGATTATGTCAGTTATTGAATGCATCAGTTTAAGCATTGTGTTTCTGCCACTGGCATCCGGGCTACTCGCAGGGCTGTTCGGTAGGCTATTGGGCAGAACAGCAGTGCATTGGATTGCTAACATTGCTGTGGGTGGCGCTTTCTTTCTTTCAGTCTATGTGATGCGGCAATTGTGTTCCGAACAACTCCAACCATTCGCTTTTAACCTCTACGAGTGGGGTACGTGTGGTGGCATTGATTTCCATGTGGGTTTCCTGTTGGATCGCTTAACGGCTCTGATGATGATTGTGGTGAGTTTCGTGGCGTGGATGGTTCATATCTATACCATTGGGTACATGGAAGAAGATCCTGGCTATCAACGTTTCTTCAGTTACATTTCATTATTTACGTTTGGTATGCTGATGTTAGTCATGAGCAATAATTTCCTGCAGCTGTTTTTTGGGTGGGAAATGGTTGGATTGATGTCGTATCTATTGATTGGCTTTTGGTTTCATAAAGAAAGTGCTATTTTTGCGAATCTTAAAGCTTTTTTAGTCAACAGGGTAGGTGACTTTGGTTTTGTTATAGGTTTAGCTGCAATTGCACATTTTTTTGGTTCATTTGATTACGCAACAGTCTTTGCTCAAATATCACAGATTTCCACTCAAACATTTGCACTGACTTCCAGTAGTTCCTGCCTAGTGATTACTTTCATTTGCTTGTGCTTGTTTATCGGTGCCATGGGTAAATCTGCTCAGATCCCTCTACATGTTTGGTTGCCCGATTCCATGGAAGGTCCAACACCGATTTCAGCTCTTATTCATGCTGCTACGATGGTAACAGCAGGTGTTTTTATGCTAGCAAGGCTTTCCCCACTTTTTGAATACTCTGAAACAATGTTGAATGTTATTCTTGTGATAGGTTCTCTGACCTGTTTGCTTATGGGCTTAGTCGGGATTGTGCAGTCCGATATTAAACGTATCATTGCTTATTCTACATTGTCACAGCTCGGTTATATGATGATAGCTATGGGTGCTTCAGCTTACCCAATTGGCATGTTTCATCTGATGACGCACGCCTTCTTTAAAGCATTGCTTTTTTTGGGTGCAGGATCAGTGATCGTGGCTTTGCACCACGAACAGAGTATTTGGAAAATGGGTAATTTAAGAAAATATATGCCTGTGACACACCTAACCATGCTTATGGGTGGCTTGGCCTTGGTAGGCTTTCCATTTTTCTCTGGTTTCTATTCAAAGGAATTGATTGTTGCTGCTGTTAAAGCGTCTGATCTGACTGCTGCGCCTTTTGCTTATGTTGTTGCACTGTCGGGCATACTGATTACAACCATCTATACCTTTCGCTTGCTTTTCATAGTCTTTTATGGAAAAGAACAGATAGTTCCAAAAAACAAAAAGCATTTGCACGAGTCAAAACCCGTCATAATAGTACCCTTGCTTTTGCTTGCGCTGCCTGCTGTAGTCTCGGGTGCCTTCTTCGTGCCGCATGTCTTTGATGGATTTTTTAATAGCAGTATTTTCATCCATAAAGATCATCATGTTTTTACTGCTCTGCAGTCGCATTATCATGGTGTTTGGGCCATGGGCTTTTCAGGTTTCGTGAGCATTGGCTTCTTGTTTAACATAATGGGCATTGCGTTATGTTGGCTGATATTCATTAAACACCCTCAATTGAGCGAGCATTTAAAAGTGAAGTTTGCAGGGATCTACCACGTATTCTGGCAAAAATGTGGGTTTGATTCGTTTTATGAAAAAGTGTTAGTGCGAGCTGTTTGTAGAATAGGTCGTTTATGTTGGCATTATGGAGATGAAGTTTGTATTGATACCACAGGGATCAATGGGACTGCTCACCTAATCAGTAATATTTCTAAATATGTCAGACGCGTGCAAACGGGATATCTGTACCATTATGCCTTTGCTATGATCATTGGTTTTATGGTTTTGGTCGGTTGTCTTTTGCTGAATAAATATTTCTAGGATGAAAGTATGATTTTTTCACCATTAAGTTTTTTGATTTGGTTTCCAATTGTTGCGGGTGCCTATCTTCTGACATTGCGAAAACCACGCTATGCTACTTTAGCGAGACGTTTCAGTATTTTTATTAGTCTTGCCTGTCTCTACGTTTGCTTTATTTTAGTCAAAGAATTTGATCTCACTACCTGGAAAATGCAGTGGCAAGAGTATGTTCACTGGATCCCGAGTCTTGCGATTAACTACCATCTCGGCGTAGATGGTTTGTCCTTGCCTCTTATTGTTTTAACCTGCTTTTCGAGTTTGCTGGTTGTTTTTTCAAGCTATCATTCAGTTGATAAAAATGTTTCAGCCTACTTAGCCAGTTTTTTAATCATGCAGGGCTTGATGTGTGGGGTTTTTTCCGCCCTGGATTCTATCCTATTCTATACGTTCTGGGAAGCAATGTTGATCCCCATGTTTTTAATTATAGGGGTGTGGGGTGGAAGAAATCGTTTGTATGCGAGTATTAAATTTTTTCTTTACACTTTTTTAGGATCGGTTTTTCTTCTAATTGCTATCCTATATTTACAAATTGAGGCAAGACGCAGTGGCTTAGTGTATACCGAAAGTGTTTTTACCATCCTGTCGTTCCAGGATCTCCCTTTAAATTTACTTACCCAGAAATGGTTGTTTTTTGCTTTTTTAATAGCGTTTGCAGTTAAAGTGCCTATGTGGCCAGTACACACTTGGTTGCCAGATGCACATGTTGAAGCCCCTACAGGCGGATCAGTAATTTTGGCCGCTATATTACTTAAAATGGGTGGGTATGGCATGTTGCGCTTTATACTTCCTATTACACCAGATGCGTGCCGCCTGTTTTCTTCAGGAATCATCATTTTATCCTTAATTGCTATTCTCTATATTGCCCTAGTTGCCATTATGCAAAAAGATATGAAAAAGCTGATTGCTTACTCGTCGATTGCTCACATGGGATTCGTTACCCTAGGCTTGTTTGTGGTATTTCAAACCATTGGGCAACCCAAAGCAGCGGTGGGGATGGGCATTAACGGTGCAATGATTCAGATGATTTCGCATGGTTTTGTTTCTGCGGGATTGTTTTTGTGTGTAGGCGTACTCTATGATCGTTTGCACTCACGTCTGATCAGTGACTATGGCGGTGTCGCTCAGACAATGCCAGTATTTGCTGCCTTTTTCATGCTGTTTGCATTGGCGAATGTTGGGTTGCCGGGAACATCGGGTTTTGTAGGTGAATTCCTAGTTATTTTAGGTGCGTTTAAAGCACATATGCTTTATGCAGTAGGTGCAGGCACCATTTTAGTATTTGGTGCGAGTTACACATTGTGGATGTATAAGCGAGTCGTCTTTGGTCCGGTGCACCATGAACGGATTTTGCACCTAAAAGACATCAATGGTACAGAAAAACTCAGTTTTATATGTTTGACAGCCGCTGTGTTGCTTTTAGGTCTTTGGCCCGCGCCACTCTTGGATTTTATGCGTGTCTCGGTGGATCATTTGGTTGAGCAAGTCTTAACCAGTAAACTTTAGGATTGCTTATGCAAAATATTGCTTGGAACTATTTATATCCAGAAATTTGGATGCTCTCAATGACCCTTTTTATACTACTGATTGGGCTAGTTGGGTTCAAGCAGGTAAAGCCTACAGTCTACTTTCTCACGCAAGTCACGGTTATTGGTATGGCGATCTTGTCTTTTGAAGTCTTAGAGGCTGAACCCACTGCTTATTTCCACGATATGTTTGTAGCTGATCCCATGAGCGCTTTTCTGAAAATAGCTCTTGGGCTATTTGCGTTTTTTATTTTTTTCTACTCGAAAGAGTATGTGTTTGGGGCCAAGAATTATAGGTATGAATATTTTGTTTTATGTCTTTTTTCAATCTTAGGTATGATGGTGCTTGTTTCCGCGCGCCATTTTTTGAGTATGTACTTAGGAATAGAGATTTTAGCACTTCCGCTCTACGCCCTCATTACACTGGTTCGAGAAGATAAGGCCGCTCCTGAGGCTGCTATGAAATACTTTTTAGTCGGTGGATTGTCTTCCGGTATGCTTTTATACGGGATTTCATTAATTTATGGCATGACCGGTAGTTTCGACATGCAGGAAGTTGCGACGGAGTTAACTTTTCTTCCAGAAACAAATTTAGCAGTTATTCTTGGCTGTCTGTTTATTTTGGTTGGAGTCGCTTTTAAATTTGGTGCTGTGCCATTTCATATGTGGTTGCCTGATGTTTATCAGGGAGCACCTATTTCGGTTACCTTATTCTTAGGCACTTTACCCAAAATAGCCGCTTTTGGATTTGCAATTCGTTTGTTGTGGGAGGCATTCCCACACCTGACTGAATATTGGCAACAATTGTTTATGTGGATGGGTATTTTCTCTTTATTGCTTGGCAATTTTGCAGCTGTTGCACAAACAAATTTGAAGCGTCTCTTGGCTTATTCAACCATTGCGCACGTTGGGTTTATTTTCTTTGCTTTTATAGGACTGTCAGAATTAGCTTTGGCCGCTGCTCTGGATTATGTGCTTGTGTATGCATTGATGGCAATGGGTGCTTTTGGTGTAATGACGCTATTGAGTAATCAGGACCTCGAAATAGAAAATATTGATGATCTCAAGGGTCTTGTTCGCCGTTCACCTTGGTTGGCAGGTTTAATGATGATCATGCTTTTATCCCTAGCTGGTATTCCGCCGTTCGCTGGATTTTATGCTAAGTTTTTTGTTTTGGATGCCTTAATAACTGCTGGGCATTTGGAGTTGGCCGTTTTTGCTGTCGTGATGACAGTTATAGCTGCCTTTTACTATCTTAAGGTAATTAGAGTCATGTTTTTCCCTAAAGTCATTTCTGCTAAGTCTAGTCATGGGGTTTCAAGTTTAGATTTTTCTATGCTTTTCATGAATGGCTTACTGGTCTTGGGCCTTGGATTGTTTCCCGGTGCTTTATTTGATCTCTGCTTAGGGATCATGGTTTCTCCCTGAAGTACCACTCTTTGCACATGCATGTTTATATGTTTTTTATTCAAGACGCTTGAGACAGCGCCGAAGGATATTTCGTGTAAATACAAGTAAAAACCTACTGAACTTATAGACTCTAAATACGTCAAAAAACTTATATATTTAGTAAGTGAGTAATGCCAGTGATCCGTCCCGGCCTTTCAGAGGATGAAGCTAAACATTTAGTTGCTATGCGAGGGTATTTGCGTGAGGCTTGGAAATTAAAGGCTGAAGCGCATGGTCAAGAGCTTGAAGTCGAGCCCGAAAATGATGCGTATGAACGTTTAGATGGAAATACACGCAGACTTGTTGAAAAGCTTTCAAATAGCATTTTTAGCGCCCCACACATTCCAGAGGATAAAACAGAAATTCCTTTTGGGGAGGAGTGGGATGCTGAAAGAATAGAAGCTTTTCTCACTGAGCACTACAATTTGAGCCGACAGCAAATTGTTAACGATTTGTTAGGAAATGAGCTCTTCGAAGAACTTGAAAAAAGAAAAAAAACAGCTGAAAAGTTTCAACAACTCAGCGTTCCACTTTTAGCGGTCAGTAGTGCGTCGTATCGTGCATCCCAGACACGAGTTCCTCCAGTGGATTGGTTTTTCTTAGGATTGTCTATGGCAAGTGCCGTAGCGGGTTCTGTTGCAGAATACATGGCGGCTCGCAAAGATCCTGATATTGTCCGACGTAAGAAAGTGAAAAGAGAGGCTTTAAGCAATATTCTGGTGAGTGTTGGGTGTGCTGTTACCTTTATTATTGGGGTTATGGGTGGGGCACCGCTTGCTGGTGCAGTTGTATTTGCTGCGAGCTTACTGCCAGTCTGTGCTCAAAACCTAGTCTCACTTGCACGTTCGATTAAGCGATTAATTGCTGAAGTGCGTGATCGAAAGGTGCCAAAGGTGAGCTATGCCTGGCGTGTAGCTAAACGGGTAGCAACCTGTGTGCACAAAGCTTCAAATGCAAGTTTCTATACATTTGCACTCGTTGCAGCAGGTGTTTTAGTTTTTGGATTAGTGACTGCAAATCCTATTGGTGCAGTTTTAGTAGGTGCTATTCTGCCAGTTGCGATTGCAAGTGTGAGCTTGAGTGCTGTCTCAGGTTTTTTCAATAAAACGGCTAACAGTCGTATTCGTCATCTTGAGAATAATGGTCCACGTAGAAAAAAGGGCAAATCCGTATCTAATAAACCTCGAAGAAGCCAAAGAGCTCAAGTCAAACCGAAGATGAGGGCTGCTAAGGAACAAAGGGCAAGTTTAGTTGCCGTCGCATCTAAAGTTAATCGTCCTGTCCAGACTTTAGCTAGAGGCAAGCCAAAAATAAAGCGCATGTATCAAAGGTATCGCTCACAACAGAGAAGTGAGACACCTGCAATATCTTTTCGCACGGTTGAAACCTATTCAACACCCAAATTCACTATGCTACATCGTGATTGCCTACAAAAACTGTCCCAACGAAAAGCAGCCAAAAACGATCTATACCAAGATATTTTTTATAACGTCAATGGTGTCAATGATACAAGGATCACTGTGCAAGTGCCAAAAGGACAGAATATGCATGACATGAAACGCTATGATCGAATAGAACAATCGTTAACTCCACAACATAATATGGAAATAACACTCAGTGGTGATCCAGGGGATCAAGCAATCCATTGTCTGTTAGATCTACATCGTGATTTTCAACCGTTAGCGTTGGATTATTGTGGGGAGCCACTAACGGTACTTAAAGTTGCTCAAGCAGCAAAGTTAGCGGATGTTACCCTACATTTTGATCCACGGGACAAGGCAGAAATAAAGAAGTGCACTGATCAAAAGGTAGCAGAGGAATTTAACGCTTTAGAGCTCGTTGATCCGAAAGACTATGCGCGAGTTTTTGCAGCAAAGCCACTCGGTGAGTTAACCAACCATGGCATAATAGTTCCTCCGACTAAACCCTAACGCAAATAGACTGATTTTAAAAACAGTTAAATATGCTTTTGAGCATTCTCTGCTCTGTGGAATATTTGCATTGTTGCATAAAAACAGTTAATCTGTGTTGGCTTTTGACGCGGGGTGGAGCAGTCTGGCAGCTCGTCGGGCTCATAACCCGAAGGTCGTAGGTTCAAATCCTGCCCCCGCTACCAGATTTAGAATAAGAAGAATAAGGGCCCCTGTAATGGGGCTTTTTGTTGATTAGGGTGGGCTTTTTGCCCATTTTTTGTTTGAGACAGAGGATCTTATGCAACAGCAAGTTGATTTAGAAGCTCTATTGATGCCTATCGTGGCGTCTTATGGATTGGATTGGGTGGGGTTGCAAATCAACCCTGCAGGCCAACATGCTTCGTTGCGCTTATTCATTGATAAGCCAGATGGAATAGAGGTTGAAGATTGTGTGAAAGTGAGCCGGCAGGCCAATGCTGTTTTGAGTGTTGAGGCGAGTGCCTTCGCTGATTATGCTTTGGAAGTGTCTTCGCCTGGAGTAGAGCGACCTTTGTTTAATGTTCAGCAATGTGCAGAACAAATTGGAAAACAGGTGTCTGTGCGTTTGCGCCAACCTTTGGATGGGAAACGAACAGTGAAAGGTGAGCTGACAGTAGCAGAAGAAGGCAAAATTCAGGTTGTGGCATCAAGCAATCAAACCTTTGAGTTTCCTTTTGCAAATATTGATCAAGCACATATTGTGTATGAGTGGTAAATTTTTGGTGCTTAACCTAGCGAGGCATGGATAAATATGAGTAAAGAAATTCCGCTAAAATTAGTTGTTAGCGCTCTCTCAAATGAGAAGGGTATTTCTGAGGAAATTATCTTTGAAGCGATTGAGGCTGCTTTAGTTTCAGCGACCAAAAAGAAGGAAGGCATTGATATTGATGTTCGAGTTGCAATTGATCGCAAAACGGGTCGTTATGAAACCTATCGGTTCTGGACAGTCGTGCCAGATTTAACTGAAGAATTGCCTGAGCTCGAATTTCCGCATAAAGAAATAGTTTTAACCGAAGCACAAGAACGTGATAAGAAACTTAACGTTGGTGATATTATTGAAATGCCCATGGAATCTGTGGAGTTTGGTCGCATTGGAGCGCAAACCGCTAAGCAGGTTATTTTAAAGAAAGTCCGCGAAGCGGAATATGAAAATGTTGCTGAGGAATTTCGGAAGAAAAAAGGGCAACTGATCATGGGTGTTGCTAAGAAAGTTTCGCGCGAAGTCGTTATTTTAGATTTGGGAAACAACGCCGAAGCTTTATTGATGCGAGAGGAAATGTTGCCGCGAGAAGCGATTCGTCCAGGTGATAGGTTACGTGCTTATTTAAAAGATGTCGTGTCAGAAGCCAGAGGACCTCAATTACTTTTAAGTCGAACCTGCAATGAAATGTTGATTGAACTTTTTAAAATTGAAGTGCCTGAAGTGGGTGAAGGCATTATTGAAATTAAAGGAGCCGCACGGGATCCTGGATTTCGAGCAAAAATTGCTGTGAAAACAAATGATGGCCGAATTGACCCTGTCGGTGCGTGTGTTGGAATGCGTGGGGCACGAGTTCAAGCCGTGTCAGGTGAGCTAGGTGGTGAACGAGTTGACATTGTTTTGTGGGACGATAATCCAGCCCAGCTTGTGATGAATGCTATGGCACCTGCAGAAGCAGTGTCTATTGTTGTAGATGAAGATGCACATACGATGGATGTTGCTGTTTCTGAAGAGAGCTTATCTCAGGCGATTGGACGCAACGGTCAAAACGTCAGGCTTGCCAGCCAGCTTACCGGTTGGGAGTTAAACGTCATCACAGAAGCAGAAGCGAAAGCAAAAACAGAGACAGAGCAACAGAGTTTGTTACAAACATTTGTCGAGAACTTACAAGTGGATGAAGACGTTGCAGGCGTATTAATTGAGGAAGGGTTCAGCAGTTTGGAAGAAGTGGCTTATGTACCTGTACATGAACTATTGGAGATTGATGGCTTTGATCAAGAAATCGTTGACGAACTCCGAATCAGAGCGAAGAATTCGCTATTGAGTCAAGCAATTGCAACAGAAGAAGCGAGCAAAAAACAGCTTGCGCCGGATTTGCTTGATCTGCCTGGTATGAGTGGCACATTGGCGACAGCTTTGGTCAAGGCTGAGATTTTAACGCGTGACGATTTAGCAGAATTAGCGGTCGATGATTTGAAAGTCATTTCGGAATTAGATGATGAAGCCGCTGCTGAAATTATTATGGCTGCAAGAGCACATTGGTTTGCTTAAGAAGCGACGAGGGGAGAAGAATTGGTGCAAGGTGAAACAGTTGAACAATTAGCACAACGATTCGGTATGGAAAGCAACCGTTTACTTGAGCAGTTTGCAGAAGTGGGGTTTTCATTTGAACTCGGAGCCGTGGTTCCTGACGAAGCAAAACAGGCACTACTCGATTCTTTGAACAAAGAGCGCGGTGCTGCATTAAGCATTGGGCCCAAAAAAATTACTCTTAAACGTAAAAGCACAACAGAAATTAAGGTGCAACGTTCTTCAGGACGAAAAAGCACAGTAAGTGTTGTAAGTAAAAAGAAACGGGTTTACGTAAAGCGTGATGAAGAAGAGGTTGAAGAAGCTCTGCCAGAAGTTCCAGAGCTTGAAGCGGTTGTCGAAAAAACAGAGGATGCTGTTGTTGAGAAACAAGAGCCTGCTGTTGAATCTACCATAGATGCAACTGAAGCTAAAAAAGTTGCTGGGGTTAAAGCTAAAAAAGAAGAACGTTCGCAACCTGTGAAGAAAGGACGTTTTAGTCGCGACGCAGAAGACAAAGAAAAACGTAAAAAAGTTAAACCTAAACTACAAGATGACGGCGATCGTTGGCATAAAGGTAAGGTATCTCAGGCAATTGCAGTGGCGGAAGAAGTTAATGATGATGCTGCAGTTCCAGTCGGCATACGTTTAACCAGTAAATCAAAGTTTAAAGCAAGTTCACGTCGCGATGTTAAGCAGATGGTTGAAGCTATTCAAAAGAAACATCTTTTTGAAAGGCCAACTGCACCAGTTGTTAAAGAAGTGATCATTAGTGAAAGTGTCACAGTCGCTGAGTTAGCGCAAAAAATGTCTGCGAAGACCAGTGATGTTATTAAGCGCTTGATGAAGCACGGAGTGATGGCAACCATCAATGAGCCAATTGATGAAGAAACGGCTGTTATTCTTATTGAAGAGATGGGCCATGTTGCAAAATTTCAGAAAGAAGAAACGGTTGAAGACTCACTGGTCCTTGAGAATCACGCTCAACTATTACCCCGCGCGCCAGTTGTGACAGTCATGGGGCATGTGGATCATGGTAAAACTTCTCTTTTAGACTACATTAAGCGTTCGAAAGTTGCAGACAAAGAAGCTGGAGGTATTACCCAACATATTGGTGCGTATCATGTCGAGACTAAGCGAGGGCACATAACCTTTTTAGACACACCTGGACATGCAGCTTTTACTGCAATGCGTGCCAGAGGTGCTCAATGTACTGATCTTGTGATTCTTGTGGTGGCAGCCGATGATGGTGTGATGCCACAGACTATTGAAGCGATTCAACATGCGAAAGCGGCTTCAGTACCTATTATTGTTGCTATCAATAAAATTGATAAAAAGGACGCAGATTTAGATCGCATTCAAAACGAATTGGCTGCTCAGGAACTGGTTCCAGAGGCCTGGGGTGGAGACGTAATTTTTGCCCCTGTTTCAGCGAAAGATGGAACTGGGATCGACGATTTATTGGAATCAATTAGTCTACAAGCTGAAATGTTAGAGCTCCAGGCACCTGTCGATGGGTGTGCACTGGGTGTCGTGCTTGAGGCCAGGCTGGACAAAGGTCGAGGTCCAGTGGCCTCTCTATTGATCCAGAAGGGAACATTGAAATGTGGTGATATCGTTTTAGCTGGCGTCGAGTATGGGCGTGTTCGTGCAATGACGAATGAATTAGGAAAATCCATTAAAAGTATTGGTCCTTCTATGCCTGTTGAAATATTGGGTCTATCTGGTGCACCACAAGCAGGTGAACGCTTTGCAGTAGTCGAAAGTGAGAAGCAAGCGCGAGAAATCACCTTATTACGTCAGGAGAAATATCGTAACAAACGGATCTTTAAGCAACAGCCTATGAGTGCAGAAGATTTTTTTGGAAAAGTGAAAGAAGGCGAAATAAAAAACTTAAATGTGATCATCAAAGCGGATGTACAAGGTTCTGCTGAAGCCTTAATGGAAGCGCTAGGTGCTTTATCTTTACATGAAGTGCAGGTAAAAGTGATGGGTGTAGGCGTTGGTGGTATTAACGAATCTGATGTTACATTGAGCCTTGCGTCCAGTGCTATTTTAGTTGGGTTTAACGTGCGCGCCGATAATTCTGCTCGACAATTTGCCGAGAAAGAAGGGGTGCAGATTTTTTATTCGGGCATTATCTATGACGTGATTGATCATGTGAAGCGTGCAGTGACTGGACTTCTTGATCCAGAATTTAAAGAGCGCATTCTAGGCTTGGCTGAAGTGCGTGATGTCTTCCGCTCTCATAAACTGGGTGCAATTGCTGGTTGTAAAGTTATTGATGGTGTAGTGAAGCGTGGCCTACCTATTCGTGTTTTGCGTGATAATATTGTGATTTATGAAGGTGAGTTAGAATCACTTCGCCGCTTCAAGGAAGACGTGGCTGAAGCGCGTAATGGTATGGAGTGTGGTATTGGTGTGAAAAATTACAACGATGTCAAATCTGGAGATCAGATCGAAGTATTTGAAACCATCGAAGTGGCACGGGTGTAAATATGCCAAAAATAAGCAGTAGAACTAAACGTGTGGGTGATCTGATTCATCGGGCTTTGGCGAATTCTTTGCGCCAGGAGTTCAAGGATCCACGTATTGGTATGGTGACGGTTTCAAAAGTCGATGTTACTCCTGATCTCAAATACGCTAAAATTTTCATTACCGTGTTTGAAGCTGAAAAAATACTTGAAAGTATCGAAGTATTGAATAAGGCGAGTGGTTTTTTTAAACACAACTTAGCACAGGCTTTAGATTTGCGTTTTATTCCGCAATTGCGTTTTGTGCATGATGAAACACTGTTGCGTGCCAATCGTATTATGTCTTTGCTGGAGAGTTGTGCCGTTGCGACGTAAGCGCCGATCGGTCAATGGCATCTTTCTGTTAGACAAACCTCAGGGGTTAACGTCAAATGCTGCTTTGCAGCAAGTGAAACGCCTATTTAATGCCGAGAAAGCTGGGCATACCGGTAGCTTAGATCCACTTGCCACGGGTTTGTTGCCTATTTGCTTTGGCGAAGCAACCAAATTTTCTCGATTTTTATTGGAGTCTGATAAACGCTATCAAGTGAAGATATTGCTCGGTGTCAAGACAGACACTGGGGATGCTGAAGGCACTGTAATAGCTGAACACCCTGTAAACGTTACGCAAGCTCAGATGGATTGCACCCTTGAGAAATTTAGAGGAAAAATTTCCCAGGTTCCATCCATGTATTCGGCGATTAAGCATCAGGGCCAACCACTCTATAAGCTTGCACGTCAGGGGATTGAGGTTGAAAGAGAAGCTCGAGAGGTGATGATTTATACACTCAAGCAGTTGGATTTTGTAGGCAACGAATTAAGCCTTGACGTACATGCGAGTAAAGGGACCTATGTGCGTAGTATTGCCGATGATATTGGTGAAGAGCTGGGCTGTGGTGCTCACGTGATTGCTCTTAGACGTTTAGGTGCCGGTCCATACCTTGCAGAGCAGATGCTTACATTAGACACCTTGTCTGAAGCCTCATCAGAGGAGGCTTGTGATAATTATTTGTTACCAATTGATAGCTCACTGACCCACCTGGAAAATGTCATTTTATCTGATTCAACAGCCTTTTATTTGCGCCAAGGCCAGCCTGTTTTTATACCCAAAGCACCCACAAACGGTTGGGTCAAACTTACGTTCCAAGAGAGGTTTTTGGGTGTAGGGGAAGTGCTTGAAGATGGTAAGATTGCGCCCAAACGTTTGGTTGCTTCTGCCTAAGCGATACCTGGTTGCAGCAAATCAGCTGCGTATAAGCACTTTTTATCCTTGAAATGTTGACTTTAGTGTCAGAACACTGGACTTGTTGGACTTGGAACTGGTAGAATTCTGCTGTGTAATTTAACAGAAACGCCTAATTTTAGTTAGGTAACTTTTTTATAAGGAGTCTGCCATGCGCTTTAGCGCCGAAGCAAAAGCTACTATTGTTGAGCGATTTCGTCGAGCCTCTTCTGATACTGGTTCCCCTGAAGTTCAGGTTGCCTTGTTAACAGCACGTATAAGCTTGTTAACCGAGCACTTGAAAACCCATAAAAAAGATTTTCATTCGCGTCGTGGACTAATCAGTTTGGTGAATAGACGCCGCAAGTTGCTCGCTTATTTAAAGCAATCTGATTCTGCGCTCTACGTTAAACTTATTCAGGACCTCGGTTTAAGAGGCTAAGTTTTTCATTTCTCGACTATTTTTATAATTAAGGATTTTACGTGGCCGCAATTAAAAAGACTATTACCTGGGGTGAGCATCAGCTGACCATTGAAACAGGTGTTGTTGCGAAGCAAGCAACAGGTTCAGTAATGGTAAGTTTGGGTGATACATCTGTTCTAGTTACTGTGACAGGTTTAAATAACGATGCACCTGACAGAGGTTTTTTACCGTTGCGAGTTGATTACCAAGAGAAGGCCTATGCCGTCGGTAAAATTCCAGGTGGCTTCTTTAAGCGGGAAGGACGTCCAACAGAGCGTGAAATATTGGTTTGTCGATTAATCGATCGCCCAATCCGTCCTTTATTTCCTAAAGGATTTTCTAATGATCTGCAAGTTGTAGCAACTGTCGTGTCGCTTGATCCTAAAATTGAGCCTGATGTTGTTGCAATGATTGGTGCTTCAGCAGCTATCACATTATCTGGTATTCCTTTTAATGGGCCAATGGCTTCTGCACGTGTGGGTTACAAAGATGGCAGCTATTTGTTGAATCCTACAAAAGACAAACTAGAAAATTCTGATTTAGAGTTAATGGTTGCTGGAACCAAGAGCTCGGTCTTGATGGTTGAGTCTGAAGCGAGTGAATTATCTGAGTCGGTCATGTTGGGTGCGGTAACTTTTGGACACCAACAATTCCAAAGTGTGATTCAAATGATTGAAGAACTTGCTAAAGAAGCGGGTAAGCCACGTTGGGATTGGGAAGCACCAGTTGAAAATGCTGAATTGATTGATCAGGTCAAGGCGGCTTGTGCTGATCAAATTACAGCGGCCTATCAGTTACAAGAAAAGCAAGAACGTTCAGCACAACTGAAAAAAATCAAGAGTGAAACCGTTGAAAAATTGGTTGCTGAAGATTCGCCACCTACGCTTAAGCCTGAAATCGAGCGAATTCTGAGTAATGTGGATCGCAATTTTGTTCGAGGTCGGATCCTCGATGCTAATCCTCGTATTGACGGACGTGATCTTGTTACGGTTCGGCCTATTGCTGTACAACCTAGCTTTTTGAAGCGAACACACGGTTCTGCTTTATTTACCCGTGGTGAAACACAAGCGATTGTTACTGTGACTTTGGGTACTGGTAAAGATGCTCAGTTAATCGATTCACCGATGGGCGATTATAAAGATCCATTTATGTTGCATTATAACTTCCCTCCTTATTCGGTCGGTGAAGTTGGTATGATGGCCGGCCCCAAGCGACGTGAAATTGGACACGGTATGTTGGCTAAGCGCGCTTTGCGTGCAGTATTGCCAAGCAGCGAAGACTTTCCTTATGTTTTACGAGTTGTTTCAGAAATTACAGAATCTAATGGTTCCAGTTCTATGGCTACAGTCTGTGGCGCAAGTCTTGCTTTAATGGATGCTGGCGTGCCAATTCGTGGAGCTGTTGCTGGAATTGCAATGGGTTTAATTAAAGAAGGTGAACGCTACAAAGTGTTGACTGATATTTTGGGTGATGAAGATCATCTTGGTGACATGGACTTTAAAGTAGCTGGTACCGATAAAGGGATCACTGCGTTACAGATGGATATTAAGATTGACGGTATCACTGAAGAAATTATGAAAGTGGCTCTTGATCAAGCTAAAGATGCTCGTATGCATATTTTAGGTGTGATGAATGCGTCAATAGCGGATCCAAGACAACAAATGTCTGATTTTGCCCCACAAATCATCAGTTTCAAAATTGATCCAGAAAAAATTAGAGATGTTATTGGTAAAGGTGGTTCAGTAATTAGATCCTTAACGGAAGATAACGAAGCTACAGTTGATATCTCAGATGATGGTACGATACAAATTGCAGCAGTTGATCGTGCAGAAGGTGAAGAAGTGCAACGTCGCATTAATCTTATTACGGCCGAAGCAGAAGTTGGCAAAATTTATGAAGGACGTGTAGTGCGCATTGCAGAGTTTGGTGCTTTTGTGAATATTTTACCAGGCAAAGATGGTTTGGTTCATATCTCCCAAATTTCAGAAGAGCGTGTAGAAGCTGTGACTGATGTTCTAGAGGAAGGTCAAACTGTACGCGTTGAAGTGCTTGAAATTGATCGTCAAGGTCGTGTGCGATTAAGCATGAAAACGGTTAAAGAAGCTTCAGCTTCAGCTGGCTAATAGTTAAAGTGAAAAATCGGGTAGCTTTCTAGTTACCCGGCTATTCTTAAGTTTCAAATAAGTGGGTACTCCCTGATGATAGGGAGGATACGCTTCCCCCTCAATCAAAGGTCTTAAATAGTCGTGGCAGGCCGGCGTAATAGAAAACCCGTCAGCACTAATAAATTCTTTAGGCATCTTCTTTTCTTGGTTAGCAACACTTTCTAAATTGGCTTCTCCTATGTGCCACGCGTAGGGTCGACTGGTTTCTCGGATAATGCTTGTCATGATACCATTTTTACCTTCAACAGCGCGCTCTACAGCACTTTTGCCAAGAGCATAGGCCTGATCAACATCAACTTGTGACGCAATGTGACGCGCAGAGCGCTGGAGATAATCTGCAATAGCAAAGTGGCATTTCACATTGAGTTTTTGTCGTATCAAATCGACGAGTCTTGGAGCAACCCCACCCAACTGCGCATGCCCAAAGGCATCGGTTAAACCACTTTCAGATAAAAACTGTCCCTCTCGGTTTTTGATTCCTTCTGAGGCCACTATTACGCAATAGCCAGCTGTTTCAATGGTGCTTTTGACACGTGCGCAGAACGACTCTGGTTCAAAGGGGATCTCTGGAAACAAAATAAGGTGAGGCGGATCCCCTGGTTCTTTTTGTGCTAATCCCGCAGAGGCAGCAATGAAGCCCGCGTGGCGTCCCATGACTTCAAGCACAAAAACCTTAGTAGAGGTTCGATACATAGAAGCGACATCAAGACTCGCTTCCAGTGTTGAAATTGCTGTGTATTTTGCGACTGAGCCAAAACCAGGGCAGGTATCGGTATAGGGGAGATCGTTATCAATGGTTTTAGGGATCCCAATGCACGTTAGTGGGTAGTTTAATTTCTCGCTCATTACATGTATTTTATGCGCAGTGTCTTGAGAATCCCCACCACCGTTGTAGAAAAAATAGCCGATGTCATGAGCTTTAAATACTTCAATAAGACGTTCATATTCTCGACGGTTGGTTTCAAGATCTTTCAATTTATACCGACAAGATCCAAAAGCACCACCAGGGGTGTTTTTCAGTTGTGCAATGTCTTCGCTCAACTCAAGTGATGTGTCAATCAGATCTTCGAGAAGAACGCCAAGGATCCCATCCGCACCAGCATATAGGTTATTAATTTTATCAGGGTGTGCACGTGCTGCTTCAATGACACCACAGGCAGAGGCATTAATAACAGAGGTGACACCACCGGATTGTGCATAGAGGGCATTTCTTCTTCTCATAGATATCCTTTAAGCCAGTTTTAAAACAAAATATGGGGTTTATTCTGTACCCACTCTTAAAATTAATTTACCATAAACGTGAGAGCAATTTTTTATTTTTCTCTCGGCAGTTTTATTGAGGAGAAGATTAGCTTTATGCACATTCATATTCTTGGGATCGGTGGCACTTTTATGGCCGGGCTAGCCATGTTGGCTAGAGAACTTAATTTAAAAGTAACCGGTTCTGATCAAAATCTATACCCACCTATGAGCACTCAATTAGAAGAACTCGGGGTGGATATATTTGATGGCTACGACAATTTAGCGCCTTTGGATGCACGACCAGATTTTGTGGTGGTGGGGAATGTCATGAGTCGAGGCATGCCTATCGTAGAGGCTTTATTAGATCGAAAACTCCCTATGTTATCAGGGCCAGAGTTTTTAGCGCGTTTTGTTTTACGTGATCGAACTGTTTTAGCTGTCTCAGGCACGCATGGAAAAACAACAACCAGTAGCATGTTGGCCTGGATTTTAGATTGTGCAGGTTTAGCTCCTGGTTTTTTAATCGGTGGGATCCCAAATAATTTTAATGTCTCAGCACGTTTGGGTAATGCACCCTTTTTTGTTGTAGAAGCGGATGAATACGATAGTGCCTTTTTTGATAAACGATCAAAATTTGTGCACTATCAACCGTCTATTTTAACCATTAATAATATTGAATTTGATCACGCTGATATTTTTGCAGATTTAGCAGCAATTCAGCAGCAATTTCATCACTTAATACGAATGGTGCCTAGCAATGGGTTAATTATTTATCCCAGCAATGACGAAAACGTCTTGACTGTTTTAGACAAAGGGTGTTGGACACATAAAGTAGGGTTTTATAGCGCAGAAATGAATCTTCCGTCCCTGCAAGAAAATATGCACAAAGGATGGCACGCTGATCTGATTAAACCAGACGGTAGTGAGTTTATTATTTCCTATCAAGGGAAAATGTTGGGGACAATAAATTGGGAACTAACGGGTCAACACAATATTAAAAATGCATTGGCAGCTATTGCAGCTGCAGAAGCGGCTGGGGTGACACCTCAGATCGCTATCAAAGCGTTGTACCGGTTTGAGAGCGTTAAACGGCGTATGGAACTCAAAGGGGTTCGTCAAGAAATTACAGTTTATGATGATTTCGCTCATCATCCAACTGCAATTCATTCAACCTTAGCTGGTTTGAGGGCAAAAGTGGGAGATGCGCGCATTATCGCAGTGGTAGATATTCGCTCTAATACAATGCGAGAAGGTTATCATCAAGAAACACTAGCGCGCTCCGTCGAAAAAGCAGATTGTGTATACTTCTTTCATGGTCTAGACGTTGAATGGGATGTGCAAACAATCTGGGGACAATTATCCAAAGAGGGTGGGGTATATTCTGATGTCGAAAATTTACTTTTCAACTTAATTGAGAAAAAAATACCTGGTGATCAAGTTATTTTTATGAGTAACGGTGGTTTTGGTAATATCCAAAACTTATTTCTTGAACGATTAGTGGATTTAGAAAAGCTCCGAGTTTTGAGCGGTTTATAAATTAGGAAAACTTCAATAACAATACTTTTTGTTGATGATTGTTTTTTGTTCGAATACTATGTGTTCGAATTTGTGGATAGTTCATCAACGTTTTACTTAACTGCTTTAACTTCAGGGTTTCTGCGTTCATCTCTAAATAAATTGTCACCATTGGTAATGGATGATTGGCTTCTTCGACACGCAAGGTTCCAACCAAAAGCGGGACAGTAGTTGCTGTAAAATAATTTGATTGCCAGAGTTGTAAAACCAAGCGTTTCTCTTCGCCAAATTGATGTGCAACTCGTATAATAGGTAGTCTGTCGTGATGGAACTTTGGCAAGACTGGAAAAACGAGGGGATCCGTTTTCTCAGACAGAAAAAGCAAGCTGCTCTTAGGGGTGAGCTTGGGTACGGTTACCCAGCCAGAATCTATAAGAGATTTTTGGATTTCATCGATGGTTCCTAGCCATTGTATATTAAAAACGGTTGCGCGGGGTTTAAACGCACCTGTTCGGTATAAATCGTTCGTTTGCCCAGTGCCAGACCACCACTCATTAGAGTTGAGCTCAATTTGTGCCCACTGGCGAGTGTATTCTTTTTTAGTTTCGGGGTAGACAATACTTCCATAATAAGTGAACGTGACAGCAAAAACGATAAGGCCTGGAATGAGTATTTCACGTGCAGGTATAGTGCCTTTTTGTAGGCGACGGTAGAGAAAAGCACCACCTGCCAGAAACACTACGCCCAAGCTTATCCCACCCAGAGTATCAGTGAACCAATGCAAGCCTAGATATAGACGTGAGAAGGCAACTAGAAAAATAAGTAATAGGGCGCTGGCAAATGGGATGTAGGCGATTTTTTTGGGTAGCGATTTTTTTAAAAACACGGCGGCAAGACCAAAAAATATTACTGTTGTGACAGTATGTCCACTCGGAAAAGCAAATTTTTCAGAGAAGTACACTAATCCATCTGGTCTAGGGATGGTTGTAAAGGCTTTGATCCCAATGGTTGCGAGATAGCCAAAGCCAATGGTGCCTAGCCAGCAAAGACCTGCAATAAAACGTTTTCGCCATAGTAGACAGAGGCCAATGGCAAGTGTCGGGGGTAACAGTACACCTGGTGCACCAAGGCCGGTAAGCATACTGATAAAATAGATGAATTTTTCAGCGTATAAAGCACGTAGTACATGGTAAACGGGTTCATTCCAATCAGATACGCCAAAGGAATACCAGACATCGTAGTAGACAATCGTGAAGCCAAAAGCGGACAGGAGAAAGAGAATAAGTACTGCCAACTGTCCCTGTTCTGTGCCTTGTTGATTTCTTAATAAGGTATGCAGTAATGGAAAGCGCTCAAAAATTCTCCACAGAATGTTTAGACACCATTGAAAGATGTTTTTTAATTGAGTGCTGATTAACAAAAGCACCTCGTAAATGCACCACAGAAAAAGCAGAAACAATAAAACCAGTACACCAATACGACTGGCCACTTCAGGTGAGAGGCTTCCTAGCGAAACCCCAATGAGTATTCCAGGCAGACTGTATAAAGGAGCCCAGGCAATGGCAGACAGGACATTAAAGAATAAAAAGCGTTTAGGATGCATTTCCATCATACCAGCAATCACTGGGATCATCGGTCTAACAGGGCCTACAAAACGTCCAAAAATGATACTCTTACCCCCATGGTTTTCAAAAAACACTTCACCACGTCTTAATAATTGGGGGAATTGCCGAAAGGGCCAAAAGCTGCGTAAATGATCATTATAACGATAACCTAGCCAGTAGCTGATTCCATCACCGACAATGGCACCGAGAATCGCCCAAGTGAGTGTTGTATAGAAAGGAAGGATCCCAGCACCCATCATGGTTCCTATGGCCGTCATGAGCACCACACCTGGAACAATCAGTCCTATGATAGCAAGAGACTCAGACACTGAAATGAGGAACACAGCCAACCCCGACCAGTTTGGGTTGGCTCTTACCCAATCGAGAACGGGTTGAATAGATTCATAGGTCATTTGGATAACACTTCTACTAAGGTTTGCTACAGGTTCTATTTTAGATGAAAAGTGCTAATGGATTCAATGCTGTTACTTTATTGATGGTGGTGCATTTTTTTGGGTTACGCTCATCGGAGCTTCAATCTGCTCAATAAGTCGTTGACCTTTAGCATGACTGGTTGCTAAGGGAAGGAACACAGCACTTGCAGCTTGCACAGCTTCAGGGCTAGTAGTGGCTATTTGGCGAATGTTTTCAAGACGAAGGTTTAGCAAATCACATCGTCGACGCGCATCGTCTAATTGTTGTGGTAATAAAAGACTCAGTATGGGACTCTTGAGAGTAGTCAATGTTTTCTCAAAGCGATGGAGGGCATCAGTCAATCCTCCTAGCGTTTTCTTGTGGGCACTAAAGAGCGTTGTTATTTCATCCAGTAGAGATTTTGTTCTGAGTGCCTGATTAGGCAGGTTCGCTTGTTGTAGAGTGGGTGATTTCTTGTGGAGTTCAAGTGCAAATTTATCAGAAGATTTCTGTAACCCCTCAAGTGTTTTAGTTGCTTTTGTTACGGTAGACTCTAGTATCGAAAACTGTTTCTGTAGAGCAGTAGCATCGGAAGGTGTTTGATTGTCAACGGAGTTTTGTAGTTGTTGTATTTCTGCGTCAACTGAAGAAACAAGAGTATTGAGATCTCTAATATCAGGCTGGCAGCTTTTAATATGGTATTCGATTTTAATCAGTAGCTGGTAAGCAAGATCGGCAGTGTTGTTTTTCTCAGGTGATGATTTTTTCATGATAGGCTCCTTACAAAAATAAGGAACAATTAGAAGGGAAATACCTAGAACAAACAATCCGAACTATAACTTAGTTTGGTGTTTTTTCAGAATAGTCGCATAGCGTTTTAATCGGGCAGGTTGGACAGTTGGGTTTTCGAGCACTGCAAGTATAGCGACCATGTAAGATCAGCCAGTGATGAGCATCCTTTAGGAATTTTTTAGGAATGCCGTTAAGAAGATCATCTTCGACTTGTCTAGGTGTTTTGCCATTAGCCAAACCAATCCGGTTAGCGACGCGGAATATATGAGTGTCAACGGCAATAGTCGGTTCATCAAAAAAAGTGTTCAAAACAACATTAGCGGTTTTTCGGCCAACCCCAGGCAAGCTTTCAAGTGCTGAGCGAGTGTTGGGGACTTCACTATTGAAGTTCTTAATCAACCTATCGCAAGTGAGGAGGATGTTTTTTGCCTTGGTGTTATATAAACCAATGGACTTAATGAATTGTGCAAATTTTTTTTCACCCAGGGCTAAAATAGTCTCCGGGGTGTTTGCAATCGGAAAAAACTGTGCAGTTGCCTTATTCACGCTCACATCTGTTGCTTGCGCAGATAAAATAACGGCAATTAAAAGTTCAAAAGCAGAGTTATAATGAAGCTCAGTAGTAGGGTTTGGATTATGCTTCTCAAAATAGTGAAAAATCTTATTGATTTTAGTCGGAGTCATTTTTTTTAGCCTCAACGCGCTGGATAGCCGCGAGAATATCGCTGCGGATCTGATGCCTGTCTGTCGAACTATTTGGGGCAGGAAGCATGAGAGCCTCATTTTCAATGAGACGCTTTTGTTTGGCTTGGTAACGCTGCTTGGCTTTCTCTGCGCGTTCGGCTTTATTATCAACTGTGTGTTCAATAAGCTCAATGCAATCCATAGGGCAAGGATCGATGCATAATTTACAACCTATGCACTCATCGGCTAGAACGGTATGGGTAAAGTGGGTAGCGCCTATAATGGCATCGATTGGACATGCCGGTAAGCATTTGGCACAACCGACGCACTCCTCTTCACGAATAACAGCGAGTAACATTTAACTGATGCGCATACCGGGTTTAGCACTTGAATTAGGCTCTAGAACCCAGAGTCCTTCATCACCTGAAGCGACCAAGACCATACCTTCTGATAGACCAAAGCGCATTTTTCGGGGTGCTAGGTTAGCAACGACCACGACCAGTTTCCCAAGTAATTCTTCAGGTGTATAATTTGCCTTAATACCTGAGAAGACTTGGCAAGTTTTGTCACCCAAATCCAATTTTAAACGTAAAAGCTTCTGTGCACCTTCTACCGCATCGGCCTCTAATACTTTAGCAACGCGCAAATCAATTTTAGAAAAATCCTCAATGCTAATGTGAGAAGGTTCAGGTGCAGTGGGCTTTTCAGCTGGGGTGTTTTCAATCATTTTTTGGGCCTCTTTGATTTCAATGCGTTGTAGTAGGGGGGTAAAGGGTAATATTTTATGGTTAAGCAGTGGTTGGGTGCGATTGTTCCACGTAAATGCTGTTCCCATAAATTGCTCTGATTGCGCTGCTAGAGTAGGAACAATGGGTTTTAAATAGGTTATCAGCACTTTAAACAGGTTAAGCGCTAGGGTGCACGTTTCATGCAATTCTTGGTGTTGTTCAGGTGCTTTGAGTAGCCAGGGTTTCTTGCTGTCGATGTAGCGATTGGCGTCGTCTGCAAGCAACATGATTTTTTGCACAGCCCGATTGTATTCGCGATTTTCAAAATGTGTCTCGAGCTCAGCACCTAAGTCAACAAACTGTTGGTAACGCTGGGGCTCAGCGATTTGAGCAGCGAGTTCTCCTTGAAATTGTTTATTGATAAAGCCGGCACAACGACTAGCAATGTTGACCAATTTTCCAACCAGATCTGAGTTCACACGTGCCACAAAGTCTTCCAAGCTAAAATCAATATCTTCGATAGAATTTCCCAGTTTAGCGGCAAGGTAATATCGCAAGTAATCGGGTGAAAAATGATCAAGGTAGGTTCGTGCTTTGATTAACGTGCCACGTGATTTAGACATTTTTTGTCCATTCACTGTTAAGAAGCCATGGGTGAAAACATTGGTAGGTGTTCTAAAGCCACTGCCTTTTAACATTGCTGGCCAAAATAGAGTATGGAAATAGATAATGTCTTTGCCAATAAAGTGGTAGAGTTCTGTTGTGCTGTCAGATTTCCAATAGTGATCGAAATCTATTCTGTGTTGATCACAGAAATGCTTAAAGCTGGCCATGTAACCAATAGGTGCGTCTAGCCAGACGTAAAAATATTTATTTTCAGTGTCCGGAATAGGGAAGCCAAAGTAGGGACCATCCCGAGAAATGTCCCATTGCTGTAATCCTGATTCGAGCCAGTCATTGAGTTTTTTGGTGATTTCGGGTTGTAGACGATCGGAATGGATCCATTCCTTCAAGAAATCTTGATAGTGCTCTAAACAAAAGAAATAGTGCTCGGATTCTTTTTGAATAGGGGCTGCACCTGAAACCGCAGAAATAGGATTTTTAAGATCAGTTGGGCTGTAGGTGGCGCCACACACTTCACAACTGTCACCGTATTGATCGGCAGCGTCACATTTTGGACAATTGCCTTTAACATAACGATCGGGCAAAAACATATTTTTTACGGGATCGAAAGCTTGTTGTATTGTGCGTTGTGCAATATCACCTTTTTGCTTTAATCGGCGATAGATCTCAGCAGATAAGGTTTTGTTTTCTTCTGAATGCGTTGTATAGAAGTTATCTAGGCTGATCTGAAAATCAGCGAGATCTCGACTGTGTTCTTGATGGTATTTTTCCACAAGCACTTCAGGTTTGATGTTTTGCTTCTCCGCTAAGAGCATAATAGGTGTGCCATGGGCATCGTCGCCACAGACAAAATAGCAAGTATGACCTTGCATGCGTTGGAAGCGCGCCCAAATATCAGTTTGAATAGATTCAACCATGTGTCCTAAATGTAGGGGGCCGTTCGCATAGGGCAAAGCGGCTGTGATCAGAATCTCTCTTTTTTTATTAGCCATATAACTTACATCTATGGGTTGTTGTAGTAGAGCACATAGGATAATCGTTTGTTTGGATACTTAAAAGGGCTTAAGTCGCTTCTTTTAAATATAAAAAACATAAGCAACTGATTTTAAACAACTTTAGTGTTTAAGGCGGTCATCTGCAATTAATTTATGGTAGACTTTGAGCGATATGATTACGACTTCAAAACAAATAGAGACACTGATTCAGCCGATGCTGGCTGCCACTATCGATCCCTATCTCGGCACAGACTTTTTAAGCGCTAAGCTGTTGCAAGGAATAAAAGTTGTACAAGGTAACGTATTGATTACTTTGCGCATTGGATATCCTATTCGGGATTATCCATCCACTGTATTGACTCAATTTAAGCGTAGTGTGGACAATTGTCTACCTGACATGAAAGTGACAGTACAGTTGAAGACAAAGGTTGCGCAGCATACAGTTGCCAATGGCGTTAAATCTATTCCCGGTATTAAAAATATTATTGCAGTGGGTTCGGGTAAGGGTGGGGTAGGTAAATCCACTACCTCGATTAATCTGGCATTGGCTTTGCAGCAACAGGGTGCAACGGTTGGGTTACTTGATGCAGATATTTATGGTCCAAATCAACCTCTGTTACTTGGCATTAAAGAGAAACCAATGGTGCGTGTGGATAAACGATTTATCCCTGTGCATCAATATGGCTTACAGACGATGTCAATGGGCTATCTGTTGGAAGAGGACGCACCTTTAGTATGGCGAGGTCCAATGATCAGTCGTGCTTTTGAACAAATGTTAAATGAAACCGTTTGGTCAGATCTGGATTACTTGATTATTGATTTGCCGCCAGGCACAGGGGATATTCAATTAACCCTGGCACAAAAAGTTCCAGCAACCGCTGCCGTCATTGTAACCACGCCTCAAGAAGTGGCTCTGCAGGACGCTAGAAAAGCAGCGAAGATGTTCGAGAAGGTTAATATTCCGATTTTAGGCGTGATAGAAAATATGGGATTACATATTTGTTCACAATGTGGACACAGTGATCCTATTTTTGGCCAAGCAGGGGGGCAAGCTTTGGCTGAACAGCACAGCATTCCTCTACTGGGTAGCTTGCCGCTCGATCGTCGGATCCGAGAGCATACTGATGATGGTAGTCCCATTGTTTTATCTGAAATTAATGAAATCGTAGAAATATATCAAACGCTCGCCTGCCAGGTAGGCGCAAAACTTTCACAACTGCCACGGGATTTTACGGCAATAAAACCCAGGGTGATAGAAAACAACTAAAGGAGAAACACAATGAGCATTAAATCTGACAAATGGATCAGGCGCATGGCAACGGAACACGACATGATATTTCCTTTTGCAACTTCTCAAGTTCGTAACAAAGGCAATGAAAAAACTATTTCTTATGGAACGTCCAGTTATGGCTATGATGTACGTTGTGCAGCAGAGTTTAAGATTTTTACTAATATTAATTCGGCAATTGTTGATCCCAAAAATTTTGATTCTAATAGTTTTGTGGATGTAACGGCTGATGTTTGTATTATCCCACCAAATTCCTTTGCGTTGGCAAGGACTGTTGAATACTTTAAAATTCCAAGAAATGTTTTGACTATCTGTTTAGGTAAATCTACCTATGCTCGCTGTGGGATCATTGTAAATGTAACCCCACTTGAACCTGAATGGGAAGGGCATGTGACACTCGAGTTTTCAAATACCACACCGCTCCCAGCCAAAATTTATGCGAACGAGGGAGTAGCACAAATGTTGTTCTTTGAATCGGATGAAGTTTGTGCGACTTCTTATCGTGATAGACAAGGCAAGTATCAAGGGCAAAAAGGGGTAACACTACCCCAAGCTTAAGAGTTTTTTGTTGCGTGCTTGAACGAGGGGAGTCAGGCTTTCTTCGGTGAGAGGTTTGGTTTTGTTACGTACAATACCTAGTCCCCAGATAATGAAAAAGAGCAATACTGAAATGAATAGGCCGGTTGCTAAGATCATGTTTGGCAAGAGAGTGCTGAGCTGATTAATTGCTGGGTTTTTGGGCCAGAACGTTAGTTTCCATTCAATGTTTTTGAGTTGAATAGTGATGTTCTGATGCCAGTCATTGTAGTGTTTTTTGCTATGTTCCGGACTTTTAAAGAATGTTCGGCGTTGTTCAGATAGTGTGTAGTGGTATTGATGGATCCCTTGTTGTGTTAAAAAGGGTAGAAGCAGATCGTTAAGTCGAAATACCCCAAGTAAAAATCCCTGGAGCGTCTTTTCTTTAAAGACGGGCACGTAGATTAAAAAACCATTGCCACCTTGGATCAATTGCACGACATGAGTGATTTGAGTCTGCTTTAGATTTTTTGCAGCCATGAGTGCACGTTTGCGATTTTTTTCAATCGACATATTTAAACTCATGGCGGTTCTATTTCCTCTGATGGGTTCAACCCAGCGAACTTGAAAATCTGGATCCAACCATTGAATCGATTGAAAGGTGGGGTTTGTGGTTGCCAAATAGTTGGCATTCTGTTGCCATTGTTCATTGCTGGTCGCAGAACTGGCCATTTGATTGAGCAGTTTAGCATTATGGTTAATAGTTTCTTCTAATTGTATTTTAAAAATACTGGCTTTTTCGTGAAAATAATCTAAGGTTTCGTTGCGGTTATTGGTATAAAAGCTTTGAGATAGGAATAGGGTTACCATAATGCAGGCGGCACTCAGCAGCAGGGCTGAGAGTTGATAACTCAGCGGAGCCAGAAAAATCGAGAAAAATTCGCCTTTCTTCGCTTGCATGGGGCAGAGCATATCATAGACTTTTGCTGGCAGGAATATTTCTTGTAACCGATTGAATTAACTGAATATTTAGACAGGGTGTTATAGTCTCTAACTTTCAGCTACACTGTTTACTTAGAAACGGGGGCGACCTGGTTTCGACGGGGGTTATGAAACCCTAGGTGCATGCCGAGTAGGTAGCTTAATCTCGTAAATCTTAGCTGCAGGCATATAATTGCCAACAATG
The DNA here is from genome assembly GCA_964351705.1 of uncultured Legionellaceae bacterium. Lineage (GTDB taxonomy): Bacteria > Pseudomonadota > Gammaproteobacteria > UBA6186 > Azoamicaceae > CADEGZ01. Next base: position 39,909 of record CAYGPC010000010.1, read on the forward strand.
AAAACTTCGCAATCGCTGCTTAATAACCAGTAGACTGCCTCCTTGCCATTTGTACTTGTGCAGTGGGAACAAGGGGTCATTTTCACAAGATGCTCAATTGCTTTGTTCAAGGGTAATTGCTAAGACATATTGAACTCGCGTTTAGTTTTACCTGGCCCATCGGTTGACTAAGCGCTAAAATTTTGACGGGGCTACGCATGTAGATGCCTTTGGTAGAGTGCCAACGGACGCGGGTTCGATTCCCGCCGCCTCCACCAATTTTAAATCTAACAAAATTCAAGAACGTCTAAAATACCCTGTAGATTCAAAGATATCCTGGCAGATTTTGTACCTACTAGAGTCTACAAGATTTCATAAAATCCTACTTCTTTAGTAGTACTGTTAGTGGTACCATAACTGATACTCGAATTACGGTACTACTATAATGGCTAGAATCACAAAACCCTTAACCAATACAGAAGTTAAACAGGCAAAGCCTAAAGAAAAGGTCTACTCTCTATCAGATGGTGAGGGCTTACAGCTTAGAGTAAAACCAAATGGATCCAAACTTTGGCTGTTTGATTATTACCGCCCATTCACAAAAGTACGAACCTGTCTAAGTTTTGGTAGCTATCCTGAAGTATCTCTCGCTAACGCTCGAAACAAGCGCAAATTTGCTAGAGAGTTACTAGCTAAAGGAGTAGACCCTAAAGAATACCGCGATGAAAATGATTTTAAGAAAAAACTGGAACACGCAAACACACTTGAACACATCGCAGCACAGTGGCTAGAAGTTAAAAAATCTAGTGTATCAAGCAACCACGCTAACGACACCTGGCGTTCTCTTGAGATACATATATTTCCCAGCCTCGGAAAACTACCGATCCATAAAATTACAGCAGTAAAAACTATAGATATCATCAAACCTATTGCAGCAAAAGGTAGTCTTGAAACAGTCAAACGTCTTTGCCAGAGACTTAATGAAATCATGATATTTGCTGTCAACACAGGTATACTTAATGCTAATCCATTATCAGGGATCAGCAAAGCGTTTCAAGCTCCAACTAAACAACATCTACCAACACTCAAGCCAGGTCAATTACCTGAGTTAATAAATTCAATCATGAATGCAAGCATTAAACGTACAACTCGTTGCTTAATAGAATGGCAACTACATACTATGGTTAGGCCTAATGAAGCCGCTGGCGCCCGCTGGGAAGAAATCGATTTTGAAAATAAACTTTGGACAATTCCTGCTGAACGTATGAAAAATAAGAAGGAACATATAGTACCTTTAACTGACCAATGTCTTGCACTACTTGAGGTTATGAAACCTATAAGTGGACATAGGGAGTATGTGTTTCCAGCAGATCGTAATGCACGTACTCATATCAACTCAAGTACCGCCAACATGGCACTTAAACGTATGGGTTATGCTGGCAAGTTAGTCTCCCATGGCTTTAGAGCATTGGCCAGTACCACGTTGAATGAACAGGGCTTTGACTTCGACGTGATAGAGGCTGCCTTAGCTCATACTGGTAAGGACGAAGTGCGTAATGCCTACAATCGTGCAAATTATCTAGCCAGACGCAAACCTGTTATGGAGTGGTGGAGCAACCACATTGTGCAGGCAGCTACTGGTAGCATGAATCTTTTTGAGAAACGAGCACTTAGATTGGTTGTTAATTGATGGTGTAATGTATAGACTACATGAATCAATTTTTCACTCAAACGTTCAATTGCCAGCTTTGATAAGTTTAATTGCTTTATCTAAGTCTGTTGATGAAAAATGTCTAAATTCGCTAGAACCAGGAAAGCTGCTTCTAAATGATACAGGTTCACCAAGCTTAAGAATTTTGCTTTCAATTCTCTTAGCCATTATAGTACCTACATTTTCTAACATAATCAGCTCAGGGATGAATCCAGCATCTTTGGCAACGTCATAAATTCTTTGATCACCAAGATTTTCGCTTGTTATGCCGACTTTATATATATCACCCTCCGCATGCCACAGATAAACCACGTCCCTCGTATTGTATGTATCTAAATACTCTAAGTGTTCTGTAATTTCATCTAAAATTCCAAATCGTCTGGCTGCTACATATGCATTGTTATTATTTCTATAAAAGTCTCTTCTAGTTGAATATTTTAATGCTTCCTTAGCCAATAGTTTCGGTGTCCAGTTCACTCTTTCTGTGTATGTCATATGAGAGCAAACTTCATCTAAAATACCTCGTTTGTGTGCTATTCCATAGGCCGTAGAATTCATTTGGAATTCATTTCTAGTTTCATACTTTTGAGCCTCTTGAGCTATCTCTTCATTTGACCAGTATGTGATTTTGAATTCCATATGATCACATGCCTTATCCAAAATATTCCTTCTTTGGGCGGCTACATATGCTAAAGGACTTGATTCTTTAAATTGACTTCGTGATTGAAACTTAGCTGCTTCTTCAAAAATCATTTCATCAGACCATTTAATATAATGTACTTCCATATGTAAGCATATCTCATCTAAAATTCCCCGTTTTGACGCTATTTGATAAGCATTACTATGAGAGGCAAAGTCACTTCTTGTGGTGTATTCCTTTGCCTCTGCTAAGAGCATTTCATATGTCCAGGCGGTCTTCAAATCGATCATGTGAGTACAGACATCATCTAAAATTCCGCGTTTCCATGCGGCTTTGTAAGCACCATGGCTATTGGCACGAAATTCTGATTTCATTTTAAATTTAGAGGCTTCATCTCTTATTTTTTCATCTGTCCATTTTGGATGTAGAGTATCCATATAAGTACAAATTTGATCTAAAAGCCCTCGGTTAAGGGCTGCTTGATATGCTCCGTTAGAACCTTTCTTGAAGTCGTATTTAGATTGATATCTCTTTGCTTCAGTCGCCAACATTTCATCAGACCAAGACACGCGGGCTGGGGTCATATGAGAACAAATTTTTTCTATAATACCTCGGTATTTTGCTGCCGCGAAAGCTGCGCTGCTCTTAACACGAAACTCCTGTTTTGTTTGATATTTTCTGCCTTTTTCAATTAGCTTTTCATTTGTCCATTTTGTATATGTCATAGGTCTACTTATCCAAGCTTTATTTTATCTATCACTGTTAATCAATCTCTCGCCGAGCTTTAGGTTGATTGGATAGTTATCATTAACACAATCTAAGGGGTTTCTGAACGCTCATTCCTGCTACCTATATACTCTAAGCAAAATAGGGGCAAATATATCGTGTAAATGCACCCTTTTAGTATTTTTCAAGAAGGCCGATATATTAACCAATATGATTCATAGAGATTAAGGCATGGCCAGGAAAAAATCAAAAGTCACTAAGAATAAATATTCGATTTGTATAGGTATCACTGCCCCCATAGGTGTGGATATAAATCATATTGAACATTGTCTTAAAGAAGAGATTGATAAACTTCACTTAAATGTAGAATTAACGGTAGATAAAGTTACTGATTTAAAAGAATTCAACAGCACTAAAAACACGACTGGCTATAATAAATATGAAAAACGAATGAATATTGGTGATACAAAGCGGCAAAATAAAGGAAATAATATTTTAGCCAGAGAGGTTTGCAAAAATATAAAAAATGGGATTCATTTAATACACCAATTAAAAACACCTGAGGAATGCGACTATTTGCGAGACACATTTTCAAAAGAAAAAAAGATACCAACGTTTATTTTAAGTGTATTTGATACTTTGGAAAACCGAATTCAGTTTCTCAATAAAAAAACAATAAGCCAATCAGACACTCAAAAACTTATTGAAAGAGACGAAAAGGATTCACTAAAACCAAATGGGCAAAATGTTAGGGATTCGTTCGTTTTGGCAGATTTTTTTATAGATGCTTCAAAAAAAAGCACTATATCTACGCAGGTATCCAGAATAGTGAAAGCTATTTTTTGTTATCCGCATTTATCGCCAACCATTGATGAGTTTGGGATGTTTTTGGCAGAAGGCGCAGCACTAAGATCAAGAGATCTTTCTAGACAAGTCGGTGCGGCCATCCTTGACTCCTCTGGCTCAGTATTAGCACTAGGATGTAATGAAGCACCCAAAGCATTTGGTGGAACATACTGGGAAAATGATGATCCTGACCATAGGGATTTTGTATATGGCATAGATTCTAGTTATGAGTATAGAAATCAAATAATTCAAGAGTTTCTTGGGGCACTTTCAAGTGTTCAAGACATTAGTGCCAAGACAAAAAAATTTCTAGAATCCCAGTTAGATGAACAGAAATTACTTGAATTTATTGGTTCAAATAAAGACATTTTTAAAGGGACCAGAATCATGAATTTAATTGAATTTGGTAGATCTATACATGGTGAAGTATCAGCAATTTCAGAAGCAGCTAAATTGGGTATTTCTATACAAGGTGCCACAATGTATGTAACTGTATTTCCTTGCCATTTATGTTCAAGATACATAATCGCATCTGGGATCTCTAAAATTATCTTCATAGAGCCTTATCCAAAAAGTCTAACCACCGATTTGTACGGAAGTGAAATTGCTCTGAGTCTTTCATGCTCTTGTAATGATAAAATTGTAATGAATCCGTTTATTGGTATAGCACCAAGAATCTATAGACGTGTTTTTATTTATGACAAACATATCATGGATGACAAAAAACAACCTAACGCAAAACTAACACAATGGGTCCCAAATTTGAATAAATGGATACTGTAGCAAATTTGTGACTAAGGGTTATGACTCTTCATCTCTCTAGCCAGTGCTTTTGCCAATTCAGCCACTCCACTAGAGTCCATTTTATTAGTACGAGGTTCTTTAAACTGCTTAAAAATATCTATCTGCCTATTCTCTTGAACTTCCCCATAGCTGTAAAATGTAGTCAGCACCCCCTCGTGACCCAAATTTTGGCTCCATGCTTTAAACTCCTCTGCGGATTGACACAAGCTTTCACCTAAAGCCGCTAATGTGTTGCGAAAACTATGAGGGTTAAAATTCGGCATTCCTGCCAATGTAAAAGCAGACTTAAAAATCTTACGTATTGCCGCAGCACTAGCCCAATGCTCTTTAGTTAACCCATTAACCTTAAAATCGTTATCCTCATCCTGACTCATTTTTGTTTTTGGAAATAGTGGGTCATCATTACCCATCAAGCACTCTTCTTTTAAATAAGTTACCCAATCAAAAACAATTGTACGAACATCATCACCTACAGGAAAAAAGCACGTAATAAATGTTTTACTAAACTTGGTGTTAACTTCCCTAGCATCTTGATAGATGGTATCTGCATTAAAATCTACATGTTTTATCTTCATAGAGGCGATTGCGCTATCTCTCGCACCAGTTAGTAGTGTGAAGGCAATTAACGCTCTGTCACGTCTTTCAACGGAGGTATTACTAGGCATCACTTTCAAGACATGTTGTATTTGCTCTATTGTTGCAACAGGCTGCTGCCGTTTAGCCTTAGCAATACGCGTATCTTTTTCTGACAAATTAAAATATTGTGCATCAGAATACTTAATGCGAGATTTATAGCCAGGTTCTTGTGACAGCCATTCAATAAATGCTTTTAAATGTTTAACCGTGCCATTCAAGGTAGACAAACTTAGTGGCTGACCTGTGACATGGTGCTTTAGTTTACCCAAGTATTTTTTAAAACCAATAGCTTGTTCATAGTGGAACAACTTAAAATGCTTGTACTGATTATAGTTTTCGAAACGAGCAATTGCTTTAGCCACTGCATCAATAGTAGCCTCATTTTGCCCCTTTGCTTGCTTTAAAAATACTAAGTATTTTCGTTTAATACGTTCGTTGTTAGCATTGTGTTTTCTCATTGTTTAAACTCTCTTTTCAAAACCACTGTTTTAGAGGGGCTTATCGCTATCATTTAATAGATATAAACCAGCTTGAATCAGGATCGGATGCGATTAATATAAATCCAAAACAAATCTTTATTGCCCTTGTTAACGGACGAAAGAATAGCTAATGAATAACCGTTCCCTCTCTTGGATGCAATAAAGCAGAAGTCTGGAAGTGTTGTATTGCTTCAGTTGGCTTCGAAATTTGTATTTTTTTGTTCTATAGATCCATCATTTTTCAATTTTTGTATTAATGCATTCCATGAGTCACAAGAACTAAGAATGCAATCCACGTATTTTATTAAACTCAGTGCATCAAGTTTTTCTTGTGAACTCTTATGTTCTGAAAATATACAGAGCAATGTAGACAACACAATAACTGCAATCGTAATTGCTCCTAACATAAATCTCTGTAGAAGCTTAACATCTATAACTGGGGCTGCGTTATCTCCTGAACCAACTGTTGTTTATCGACTAACATACCAAGGTTTTGATATTGTACTGTCAAGGATTAAGTCGGATGCTATAATCTTTAAGTAGATGTAGGGGTAGCATATGTTGGAATTTAAGCCCAGTCTCTCGTTTCCAGGGACTATTCATGTGTATAAAGATGAAAAAAAGATTGGACACTATGAGCAAAAAGGTCCTTACTGGAATTTTTATGTTAATAGTATAGGCGTTTTAGATGTGCCTTCTTTTCAGAGCAACTCTAAAGAAGATTTGTTACAAACGATAAGAGATAAATACGATAAATAATGTGTTTTCAATAGGCAATTAAAGTAGGATTGTATAGGGGTAAGAGCTGCACAACCATATCAAAGTATAATTGGGGCAACTTTTCATATTTTAAATATAGCGCCTTGTAGTATGGCATATTTCACGCTTCCTTCGATTCCCTCCGCCTCCATAAGTATTTCAACTTACAACACAAATCCATCATATGCGGGCTGTATACTTTTCACCAACCAGCAAAATTGCTTTATTTGAAATATTTTGGTACACTGTAAATTCTATAAATACCATTTAACACGAATTAGCGGAGCTTAGCTATACCATGGATAGAACAATAGAGCCCATGCCACGCGGAAGACCACGTCTAACAGCTGTATTACAACAAACAAGTACATTCATTGGGATAGATGATGTAATCACAACGCTTGGTATGAGCCGTAGCGAAGCAGCAAAAACACTATCGCAATGGGCGAGGCAGGGTTGGATCAAGCGGTTAAAGCGGGGGGTGTATATACCCATACCTTTGGATGTAGAAGGGGCAGGACAAGTACTGGAAGATCCATGGGTATTGATCCCAAAGATGTTCGGAGATTCATATGTAGCAGGATGGAGTGCAGCAGAGCATTGGGGTTTGACCGAACAAATATTTCGTTCAATTTGTATATTCACAACAAAATCAGTTAAGAAAACAGAAATAAATATTCAGGAAATACCATTTGTACTGAAACATATTCCTGCGATCAAATTATTTGGAACTAAGTCTGTGTGGCGCGGTACTATTAAGGTTCAAGTCTCAACACCCGAGCGCACCATTATAGATATGATAGATGATCCGCGTATTGGAGGTGGAATAACACATGTAACAGAATGTCTAAATAATTTTTTCACTACCAACATGGGAAAGTGGGAAGATCTATTCGATATGGCTGAAAAACTGGGTAACGGCGCTGTGTTTAAACGCTTGGGGTTTGTTATGGAAAAAAATCTACCTCAGTATTCACAATTAATTGATATGTGCCAAAATAGACTCTCTGCTGGACTAGCCAAACTTGACCCTACGTTATCATGCCCGCATGTAGTAAAACGCTGGAAATTACGAATTCCAACATTCTGGCAACAGGAAATAGTTAAATGATTGAAAGTAGAGCATTAATTGCCGCAGCAAACACTTTTGGTTTACGACCTGATGTTGTAGAAAAAGATTACGTTTTAGGTTGGATTTTAGCTGGAATATATAATGATCCAATCATTTCAAAGGAATGGATATTTAAAGGTGGTACTTGTTTAAAAAAATGCTGGTTCGAGACTTATCGTTTTTCTGAAGACTTAGACTTTACTATAGTGAATGAGCAACATCTAAATATGGAGTTCCTATCTGAAAGATTTGCAACTATCAGCGATTGGTTGCAAGAAAAAACTGGTATAGAATTACCAAAAGACTTAATAAGTTTCGATATTTATACAAATAAACAAAATAAAACAGCTTGTGAAGGTAAAATTTCTTATAGAGGACCTATTGCTCCACGTAATCGTTCTTTACCACGCATTAAAATCGATCTTACATTAAACGAAAAAATCGTTTTGCCTCCAGTAGTACGTACAGTATCACATGCTTACTCGGATTACCCTGATAATGGAATACAAGCGCTTTGCTATTCATATGAGGAAATTTTTGGTGAAAAGACACGTGCACTTGCTGAGCGTACTCGTCCTAGGGATCTTTATGATGTCATCAATCTATTTAGGAATACAGAATTCCCATCAAATCCAGCAGTAATACGAGATGTTGTCTCGCAAAAATGTGATTTCAAAGGTATTCCCCTTCCTACACTGGAGTCTTTAATGCCGTTTAAAGAACGCTTGTCAGCGGAATGGTCAGATATGTTATCACATCAATTACCACAACTGCCGTCTTTAGAATATTTTTGGCAAGCATTATCAGAATTCTTTGAATGGTTAACAAGCAATACTGACAATAGAATGCATCTGCCTAATTATCCGGGAGCCGCGGGCGAGAGTATAATGAGAGGACCAATTGGTGGGTTGCGAATTCCTGCATTGGCTTCATCTTTCATTGAGGTAATAAGATTCGCTGCTTCAAATCACCTGTGCGTTGAGCTTGATTATACAGATGAGAATGGCCGACAAAACCAGAGATTAATAGAACCATATGTATTAGTTGCCGCTAAAGACGGAAATATTATACTTAAATCAATAAATGTTGAAAAGGATGCTGATCGATCATATAGGATTGACCGCATCAAAGGCGCTAAAGTAACTAATCGTGTTTTTACACCACGATATGAAATACAGCTTACTCCAAGTGGTTACCTACCAGTACAAGCCGTTGTATCAAAAAGTAGCTCGAAACAATATATTACAAGGAAGAGAGATATACCTCTGGGCAAAGGGCCCACTTACATATATAGATGCCCAGTGTGTAGCAAAATTTTCAGACATTCAAAAAAAAACGCGAAGCTTCGTAAGCATAAAACTAAATATGGAACTGCATGTAGCAGTAGAGTTGGCATTTACCAAATGACATAATTTTGAATGGTATGAGTCCGGTAACATCCGAATAAAATGGGGGGGCAACAATTTATAGATACAATGAAAAGCCATTGCTATACAAGGTTTCTAGGACATAGTTCGATTCCCGCCGCCTCCACCAGCTGGTCAGCTAATATTTATATAACGTATTTGTTATTTAAACGATGCATAATTATTTGTATCGTTTAACAAAATCCCCATAAATCTTGGGTTTACAAATATTTTTTCCTTGCCTGCTTTTTGTTCTTTTAAAACATTTATATCAATAAGTTTTTTTAAATACTCAGATGCTGTCTGCCTCTTTACAATGCCTTCATCAACAACGTTATGAATTCTGCAATATGGCTGAGCGAACAGGAGATCCACTAGTTCGCTAGAATAAATTTTAGGCAGTTTATCCTTAACATATTCTCTAGTTTCTTCCATCAGATTAATTATGCATTGCACTTTATCACTTGTCCATTTAGAAGTGCTTTCTATACCCTTAAGTATGAAAATTACCCAAGAACTCCAATCCTCATTTAAAGTAACATTCAACAAATGTTTATAATAAGCATCTTTGTTTTGAATAATGAATCTGCTTAAATACAAGATTGGTATTGTTAATAAATTTTTTTCAATAAGATATAGTATATTGAGAATCCTTCCAGTTCTACCATTACCCTCAAGAAATGGATGAATAGCTTCAAATTGATAGTGTCCTACTGCCATTTTGATTAGTGGATCAATATCATCATTACTATGTAAAAATTGTTCCCAATTGTGTAACTTTTCTCTTAAAAGATTCTCGCCTACTGGTGGCGTATATATAATCTCACCAGTTGCTTGATTGCATAATGCTGTACCTGGCACTTTTCGTACTTCCATCATTACACCTCGCAAAGTTGTACACAACTTCTCGGCTAAAATAGTATTGGAAGGACGACTTTTAATGGTTTCGTAGCCATTCCTTAAAGCAGTTCTATAGCGTAATACCTCCTTCGTAGCGGAATCTATTTGGAGTGAAGATTCAAGATTCGCATACTGGAATAACCTATCTGTAGTTGTAACTATATTTTCTATCTCTGAACTCGCCTGTGCCTCTAGCAGCGGCAAATTGTTAATTAGAACAACCGGATTAGGTAGCATCTGCGTAGCTTTATGTAATTCTGCTAGGGACGCGCGTGCCTGGATACATTATTTTAAAATTTCTTTTGTCTCAAGTTCCTGCTTTGGTGGCAAGCTGGGAAGATCATTAAAGGGTGTAGTTACATCTACAGCCATGAGATGTCTATCCTAAGACATCTCACTATAATCAATAATTTTTTGGGGTGCATTTCCGGGGTACTTCTAGAAAATATATTAGAATTACAAAAGTGTTTAAATACAGTAAAGGTATCTATCTTACCTAGCAAATGTTATTATGCTTTTCCATTTGAGAACTAGAGTGATAAAGCGTCATGCAAGCTACTAAAACAGATACTTTGTTGCCTACTCAACCCTTTTCAAGCGTAGTTCTAAAGAGTGCTTTAATAGATAACTTAGCTACGTTAGGGTACAAGCTCATGATGCCTATACAGGCCGAAAGTCTTCCACTTATGTTAAAAGGGGAAGATGTTATCGCTCAAGCCAAAACAGGCAGTGGCAAAACAGCGGCTTTTGGTCTTTCCGTCTTAAATGGTCTTGATATTGATAAATACGAGGTACAGGCATTGATTCTATGCCCTACGCGTGAACTCGCCGAACAAGTGTGCACCTCACTCCGAGCGCTAGCGCGATCTATAGCAAATATTAAAATACTTAATTTATCTGGTGGAATACCAATAAGAGTCCAACTTGAGTCTATGAAACACAGTCCTCATATTGTAGTTGGTACCCCAGGGCGCGTTCTGAAACATTTAACCATAGAATCATTATCACCAACTCAATTAAAAACAGTGGTACTAGATGAAGCAGACCGAATGCTAGACATGGGTTTCCTTGACGAAATAAGCAGCATAATGAAGTATTGCCCAGAAAAACGACAAACACTCTTGTTTTCAGCCACATTTCCTGCGGAAATCCATAAGATAGCAACACAGTTTATGCAGTCACCGAAAAAAGTAATTGTACAAGATGAGCATTCAGAAATAGATATTAAACAAAAATTCTATGAAGTTAGAAGCGAAGAAAAAAAGCTTTCCTTGTTAAAGTCATTGCTGCTGGATTTAAAGCCAATATCAACTCTTGTTTTTTGTAACACAAAGCAGCAAACAGATACTGCAAATACCTATCTTAATAAAGAAGGGTTTAGCTCTACAACCTTAAATGGTGATCTAGAGCAGGCAGAAAGAGATGGAGCAATTATTAGGTTCAAAAACCATAGTTGCTCCATCTTAGTTGCAACTGATGTTGCAGCACGTGGTCTAGATATTAAAGAGCTTCCGGTTGTTATCAATTTAGATTTGGCCTTTGATTATGAAACCCACATACATCGTATTGGTCGTACGGGTCGTGCTGGAAGTAATGGGTTGGCTATTAGCATAACAACCCCTAGTGATGGGCAACGTTTGTGTACTATCGAAGATAATTCAAACAAACCAATTTGTTGGGGTAAAGATTCTGATTTAAACGTCAGTTCAAGCAAAATTGAGCGGCCTCCCATGATAACTTTTTGTTTGAATGCCGGGCGTAAAAATAAAGTAAGAGCCGGAGACATATTAGGTGCATTAACTAAAGATGCGGGTATAGCGGGTGATTGTATTGGTAAAATTGATATTGGTACTGTTCGTTCATATGTGGCAGTACATTACTCAGTTGAAAGCACAGTTTTTAGATATTTAGCTAAGGGTAAGATTAAAGGCTGTAAAGTTCACGCTAAGAAAATTATATGATTCGCTATATTAAGTGGTGGTCGTCTTTTGGAATTTTTGGTGTCCATGCTACTTAACTAAGATATTTTATTTTTACTCGAATTGAAGGCTCAGCTCAAGATAGTTAACGATTCAAGCGATTTTTAAAGTCAGTCGCTGGTGAAGTATATAAAGAATAGGAAACAAGAAAAACCAGTTGGCAAAAAAGAACACAAACATATGCACAGATGTCAGTTGGTAGTTTATTGCCCCCAGCCTAGCCCCAGAGTAATAGCTTAGTGCGCCTCCGATTCCTCCAATGATAGCTATAAAAAAAACATTTTTTTGTCTTAGCCAAGACAAGCTGCTGTCAAATGTAGAAACAAAAACAAGCCAAACAGCGGCTAGCCAAAAGGGAAAAGAGTCTGTTGAAATAATGTTCATTTTTGTGATGAGCAAATCATTAATGAAGCCAAACAAACTGATAATTATATTCACGAAGGCTTTGCGTGTAGAAAAGTTTGTTAGAAAGAAAAAGCTAATAATGGTTATTGCAAAACAAATAATAGCTCCAAGATTATTATGTAAAAAAATTGCAGCAAACCAAGCAACTTGAAATAAGAAGAAATTAAGACCCTTAGTAATTATTGTAGGCTTCACTTCTATATCCTGGCTTGGTAAAAGTTAACTGGAGATCAAAAATCTTTCTTTCTAGGAAAGCCGCTTCGCAGTAGCTAAAGTAATATTGCCATTTTCGAATAAAAAACTCGTCAAATTTCTGGCGATACATTTCTTGTTTTGCACTGTTAAATTTTTCAGCCCATAACTGCAATGTTTTCGCATAGTCTAGTGTCAGATCCTCGATGCTTAAAATGTTTAAATTAGTGTGTTGGGCAATTCTTTTAAAAATTTGTCCTGTGGCAGGGATGCAGCAGCCAGGAAAAATATTTGCCTTGATAAAATCGACACTATCTCGTGCACTATGATAACGGCATTCCTCTATAGTTATTGCTTGCAAGACGAATAAGCCATTATTTTTTAAAAGCTTATTGCATTGCTGAAAATAGTTATTTAAATAGTGATGTCCTACTGCCTCAATCATTTCAATTGAAACCAGTTTGTCGTATTGCCCTTGCAGCTTTCTATAGTCTTGGAGTAGCAGAGTTATATGCTTTTGAAGCCCAAGATCCGAAATTTGCTTTTGTGTATAATCGTATTGCGCTTGGGATATAGTGGTTGTGGTAATGTGGCACTTGTATTTTTTCGCCGCATAGATAGCGAAGCCACCCCAGCCAGTGCCTATCTCTAAAATGTGATCGGTCGATTTGATTTCTAGCTTTTCACATATGATAGCAAGCTTATTTTCAGCTGCCTGGTCTAATGTATCATGAGGGTTGTTAAATTTTGCGGCAGAATACATCATTCTCTTATCTAAGAAGAGTTGAAAGAAGTTGTTACCAAGGTCGTAATGTTTGGAAATATTTCTTTTGGAGCCATAAAGTGTATTCTTATTGAAAAAGTGAACCAGTTTAAATAGTTTTCGCGAAAAGTAGTTGGGCCAAGTGTTATCAGATTTGTCCACGATATCTAAGTTTAATGAGAGCAGCCTCAACAGAACAGTTAAATTATCCGTCTCCCATTCATTTAATATGTAAGAATCGGCAAAACCTAAGCTGCCAGACCAAAACACTCGCTTAAAAAACTGGTTAGATTTTACTGTAATTGTAGCTTTCAGCTTGCTTGTAGTTTTCCCGTAACATATAGAGTTGCCATCTATCTCACGAATATCTAAATATCCATCAGAGATGATTGATATCTTACTTAAGACGATTGAGCGATAAAAATTTAGTGAGCTTGAAATATTACGTGTCAGAATTTTCATTAATTCCCCTAGGATGTTTATAAAATTTTGCCTTCTTTAACCAAAGCTTTAGAGCATTCCAATATATTCGTATCAAAATAAGGTGTGGGGCAATGCCGTGGCTCAGTAAGTACTGGGTGATACTATGTGCGGTCAGGGGAGTTTCCTCCAAATGAAGATTCGCCGAAAATATTTTTTGATCACCCGAAAAACTGTGCATCACAATATCAATTTTATTTTTTTTTACTGAAAATTCCCACTTGTAAATGAGAGCCATAGGCATAAAAGGTGAGATATGAAAACTTTTAATTAATTCAAGATTAGTTTTTTCTGTGCCACTCGCCTTGAAACAATAAACATGTTTTTCACCCCATGGTGTATTAGTAATCTCTGCAAGAATATACATGGGGTGCACGTGCTTTTTGTCAGTGCAAAAATAAAAACTCACTGGATTATAACATAAGCCAAGATGACCTAGGTGAGTTAAAATGAAAGTTTTTTGGAGATTAAAGTCAGAATCGATTCTCTGGATATGAGCTTTTATTGAATCAATATCAAGATAATTTTTTCTTTTAAAAGATAAAAAATTAAAGCGTTCGGTTGATGTGAATGGTGAAAGCTTGTTGAGATCTGATATCTTTTCAAGGTTAAGTAAAAACATTTTCATCGGATAGCGAAACTGGTGGAGTCCATCCCTATATCTCTTATGTGTTACAAAGCCTTGATATATGGCGTTTCGCATATCAGCTCCTTGTCAAGTTCTTCAACAACCTTGATCCCACTGACCATGCCATCTTCATGAAAACCGTTTTTCCAATATGCGCCGCAAAATAGAGTGTTGTTGTATCCGTTAATAAGTTTTATTTTTTTTTGCGCCAAAATTCCTGCTGTAGTAAAAACAGGATGAGAGTAGCAAAATTTCTTAATAATTTTACATGGATTTATGGTGTGGTTTTGATTTAAGCTGACGCAGTAGGTTTTTTCCGATTGCAGTTTTTGTAAGATGTTCATGTTATAAGTTAATGTACACTTTTTTGCATCACTGTTTACCTGATAGTTCCAGCTTGCCCAGGCCATTTTTTTTGTCGGCAGTAGTGTTGTATCTGTATGCAGACAGACGTCATTTTTCTGATAGGGAATAGCATTGAGAATAGACAGTTCTTCTGGTGAAGCTTTTTTTAGTATTTTTAGAGCTTGATCACTGTGTGTTGCAATAACGACTTTATCAAAACTTTCAACAGAGTTTCGAGTGTGGATTACAATATTTTCTGGGAACCGTTCTACAGATAAAACAGGGGTGCCGATCCTGGGCTGAATGCGGAGTGTTTTGACAAGCTTGTCAATATAATTTTTTGAGCCGTCAATTATGCTATACCAATCTGGACGATTGTAGAGATCAAGCATTCCATGATTGTCAAAGAATGCACATAAGAACTTTGCAGGCATTTGTAGGGCATCAGAAAAATCACTCGACCATATTGCTCTAGTCATTGGGAGGACATAGTTTTCTATTGCGTAATCGGAAAGATTTAGGTCTGAGATAAATTCAGACAAAGTTATATCTGATATTTCATGAGTTGCATTTCTTTTGGCAGCCTGATTAAACTTTTTTATTTCTAACAACATATGCATAAAACTTATGTTAAGTAAGTTTTTTCTTTGTGAAAATAGGCTATTGAGTGACGTAGCACTGTATTCCAGGTGTTTCATTTGATTTTTAACACTGAAACTCATGCTTGTTTTTTGTATGGGCACTTGAAGCTTTTCTAGAAGCCAAGTAAAGTTTGGATAAGTTTTTTTGTTGAAAACAATAAACCCAGTATCAATATTTAAGTGTGCATCTTTTGTGTGGACTGCATAAGTATTAGTGTGTCCACCAATGCAATCGTTTGCTTCGAAGAGAGTAACTTCATGCCTTTTATTTAGAAAATAAGCAGCCGTAAGACCTGATATGCCACTGCCGATTATTGCAATTTTCACTGTCTTGCTACAAATTTTGCAATTAAAAATATTCTTAATTTATTTGGTAGAATATTTATTAATTTGAATAAAATAATCAGCGCTGAGGGGAAAGCTATTTCTCGATTTCTTTTAAGAATTCCGCGCGTAATTTTTTGTGCTGCAGCCTCTGCTGATATTAAAAAAGGCATTTCAAAATCATTGCAATCAGTTAGGGGGGTTTTAACAAATCCTGGACAGATAATACTTACAAAAATGTTCCTTCGAGATAAAGAGCACTGAAGAGTCTTTAGCAAATAGTAGGTTGCAGCTTTAGCGGCTCCGTAGCCTTCTGCTCGAGGTAGAGGTAGGTAAGCAACAGCGCTACTCATACCAACGAGTTGGGGACATTTAGCTTTTGAAAGAAGAGGTAAACAAGCCTCAATGCAATTAGCGAGTCCAAAAAAGTTAACGTCAAAATTTTTGTTTAGCTCTGAGACTTTAAATGAAGTTGCGTCCATATAGTGGCAGTTACCTGCATTAAGTATGGCGATGTCAATCTTTTGATATTTCTGGCTGATTTGGGTCATCCCATCGTTTACAGAGTCGTAGTTGACGACGTCCATTGGCACTAATTCAAGATGGTTACCATACTGTTTTTTCAGTACTGACAGGGCCTCAAGATGACGGCTGCTTGCGATAACCGTAGCTCCATTTGCTAGCATAATTTTTGTGAGCGCCAGGCCTATGCCTGAAGAACTGCCTGTTATCCAAACAATCTTGCTTTTAATAGATTCTAGCTTCATTGATAATATCCGTAGGTGGTAGACGTAAATCCGAAATTAACCGACACTTTTCCATAAGCTTAAGTATGTAGAAAGTTATATCAATTTCTTTTAACATGAGCCCATGACGTGCGGAGCTTGGCCAGAAGTGGTGATTATTATGCCAACCTTCGCCTAAGGTAATGAGGGATAAAATGAAATTGTTTTTGCTATGATCTTTTGTTTCAAAGTTTCTTTTGCCATAAACATGAGCAATTGAATTGATGGAAAAAGTCGCGTGATAAAGTAATACGGTTGAAACAAAGTATCCCCAGATCAGTGCTTGAGCCCCTGTTGTTTTAAAACCATAATATTGTAAAGCTGCGCCAAGAATATAGAGAAATAGGCCATAGAATATAGGAATAAAGGAATCAAACCGATTTAGAAAGCGTAATTCAGGATAGCCGTTTAGATCAGTAATAAATGTATCGTCTGTTTCAAAATTAGTTGAACTAAAAAACCAAGAAAAGTGGCTTTTGAAAAAGCCGTGCTGAAAAGGTGAGTGCACATCGTTTTCTTGATCAGAATATTTGTGATGCTTCCTATGATGTGAACTCCACCAGAGTGGTCCTCTTTGTGCTGCAGCCATTCCTGCAACTGCAAAAATGAGCTGCACGGCTCGCGAAGTTTTAAAAGAGCGATGTGAAAAATATCTATGGTAAAATGCTGTAATTGCAAACATTCTCACGAGGTAGCTAATCAATGCAATGGTCAAGGCAGTGTAGCTGAAGCCTACGAAAAATACACCGAAGCACAAAAGATGCGTCAGGACAAAGGGTACTGAGCGAATTGCTATGGTAAGGGATGGTTTTGACGAAACCCCTAAATATTTAGAATCAAACCATGAAATTAGGGATCTTGCTAAGTTTTTCGACAACGGCATTATTTCCTTTTTAAATTCCAAGCGCCATAGTATATTACACACCTGTTTAGATACAAGTACGGAGTATTAGATATAGCATGTTAGTAAAATTTTGGATTATTATTAATGCCATCTTTTATTTATGGTTGGCTATGGCAAGTTGGTTGCGTCCTACCGCTATAGCAAAAATGATAGGTTACCAACTACTTACTGGAGGTGCTGTTGCTGAGTTTAAAGCTATGTATGGAGGGGTGTCACTTTGTATAACCCTCTACAGCGTTTACTTGTATTGCGAGGGACGTTTTCAGGATCTCATGGTTTTCTTCACTATTCTTTATCTATGCTTTTTTCTAGGGAGATCGATAGGTGTCATTGGAACTCGTAATTTGGATCGAACCACTACCTATTATTTACTAATAGAAATTTTAAGTTTTGGTATTAGTTTTTTTCTTTATAGGAATTTACAAAAGTGACATTTGGTAGGCGGAAATTACTCGTTGTTTTTGCTTGGGTAGGCGCTCTTCAAGTAGTTTCATTATTTATAGGGCTTCTAAGTCAACCAGAAAATAACCTGTGGTATATTGCTTTGCGTAAATCACCGTTGACGCCACCTGGGATTTGGTTTGCAGTTGTTTGGACCGCGTTGTATTTCATGCTTGGCATAGTTGGCAGTTTACTTTGGCTCAGCAGAGATAAAAATGAAGTTCTTAAATTATTAAAAAAAGCATTTGTATTACAGTTGATTTTAAATTGGCTTTGGTCACCGTTATTTTTTCGTCAAAAGCTAATTGCTATCGCTTGTCTAGATATAATCATGATTTTAGTGATAACCCTTTTTTTTTGTTGGGTTTCAAGAAAAAAATATAAGTTACTCTTTATATTGATTATACCTTATGTGATATGGTTAACTTTTGCAGCCTATTTGAATATTTATATTTACATTTATAATTAAGATAGGTAAAAATTTCTTTTGAGTAGTTTGTTACATATGATGCTGAAGGCGAGCAAGACAAAGAAATCTTTGTGCGCTTTTCAGAAGTAGAATCAAGTGGGTATAAAAAATTAGTAGCAAATCAAAAGTTTAGTTACAAATTTCAAACTGGTGAACGTGGTGAATTTGCAACTGCTGTAGCAGTTATTGAAAAATAGGATTATCGGACACACTGAGAGACAAAAGAGGTCGGAATTTATTCAATTCCGATGAATATATCGACAACCGCATTGTTTAAATCACTTGCTCTTTGATCGTATACCTCGAAGTCTGCAATGTATTTACGCGTACCACCGAAATCAGCAGACTCCATTTGCCAAATTTCTTGCCAAGCGCTAATCACAATGTTGGGCATTTGGCCGGAAGCGGTTGTGAATTTTTGATAGCGGCTGGTTGGTATAGTCAATTTTGTAAAGTCCAAATTGCTTTGGTCATCATAATCATCGACAAGCTCGCCAATAAAATAGGTGTATTCACCATGCTCATTGCTTTCAAACTCGGTATAAACGGCATAGGTGACACCAGGTTTTTTTCGGTGTGTGAAACGATTAGCAATATTTTGATTCCAATACATTCCAGCGGTAGTCGCTATTTTTGAAGTTTTAGGATCCATTTCATTTTTGTTGTTGGTGCGTACGGTGATCCCTAGAAGTTTTAAGGAGTTCAGATCCACGTGTTCTTTATTCATGGTTACTCACCATTGTTGGATTAAACAGAACTTAATTTACCATGAGTTAAGTGTATTGTCTTGAAAAACTTTCGGCGCTATAATTTTTAGTGTGGTATATGAAGGAGTTCATGCTATGTCTACGATCTGCGTCAAAGCAGCAACAGTAGAAAACGTTCCCCCTAATTCTCATTTTTATAAAAGAGTTAGCGGATTTTGAGAAATTGCTTCACGAAGTAACCGAGACAGAAGAAATTTCAAGAGAAATATTGTTTAGTCATCATACAAATACTGATGTGTTGTTATGACAGAGGTTAAAGGAATTAGACAAGTTGATTTGTCGATAACAGATGTCTCACTATATAGCCAGCAACATACGGGTTGTATTGTGTTGACTCATGATAATAGGATTTTGTTACAGTATCGTCCTAAACATTGGCGTACTTTTCCCGATAGCCTGGCAACCTTTGGTGGACGTATTGAAGATAATGAGATCCCTGCCCAAGCAATTATGCGTGAGCTGAATGAAGAACTGGATGCGAGTGTTCCTCAAGAAGAGCTTATCTTGCTTGGAGTTGTGAGTGAAGCTATTACAAAACACGCGGAATTGTTACATCTTTATTTTTGGCGTGACAGATGCAATAGTATTACAGGGTGCTATGAAGCTGAAGCCCACTATTATAATCATGTGGCGGATGCTTTGGCTGAGCCTAAACTTATGGACGATGTCAGGTGGGCACTTCTTGAAAGTCAGGAGCAAGGACTCTTGTCTAGTCAGTCTGAGTAAGCAAATGGTAAGTTGCGTGCCTGTGTTATTGTCTATAATTAGTAGGGTTATGTTTTAGGAGATAGATATAATGAGCATCAGTCAGGGATGGATTATCCTGAACATTCTCTTTTATACCACCATGGGATTTTTAACCTTCATCCATGCGAAATACTTTGCAAGTATGATGGGGTATCAGTTACTAACTAAAAGTGCACTAGCCGAGTTTAAAGCCATGTATGGTGGGCTCTCGCTCGCGATAGCGACACTTCTCATGATTTCTTTTCGTCAGAAAACCCCAGATCAGGCCTTATTGCTTTTGATAGTGATTAATCTTGGATTAAGTGGTGGTCGTCTTATTGGAATTTTTGGGAACCATGCCATTAACCAAGCTACCTTGTTTTCGTTTTCACTCGAAGTGTTAACGATTATAATCAGTACCGCCTTCTATCTTTTTAACAAGAAAGATTAAGTCAACATGATGCCCAAGAAGCGACTAGGTATTTTTGGTTTTGGGTATACAGCCCAAGCTTTCGTCAATGGCCTCAATACTAATAAATATGATGTGTGGGGTACTTCTCGTATGCCCAGCAATAAAATGCATGATAAAGTTAATATAATTGATTTTAATGGTAATACTATTAAGGAGCTTATTTCAACTTCTGATGTTATCTTAAGTTGCATACCACCTAATCAGCTTGGTTCGGATCCTGTCTTAGCAGAGTATACCGATCTGATCCAAAGCAATAAGAAATTAGACTGGGTGGGATATCTCTCAGCCACCTCGGTTTATGGTAACCATCATGGACAATGGGTCGATGAAACATCTGATAACCTTGAGTTAACAACAACGGGTATGCATCGTTTAGCAGCAGAGAAGCAGTGGCAGTTTCTTTATAACCGCTATCAGGTGCCGATTGTGATTTTTCGGCTCGCAGGTATATATGGTCCTGGTCGAAGTGCACTGGATCGAGTTAAAAGATCTGACTATGTATCCATTGAGAAAAAAGGCCATAAATTCTCTCGGATCCATGTGGATGATATTGCACAAGCACTTAATTTGTCGTTACACACACCAACTCCTGGTCAAATATTTAATGTAGCGGATGATGTGCCAATTGAGACACCTGTTGTTGATGCCTATGCAGCGGAATTATTAGAGCTAGCTATCCCAGTAAGCCAACCTTTTGATGGTGCACAGTTATCAGAACGAAGACGCGAGTTCTACCAAGGCAATCGTTTGATTTGCAATCAGAAAATTAAGAAAGCATTAAAGTTTAAATTACAATTTCCAAGTTACAAAGAAGGTTTAGCTGATATTCTCAAGAATGTTTCAGTTAACGGATGAGTGAATAGTTCTCTAACGCCTTTTTGCGTGATGATGCCAAATCCACAATTGGGTGAGGATAGGTCATACCAAGAGTGATCCCCGCTTCTTGTAGAATATGTTCTGGTGCTTCCCAAGGACTAAATAAATATTTGAGTGGTAGTTTTTGGAGCTCAGGTACGTATTGCCGTATATAGATCCCATCCGCATCGAATTTTTTAGCTTGTGTAGTTGGATTGAAAATCCTAAAATACGGAGCTGCATCTGCACCCGAGCCAGCCACCCATTGCCAGCCTGCACTATTATTCGCTAAATCTGCATCAAAAAGACAGTCCCAGAACCAAGCTTGACCTTTGCGCCAATCGATTAGCAGGTTTTTAATTAAAAAAGAAGCGACGACCATACGAACACGATTGTGCATATTGCCAGTTTGCCAGAGTTCACGCATGCCAGCGTCAACAAGTGGGTAGCCAGTAGTACCGGTTTTCCAGGCTTGAAAAAAGTTGGGATTGTTTGTCCAGGTAAAACGATCAAATTTAGGTTGAAAATTTTTAGAGGGCAGCTCTGGAAAATGGTAAAGTAAATAGTAGGAAAACTCGCGCCAGCCAAGTTGGCGTAAAAAGGCTTCGGTATTTGGGGTTGGCCTAAGAGTACTGATCTCATTCCAAACAGTATGTGGGGACAGCTCACCAAAATGCAAATGAGGTGCAAGTGTAGAGGTGTGTTCTTGAGCCGGATGATCTCGTTGAGCTTTGTAATGAATAAGACGCTCTTGTATAAATTTTTTCAAACAGTGCTGCGCCGCTAATTCGCCAGGTTTGATGTTGTCTGCAATGTGGCGGGCCCATTTTTTTTCAGGCAATAAATACAGTTTGTCGACAGTTTGATTGGGTATTCCCACCAGTTTAGGCAACTTAACTCTTTGAAGAGGTATGCGCGGTGGGGGAGCAGTGTGGCATCCACGTTGATAGTAAGGGGTAAAAACCTTATAGGGGGTACCATCTTTTTTAAGGATCTCCCAGGGTTCCCAGAGTAGTGAGCCATTAAAATCGTGGACGGAAATACCTTGTTGTTGTAAGAGATCTGTTAGTCGTGAATCACGCTGTATTTGCCATGGTTCGTAGCAACGATTCCAGTAGACGTCAGTAATTGGGTATTTGTCTCTTAATGCAGCAAAAATCTGGATAGGATCTCCTGAGTAGCAGGCAAGACGATTCTCTAATTTTTGATTGAGCTCTTTGAGTGAGTGGTGTAGCCAGATCCGACTGGCAGCACCTATCTGGTTTGAACTGGAGTTTTCATCGTCTAGAATATAAACAATAATTAAGTTGTTTTGCTTGGATGCGGCAAGCAGTGCAGGATTATCCGTTAGTCTTAAATCCTGTCTAAACCAATAAATTGAGCAAGGTGGTAACATACAATAATGCTACCACAGTGCAACCTAGGATTTAAGGTTTTCTAGGTTTATTCCGAGGTTCTTTGGATTCTTGGTTTTGTTTGTTCGAAGGGTTATCATTACTTTCCGAGGATTCTTGGTTTTGTTTGTTCCAAGGGTTATCATTACTTTCCGAAAAACTAGGTTCTATGGCATTTAATGCCTTAAGCAGATGCTCTGTAAGCACTCCCTGCATTTTCAGAAAACCGCCTTGATTTATTTCACAGTCTTCTTTCAATGCATCCTTCAGATAGCCTTTGATGTATTCTTCAGTGCGTGAGCCATTCAGATAACTATTTACCTCTTGTTTTATCAGTGCTGCCATCTTAACCTTTCGGTTTCGATCAACACCAAATTGTGATTGCATCATGTTGAGGAATGAATTTCTCTGGCGCATCTTACCGTATTTCCCCAAACTATCAATAAGCTCTATCATCGCTCCTTGATAAGGAGTTTGTGCACTTGCCTCGTTCGATTTCTTTGTTCCCACTTGCTCAGAATTTCTTGTAAAGGCTTCTGCATTTGAAGCCTGATCAATTGGTGGGGCTTCACGGTGTGTCGCAGGGCTGCTGTGACGCCGCGAGTGTTTTGTGGTTTCTGGCGAAGGCTGATGCATGGAGTGTCTACGGTTTGGAGCCGTCCCTACGAATTCAGAACTGGGTTCTATAGGGGATTGCATAGTGTCAGCAGCTTGCTGTCTTTCGATTTCAGCATCTTTTGCTAGAACTTCAGCAACCAAGTCATTCAAATGCTCATCGGTGATTTCAGTAAAACGACTTTCAAGTGTTTGAGCTTCTTCCTTGACTGCGTTCAGTGCCGCTTTGCCCTCTGTGGTTGAAGCAGAATGATCCTTATTTTTTGTAATGCCCTTGTCACGCAAGATAGCCGCACGTTTGGCCTCAGCAGCTTGTTGCTTTTGGATGTTTTCTGCATTCACACGTGCCTCACTTTCAGCCGCTCTCTGTAGTTTTTCTTGGTGATCCTTCTTCTCTAGAGCTGCAACTACCACATGGTATGCATTTACAATTTGATTGCGATCCTCTTTGCGCAACGCTTTATAGCTATCCTTATTCAGCGGTTTATCCTGAGTGGTTAGGTTTATGTCAAGTGCAACTTTCTGTAGTTCAGCATAGAGTGGCTGAACTTCGCCGTCTAGAATACCTTGGATTTCTCGAAGCGCTCTTTTAGTTCTCAGTGAACCGCCGGTCAGCTGTTTCATGAGATCCATTCTTGAATCAACGCTTGATTCCGCAGCAACTTTTTTGGCTGGCGTTTTTTTAAGTGCGGTTCCATTTTTGCGTTGTGCTGATAGAGCAGTAGCAGCGGATTTATTCCCACTAGCTGGTGGTGCAGGTGGTGGAGGAGGAGGTGCTGCCGATGGAAGTGGGGGTGGTGGAGGCGGAGGTGGCGCACTGTTGTTGGGTACAGGAGGCTCTACCTCAGCGGTAGCAAGAGCGGCTTTCTGTTCTGCCTCCTTTTCCTCACGTTTGGTTGCAACTTTTTCAAGTGCTTGAACAATTTTTTCTTTGCGTGCTTGCAGTTTGCGAATGATTATTCCTTGTTCATCTAAAAGGCTATTGCTGCCACTTCCTGTACGTTGCTCGATGAGATGAAACTCAGCTTCTTTTTTATCAATAGCAGCTTGATAATCTTGGATCTGCTGGACCTTTTGCACGATGGAATCTTGTCTTTTTACAATTAACTGTTGATTGCGTTCTATTTTTTTTCTAATAGATCTAAGTTGAACTTGAATTTTGTCCTCAGTGCTTAATTCTTTTCGTTCCGATGGATCTGTGCGACGCACTAGTTTTGCAGATATAACATCTGCTGCAGAAACTGTTTTTGTCTCTGAGACAGGATCCTTGATCGTGAGGCGACCTGTTTTTCGTTTTTTGAATCTTTTTTCTCCTGCTGGGGGTGGAGGAGGAGGTGGTGGT
>CAYGPC010000011.1:0-62411 GCA_964351705.1 uncultured Legionellaceae bacterium
TCGTGGCTAAAGATAAATTTGAAAGAGATCTTCCGCATATTAATGTGGGTACAATTGGACACGTTGATCATGGTAAAACGACGCTGACAGCGGCGTTGACCAAAGTATTAGCGGGCGCATTTGGCGGTGAATTTAAGGATTACAGCCAAATTGATGCAGCGCCGGAAGAAAAAGCACGTGGTATTACGATTGCGACTGCACACGTTGAATATCGTTCAGCGAAGCGACACTATGCGCACGTTGATTGCCCAGGACACGCGGATTATGTGAAAAACATGATTACGGGTGCGGCGCAAATGGACGGAGCGATTTTGGTGGTGTCTGCAGCAGATGGCCCAATGCCACAAACTCGCGAACATATTTTGTTGGCGCGTCAGGTGGGTGTACCTTATATTGCTGTGTTCTTGAACAAAGCGGACATGGTAGACGATGCGGAATTATTAGAATTAGTTGAAATGGAAGTGCGCGATTTATTGTCGAGCTATGATTTCCCTGGTGATGATACACCAGTGATAACGGGTTCAGCCTTGAAAGCGTTGGAAGGTGATAAGAGTGAGATTGGTGAGCCAGCAGTACTTAAGCTGGTGGAAGCGATGGATGAATATTTCCCAATTCCAGAGCGCCCAGTTGATTTACCATTCTTGATGCCGATTGAAGACGTGATGTCGATTTCTGGACGCGGTACGGTGGTGACTGGTCGTATAGAGCGCGGGATTGTAAAAGTGGGCGAAGAATTAGAAATTGTTGGTTTAAAAGCCACCGCAAAAACGACGTGTACGGGAGTTGAAATGTTCCGTAAGTTGTTGGATCAAGGGCAAGCGGGCGATAACGTCGGCGTGTTATTACGCGGTACAAAGCGAGAAGATGTGGAGCGTGGACAAGTGTTAGCGAAACCAGGCAGCATCACACCGCATACGAAGTTTGAAGCTGAAGTGTATATTTTATCGAAAGAAGAAGGTGGTAGACATACGCCGTTCTTTAAAGGGTATCGACCACAGTTTTATTTTAGAACGACAGACGTCACAGGTTCAGTAGAAATGGCGGAAGGTGTGGAAATGGTGATGCCAGGCGATAACATCAAGATGACGATTACCTTAATTGCACCAATTGCAATGGAAGAGGGAGTTCGGTTCGCGATACGTGAAGGCGGACGAACTGTTGGTGCTGGTGTTGTTGCGAAGGTTGTGGAGTAAATTTAAATGGCAAGTCAAGTAATTCGGATCCGCTTAAAATCTTTTGATCACAAGTTGATTGATAGATCGGCAAAAGAAATTGTTGATACAGCAAAGCGGACAGGTGCGCAGGTACGTGGTCCGGTACCTTTGCCTACACGACTTGAACGACTTACGATTTTAATTTCGCCACATGTGAATAAAGATGCAAGAGATCAATATGAAATACCAACGCATAAGCGTTTGGTGATCATCGTGGAACCAACCGACAAAACAGTCGATGCACTAATGAAGTTGGATTTAGCTGCTGGTGTTGATGTCCAGATTGCGGTGAGTTAAGGGGTATAAGATGTCAGTAGGTGTGATTGCAATTAAACGTGGAATGACTCGAATTTTCGATGAAGAAAATGGATCTTCTATTCCAGTCGTAGTTGCGGAAATAAACAACAATCGAATTGTACAAATTAAATCACTCGAAACAGATGGTTATTCAGCTATTCAAGTCACCTGTGGTGAAAAGAAAATCACAAATGTATCCAAGCCTTTAGCCGGTCACTATGCTAAAACTGGTGTTACACCGGGGATTGAGTTGTTTGAATTTCGTTGTGACGCAGAGACTTTTAAAGATTATAAAGTGGGCGATACACTTAAAGTAGATCGCTTCCGTGTTGGGCAAAAAATTGATGTGTCTGGTGTGTCAAAAGGTCGAGGTTTTTCTGGTGTTATTACACGGCATAACTTTAAATCTCAGCGCGCAACACACGGGAATTCTTTGTCACACAATGCACCTGGTTCGATTGGACAAAACCAAACCCCAGGCCGTGTATTTAAAGGTAAAAAAATGGCAGGTCAGCATGGTAATACCAACTGTACTATTCAAAACTTAGAAGTGGTTCGAGTGGACTCGGAAAGAAGCTTGCTCTTGATTAAAGGAGCAGTTCCGGGTGCAACAGGGGGACGCCTAGTAATATACCCTTCTGTAAAACAGACATCTAAGTCGGCAAAAGAAGAGGCCTAAGGGGGAATTATGGAGCTGGCGGTAGCAAAACTTGGAAAAGCACCAATAAATAAAGGTGTAGAAGTATCGGCTGAAACCTTTGGCAGAGACTTTAATGAGGCATTAGTGCATCAGGTTGTCGTTGCGTATTTGGCGGGATCTCGTTCAGGCACAAAAGCACAAAAAACTCGTGCTGAAGTGCGGGGTGGTGGCGCGAAGCCTTGGAAGCAGAAAGGTACTGGTCGTGCGCGTGCAGGAACTATTCGAAGTCCTATTTGGCGTAGTGGTGGTAGAGCATTTGCTGCTAAACCACAGGATCATGATCAGAAAGTTAATCGAAAAATGTATCGTGGCGCGATGCAAGCAATCCTGTCAGAACTTGTGCGACAGGAGCGATTGATAATTGTAGAACACATAGTATTAGAGCAGCCTAAGACTCGTGAGTTGGTGGCAAAATTAAAAGAATTGAATTTGCAGGAAGCGTTAATTGTAACGGAACAATGGGATGCTAATTTGTATCTGGCTTCACGTAATATCCCCAAAGTAGAGATACGTGACGTAGCAAAAGTCGATCCGGTGAGTTTGATTAAATTCGAGAAAGTAGTGATGACTGTAGGAGCAATCCGGCAGTTCGAAGAGGCCTTCAAATGAACGATAGACGCTTATATAACATTATTCTAGGTGCGCACACGACTGAAAAAACTGCGCGTGCTGCTGATAAAAATAGACAAATTGTATTTCGGGTAGCGCTGGATGCAACGAAACCAGAATTGGTTCAGGCTATACAGAAATTATTTTCAGTGAAAGTGGACTCTGTACGCACAGTGAGAATTAAAGGCAAAAGAAAACAGTTTAAGCAAACACAGGGCAAGCGTGTTGACTGGAAAAAAGCCTATGTGTCCTTGGCTGAAGGCCAAGATATTAATATTGCGAATTTTCAATAATCGGAGAGAATGGATATGGCAGTTATAAAAACTAAACCTACTTCTCCAGGAAGACGCTTTGTCGTTAAAGTAGTTAACCCGGACTTGCATAAAGGTAAGCCTTACGGTCCTCTTGTGGAATCTAAAAAAACATCTAGTGGACGAAATTGTCACGGTCGTATTACGGTTTGGCAGCGTGGCGGTGGACATAAACGACATCGTCGAATTGTTGACTGGAAGCGTAAAAAACTTGGAGTTCCAGGTGTCGTTGAGCGATTAGAGTATGATCCTAACCGCAGTGCAAATCTTGCATTAGTTCGCTATGCGGACGGAGAGCGCTGCTACATGATTGCGGCAAAAGGGTTGACGGCTGGTTCTGAGGTGCTGTCAGGTCCAGAAGCACCAATCAGTGTTGGAAACTGTTTACCTTTAAGCAATATTCCGGTGGGTTCGGTGTTACATTGTGTTGAACTGAAAGCTGGCAAAGGAGCTCAATTGGCTCGTACAGCCGGTTCTTTTGTTAAGTTTTTGGCAAAAGAAGGGCGTAAAGTCAAGTTATTGCTTAAATCAGGTGAAGTAAAAGAGATTTCCATTGATTGCTGTGCCACTATTGGCGAAGTCGGCAATAGTGAACATAATTTGAGAAAAATAGGTAAAGCAGGAGCGAATCGGTGGCGTAATAAACGACCAAAGGTTCGTGGGGTTGCGATGAATCCGGTTGATCACCCACTTGGTGGAGGTGAAGGCCGTACTTCTGGTGGTCGCCCACCTTGTACACCTTGGGGTATACCTGATGGTAAGAAGACTCGTCGTAATAAACGGACTGATAATACTATTGTACGTCGACGTAACAGCAAGAAAGGTAGATCAGGTAAATGAGTGAAATAAGAGGGGTTAATCCATGCCACGTTCTTTAAGAAAAGGGCCGTTTATTGACGCCCACCTGTTGAAGAAAGTTGCGGAAGCAATTGCATCAAGCAGTAAGAAACCGATCAAGACATGGTCACGGCGTTCGATGATTTTGCCTGACATGGTTGGTCTAACTATCGCTGTCCACAATGGTCGACAGCATATTTCTGTTTTGATCAGTGAGAATATGGTTGGACATAAATTGGGTGAGTTTTCACCAACGCGGCTATTCAAGATGCATGCTGGTGATAGAGTATCGAAAGGCAAAGGCGGTAAGAAATAATGGCTAAACAAGACGAAGTCAGAGCAAAATTATCCGACGTTCGACTGTCGGCACAAAAAGCAAGGTTGGTTGCTGATCAGATACGTGGCTTGGCCGTTGATAAGGCATTTGAAGTGTTGGATTTTAGCACTAAAAAGGCTGCTCCTATTCTGAAAAAACTCTTAGCGTCTGCAGTTGCAAATGCTGAGCATAATCAGGGTTTAGATATTGATGATCTTGCTATCGTGAGAATTTTTGTTGATGATGCTGCCAGCTTAAAGCGTTTTAGAGCTAGAGCAAAAGGGCGTGGTAATCGAATTATAAAACGAAACTGTCATATTACTTTAGTCGTGGCAGCGTAAAAGGGTATAGGGGATATTATTCATGGGTCAAAAGGTACATCCAATTGGAATTCGACTCGGCTACATTCGAGAAAGCTCAGCTAAATGGGTTGCTCAGGACAATGGCGATTCGTTTGCTAAAACCCTAGCCAGCGATCTAGAAATTCGGGCCTAT
Source organism: uncultured Legionellaceae bacterium (assembly GCA_964351705.1). GTDB lineage: Bacteria > Pseudomonadota > Gammaproteobacteria > UBA6186 > Azoamicaceae > CADEGZ01. The sequence continues at coordinate 4,780 of CAYGPC010000011.1, forward strand.
GTTGAAAAACATTTACCTGAATCGGCTGGTTTGAGCTCGGTTTTGATTGAGCGAACAGGTCGTAATGTGCGTATTACCTTGAGAACTGCTAAGCCAGGCGTCATTATCGGTAAAAAAGGTGAAGATGTTGATAAGCTAAAATCAAGTATTAGTGCAAGAATTGGTTTGCCTGTACACATCAATATTGAAGAAATTAGAAAGCCTGAATTGGATGCAGTTTTGGTAGCAAAAAGTATTGCACAGCAGCTGGAACGTAGAATTATGTTTCGCCGTGCTATGAAACGTGCTGTGACGAGTGCACTGCGTTTGGGTGCTAAAGGAATTAAAGTTTCTGTCTCTGGTCGTTTGGGCGGTGCAGAAATTGCACGACGTGAAGTGTATCGCGAAGGGCAGGTGCCTTTACACACGTTTAGAGCAGATATCGATTATGGAACCGCTATCGCAAAAACCACCTATGGTATAATTGGTGTCAAAGTGTGGATCTTCAAAGGTGAAGTAATAGTGAATAATCGAAAAGAAGAACAAATATCAACGCAAAGTATTGGACAATAGAGAGGTAATCCACAATGCTACAGCCTAAGCGAACGAAATTTCGCAAACAGCATAAAGGTCGCAACCGCGGAGTTGCAGTACGAGGAAACCGAGTGAATTTTGGTGAGTATGGTTTGCGAACGGTTGAACGTGCTCGTATTACTGCGCGTCAAATTGAAGCTGCTAGACGGGCAATTTCTCGTTGTGTTAAGCGAGGTGGTAAAATTTGGATTCGTATTTTTCCCGATAAACCGATTACGCAAAAACCTTTAGAAGTCCGCCAAGGTAAGGGTAAAGGTAACGTTGAGTATTGGGTCGCCTTAGTGCAGCCCGGAAGTGTCTTGTTTGAAATTGAAGGAGTAACAGAGGAGTTAGCACGAGAAGCGTTTCGTTTAGCTTCTGCTAAATTACCTATTTCAACGGAGCTGATTGCGCGGGAGATCATGTAATGAAAGCAGCCGAATTAAAAGATAAAAGCGTTGCGGAAATAAAGCAGTTTTTAACTGAACAATGGCGTCAGTGTTTTAAACTGAAACTGTTAAAAGGAAGTGGTGAATTAAATCAAACGCATCAGATCCGAACGGTGCGTCGAGATATCGCAAGAGCGTTAACCATTTTAACTGAAAAAGAGAAGGTATTAAGTAAATGAGTGAAGAGATAACGGCACAAGGTCGGATCTTAGAAGGCGTCGTTGTAAGCGACAAAAATAAGATGAAGCAAACGATCGTGGTTCGAGTTGTGCGTCGAGTAAAGCATCCGTTGTATGGAAAAATCATGACACGATCAACAAAGTTGCATGTACATGATCCAGAAGAACAATGTGTGGAAGGTGACGTGGTGACCATCAGAGGGACCCGACCAATATCTAAGACCAAACATTGGGTTCTGGTTGATTTTGTTGAAAGGAAAGGTTGATGAATGGTATGATTTCCGACTTTGATGGGAGAAGTGCGCGATGATTCAGATGCAGTCAGTTCTAGGCGTCGCCGATAACAGTGGCGCACGGTCAGTGATGTGTATTAAGGTTCTGGGCGGCTCCAAGCGCTCTTATGCTGGTGTTGGCGATGTCATTGTCGTAAGCGTAAAAGATGCTATACCACGTGGTAAAGTCAAAAAAGGTGAAGTTTTAAAGGCTGTCATTGTAAGAACTAAGAAAGGTGTACGTCGTCCGGATGGCGCTTTGATTCGTTTTGATAATAATTCAGTTGTTTTACTTAATAATCAACTTCAACCCATTGGTACGCGTATTTTTGGTCCGGTTACACGTGAACTGCGTAGTGAAAAATTCATGAAAATTGTCTCATTAGCTTTGGAAGTATTGTAAATGGGTATGCAAAAAATTAAAAAAGGCGATACGGTCTCGGTGATTGCTGGTAAGGATAAAGGGCGCACAGGTGTTGTGTTGCGAGTCGTTCTGCCAAAAAATCCGGTTCGTGGCCTGAAAGTAGTTGTAGAAGGTGTCAATATTGTTAAAAAACACACCAAACCGGATCCTTCACAAGAGAAGCCGGGCGGTATCATTGAGAAAGAATTACCCATTCATATTTCCAATGTAGCTATTTTGAATACCACTACAAACAAAATTGATGGTGTTGCCTTCAAAAAAGGTGAAGATGGACGAAAAATTCGTGTATATAAATCAAATGCAGAAGCATTAGACGTTTAAGGTTTTAGGATATGAGTAAAAAGCAACTTGGTTTGAAGCAAATATATAAGAGCGAGATCATCAAGAAATTGATGAAAGAGCGCAATTATGAGAACGTTATGCAGGTGCCAAGTATTACCAAAATAACTTTGAATATGGGTGTTGGCGAAGCCATCAATGATAAAAAAGTTATTGAGCATGCGGTGAACGATTTAACCAGGATTTCTGGGCAAAAGCCTGTGATTACCAAAGCGAGAAAATCCATTGCAGGATTTAAAATTCGTGAAGGCTGGCCTATTGGTTGCAAGGTAACCTTGCGACGCGATCGAATGTATGACTTCTTGGAACGTTTGTTATTTATCGCCATTCCACGAGTGCGTGATTTCCGTGGTTTGAACCGTCGATCTTTTGACGGGTTTGGTAATTACTCGATGGGGTTTAAAGAACAAATTGCTTTTCCTGAAATTCAATATGATAAAATTGATGTTTTGCGTGGTTTGGATATTACTGTGACAACTACGGCAAAAACAAACGAAGAAGGTTTGGCACTCTTGTCAGCTTTCCGATTCCCTTTTAAGGAGTAGTTTGAATGGCGAGAGAATGTAAAATCCAAAAAGATAAGCGACAACGTAAGTTGGTGAAGCGGCATAAAGCAAAAAGAGATATTTTGCGCGCACAAATACGTGATCCTGAATTGAGTTTTGAAGAAAAATTAATTGCGCAGCGTAAAATGCAAAACCTTCCTAAAGATTCTAATCGCTGCAGACTTCGTAATCGTTGTTTGATTACTGGTCGATCTCGCGGCGTTTATCGGAAATTTGGTTTAGGTAGAACTAAACTCAGAGAAAACGCAATGGTAGGTAATATTCCTGGTTTGAAAAAAGCAAGTTGGTAGGGAGAAAAAAGAATGAGTTTACAAGATCCAATTGCTGACATGTTGACACAAATTCGTAATGGGCAAATGGTCAAGAAAAAAGCAGTCACGTTTCCAGGCTCTGGAAAGAAGGAAGCTATTTTACAAGTGTTAGTAGACAATGGTTATATCCTTTCATTTGAGAAAAGCGATGAGGTGAAACCACAGCTAACGGTTGAGTTGAAATATTTTAAAGAGAAGCCGGTGATTGAGTATTTGAAACGTGTCAGTCGTCCTGGACTTCGGCGTTATGCCGGAAAAGACGATTTACCAAAGGTAAAAGCAGGCTTGGGTATTGCTATTATGTCTACTTCTAAAGGAGTGATGACAGATCTACAGGCACGTCAACTAGGACAAGGCGGCGAAGTCTTGTGCTTTGTAGCGTAGGGGTTACTAATAATGTCAAGAATTGCAAAAAAACCAGTTATGATTCCACAAGGCGTAGAATTTAGCCTTTCTGGATCAGACGTGAGAGTCAAAGGAAAACATGGGGTTCTCGATTACACCCTGCACCCAGCGGTTCATGCTGTGGTCAATGGGAACGAAATAATGGTTTCGCCTAGTAATAAGCATCATCCGATGGTTGGTACGACCTGCCGTTTGTTGAGTAATATGATCCATGGGGTTTCTAAGCGTTTTAAGCGGAAACTCCGCTTGGTAGGCGTCGGTTACCGTGCCAAGGTACAGGGTTCAAAATTAGAACTAAACCTTGGGTACTCCAATCCAGTTATCTATGATATTCCAGAAGGCGTTACGATAGAAACACCAAGTAATACCGAGATTGTTCTCACAAGTATTCGGAACGATTTAGTAGGCCAAACCGCTGCAGAAATACGTGCTAAACGACCACCGGAGCCTTATAAAGGTAAGGGCGTTCGTTTGGACGATAGTGGCGATGAGGATGATGGCAAAGGCGGTAGAGGCGGAGAAACCGTCATTATGAAACAAGCGAAGAAGAAAAAGTAAGGTTTGCGATTATGAGTAATGTCAAAAAAACGCGTCAACGTCGAGTCAATCGTAGTCGTCGACGGATAGTAGAAATGAACAAAGTTTACATGAGTGTTTTTCGTACACCGCGTCACATCTATGCGCAAGTTTTTGCACCACGCGGAACCGAAGTTTTAGCCTGTGCTTCGAGCTTAGAGGCTGACTTGAAGAATCAACAAATATCCGGAAAAGTGGACATGGCGACAGCTGTGGGCAAATTGGTGGCTGAACGGGCAAAATCTAAAGGTATCACTCAAGTGGCCTTCGATCGTTCAGGTTATAGGTATCATGGTCGAGTAAAAGCGCTGGCAGATGGAGCGCGGGCCAATGGTTTAGCGTGTTAAGGGTTTAAAAAATGGCGAACACAGATATAGACGTAAAAGGTGATGGCTTCCAAGAAAAGCTGATAGTGGTTCGCCGTAGTGCGACGGTAGTTAAAGGTGGGAGAAAGTTTAGCTTTTCTGCATTGACAGTAGTAGGAGATGGCAAAGGTCGTATTGGTTTAGGTCTTGGCAAGGCAAAAGAAGTATCGGTTGCCATTCAAAAAGGAATGGAAAATGCTCGTCGCAACCTTGTGCGTATTGATTTAAACGGAACCACTCTGTTTCACCCTGTTGAATCCAGACATGGCGCTTCTAAAGTTGTAATGTTGCCTGCTGCTGATGGTACTGGAATCATTGCCGGTGGCTCCATGCGCGCTATATTCGAAGTATTAGGTATTCATAATGTTTTAGCTAAATCGATTGGTTCGACCAATCCAATCAACGTTGTTCGTGCAACGATGAAGGGACTTATGGGTATGTCCTCTCCGGAACAAGTGGCTGCCAAACGCAGTAAGTCTGTGTCAGAAATTTTTGGCAGAAGCACTGCAAAAGCAGGAGAAGAAAGTGAGTAGTAAACAACATAAAAAAGTTTCAGTTACTTTAGTGAAGAGCGCCTCTGGGCGATTGCCTTCACATCGAGCAACTTTGAAAGGGTTAGGTTTGAGACGCATGCATCAAACAGTGGTATTAGAAGACACTGCTTGTGTTCGAGGCATGATCAACAAAATTTCTTATTTATTAAGTGTGGAGCAAGGTAAATCATGAAGCTAAACACATTAAAGCCTGCTGAAGGTTCTAAAAAGAAGCCACGTCGTTTAGGCAGAGGTATTGGTTCTGGTCTTGGTAAGACTTGCGGTAAGGGTCACAAAGGACAAAAGTCTCGCGCCGGTGGTTACCACAAAGTTGGATTTGAAGGTGGACAAATGCCATTGCAACGTCGTTTGCCAAAATTTGGTTTCACATCGCGTGTTGCTCGTTTTGTGGCTGAAATTCGGTTAGACCAACTGAATAAAATAGACGCAAATGAGATCTCGCTGCAAACGCTAATTGAAAAAGATATTCTTCCAATGTCGATCAAGCGTGTAAAAGTTATCTTGGCTGGAGAGTTGACTCGTCCAGTAACGTTAAAAGGACTATTTGTTACCCGCGGTGCTAAGCAAGCAATTGAAAATGCTGGGGGCAAGGTCGAATAAATATGCAAAGACCAACTGCACTCGCTCAAAAAGGTGGACTGTCTGAACTAAAAAGCCGAGTGTTGTTTTTAGTGGGTGCATTACTTGTTTATCGAATTGGGGCACACATTCCAGTACCTGGTGTGGATCCAGCAAAACTTTCCGAACTTTTTACTGGAAATCGTGGCATATTTGGCCTGTTTAATTTGTTTTCGGGTGGGGCATTGGCTCGATTGACAGTGTTTGCGCTTGGGATCATGCCTTATATTTCAGCATCCATTATTATCCAACTGCTCAGTTCAGTTTGGCCTACTTTGGAGCAACTGAAAAAAGAAGGTCAAACAGGCCGTCGAAAAATCACGAAGTATACACGTTACTCGACCTTGTTTTTAGCGACCCTACAAGCTTTCGGAATGGCAAAAGCGTTAGCCAGTTCTGGTGTTGCTTTGGATCCGAGTGTTACTTATTATTTTACAGCAACTTTAACCTTGGTGACTGGAACAATGTTTTTGATGTGGTTGGGGGAACAAATTACCGATCGAGGAATTGGAAACGGTATTTCCTTAATTATTTTTGCCGGGATTGTAGCTGGCTTGCCTAATGCCATCGTCAACACCTTAGAAAAAGTAAGCCAGGGTGAATTACAACCCATTGCTCTTATTTTATTATGTTTAATGCTAGTGGGGATCATTGCATTTGTTGCATTTGTTGAACGTGGGCAGAGACGGATCACCGTTAATTACGCTCAGCGCCAGCAAGGACGGAAAGTGTTTGCAGCACAAAAAAGCCATTTGCCTTTAAAATTGAACATGGCGGGTGTGATTCCACCTATCTTTGCTTCAAGCCTTATTTTGTTTCCAGCAACCATTAGCCAATGGTTCGGTCAAACGCCAGGTATGGAATGGTTAAGTGATATCAGTCTTGCTCTGTCGCCAGGACAGCCTTTGTATGTTTTACTTTTTGGTTTAGCCATTGTTTTCTTTTGCTTCTTTTATACTGCTTTGGTATTTAATCCAAAAGAGACGGCTGACAATCTGAAAAAATCGGGTGGTTACATTCCTGGGATCCGACCCGGCGATCAAACTGCTCAATATGTGGATAAAGTGATGACTCGTTTAACCGTTATTGGTGCGATTTATATTGCCATGGTATCGCTTTTGCCAGAATTTCTAATTATGGGTTGGCAGGTTCCTTTCTATTTTGGAGGAACTTCTTTATTAATTATCGTAGTGGTGGTAATGGACTTCATGGCTCAGGTTCAAGCGCATTTGATGTCACATCAATACGACTCATTAATGAGGAAAGCTAACTTTAGTGGTAAGTAAGTTAGGGCTAGCCTTTGGGCACATATCCAGGTAAAATACTGCGTTTGTAATAGCGCTTTGGGGACAGAATGAAAGTTAGAGCATCCGTAAAGAAAATGTGTAAAGATTGCCTGATTATTCGGCGAAACAGAGTTGTTCGAGTAGTTTGCAAAAAATCTGGCAAGCATAATCAAAGGCAAGGGTAAAAATGGCTGTACGTATATCAGGTGTCATACTTCCAGTACATAAGCATATTCGCATAGCGTTACGCAGCGTTTTTGGTATTGGGGCGCAGCGCGCATTGGATGTGTGTGCCAAAGTTGGTTTGGATCCTACGACAAAGGTTTCTGAACTGAAAGAAAATGATCCGGTTCTTTTACAAGAAGCCGTGAACGAATACGAAGTTGAAGGTGACTTACGACGTCGTGTCGCTATGGACATTAAACGTTTGGTTGATATTAAAAGTTATCGGGGTATTCGGCATAAGCGCGGGTTGCCGTTACGAGGGCAAAATACACGTAACAATGCACGTACGCGTAAAGGCCGTAAGAAGCAGAGTCAGGTAAAGTAGGAAATAATTAATGTCAAAAGCGATAGCAAAAGCACGTACACGAAAAAAATCTAAACGTGTGGTAACAACCGGAGCCGTATATGTATTGGCAACCTTTAACAATACCATTGTGACAGTTACCGATTCGCAGGGTAATGTTATTGCTTGGCAAACAGCCGGTGGTTCAGGGTTTAAAGGTTCGCGTAAAAGCACGCCTTATGCTGCACAGGTAGCTGCGAAATCAGCGATCCTGAGTGCTAAAGAGTTCGGGTTAAGAACGGTTGATGTCTATGTAAAAGGACCAGGACCTGGAAAAGAATCCGCTGTACGCGCAGTGGGTGAGGTTTGTGCAATTTTGCGCATCGTTGAGAGGACATCCATTCCGCATAATGGTTGTCGAGCTGAAAAAGAACGTCGAGTATAATTGAGGTAAATCATGGCAAGGTATTTGGGATCAACATGTAAGGTATCAAGAAGATTGGGAACTGATCTCGGTCTGAAGAGCCGAATCCGGGATTTAGATTCCAAGTGTAATTTGAAAGCAAGACCGGGGATGCACGGACAGAAACGTAATCGTCCAACGGATCACGGTGTGCAGCTTAGTGAAAAGCAAAAGTTTCGTTTTATGTATGGCGTACTTGAAAAACAGTTTCGTCGTTATTACACAGAAGCGGTAAGACGTAAAGGTGCAACCGGTGAAATCTTGTTTCAATTATTAGAATGCCGTTTAGATAATGTGGTATTTCGTTTAGGGTTTGGTAGTACCCGTGCTGAAGCGCGTCAATTGGTAAGGCATAAAGCGATATTAGTGAATGGAAAAGTTGTGAATATACCTTCTTATTCTGTTCAGCCTTCCGATGAAATTGAAGTGCGTGAGAAATGTAAGAATCAAGTGCGTATCCGAGATGCGATAAAGTTGGTTGAGAACGTTGGGTTTTCTGAGTGGGTTGAAGTTGATGTAAACACGCTGAAAGGAGTGTTTAAACGAATACCTGATAGAAGCGAATTACCCGCTGAATTGAATGAACAATTGGTCGTAGAACTTTACGCTAAGTAATAACAGTTGAATTTTTCCGTCAGGAGTCCTGTATGCAACGAACGGTGAGTGAATTTTTAAAACCTCGATTGGTTGATGTCCAAGAGTTGGAACATCAGCAAGCGAAGGTTGTTTTAGAACCCTTAGAGCGTGGGTTTGGTCATACTTTAGGTAATGCTTTGCGAAGAGTATTGCTTTCTTCTATGCCGGGCTGTGCTGTGGTTGAAGCTCGTATTGATGGTGTGCTTCAAGAGTACACAACAAAAGAAGGTGTTCAAGAAGATATTGTTAATGTTTTACTGAATTTAAAAGGGATTGCTTTCAAATTAGAAGGTCGTGATGAAGTTGAGCTCAACTTGCACAAAAAAGGCGAAGGTGCCGTTTTTGCTTCTGATTTTGATCTGCCGCACGATGTGGAGATTGTAAATCCTGAGCATGTGATTGCACATATGACAAAAGCAGGTGAATTAAATATGACCGTTCGGGTTGTCCGTGGTCGTGGTTATGAGCCCGTAATTGCACGTCAAGATCCTGAAGAAACAGCAAGAGAAATTGGCTGGTTGCAGCTTGATGCATCTTTTAGTCCTGTGCGTCGTGTTACCTATACCGTGGAGAATGCGCGGGTAGAAAAACGAACCGATTTAGATAAGCTGATCTTAGATTTAGAAACCAATGGAACGATTGAGCCTGAAGAAGCTATTCGTTGGGCCGCATCTATTTTAGCTGATCAACTTTCTGTGTTTGTTGAACTGAAAGGTGAAAAGCAAGTTGAGCCTGTTCGTTCAAAAGCAGAAATTGATCCAATGTTACTGCGTTCTGTTGATGATTTGGAGTTGACCGTTCGTTCTGCTAACTGTTTGAAAGCAGAAAATATTTATTACATTGGTGATTTGATCCAAAAAACAGAAATGGAGTTGCTTAAGACGCCGAATCTTGGCAAAAAATCTTTGACTGAAATTAAAGATATTTTGGCAATTAAAGGCTTATCCTTGGGTGTACAATTAGATCATTGGCCACCAGCAAATTTACAATCTGAGCGGCAGTAAGAGGTAGTTCTATGCGACATAGAAAATCTGGAAGAAGATTTAGTCGAGATTCAGCACATCGTAAAGCGATGTTTCAGAACTTGATCATTTCCGTTGTTGAACATGGCAGAATCAAAACGACTTTGCCTAAAGCAAAAGATTTGAGACGTTTGCTTGAGCCCCTAGTTACTTTGGCTGGTGAAGATACCATGGCCAAGAGACGATTAGCTTTTTCACGTGTACGTAACAAAAAAGCTGTTGGAAAGCTCTTCTCTGAGCTAGGCCCTCAATTCAAAGAAAGACAAGGCGGTTATTTAAGGATCCTGAAGTGTGGTTATCGTCGTGGAGATGCTGCACCGATGGCCATAGTTGAATTTGTTGCCAATGATTAAGATAATCTTAGGCGGTTGTAACATATAAGTCTAACCGGGTTTTTTTGACCCGGTTTTTTTTTGCTAGGGTGAAAATATGCAAGCAGGTTCTCATAACCGGGTTCGAAGTTTCTTCTGGCCTGTTTATGGAAATGAACATCGTAAGCTTGTACCGATGTTCACTTTGTTTTTCTTGATCTCATTTATATACAATATCCTTCGCTGCATGAAAGTCACTTTAGTAGTAACTGCTTCAGGCTCAAGTGCCGAGGTTATCCCGTTTCTCAAGGTTTGGGCCGTCTTACCGGGTGCCATTTTATTAACCTATCTCTACACAAAACTTTCCAATCGTTTGAATCGAGAGCAGGTGTTCTATGCAATGCTTGCGATTTTTCTGGGATTCTTTTTTGTGTTCGTTTTATTTATTCATCCCAACCGAGAAGCGCTTGAACTGACGCGTTTGTCCACCTTCCTTCAAGAGAATTTACCTGAGGGATTAAAGGGACTAAACGGTTTCATTACCATTATTCGTCATTGGCATTTAACGCTTTTTTATATGTTATCTGAACTGTGGGGTGCCGTCGTTTTGTCCATGTTATTTTGGGGTTTCGCAAATGAAATCACGAGCGTTAATGAGGCTAAACGTTTTTATGCTATTTTTGCGCTGGGTGCGAACAGCTCTGGGATCCTATCGGGTCAATGCGCTCAATTATTAACCTTGGATCACTATCATCCTAATTTGCCCTTCGGTTCGGTTGCTTGGGAACAGTCTTTAATTTTACAGCTCGGGTTAGTATTGTTGGTAGGTTTAATTGTCGTGGGTCTTTTTTATCGGGTCAATCGCTTATTGGTTCCTAAACAGACTGTCGTGCTTGCCAAAAAGGAAAAACCAAAAAGGCCCAAACTTTCTCTATTGGAGTGCTTTTCTCACATAATGAAATCACGCTATATGCTGTATATCGCTGTTTTGGTGGTGGCGTATAATATCGTATACAACTTGTCTGACGTATTATGGACCGAACAGATCCGAGAACGCTATCCACTCGCCAGTGATTTTAATGCCTATATGAATAAAATGGCTTCGCTGACTGGTGTATTTGCAACTTTTTCTGCTTTACTACTGTCTGGCAACGTGATTCGGCGTTTTGGTTGGACCACAACGGCTATGCTGACACCTGCATTATGGCTTATTACCAGTATTGGATTCTTTGGTTGCTTATTGTTTGTAAACAATGTGGCCTTTACAGACTTCTTAGGCAGTTTATTCGGTATGCCAGTGTATATGCTCACTTTATTCTTTGGTTCGATGCAGATCTGTTTAGGCAGAGCCGCGAAATACACGGTTTTCGATGAATCAAAAGAAATTGCCTTTATTCCCCTGAGTCATGAAGATCAGCGTAAAGGTAAGGCAGTTGTAGATGGTATTGTTTCACGCTTTGGAAAGTCTGGAGGTTCCATTATTATCCAAGTATTGCTGGTTTTCTGCGGAGAGCTGATTTTCACTATTCCCTATGTTGCGGCAATTCTATTTGTAACCCTGGGATTTTGGTGTGTGGCGGTCTGGCGTCTGGGCCAAATGGCTAGCAGCTCTATTGATGAAACGTTCCAACAGCCGTTAGCGGAAGGCGTCTTAGCAAGTGGTTAACTCATAAAAGAGTTATATAACTAGTTTGACATGGGGCGTGTTTTTGTGCACAATAGCTTCAAGAGAAATCCCAGGTAACTGGGCCATTTAGATGGAGTTGGCCAATTTGATGCAACCACAACCTTTTAGCGGCTTTCGCAATTTTGTGTGGCCTATCTACCGTCACGAGCACCAAAAGCTTTTGCCTATGTTGGCACTCTTTTTCCTTATTTCCTTCGTTTACAATTTATTAAGATGCATGAAAGTCACTTTAGTGGTAACTTCTGCAGGCTCTGCGGGTGCAGAAGTTATTCCTTTTTTAAAAGTATGGGTCGTACTACCTGGAGCGGTATTATTAACCTACTTTTATACAAAACTTTCTAGTGCACTTACAAGAGAACAGGTCTTTTATACCATGATAGGGTTCTTTTTAAGCTTCTTTATGCTGTTCTTACTGGTGTTGTATCCAAACCGAGAAGCGTTAGAATTTACCACCGCTGCAAATTTATTAAGAGAACATTTGCCTGAGGGGTTGAAAGGTTTCATTTCTATTATTGAGCATTGGCCTTTATCACTTTTCTATGTCTTGTCTGAATTGTGGAGTGCGGCAGTACTTTCCATGCTCTTTTGGGGGTTTGCCAATGAGGTGACAACGGTACACGAAGCCAAACGGTTTTATGCTATTTTTGCCCTTGGAGCAAATTTTTCGGGTATTTTCTCGGGGCAATCTGCACAGCTGCTTACATTACAGAATTACCAAGAATGGTTACCATTTGGACAGAATGCATGGGAACAGTCTTTGGGCTTGCAACTGGGACTTGTTATTTTTCTTGGTGCGATAATAGTTTTTTTATTTCGTTGGGTGAATAAGGTATTAGCTAGAATGCAGCAAAAGCCAAGCAGCCTTGAAAATGCTCAGCCAATCAAAGAACCCAAACAAAAAATATCGCTGACAGAATGTTTTTCCTATATAAGACGTTCACGGTATATGCTGTATATTGCAATTTTAGTAGTTGCTTATAATATTGTATATAATATATCAGATGTTTTGTGGACAGCTCAAATCAAAGCACGCTATCCGGATTCGGCGGGTTTCAATGCGTATATTAATGAAATCGCTTCTATTACCGGTGTTTTTGCAACTTTTTCAGGATTGCTTTTGTCTGGAAATGTGATACGTCGTTATGGTTGGACAGTAACAGCCATGATTACGCCAATTATTTGGTTGCTTACCAGTATTGGTTTTTTTGGGTGCCTCATTTTTTCTAGTAATATTATGTTAACCGATTTAGTGTATGGTTTTTTCCATATGCCCATGATGAATCTAGCGCTTATTTTTGGCTCTACTCAGATTTGCTTAGGGCGTGCTGCAAAGTACACGGTTTTCGATGAAACCAAAGAGATTGCTTTCATTCCGCTGCCTCAATCTGAACAACGAAAAGGGAAGGCAGTTGTTGATGGTATTGCCTCTCGATTTGGTAAATCTGGCGGTTCACTGACGATCCAAATCTTGCTTCTTGTTTGTGGTGACTTAGTCTTCACTATTCCCTATGTAGCTGTTATCTTTTTGATTTTCCTGACCTGCTGGATTTATGCAGTACGAAATCTTGGGAAGATGGTTGCAAAATCAGTGGATGATGCACCGGCAAATGTGCATCTACCCACGAATCGGACGACGGCTCCCTCCCACTCCTAATCCGACTTACCCTCAAAAGGGTGATTGCTCAAACCGTTTAATCGCTAAAATTTTCAAAAGTATTTGGAAGAATGCAGAAGTCCTGACTATCCTTAATAGGAAGATAGGGGATGATCATGCGATTGACGCGAGAAGAACAACAGTGGTTGAATCTGATCAAAAAGAAGCAGCACAATTCTACCGATCCTGATCCTCTTCATATCCAGACACCTATTGATGTTTTCTTGTTCTCTTATGGATTGCTGCGTCTTAAAAAAAAAATACCCCAACCCAACCAGCAGTGGAGTAGAGTAAAGCGAAAAAAAATTGCAGCTCGCAATCGTGCACAAACGTTGGAAGAAGAACTACTGTTTCAAAAAAAGAAAAAAACACCAAATGAAAAAACAGAAAAAATTCCAAAACAGTATATTCACGCTTATGTAAGCAAAATTAAAACCCTCTAAACTAAATATGCTTGCATATACAATTCCATTGAACTTTCTTTGAAATAAAATCTCTAACTATTGTTCGTTTTGTATTAGGAGAGCTCCCATGTCTGAAGATACTGAATCTGAAGGCTCTGACAATCAGTTGGATGCAAGAGCTTCTGCTGAGGCTAAAAGAGCTGTTGAACTAGAAGCAGATCAGAATGGAATTAAACCCACTATAGCGGTTGATCCGGCAGCTACTATGGCTATTGCAGGTGCAGATCCAAATATGCTTGCGGCAAAAGCGGCGGTTGATATTGCAAGACAGGCAGCAGAAGCTTTAAAGAACAAAGGTTCTAGAAGTTCATCAATGACGGGCCTAGGTAATTCACCCAAACCACGTGGCCCCGGCTCAACTAGTGATCAAGCAGAAACTATAAACGACGATATAAAGACGCTGAGAGATGTCGCAACTAATGCAGGGAAAAATTTATTACAATTGGCATCACCAGAGGAGGCTCCACGGGTTGACGCGCCAGTAGCAAGCGCAGCACCACCAGTTGGAGGTGGCGCTGCGCTTGCTGCTGGGACTGGTGGTGCCGCTAGTGAAGCTGAGTTGGCACGAGATGCTGCTCGTTCACCTATGAGTTTACCCTCGCCCAGAGCAATACCTAACCCATTGGATAAAAAAAGATAAAACTAGCAAACAAACTTCTAATATTTTTTGATATATGTAAAGCCTCCACGCTATAATTGTCCTTCAAATTCAGTAAGGACTTGTGCTTTGAACTCCACTCGAGACTTATTTCAACGTATTCAGCAGCAAGAAACAGCGGCTTGTGATTTTGGTTTTTACTGGGAAAGTCTGGATCAATTATTGGAGCAGATCCAAAGTGAGTGTCGTGAAGTCAAACAGGCTTGGTTGAAGCAGGATAAAACCAACCTAGTTGAAGAAGTAGGTGATCTGATTAACGCGACGTTGAGTTTAGCTATTTTCTTGCAATTAGATCCTAATCAAACTTTATTGGAGAGTGTTGAGAAATTTCAGAAACGCTACGATTGCTTAAAAAAATTAGTTGTGCAAGATGGCTTAGCGGATCTCAGAGGAAAAAATCTTGAAGTCCTCTTAGAGTATTGGGAAAAAGCTAAGCAAGAGATCCTTAAAAAATGAGGGATGCGTATATTTTTTTCATTCAATCCAGTATGCACACGCCCTTATGGGTTTATATCGCCTTGCTCTATTTGGTGTATATGGGTTCTCAACTGGTTAAAACCCGAGTGATTTCTCTTGGGCGCTTGTGCGTTATACCTACCTTGTTATTGTGTCTTTCCATTCATACTCTTTCCATTGCCCTTAATTTCAACTTCCTTACAGTTGGTGTATGGTTTGCAATCAGTCTATTGGGGCTAGGTTTTGGTTTGCTACAGATCATCTTTTCAGAGCTTGAGGTAGACAGAAAACACTATCTCATTCGAGCACCTGGGACCAAAAGTGTGATTTTCATAGTAGTTGTTGTTTTCTGCACTAAGTATTTTTTTGGTTATGAGTTATCATCTGATCCACAACGGTTGCAAGATACTAATTTTGAAATAGTGGTTTTAAGTGTGTCAGGTTTTTGCAGTGGATTTTCTCTTGGGCGACTCTCTGGATTTATTTTTCGCTTGCTTAGAGATCCACAGAAAAATCTCAAAGGATAAATGGAAACAAAGGAGTAGATGACATGTTGAGCCAATATTTGCATGAAACGCGAACAAATCCACGTTTCGGTGAAAAAGTGCATTTTTTCTTTACGGTTGAGATGTCTGAGGGGGCAAATGAGGAATTTCGTGATCAATTAGGCGGGAAAAATGCTCAGCCTATTGTAAAACGTCTTCAATGTTTGTTGGCACAGCTTGATTACGCTAAAAAGCAACGAAGCAAAGCAATAAGGTTTTATTTGGAGATCCACGGGGGACCTTGTCGCTTAACTTTTTGTGATGTACGACATGCGTCAGTTGCCAAAGGTTTTGTGGAGAAAATTCTAACTAAAACGACTGATGATGCTTTACAAAAATCTCTTGCGCATATTGTCTTTGAAACAGCTTATAGTTATATAACACTGCAAAATTTCCCAGTGCATCATGCAGCTTTAGCCCAAAATCCCGTTGCTATTCTGGAAGCACTAGGTGATCTTCAGGGCTCTCTTGAAAAATTTAATGAGCCTGAAGTCAAAGAAGAAAAACAATTATATGCACAAGCATCTATACGATTTCAGAGGACTTGTCAGACAGTATTAGAAAAAGTCAAAGCAGTACGCGGAGAGATTTTAGATCCTATCCATAGAAAACAATTGCAGACTATCTTATCATTGAGTGCTACGGCTGAAAATATAGTTAAGAAAATTTATGAGATGAAGGATTTGGATTGTGCCTTACAATCAATCTGCGAGGCTCATTCCTTTGAAGAACAATGTAAAGAATGTCAAACTCTTTGCGCTGCAATGGAAGCAGGTAAACCACAAGCCACGTATCAATGGTTGCCGACTCCATTGAAAATAGCTGCATTTCTAGGAAATAAATCCATTGTAAAATGTTTGTTGCAACATGGCGCTCAAGGAATAAACCTTGAAAGTAATACGGGCACCGATGCTGCGCAGATTGCTGAGAATGCAGGGCACAATGAAGTTGCAAAGCTCATTCGAGAATTTGACTATCGACAAGTTGATACTAAGGGGTTTTCTCCAATACATTATGCTGTACTTAGAGGTGATGCTGAAGGAGTATCTTATTTGGCTCAGAAACTTGATATCAACATTCCGAACCCAACGAATGGCCAAACGTCTCTGCAAATGGCAGCAGACAGGGGGAATTCAGAAATGGTACAGCGATTGCTTGGATGTGGTGCGATGGCGGATCAGATCCCAAAGGCAAATGAATTGGCTAGAATAAAAGGGTTTGATAAAGTTTGTACTGTTTTAGAGGAGCACACCACGGCAATTAAGTCGAAACTCACTCTGTAATCAATTAAAATTATATAGGGCATCGCTCAGTTTTAGTATTGCCTTCCAATCAGGGAACGGTATGGTCTATTTCTTGTTAGTTGTCACAGGGCTAAAAATACCATATTAAGAGTTAATAAAATAACAAATTTTATTATTTTTTGACTGAAACTCATAGTGCTAGTATATTAATCGCACAGAAATTTATGTGAGGCGTGATTTATGAAGACTAAAGGCATTTTTAACTCTTGTATTTTTTCTTTCAATCATAGGGTGCTCTTCCTGGTCCACTTCTAGCGTTAGAAAAGCGACGAATGATACCCAAGTACGTAAATCTCATAAAAGTACTTCCGCAGCCCATGTGTCAATAACCGAATCTGATATTACAAATCGAAAATATACAGTACTTGGCGATGTTGAAGCAACTGTTCGTAAGACGACAGTGTTTAATAGAGATCCTACTGAAGAAGAAGTAAATGAAAAATTAAAGAAAGTAGCGGCTAAAATGGGAGCGGATGCTGTCATTTTGGTGAGGTATGGCAAAGTGGGTGTGTCTGCTCTTAGTTGGGGAGCACTAAATGGAAAGGGGAGAGCAATTGTATACAATGATTAGAAAAGTAACATCAATACTGTTTCTTGCTATGACATTGAGCGCTTGCGCAACATCGGCTTCGGACCTACCGTCCGTTGGTGTTCGTCATTTTCAGTAACAATAGAATGCTTCGCTACAGGCATTGTAAAAAATTATGTTTTTGCCAGAATGGGCTTTAAGAATTGACCTGTATAGGAAAATTTCACGTTGGCAACTTGTTCGGGAGTTCCTGTTGCAACAATTTCTCCTCCTCCATCGCCACCTTCTGGTCCTAGATCGATGATCCAATCTGCGGTTTTAATTACATCAAGGTTGTGTTCAATCACAATGATGGTATTGCCACGCTCACAGAGTTTTTCAAGGACGGTCAGTAACTGTCGAATGTCGTGAAAATGCAGTCCTGTTGTAGGCTCATCTAAAATATAGAGTGTTTTCCCTGTGTCTCTGCGAGACAATTCTTTCGATAGCTTAATGCGTTGGGCTTCTCCGCCTGAGAGGGTAGTAGCGTTTTGGCCAATTTTAATATAACTCAGGCCAACGTCAATTAACGTCTGTAGCTTTCGAGCAATACTGGGAATTGCCTTAAAAAACACGAGAGCTTCCTCTGAGGTCATCTCTAAAACTTGATGAATGTTTTTTCCTTTGTAGTGCACTTCTAGCGTTTCTCTATTATAACGTTTTGCATGACAAACATCACATGGCACATAAATATCAGGTAAAAAATGCATTTCAACTTTTAATAAACCATCACCTTGGCAGGCTTCACAGCGGCCACCTTTCACGTTGAAACTAAAGCGTCCAGCCTTGTAGCCACGGGTTCTAGCTTCTTCTGTATTAGCAAAGAGATCTCGAATATCAGTGAAAAGTCCCGTATAAGTTGCAGGATTTGAGCGCGGTGTGCGTCCAATAGGGCTTTGATCGATATCAATGGTTTTATCGAGATGTTCTAAGCCCTGGATAGTTCGATGAGCTCGTGGAGTTAATGACTTGTTATTGTTTAATGCTCTAGCAGCAAGTGGGTATAAAGTGTCATTAATCAGAGTGGATTTGCCAGATCCGGAAACACCAGTAATGCAGGTCATAACACCGATTGGAAACTGCACAGTCACCTTTTTCAAATTATTCCCGTGTGCTTCTGTCAATTCTATCATTTGAGAGTAATCGATTTCACGGCGTTTTGTAGGAATTGGTATGCATTTTTTGCCAGAAAGGTACTGTCCTGTCAGTGAATGGCGTGAGCGTAGAATCTGTTTTGGTGTACCTTCGGCTACCACCTCTCCACCATGCACACCAGCACCTGGGCCAATATCAACCACGTGATCGGCGCTGAGAATAGCCTCTTCGTCGTGTTCAACAACAATGACAGTATTGCCCAAGTCACGCAGGTACGTTAAGGTTTTTAACAAGCGTGCATTGTCTCTTTGATGGAGACCGATGGAGGGCTCATCTAAAACATACATAACACCAACGAGTCCAGCACCAATTTGACTGGCGAGACGAATGCGTTGAGTTTCCCCACCAGATAAAGTATCGGCGCTTCGTGAGAGTGATAAATAGTCGAGGCCCACATTGACTAAAAATTGTAAACGAGACAATATTTCTTTTACAATCTTATCAGCGATTTTTCCTCGTGCACCTGATAGTTTAAGGTTTTCAAAAAAATGTAATGTATTTAAAATTGAAAACTGAGTGATATCCGGTAAAGAGTGTTTTTTGATAAATACATTACGTGCGGCTTCTTTCAGACGCGTGCCTTCGCAATCTGTACACGCCATTTGTGTTAGATATTTAGTCAGCTCTTCTCGAACATAGCTAGATTCTGTCTCACGAAAACGGCGTTGCATATTGGGAAT
Organism: uncultured Legionellaceae bacterium; assembly: GCA_964351705.1. Classification (GTDB taxonomy): domain Bacteria; phylum Pseudomonadota; class Gammaproteobacteria; order UBA6186; family Azoamicaceae; genus CADEGZ01. Next base: position 23,787 of record CAYGPC010000011.1, read on the forward strand.
AATGCCTTCAAAAGGGTGTTGTCGTGTCGTTGAACGACCATTTTCTTGCTTGTAAGTAAAATTAATTTCAATATCCCCACTGCCTTGGAGAATAATTTCCTGAGTTTTTTTAGGAAGTTTCTTGAAAGGGGTGTCTAAATCGAACTGATAATGTTTAGCAAGAGAGCGCAACATGCTGTAGTAGTAAAAATTATGTCTGTCCCAATGTCGAATCGCACCATTGGACAAGCTGAGTGTTTGATCGGTTACGACTTTGTTGGGATCCATAAATTGTTTAAGGCCTAAGCCATCGCAGGTGGTACAAGCACCTGAAGGATTGTTGAAAGAGAACAACCGTGGTTCGAGTTCTGGTAGACTGTAGCCACACTGTGGGCAAGCAAATTTGGCCGAGAAGGTTAATACTTTGTTTATTGCGTTGTTTTCTTTTAGTGTGTGTACAATGACATTGCCACTGGCTAGATCTAGCGCTGTTTCTAGTGAATCTGCCAAGCGACTTTGAATGTCCGTTTTAATTTTTAAACGATCAATAACAGCTTCAATTGTATGTTTTTTACGTAAATCAAGCTTAGGGAGATCATCAAGCTCAACCAGTTCGCCGTCAACGCGAGCTCGTATAAAGCCCTGTGCTCTAAGGGCTTCAAACTGTTGAAGGTGCTCACCCTTTCTTTCTTGAACGATAGGTGCAAGCAGCATTATTTTAGTGTTTTCAGGTAACGTGAGCAGTTCATCTACCATCTGACTTATGGTTTTAGCTGTCAGCGGAGTGCCGTGTTCTGGACATTTGGGGATCCCAACTCGAGCAAACAGTAAACGTAGGTAGTCGTGGATTTCAGTAATCGTTCCTACTGTGGAACGTGGATTATGTGAAACAGATTTCTGTTCGATGGAAATGGCAGGTGACAAACCCTCAATGTGATCTACATCAGGTTTTTCCATTAAGGATAAAAATTGCCTCGCGTAGGTAGAAAGTGATTCCACATAACGTCGTTGACCTTCAGCATAGAGCGTATCAAAGGCAAGCGAAGATTTGCCTGAACCTGATAACCCAGTAATAACGATTAACTTATCTCTTGGAAGCGTTAAGTCAATGTTTTTTAAATTATGGGTTCTCGCGCCACGTAGTGTAATTGTGTGCATAATTGCGGATGTATCTTGTATTTAGAAGTTGCTACTATACGTAACTTGATGGGTATTGTGAAGAGTTAGTGAGTGATGATAGCGATAACACCTGTAGAAAAAAGAGCATTGGCGGTTTTGGCCGGTGTTTTCTCTTTGCGCATGCTCGGTTTGTTTATGTTGTTGCCGGTACTTCCATTGTATGCCAGCCAGCTTAATGGTGTTACGCCTACATTGGTTGGAGTAGCCCTTGGCATTTACGGGTTGAGTCAAGCAGCTTTCCAGTTACCGTTCGGGTTTCTTTCTGATCGTATCGGTCGACGTAAGATTATTGTGTTTGGCTTTGTTTTATTGATGTTTGGTAGTGTCATTGCTGCAACAGCGGATTCTATTTATGGTGTTATTGCTGGGCGAGCTTTACAGGGCATGGGTGCGGTGGGATGTGTCATCATGGCGTTAGTGTCCGATCTAACCCGTGAAGAAATACGTATTCGTGCCATGGCCGTTTTGGGTATTACCATTGGTTTATCTTTTGTGTTGGCTTTGTTGTTGGGCCCAATATTAAGTGGGATAGGCGGTATTCAAGGTATCTTTTGGATCACCGCTTTATTGGCACTAGTGGCTATTCCAGTTTTACTAGTATTTGTCCCATGCCCTCAAAAAATAGTGTTTAATGCAGCAGTGAATCCAGTAGTGGCTGAGATCCCTAAAGTGCTTTTTAATAAAAAGCTAGGAAGTATTCATTTTGGAGTATGTGTTCTGCATGCCAGTCTTGTGGCCTTTTTTCTAAAGGTACCACTGGCTTTGGAGCGTTACGGTTTTACAGAAGGTACGAGTTGGAAATTTTATCTCCCCATGTTTGTTTGTGCATTGATAGGTACGGTGCCGTGTCTGTGGCTTATGGAAAAACAAAAATCGGCTAAGTCTTTTTTAGCTTTCATTGTTTTGTTGTTGCTCGTTGCTCAATTAGGGATTGGGTATTTCTTAACCCATGGATTGGTAGGGCTAGCCTTGAGTGTTGGTTTGTTTTTTATCGCCTTTAATACTTTGGAAGCTAGCTTACCTTCTTTGGTATCGAAGATGGCGCCTGCCGCTGCCCGCGGTACGGCACTTGGTATTTATTCATCTTCCCAATTTTTAGGTATTTTCCTGGGAGGAAGTATAGGTGGTTGGTTAGACACGCATTATGGTACAGTGGGTGTGTTAGCTTTTTGTTTATTATTAGGAATACAGTGGTTTCTTTGGATTCTAAGAGAGGATTGATATGTCACGAGGTTTGAATAAAGTTATGATTATGGGGAACTTAGGTGTTGAGCCTGAAGTTCGATATATGCCCAGCGGTTCTGCTGTTACAAATATACGCGTTGCAACGAGTGAATCTTGGAAAGATAAACAGTCTGGTGAACGTCAAGAACGTACTGAGTGGCATCGCATTGTTTTGTTTAATCGTTTAGGTGAAATTGCAGCACAATATTTACACAAAGGTTCACGTGTTTTTGTTGAAGGTTCAATTCGGACCAACAAATGGCAGGATCAAAACGGTAACGACCGTTATACCACTGAGATCATTGCAAGTTCTATGCAACTGATGGATTCAAAAGGAAGTAGTGGGAACTATGAACCTAGTGAGATGTCTCAGGAAGCACCTGATGAACAACGAAAACCTGCTGCTGCAAAAACAGCACCGGTTGTTGAAGAGGCATTTGACGACGACATTCCATTCTGAAGAACTCATAAAAGAGCGCTGCAATCAAGTGGCGCTCTTCATACCCTTTAAGCATTTAACTGGATTGGTACTTTTGAGAGACTGTCCAACTTAAGGTGGATCAAGAACCAAAAAGTAAAATCAAAACTATCGTGGTCTTAGCATTTTTTAACTCAGTCTATTGGATAAGCTTGGCTTGCAAACTAAAAGTGTGAATGGTACGGAATGCTTACCTTTTTCGTAGTAAGTGTTTTGCATGTCTTAGGTTTTTAAACAAACAAACAAGTGCTAATTTTTTTTGGATCTGTATTATTTTATTTTTTGTGTGATAGAATCCCCCTTTGGTGATTATGTAAATATTTTTCAAGGGTGAACAAGTTGGCGGTCAAAGAAAAAAATACAGGTGTTGAACTCGAGAGCACTGAAGGCTTGGAAAGACGCTATGCTGTTTTACAAAGGAAACTGGCTGTAAAAAATAAACTGCCTCTAAAAGATTCAGCTCAAGTGAGCACCCTAAGATTATTTGAATTGCACAAACAAAAAGCTCTACCCTTACGACGTTTGGTTGAGCAGGCACTTCCTCCGGCGACAGAGAAAGGAGATGCCGTTGAATTTGTAGAATTGCGTTTTGCTGATCGTTTTAAACAGGGAAGGAAATCAACGCAAGACTCTATGAATCGGATCCTTGAGAAGATGGAAGAGTATCCAGACGATCCGAGCGGTCGAAAATTACACTAGACTTTATTCTAAATATTCCGCTTGCCATTTGATGTAGAGACTTTGTACATGGAGACAGAGTTGTTCCTTATCCGTGAATGATTTCGGATCAATGGAATCAAAGACGTAATAGTTTGCAGTTTTATTTTGGCTACGAATAATGGACCATAGTTTTTTAGTTAACGTTTCATTTTCCTTCCACTCAAAATCTTCTTGACTCTCATAATGAATGAAAACAGGTATGATAGGGATCCCAGTGGTGATTGCTGCCTCAAAGGTTCCGTAACGAAAAGGAAGGAATACCCGTCGTCCTTTGCAGCCTCCTTCAGGGTAGAGTCCAATACTATCACCCTCAGACAGGGCTTGTACTAATGCGGTGGATGCGGTTTGACGTGAATCACGTGATTCACGTTGTACATAAAGCGTTCTAGCAAAAATACTAATGCGACCCAGGATCCACCAGTGACGTAGCTCTGCTTTCGCTAGGAAGCGTGCTTTAAAAAGTGCAGGCATGCCTACGTCTTCAAAAGCCGATGGGTGGTTACCAATGAGAATGTATTGTTTGGGTAAAGCTCTGCTGTTTTTTTGGTGGAGCTTTAAATGAACGCCTAGGGCACGTATGAAACATTTGCACCAGGAACGAAAGAGGGGCGAATACCACTGTTTTGTTAACGTAGTAGGCAGAAAAGACAATGGGTATAAAAGAACCGTCATGAACAAAAAGTCCATCCAGAGAATGAATTGTTTTAAACGAGAAGCAATGGCATAGAACATCTATTGTCTATAGCTCATAAATCAAAAGTTAGTTAAGATAGTAAATGACTGGGGTATTGCTGGGCAACCCTGGTCTTTAATGCCATACTTTAAGGCTATGAAATCATATTTATCGCTTTTATTGTGTGGCTTGATCCTGATCTTGAACGGGTGCACTTTGCCGATCTCACCGCGAGAATCGGCACGCCAGCAGTATAGTGCAGAGGGTGGGACGTTTAATCCGGCTTTGAAAAAGGAAGCGGATACGCTTGGTATGGATATGAAGACCCTTATTTCTTTGAAGACCTTGATTAATTTTGCCAACCAGAATGATGTTTATGCACAAGGACGTTTAGGGGAAATGTATCTAAATGGTGAGGATGGTGTGGTTCGCAACTCAGAAGAATCACTGTATTGGTTTTCGCGCGCGGCCGAGAATGGACTTCCTTACGCTCAGGTACAAATGGGACACTTCTATCGAGATGGCGTGAGTGTGGAAGGTAATATTGAAGAAGCGCTTAAATGGTATCAAAAAGCTGCTGATCAAGGTGACATGATTGGGATGTTGTCGTTAGGTGATTTGTATCAGCGTGGTTGGTACGGGATGGATGTAAAAAAAGACGCAGCGCTTAAATGGTATCAGCGGGCGGCTTCAATGGGATCTCTGGAAGCCGATTATCGTATTGCCTGGCTTGTAGCGCAAGGTGCTAAGGGTCGTCAAAAAATGGGGGAAGCTTTAGAAATCCTAAAAGCTTCAGCTGAAAGTGGAAATACAGAAGCGTATTCTGATCTGGGTGATTTGTATTTGGAAGGTCGCTCTGTCAAGCGAGATGTTGAGCAAGCGTATAATTATTATTTATTGGCTTTTAAAAATGGATCAACTGAAGCGCCTTTTAAAATAGGTATGCTCTACTATACCGGTGAAGGAGTTAAACTCAATTATCCAGAAGCGGTTCGTTGGTTTCAGTTATCAGCTGAACGAGGTTTTCCCGTTGCAGAATTACAAGTAGCCGGTTTGTATCGTGATGGTTTTGGGGTTGCACGGAATTACAAAAAAGCAGCTTTTTGGTATGAAAAGGCCGCAGCTCACGGAATGGTTGTTGCTGAAAATGAATTGGGTAATTTATACCAAGCCGGTAAAGGCGTGCCTCGTGATTTGGTCGAAGCCGTGCGACGCTATCATTTAGCGGCGAATTACGCTAAACATCCTTATGCACAATTGATGCTAAGTGTTATGTATCAAGAAGGTTTGGGTGTAAAAAGAAACATGGTTAAGAGCGTTGAGTGGTATGAAAAAGCGCACGAACAAAGTGGCGTTGCTTTAGCTGAATATCAAGTGGGACAGAAATTCTCTCGTGGGTTTGGTTTGCCAAAGGATCTGGATAAAGCACATCAGTGGTATACCTTGTCCGCAAACAAAGGATTTGCTGTCGCACAAACAGATCTTGGTGAGCTGTATTATAAAGGTGAGGGTGTTGAACAAAGTTATGAAAATGCGTTCCGTTGGTACTTGAAAGCAGCAAGACAAGGGTATGCCTATGCACAGAATATGATAGGGATCATGTTGCTGGAGGGTCGAGGTGTTTCTTATAATCCAACACGTGCATCGATCTGGATCAGAAAAGCCGCTTATCAAGATGCCAAACAAGCACAGTTTCAGCTGGGTTTGATGTATTTACACGGCACGGGTATTGTTCAAGATGATGTCTATGCTTACGCCTGGCTTAAAATAGCTTTGGAAAAGCAAGGACAGTCCACATCACCTATTTTAGTCACCCTATTTGATAGAATGGAGCCAGAGACCCGAGCACGTGCTGTGGCGCTTGCCAATCAATTTCAGACTAAGTACGCCTCTCCCCCCCGCCCAGGCGATCAGCCGCCCCCAGAATAACCGTATAAATAAACAGTTTAAAGGGTGCAATATTTATAGCAGACTGTGTTAGTAGAAGTTACAAATTCTAAAAGATACGAAGTACAAGGGGACTGTCAATCAATGAGTGTGAGTATAAGCGCTTCAGCGCGTGGGGTGAGTGCGGTCAGCAAAAATGTCTGGTTAAAAGCTTGCTTGTTCTGGGGGCTTGCGACGCTTTTCTATTTTTATGACAATCTGCTACAGATTTCTCCTAGTGCAATGAAGCCCGAATTGTTTGCGACCTTTGTGCGTGATGCCGAGCAATTTGGTAGCTTATCAGCGTACTGTTTGTACGCTTATGGCTTAATGCAGATCCCAGCAGGGTTATTAATGGATCGCTTTGGTCCGAGACAACTCCTAACCGTTGCTTGTGTTTTGTGTGCAATAGGTAGTCTTCTTTTTGGTACCGCAGTGACCATTTGGGAAGCAAAATTCGGACGTGTGATGATAGGTATTGGAGCTTCTTTTGCTTTGGTGAGTTGTTTGAACATTGCGAGTCAATGGTTTCCAGCTAATCGCTTTGCACTTATTACAGGTTTAACGGTAACGGTTGGATTTTTAGGGGCTGTGTTTGGGTTATCTACGGTAAGTGGTATCGTTGCTCATTTAGGTTGGCGTGAAACCATGCAGTGGGGTGGGATTTTTGGTCTTATTTTAGCTTTTTTTCTTTGGATCCTCATACGAGATAAAAACGAAGAATCAGCAGAAAGGCCTACAGAAAAACCGATTGCAACCGCTTCTGTCTTTTCAGGTTTGCTGCAGGTTATACAACATAAACAAACTTGGATTGCGGCACTTTATGCCGGACTAATGTTTGTTCCAACACTTGCTTTTGGTGGTTTGTGGGGAATTCCATTTTTAGTGGAAGCACATGGGTTTACACGAGCCAGTGCAGGCATGTGTATTTCTATGATCTATTTGGGTTGGGTTTTTGGAGGACCTTTTTGGGGGTTCATTTCTGATTACTATAAACGACGTAATCTTCCTATGATGATTGCAACGCTATTTACTTTGTTAAACTGTTTGGCGGTTATTTATTTAGAGAATCTATCGGTGCAAACCTTAAGTGTTTTATTGTTTGTACTAGGATTTTCTTCCAGTGGTTTTATTTTAGCTTTTGCGGTTGTACGAGAAAGTAATTCTGCTTTAGTTGTAGGTACAGCACTTGGGTTTATGAATGCCTTAAATACTTTTTGGGGAGCGCTAGCACAGCCAGTGATTGGAAAAATTTTAGACATGAGTGTTGAATCATCTGTAACGTATTCAGGAGTAGAGCGTACTTTTAATTTAATGCAATATCAAAAGGCATTAATGGCACTGCCAATATGCTTATGTGTTTCTCTGGTTATGCTTTTCTTTTTGAAAGAGACCTTTTGTGAAACGGGTAACGTAGATTAGCTTTCCAAGCAGTAATTTTCTTCTAGGATTTTTCGGGTTAATGTTGTACGTAAGTAGAATCCACGTGGATTGGCTAATATTTCTTCAGCATTTTGATTAAGGGTAGTACTGACGACTCTACTGTGAGCAGCTTTGGGTCGGATTTGTAAGTAGGTGCCAAAGTGAGCAGACAGCTGCTCAATTTCTCCGAAATGCAGCATAGAAGATAACTCAATCCAGTCATTTTTTAAAACCAACTCAACCATTTTAGAAGGGCTCCAGAGTAAGGGAGTGCCAATGCGGCGTTTCTCAAGGGGAATGGTGGGGGAGGATTCAATAGGTACCCAAAGTACACGTGAGAGTTTTGCACGTACTCTAGAGGTTTCCCAGGTTTCCATAGAAGCATTTAGCGGTGCAGTACAAATGTAGGTAGATTCCCGAGGAATACCTGCAGCATCGATAGGTAAAGTTTTAAGTTCAATACCTAGATTAGGGAAATCAGGTTCCGGTAAGTTGCTTTCTGCAACACCTAGAGCGTGTTCAATCAACTGCCCGACAAACCCCTTGGCTTGGTGAAGGGATGGGGGAATTGTCTGATGGTGCCACCGAGCAAGATCTTGTAGTGTGAGGCCAGCAAGATTATGTGCTCTCAGCATCAGACTTTGTTCACTTTCCGGTGGGTTTGGTTTGCGCATTATGGTATTATAACATTTCTTTTATGACAAAAGAAATCGCTCTTTTTGCAGCAGAATGGAGAGGTGAATGTTAGAAAACAGTTGGCAAACCGTACTGGAGAAAGAGTTTGAAGAGCCTTATATGCAGGAGCTTCGTGCCTTTCTAAGAAAAGAGAAAGATCAAAAAAAAATTGTATACCCCAAAAGTAATGAGGTGTTTTCAGCTTTTGCGTTAACCCCCATTGATGCAGTGAAAGTCGTAATTTTAGGACAGGATCCCTACCACGGTCCAAATCAAGCACATGGCTTGTGTTTTTCAGTTCAAGACGGTATTCGGCTACCACCTTCGTTGGGAAATATTTATAAAGAGCTTAAAGCGGATTTAGGTATAGAGCCAGCAAAAAGTGGCTGCTTAACCAACTGGTCAAAACAAGGAGTTTTATTATTGAACAGTGTTTTGACAGTAGAACAAAGTAAAGCGGCATCACATCAAGGAAAAGGTTGGGAGAAGTTTACCGATAAGGTTATCAGTCTTCTTAACGAACGTGAAGGTATTGTCTTTCTCTTGTGGGGAGCTTATGCACAGAGAAAAGGGCAGTTTATAGATACCAGTCGACATTGTGTATTAAAAACAACACATCCCTCGCCTTTCTCAGCCTATCAAGGATTTTTAGGTTGTCGACATTTCTCCAAGACCAATACTTACCTGGAATCTCAACATAAAACACCTATTGATTGGTGTGTATGAAAATTTATATAACCGTTATTTTGGTGGGATGCTTTTTAGCAGGTAGTAGTAGTGCTCGAATTTATCGCTGTCTTGGTGAGTCCGATGTGTATGAGTTTAGAGATCGTTTTTGTGATGCTTCAGAAGAGTCAGTGATTGTCCCTAAAAACTATCCTTTAACTTACCAAAATCAGAGCAATACAAAGCAGAAAAAAACATTCAAAAAGAAAAGAATCGTTGTAGCTAAAAGTAGAAAGCAGAGTATGGCTAAAACGGAACGATTGACCCAGCGCTGCACACAAACCAAACAAAAAATAAAAACCATAAAACGAAAGTTGCGTGTGGGTTGTAAAATAGCGCAGTGTGATCGGTTAAAGGATAAATTAACACATTTTCAACACATGGAAAAAAGGTATTGCGTGTCTAAATGAGTAAAAAAACTACAGCAGTGAGTGAAGCCTTAACAGGCCTGATAGAACGGGTCACTTTTCACAGTGAAGAGAGTGGTTTTGCTGTATTGAAAGTGAAGATCAGAGGGCAGCGCGATTTGGCAACCGTCATCGGGCATTTAGCTAACGCGCATCCCGGAGAATATATCGATTGTCAGGGTGAATGGATCACTAATCGAGACTATGGGCTGCAGTTTAAAGCAAGCACGGTCAGAGTGATGATGCCATCAACATTAGAAGGTATTGAAAAATACTTGGGTTCGGGTTTGATCAAAGGAATAGGGCCACATTTTGCAAAGCGTTTAGTTGCAGAATTTGGTGACAAAGTATTTGATGTGATCGAAAAAGAGCCTGAACGATTAAAAGATCTAGCGGGCATTGGTGCCAGCCGAAGTGAGAAAATGATTGAATCTTGGCAGGACCAAAAAGCCATTCAAAAGATCATGGTTTTTTTACAGTCGCACGGAGTTGGGACTGCAAGAGCAGTTCGGATCTATAAATCTTATGGTGATAAGGCCATCTCTAAAGTTCAGGAAAACCCTTATCGTTTGGCTATGGATATTCATGGGATTGGTTTTAAAACTGCAGATGCATTGGCAGGGCGTTTAGGTATTCCACGTGATTCCTTGATCAGGGCGCAAGCCGGGGTTCGTCATGTTTTGCAGGCGAACAGTGATGATGGTCACTGTGCTATGTTGCAAGAGCAACTTGTTTCAGCGGCAGCAGATATCCTGGAAATTCCAGTCGAAATTGTTGAAGAGGGATTGGCAGAAGAAATAGAGCGAAAAAATATATTCAGTGAGAAAAGGCACGATGATATTTATTTGTTTTCAGCGGCTTTGTATTATGCAGAGCTTGGTGTTTGTCGCCATGTAAAACGCTTGTTAGGTCCTGAGCTGCCATGGATGGAGGCGTTGAATGTCCAGAAAGCCGTTCATTGGGTGGAAAGCAAAACGGGGCTAGAGCTGTCCCGTACGCAGCAAGAGGCTATGCACGTAGCGCTCAAAAACAAAATGGTTATTATAACGGGTGGCCCAGGTGTTGGTAAAACAACACTGGTGAATAGTATTTTGAAAGTGGTTCGTAGCCAAGTGGATCGCATTTTACTGGCCGCTCCGACGGGTCGTGCAGCAAAACGTTTAGCGGAATCGACACAATTGGAAGCGAAAACGATTCATCGTTTGTTAGAATTTGATCCAAAAGGTTATGCTTTTAAACGTAATGAAGAAAATCCTTTAGAGGCTGATGTAATTGTTGTTGACGAAATGTCCATGGTGGATATTTCTATGATGAATCACCTGTTAAAAGCAATACCTGAAAAAGCGGTCGTTTTACTAGTAGGTGATGCAGATCAGTTGCCTTCTGTGGGCCCAGGTGCCGTTTTATTGAATATGATTGAGTCTGATAAGATTCCGACGGTGCGCTTAACTGAAATATTCCGTCAGGAGAAAACTTCACAAATTATTATAAATGCACATAGTGTTAATCGAGGCTATATGCCACAGCTTGAAAACGACACTACAGAGTTGAGCGATTTTTATTTCATCAAAGCTGAAACCCCCGAAGACATTCAGACTAAATTGGTTGAAGTTGTGGCAAACCGGATCCCCAAACGTTTTGGTTTAGATCCAATCCGTGATATTCAAGTGCTTGTACCTATGAACAGAGGAGGGCTGGGTGCTCGTGCGTTAAATGTCTTGTTGCAAGAAAAGCTGAATCCAAATGGAGCTGAGCCTGTAACACGCTACGGTACGGTATTCGCTGAAGGTGATAAGGTGATCCAAATTACTAATAACTATCAACGTGAAGTTTTTAATGGTGATATTGGTTTTATTACTAACATAGATAAGGAAGAAGGGATCCTAAATGTGTTGTTTGAGAAGCGCTTGGTTGAATATGAAATCTCAGATCTAGATGAGCTTTCATTGGCCTATGCAACTACGATTCATAAAGCACAAGGTTCTGAATACCCTGCAGTTGTCATTCCTCTTGCAATGCAGCATTTTATGTTGCTTGAGAAGAACCTGCTCTACACTGGGATCACGCGAGGTAAGTCTTTGGTCATTATTATAGGTCAGAAAAAAGCGTTGGGAATGGCAGTTAAGACAGTGCGCTCTGGAAAACGCTTAACAGGCTTGTTGGAACGACTGGAAACTCTATAATTTGCGACCTTTCGTATATTGAACTATTGTTCGACTGTTACGCCTTTTTTTAACAGGGGAAGCTATATGAATAAAATTTTAATCAGAGCCTTTTTAATCATCACCATGGTAAGCCCATTTGCTTGTTTGGCTGAAGAAGCTAAAACCGATGGTGCGAGTGATAAAAAATGTCATAAAGAGCATTCCAAAGCTTACGAAGAAAAGAAAAAACAAACTGAAGAAGAAATTGAGCACGAGATCGAGCTCAACAATCGTTAAGTGTTAGGACTAGAATAAACAAGTTTGGGTCGTGTTGCTGGAGACAGGAACACGACCTGTCCATCTGGCGTTAAGTAGAAGCGGACATTATCACTCATTTCCCCGAGCGGTTTGTAGCAGATGGCGATGGATTGCTGATCGGGTTGATTGAGTACATTCACACCAATTTTCTGGAAGGTTTTAGTGAGTTTTTGAATCATGACAGAGTTGTCTAATTTAGGATTCACTCTCACATGTTTTAGTTCAAATAGGAACCCTTGTAATTCTGCTTTAGCGTTATGCACCAAAAAGGGTTTTGACTGGGTTTGATTTAGCTGTATGCAGTCTGTCAGTTGTAAGTGATAGTTCAAAACAAACTCAAAGGTTTCCCCCGTGTTATCAGGAGTCACTTGGTGAGCGCAGATTAAAATTTCAGAAGCAATAGCTAACATATATACTTTATCGGCCCATTTGATCAAAAACTTGATATAATCATTTCTTTGTAGTTCCCCCCTTTTAGCGAGGTATTTGAAATGAGCAAAGCCAAAGTAGCCTATACCTGTGTCGATTGCGGCGGTGTCAGCCCTAAATGGAGTGGTCAATGCGGTGATTGCGAAGCATGGAATACATTGACAGAGGTGGCCATCACTGCAAAAACATCAACGGTGCGGCCTTCCTTTGAGGGCTATGCCGGTGCGGCTCTTGACGAGGTACTTGAACTGTCTGAAGTACCAGTGACTCAGGCAATGAGAATTTCTTCAGGGATCGCTGAACTCGATCGTGTGCTTGGGGGCGGGTTGATCTTAGGCTCAGTGATTTTAATGGGTGGAGATCCGGGGATCGGAAAATCAACGGTACTATTGCAGATGTTGTCGCATGTAGTCAAAGATTATAAAGCACTGTACATTACAGGTGAAGAATCGCTACAACAGATCCGATTGCGTGCCGATCGACTGGGGCTTCCTAATTTGAATGTGAAAGTGTTGGCTGAGACACAAGTCGAAAACATTTTTAAAAAAATGAATCAAGAAAAACCTAATATTGTGATCATCGATTCTATTCAAACGATGTACACAGAACATCTGCAATCTGCACCAGGCTCTGTGTCCCAAGTACGAGAAAGCGCAGCTCAACTAGTGAAATTTGCAAAGCAGACTGAAACGGCAATGTTTTTGGTTGGACATGTGACCAAAGAAGGGGCATTGGCAGGTCCACGTGTCCTAGAGCACATGGTGGATACGGTATTGTATTTTGAAGGGCAAACGGACAGTCGTTATCGATTGATCCGTGCCTTTAAAAATCGATTTGGTGCAGTCAATGAGCTGGGTATTTTTGCCATGACCGATCGGGGATTAAAAGAAGTCAATAATCCATCCGCCATCTTTTTGTCTCGTTCAAATGAAGCACCTGGTAGTGTGGTTACTGTGACATGGGAAGGCAGTCGTCCTTTATTGATAGAAGTTCAAGCACTGGTGGATGAGACTCATCTCAGCAACCCTAAACGTGTGACGGTTGGACTCGATCATAATCGTCTATCGTTGGCATTGGCAGTGTTACATCGTCACTGCGGAGTTGTAACATATGATCAAGATGTTTTTGTGAATATTGTGGGTGGTGTTCGGGTGACGGAAACGGCAACGGATTTAGCCATGCTTTTAGCAGTGACTTCAAGCCTAAAAAATCGAGTCATATCTAATGACACTATTGTTTTTGGTGAAGTGGGTTTAGCAGGAGAAGTGCGTCCGGTGCAAAGTGGACAAGAACGGATAAAAGAAGCTAAAAAACACGGTTTTAAAAGGGCTATTGTACCTTACGGTAATATGCCTAAAGTGCCTATTGAAGGCATAGAAATCATTCCAGTCAAACATCTACGTGATGCGATCAATCATGTTTAACGGTTTGGTTTTTATAGAGGAGAGTTCCGATGGGATTTGACTATCAAGGACAGCCCGATGATTTTTGGGCGGAGCATTTGCAGCCAAAGGTTTATCAGGTTTGTCGACGCAGTAAGACAGAACGTTCAGGGACAGGAGAGTACGACAAGTTCTATGAAAAGGGCACCTATTATTGTGCTTGTTGTGGTGGTGATCATGCAGTGTTTTCATCGGAAACGAAGTATGACTCAGGCACTGGTTGGCCAAGTTTTTATGCACCCATTCTAGATGGGGTGATTACACAGCCTGATCCCAGTGATAAGTTACGGGGTTTGTTTGGTAGCCCGCGTACGGAAGTCATTTGCAGTCGTTGCTTATCACATTTAGGGCATCTGTTCTCTGATGGTCCAGATCCCACAGGGGAACGCTACTGTATGAACTCTTTGGCGTTGGTTTTTGTGAAGGCGGGGGAAAGCCCTAAACGTACATTTACGGTTGCAGATCTACAATCGTAAATGATGATTTGGACATAATATACTAGCAGCTTTTTTTAGATATATGTTTTTTAATTGCTAGGGTAAATTGCACTTGATTCAAATTCCGTGATAAATTTATTAAAAAATAACCGTCTGTTTTCACTATAAATTTTTGGCATGTCAATTTTTTCGGAAGAAACATCAACTTTAAAAAAACTTGGCTTTTGAAGACGCATCCAATCGAAAAACCTAGTTGTAAAGTCTAGGTGATTAATTTCTTTTTGTTCTTTGGAGATGTGATTAAGATAACAACATGCTCTAAAGAGCATCAGTGCGTTTAACTCATCATTAAATTCTTCAGTACTGTCAATAGTTTCTTTTCCGGAATGTTTTAAAAAATTCCACCATCTATGTAAATAATGCGAATAGAAAGCATTTTTCTTAGTATGCATTGTGTCTAAATGCTCATGATCAATATAATCGTCCATTCGTTGAACTGTATTGTTTGTGTTTTTGCATAGGTCGCGAAAAATACTTTCGGCATTTGAAGCTAATGCATGAACAGAAGCAGGATCTCTATAACTAGCAAATAAATATAATGAAACCTGTAGTTGATTTATTGCGGCTTGCAGCTTTGTGTATACCATTTTTTTGCTCTTTATCAGATTAGTACTGATTTTAAGTATAGATAGTTAAAATCACAATTTAATTATTTACATACCAAATTTCTTATCTAGTGCTGAATATGAGCTGCACATCCTTACAAGGATATATGGGTTTTTAATAGGTTTAATTTGGTGTGGGATTAAAAAACACTAAAAAGATAGTCCTAGAGGAAGCATTGTTGTAGAAATTACAATGCTTCCAATAATTACATGAAGATTGGGTGGCGAAGGGCTCCTCTCAATTAACTAATCGTTTGTAGCTTCTTATGCTTCATCCGATGAGGTTGCAACGCATCCGTACCTAGTTTTGCCTGTCGATCTGCTTCGTAGTCAGAGTAGTTGCCGTCAAACCACGTGACTTTACCTTCGTCTTCAAATGAGAGAATGTGAGTTGCAATACGATCGAGGAACCAGCGATCATGCGAAATCACAAGGGCTGAACCTGGGAAGGCAAGGAGTGCTTCTTCAAGAGCACGTAGTGTTTCAACATCCAGATCGTTGGTGGGCTCATCCAGCAATAAGGTATTGCCGCCACTTTTTAATAGCTTGGCTAAGTGTACCCGATTACGCTCACCACCTGAAAGTGTGCCGATATTCTTTTGTTGCTCGGAGCCTTTGAAATTAAAACGGCCGACATAAGCACGTGAAGGCATTTCAAATTGACCAACCGTCATAATATCCAAGCCATCTGAAATCTCTTCCCAGACGGTTTTACTGCCATCTAGAGCATCACGTGATTGATCGACATAAGAGGCTTTTACAGTATCACCTTGGCGTATTTCACCGGAATCTGGTTTTTCTTGTCCGGTGAGTAATTTGAAAAAGGTGGATTTACCAGCACCGTTAGGGCCAATGATCCCAACAATGGCGCCTTTAGGCACTGTTAGAGTTAAGTGTTCAAACAATAGGCGATCACCAAAACCTTTACTGACGTCTTTTACTTCAAAGACAACTTCTCCAAGTCGTGGTCCAGGTGGAATATAAAGCTCAGTTGTTTCAGCACGTTTTTGGAATTCTTTAGAGTTGAGCTCTTCAAAGCGCGCCAGTCGCGCTTTGTTTTTAGCGTGGCGTCCTTTAGGGTTGGTTCGTACCCATTCCAGTTCAGCTTTAATGGTACGTTGGTGTGCAGAAGCTTTTTTCTCTTCCATCTCTAAACGTTTTTCTTTTTGATCAAGCCAAGAAGAATAGTTACCTTCAAATGGAATGCCTCGGCCACGATCCAATTCTAAGATCCAACCCGCTACATTGTCTAGAAAATAGCGATCATGGGTAACCGCGACGACGGTGCCGGTAAAGTCATGCAAATAGCGCTCAAGCCAGCCTACGCTTTCAGCATCTAAATGGTTAGTGGGCTCATCCAGTAGCAATAAATCAGGAGTAGATAGTAACAAACGGCAGAGCGCGACACGGCGGCGTTCACCACCTGAAAGTTTTTCGACATCGGCGTCCCAAGGTGGTAGACGAAGTGCATCAGCGGCCATTTCAAGAGTGCGATCCAGTTCCCAACCATGTGCGGCATCAATTTTATTTTGTAACTCCCCTTGTTCTTGTAGCAAAGTATTCATGGCATCGTCGTTCATGGGCTCAGTAAATTTCATGCTGATTTCATTAAATCGGTCTAACAAAACTTTTACTTCTTGTACACCTTCCTCTACGTTGCCACGAACATCTTTGTTAGGATCTAATTGAGGTTCTTGAGAGAGGTAACCAATATTCAGATTTTTTTGTGCAGACGCTTCACCTAATATATCTGTTTCGATGCCGGCCATGATTTTTAGAAGGGTGGATTTACCAGAGCCATTTAAGCCTAAGATGCCGATTTTTGCACCATGGTAGAACGATAGTGAAATGTCTTTTAGAATTTCGCGTTTTGGCGGAACAATTTTCCCCACTTTTTGCATGGTAAAAATGTATTGACTCATGATGAACAGCCCTTAGTTAGTTAATTGAACGCTATCTTGTTTCACAGCTCTTTGATAGGCTGGAATAGTAGCATATTTTTCAAGGATGTATGAATACCCATGAGATGCGGAGCCTATTGTACAGCAACTGCATTTGATATGTCAGGATTAACTAGTTATCTAAGATCTGCCTATTTGGTGAAACGCTTTAGAGAAGTGATCCATGTTCAGTTCAGTGAAGGTTTAGAAGCAGGTGAAACGCCTGAAGGGGGAGGAGCCTTTTTCTTTCCTTATGGTGCTCTGATTTGTTGGGGGCTAACAGGAGAGCGTGAAGCACGCTTGTTACAAGAAGTTCGATCTTTTGAGCAACAACGTATTGAAACAATTGAAGACGATGATTTTGCTTATTCTTATGGTCGAAGTGCCAGTATTCTTGAAGATGAAATTGTATTACCAAATGATGAACTTTTAACCAAACTGGCCTTTTCACATGGGCTTGCCCAATCTGTTAAATTAAGTGCCTTTGAACAGACGATCCAAAAAACCATTCACCTGACCAGAGAGCTTCCTGAACTTTTGGCTAAACGTGGTGATATTAAACTGTCGCGTCGTGAGACACGGCGTATGATGGGACGACTATTCATTGACAGAAGTTCGATCAATTTGCATCAAGAACTGTTGGACATTCCTGAGTTTTTTTGGGAACACGATGATCTGGAACCTTACTATGCTATGGTTGCCCATTATCTGGATTGCGAGTCACGAGTTAATATATTAAATCAAAGATTACTCATTCTCCAAGAGCTATTTGATATGTTGACGGCTGAATTAAATCACCAATACTCTTCACGGTTAGAATGGTATATTATTGTTTTAATTATCATTGAAGTGTTATTGCATTTAGCAACAGATGTTTTTAAATTATTTTAAAGGAGCGAGGTTATGAAGGCATTGAGTTTAGCTGTTTTTTTGTGTCTATTGCTCACAGGCTGCCATAATCCCGAGACACCCATGACGCCAGAACAGCAAGAAGCGCAGCAAGAGCGTATGCGAGAATTTTTAGACGAATCCTCGCCTAGAAATCGCAATCAACAACCTAAAGCGGTACCTGAAATAGTAAAAAACTACGAAATCAAACGCACATCAAAAACGGTCGAAGAGAGCGAGTAATCAACGGCACGAAGCTGGCATATAATATTGAAATTCAGCAGCAGTGGTACATTGCCAATCGATCGAATCACTGGTTACATGGGGTGACATGATAATCTGAAAGGGCTGGCTATGAGAAAGCCCCAGTTTTTGTGCGTGCCCAGTGATCGTTATTACCCCTTTCTCAATTACAATTTCTTGGATTTTTCCGGCGGAACGCTTTTGTGTAATGCCTAAGTGATGATTGTTGATAGTCTCTAGAGGTGCGTCAGAAATTAAAGCTTCGGTCACAGCGAGTTTAGCAGGCTGCAGGAGCGTAAACAGTTCAATCATGTTAGCGCGAATGGTGTAGTTTTTGTAGTTGGGGAGGGCAACACCTGTCAGTATCCCGATAACGGCGATGACTACCATTAATTCGATCAACGAATATCCTTTTTGCATACAGATCTACTTATACTAATTTTAAACAGATCTCATTTTCACCACCAGGGTTCTTTTTGCAATGCGATAATGAACCGATCTATAATCCACCACACCTATTCGGCCGGGGTAGCTCAGTTGGTAGAGCAACTGATTCGTAATCAGTAGGTCCGCGGTTCGATTCCGCGCTTCGGCACCATATGCATCAATATCATTTGCGCAACTCTCTTCTGTATTGGTCTTCAACAAGGCCAATGTGGGCCCATTTTGACCGACGCAAACCTTCAAATAGTGTAGTTAATGCATGTCGGTTTTATGAGTCGGGGATTCGTTATCAACAACGGCCTTACTTTTACCATGCAGATTACCCATATTTTTTGCTTGCGCAGCTAGCAGTCCAGGCACCATGACAGGACTTGGTGGCCCATCACTGAAAACAGAAGATACTTCTTCAGTAGACACAAATTCGCTTGAGATAGATTTAAGACGTTCATCTAATTTCAGTTTGGGTTCGAATAATACAAATCCACCTGTGATTTCGTACTCTCCCTCCATCACACCAAAAAGAGCGTCTACATATTCCCATGGTACTGGGGAGCTGATACTGGTTAAGGTCCCCTCGAATGGTTTTGAATCTGGACCCGCTGCTTCTCCTGAAATCAGAGGTACACGCATATGATCAGCAAATTCTATCGTATATTGCCGAAGAGCCTCTGCAAAATCAGGTCTAAGCATACTCGGATACAGTTCCTCGAAATAAAGTGCGTTTACCTTCTCTTCTAAGTTCGGCAAAATCCTAATGATGGCTCGAGCAACTGTTGTTCCAGTGTCATCTTGAATAGCTGCCATTTGGATTTTAGGATCCCCGGGGAAAGCCATTAAACATTTATTTAAGCTGACATGTGCAGTCACATCCTGGCAGCTTCCTTCAACATCGGTTCCAGCCATAAAAAGATCCCAATAGTTATCGGTGATAACAATGCGCCAGTTTCTCCAGCGCTCATGATCGGCTGTTTGCTTGCTATCATTATGCCTCAGGGCAGTGATAATTGAAGCGATATCGCGTCGGAATTGATCATGTGATAATTGGTTTAATAGAGTAGCAACACGACCAAGAAGTTTTTGATGCGCTTGATATCTCTCTTTAATTCGCTTTGTAGCATCAATGGGTAAACGCAATAACTCAATAAGTTTTGATTGAACTTGAGCATGATACCATTGTTGTTTAAGCGTGTGATCTGTTGGATTCTCTTCGGTTTTACATTTTATTTCATCAATATAACGACTAGCTTTACCACAAATCTCGTCTCGAGTACTTGTCGCATCTGCATTAAGATAATCTTTCAGTAAGCCATAATATTTGATATTGATATGCTCGTGTTTAAATATTCGGCTTTGAAGAAATTCTGGAAAGTCTGGTTCAAAATCATGAACTTTAATATTTTTTCTTTTGTAAAATTGAGTAAAATTTTCACTACGCCCTTGACGCCATGTCTTTTCTAGTTCTGGCTTCCCCAAAAAAACAGCCTCATAGTGCGAACCAGGTTCCTTTTGATAGCGTTTTTCATAGTAATTAGAACTTCCAGGAGATAATATGTTTTGCACAAAACCTTTAAAAAAGGCTACGAGCTCCTTACCTTTTTTCGAAATTTCGAGCGTCTGAATTTTAGAATAATAAGTTAATAAAGCCCCTTGGTTACGACACTTACCAAAGACTTCAGGATACAAAGCAGCTTGAGCAGGGGTTAAGTTAAACAGTTGTTTCATAAAATCCATAAGTGCATGAGCTGAGAACTCCTTTACAGCACCTAACACACCGAGATTAGCCAACCCCTGCACTGTTATCAAATGCGAAATTTGAAGTTTGAATTCACGATCTTTAAACTGCTGAAAAACCCCGTTTTCAAGGTCAAGCCGAATAAATCGTCCCAATGCTACTTGTTTTTTCTCAACATCATTACTACTACCCGTATTAGGAATAAAACCCTCCAGACGCTTAGAAGAGAATTTAGTCATTAACTCTTTCATAACAACAGACTTACAGTCATCAGCGAAATCAGTAATGAATTTCTTGCAAAACGCTTGGCGTGTAGTTCGCTCGTTCTTTAACCTTTGCTTATCAGCCAATGATAAGACTGAGCCAGATGCAACAACAAGATGGTCAGCACTAGGATTTCTCTGTGCACAAGTTTTAAAAAATCTTTGAATAAAGCTTTTTGTTACAGCTTCTATTTTTGCTTGTTCAGCTAGATGCTCAGGTAACTGAGCAAAAACTTGTTTTAAGACACTCAGTTTGACTGCTGGAGTAAGTTTTGCTTCTTGTGAAATCGCTAATAAGGCGCAGATTAAAGTTCTAAAGTAATGACCATCATATTGCGACAAAGAGATCGAGTCTAAAATTCCCATTGCTGCTTGCCTAGATTCAGCTTGGGTCTCATTATTTTCACAAACAATACAACTTAATATGACTGCCGGTAATATTGCGACGTTACCCCGTTTACGAGTCAATTCGTTAAAGGTTAAAATAAACTCATCGTCTTGATGCAAATCAAGAAATTGAGCAGCTATTTTATAGCGCATTAATGGGCTAGTGAAACCAAGTATTTCTTTAAAAACCTTTCCTAATAGATCAAGTTCTCTCTTTGAGGGACTCCTATTACCTGAAGGATAAATCTGCATCAATTTAACACAAATATAAGAGAACCAGCCGCTCATATTCAGGGTAGGAAAAAAATATTCTTCTCCTTTTTGATGCGCTTTTTCAATGGTTGAGAGCATATCTAACAAAAAAGAAAACTGTGGTAGATTGTCTCGACAGCTCTGTCTTAATTTAGGAAATAGAATAGTAGATACTTGTTGGTACATGTCTTCCATTTCAGCAGATTCGTCATCGCTAGCGCTCATAGAAGCCTCATTGTCATTATTTGAAATGGTTGCTCTGATCGCAGAAAAAATGTCCCTCACACCTTGAGGAGCGTCATGAGAATCGAGATGCAGTTTATCACCACGGAAAAAGTAGGCGGGAAATTTTTGTGCACCTAACATCAGTAATTCGAGCCGTTGAGAATACGAAAGATCTTTTTTTCTTAGATTTAGCTCATCATTATCATATTCGAAAGACTTTTTTGTTAGTCTAAATACTTCATCGGGATTCAGTTGCAATGAAAACTTTAGTAGTTTTTCGAGTTGATATATTTTATCAGTTTTTATAGCCAGAATAAGCAAACGCTCCGCCAGCTCGTAACGCTGTGTTTTAGGAATAGTTAATCTGGGGAAACGATCCTGAACGTCAACAAGGTTAGCGTCTATTGCACAATCAAAATAAACTTCAGAAAGCTTGAGCAGTTGTGAAGGTTCTAATTCACTAGCATATTGCTCAAAGTGAGCCTTGCTTTCTGTGTCGTATATGATATCAGGGAAAACATTAACCGACATGTTGCTATATTTATTTCTAAGTTCCCAAAGAAAATCTGGACCTAAACTTAAAACCTTTTCTATTGTGTCCGTACTATTATGTAGAAGTATCCTTTCAACCCCTCTATCTTCGAGCCGTTGAAATTGTTGAAGGATGACTTGTGTAGGAACTGTACGTATAGTAGACCATTCAAAGTCGATTTCGTTAAAAGGCCCTTCAGTAGAAACAATCATATTAACCATTTGAACAAATTTGTTGTGTGATAAGGTTGTAGCAAGTGGTATATCTCTCAGACTAAACCGATTGATATGCTTATTTGATAAGGTTGCCAAGAAAAAGCGAAGATCTGGTAAGGACAGCTCGTCTTTTCCTTTTACTAAGTGAATCTCGGTATTCTTTGGAAGCGGTAAACGGTTAATAAAAATAGCCAGCATTTGCAATTGATCTTGGTTTAAACCATGTGTGGTTATCCGAATAGAAGATCGATCAAAAGCGCCTCTCATCTGACGAAATGCATGAATCAGGGCATGAGTATTAGCTTCTGTCGGTTCAACTTGTGATAAATTAAACTGTACACCGTGTGTTACTACGCCGTAATCTGATGACTTAGATTCTTTCAGACATTCAATGAAAGTTCGGGCGTGTTCTGAAATGTCATCATCATTGCGAATCTCAGATTCTTTTCCAGAAGAGGATGTTAGCATTGGTATCAAGCTCCATTTAGTTTTATAGAGACATAGTATGAATGTTATAGAACTTAGTCAATAGAAAAAATTACTTAAGCTAATGAAAAACATGCAGATACACTGAAAAAATTTATTTTTCGAGCGGCGCTCATTTTCTAAATGAGTTATTCACACAAAATATCCTTTTGCGTTGCTTTCTCCCAACAAGGTTGAAGTGGTCAATATTTTTATGTAAGCTCAGTCTGTTCCAATTTACCTAGCTATTATGTGGTAGGTATGTGGTAGGATTTTTTCGTAAAATGGGGAGATAGAATGGCCGCATCTACAAATGATATGGTGACTAAAATGCTAGCAATTCAACAGCAGTTTGAGGGAGAGGCAAAGCTGTTTTCGCAGAAAGCTGTTGCTGTTAGTACTTATATGAAATATGCAGATATACAAAAAGGTTTTACCTTTCCAAAAGCACAGATTTCGATTGAGTACGATAACGATGATAGAGCTTGTGTACTTATGGATGTTGCGTACAAAGATAGAAAATATCATTTCAGATCGATTGAAGAAAAGGACGCTCAGGACTTTGATCTTTATTTGAATTCACAGCCAATGGTGAGAGGAAAATATTCTACCGGGAAAGTTGTGGTTTATGATGCAACGAAGACTAGAACTGAACAATTTTGTGAACGGTTCTCAAGGAACTCTGCATTGCATCTTTGGAGCGCTTTCGTGGTGACTGATTCGGAAACAGAGGTATTTTTAGGTGTTTGTAACTTGGGTGGTGGAATGACGCCTGGTGCTAGTGAAATGGCTTTTTTAAATCGGGCTGATACTTGGAGTCATGGTTCATCTGATGTCATTGCCAAATATGCAATTCCAGACATAAAGAGAATTACAGATAGAAGATATTCTGGACTGGGTACCGCAGAAGTTTGTACATTATTACAGTTCGCCAGTCACCTAAAGCGTAAAGGATATAAAATAAAGGGTGAAGAATTAGTTAAAGTAGATGCCACTGCTAGATTAGATAATGAAGGTTCTTGGAAGGCTGCGGCAAAAGCAGGCATGGAAGTCTATGATGTAGATCAACGAAAACAATATGGACCTGCTTTACGTTATCAGCTACAGAAGATGATGTAGGTTTGTGACTTCGCTGATTAGCTTCCAATTTGCAATCAGCAGAGTAGTGTTTCGGCATCATAAAATCATTGACAATGCTCTACTCAACGCGCGAGAATTTGGGTGATAGGCTTGTAAAGGAGCTTCTGACATGTCATACACCATTGCCGCTTTTTATCGATTTGCCGAGTTGGAGTGCCTCTCTGATCTAAAGATGGGGTTTAAAGCCATTTGCGAAAGAGAAGGTATTCAGGGCACTCTCTTGCTGGCAGGGGAAGGGATTAATGCCACTCTTGCTGGAGAGGACGTGTCCTTGCAACGCGTGTTGAATTTCATACAATCTTATTCAGTGTTTTCTAACTTGGATATTAAATACGCTGAAATCGATTTCATGCCATTTGAAAAGATGAAAGTGCTTGTCAAAAAAGAGATTGTTACTTTTGGTGTGCCAGCCCTAGCTCCTCATATTAGAACAGGTGTGCATGTTTCACCTAAAGAGTGGAATGATTTAGTGGTTTCACCCGATGTGCTTGTTTTAGATACACGTAATGATTATGAAGTGGCGCACGGTA
This sequence comes from uncultured Legionellaceae bacterium, assembly GCA_964351705.1. Taxonomy (GTDB): domain Bacteria; phylum Pseudomonadota; class Gammaproteobacteria; order UBA6186; family Azoamicaceae; genus CADEGZ01. Next base: position 47,887 of record CAYGPC010000011.1, read on the forward strand.
CTTTTCCAGGTGCAATAGATCCTAAAACACAGAGCTTTAGTGATTTTCCACAAGTAGTGCAACAGCACTTAGATCCGATTCAGCATAAAAAAATAGCGATGTTTTGTACGGGTGGGATCCGGTGTGAAAAAGCCTCTGCGTATCTTCTGCAGCAAGGGTTTGAAAATGTTTATCAATTACAAGGCGGGATTTTAAACTACCTCGCAGAGACAGATGTTGAAAAAAGTTTGTGGCAAGGCGAGTGTTTTATTTTTGATCAGAGAGTGACCGTATCGAAAGAATCTATAAGGAAAGGACACTCAACAAACACACCTTGTGCTTCTTGAGTGTGAGCAGCTACCTTGCAGAGTCACAGCGTCCTTTCCGGTACTTAATCCATTAAGTATGCTCAGAGTATTCGATTTGGAAGGCGATGAGGAAGGGACAAATGTCACTAGGTCGTGTAAGCCATAACCTAGGGGCTCAATATATCCATACTAGCGTTCCCAGTGGCACTTGATTAAACAGTTGAATCACATCCTTTGCACTCATGTGTACACAACCTTTGGTGCTGGGGGAGCCCAGTTTCCATTCCATGGTAGTGCCGTGTATATAAACAGCACGTTGGGCTGTATCTACTAATTGTCCTCGGCTGTCTCTGCCACGATTATACCCTTCTTGAAGTCCTTCAAGTCTTAAGATACGAGTAGAGACATAATCTTTAAAATGGCGATCTCTGGGTTTTTTGTCCCAAACGCGTGTAAATTGCCGTCTATGGAAAATACCGTATGCGGGGATCCCGTCGCCAATTTTTTCGTTGATACGGTGGAGTCCACGAGGAGTTTGAAAGGTGTGTACCTTTTGACCAATGCCCCTATTACTCGTAGAGATGGTATAGGTTGTTTTCAGTTGGTTTCCAATAAGGTGTGCCAGTTCTTGTTTGGCAGTATCCACAATGAGGATGTGTTGGGTTGGTTTTATGCCAAAAGCTTGTATGTGTTCTCGAATGTGTTCAGGGGGAACATGCTTAACTGTACTGGACATACATGCACTGCTGCACAGTAATACAGTAATGGCGCACAGCATGTGTAATAACCGAAACAGCATAGTTAAACGTTTCCTAATTTTGTTCAGTAGTGAGCGTAAGTGAACAGATGGCATAAGGTCAACCTGATACTTGTTATTTAACCGCTTTTTTCTTTATAATAGCTGCTTTCCCGGCGGAGAAATATGATTTGCCGGGTTCTCCTTGCTTTATTCAATAGTGGAAAAGCTAACTTAATCCAAAAGGGGATTTTATGCGACATTATGAAATTGTTTTTATGGTGCACCCAGATCAGAGCGAACAGGTGCCTGCAATGGTTGAGCGTTATCGCGCAGCGATTGAAGGTAAGGAAGGGAAAATACATCGCTTTGAAGATTGGGGACGCCGTCAATTAGCCTATCCTATCAACAAACTACACAAGGCACATTACTTGTTAATGAATGTGGAGTGTTGTCAGAAAGCCTTAGACGAACTTGTTGGCTCCTTTCGTTTCAATGACGCTGTTATTCGTCATATTGTGTTGATTCAAGATGAAGCGATGACGGAACCTTCTTGCTTGTTGAAAGAAAAAGACGAACGTAAAGAAGGTGGAGCGCGTTATAACAAGCGTGATCGTGGCACAGAAACTGAAAACGTTTCTGTGGAATCTGAACATGAAGATCAGCAGATGGTTGGTTAATAGGAGTATAGAATATGTCTCGTCAATTTCGTCGTCGAAAATTTTGTCGATTTAGTGCTTCTAAGGTTAAGCAAATTGATTATAAAGATTTGGAAGTCTTGAAAGGCTATATTACGGAAACCGGGAAAATTGTTCCCAGTCGTATCACAGGAACGAAAGCACGTTATCAACGTCAATTAGCGAAAGCTATTAAATTAGCACGTTATTTAGCTTTGCTACCTTATTGTGATCAACATTAAATTCTAAGGAAACTATCGTGGAAGTGATTTTATTGGAAAGAATTTCTCGGTTAGGGGAATTAGGCGATAAGGTTAAAGTGAAATCTGGTTTTGGTCGTAACTACTTGATCCCAACTGGAAGAGCTTTGCCTGCTACCCCTGCTAATCTTGAGTACTTTGAAGAACAGCGTTCTGAGCTCGAAGCTGTGGCGGCAGCACGGTTGACTGCCTCAGAGGCTCGGTTGGCTAAATTTGAAAACTTAGTGCTCACAATTGAAGCGAATGCTAGTGATGAAGGAAAATTGTTTGGCTCGGTGGGTGTGCATGAAATTATTGAAGCTGCAAAAGCAATGGGACATGGACTTACTAAAAGTGATGTGAAATTGGAAGCACCCATTCGTGAAGTTGGTGAGTACACAGTCACAATTCAGTTATTAGGTGATGAAATAACCACGACAATTCAGGTGTCAGTCGTTCCTACTTAAACTAAGGTAATTGTATGAGTAGTGGATCAAGGTTAAGGGACATGGGCGCTAAGGTACCTCCTCATTCCATCGAAGCTGAACAAGCTGTCTTAGGTGGGTTGATGATCGATAATAGCGCCTGGGACCAAGTGGCTGATCGCATTCGTGAACACGATTTCTACCGCATGGATCACCGAACCATCTATCGTGCTATGGCTGACTTAGCATTGCACACTAAACCCATTGATGTCATTACGGTGACGGAGCATCTGGAAAATGGTGGTACCTTGGAATCCAGTGGTGGTTTAAGTTACGTTGGGGGATTGGCTAAAAACACACCGACGTCTGCCAATATTGGTGCTTACGCTCAGATCATACGTGAACGTGCTATTTTACGGCGTTTAGTTGAAATTGGTGGTGAGATCACCGAATCTGCTTTTGAGCCTGCTGGCCGTATGGCGAATGAGCTTTTGGATGAAGCAGAGCAGAAAGTCTTTGCGATTGCCGAACAAGGTGGGCGAACCTCTCAGCGAGGACCTGAAATTATTTCGGAGGTCTTAACGCGTACTATTGATCGCATCGATACCATTTTTCATTCTAATTCATCTATTACTGGTATTACGACGGGATTTAACGATCTAGACAAACTCACCTGTGGGTTGCAATCTTCGGATCTAATCGTAGTGGCTGGACGACCTTCCATGGGTAAAACAGCGTTGGCAATGAACATTGCCGAGCACGCAGCGATGAATGATGAGAACAATGCGGTATTGGTTTTTAGTATGGAGATGCCCTCCGATTTATTAGCGATGAGAATGCTGTCTTCTATGGGACGCATCGATCATCAAAAAATTCGTAGCGGTCAGCTCAGTGATGCCGATTGGCCACGATTGTCTTCGGCAATCAGTATGATGTCTTCAAAAAAACTTTTGATTGATGACAGTGGTGCTTTAAGTCCATTAGAAATTAGAGCACGTGCACGTCGTGTAGCACGTGAACAAGGCGGATTAGGTTTAATTGTGATCGATTATCTGCAACTGATGCGGGTGCCTGGAAATAATGAGCATCGTGCTGCAGAGATATCTGAGATCTCACGTTCTTTAAAAGCCTTAGCGCGTGAACTGGATGTGCCGGTGATTGCGATATCTCAGCTCAATCGTAGTCTTGAACAAAGGCCCGATAAACGTCCCATGATGTCAGATCTAAGAGAATCTGGTGCGATTGAACAAGACGCTGATGTGATTGCTTTTGTGTATCGTGATGAAGTGTACAATAAAGACAGTGCAGACAAAGGTCTTGCTGAACTGATTATTGGTAAGCAGCGTAACGGACCTATTGGTACCGTGAAACTAACGTTCCTAGGCCAGTTCTCCCGTTTTGAAAACTACTCACATGAAAATCGAATGATGGAAGAATCTACGTTCGCTTAAGCTACGCAGTTGATCTATGTTTTCCGAGTATGTAAGAGCGTTTGGGTTCAATAATATAGTCTTGCATAGCCTCTCTTCCAATTAAGAGCTGGTACCTTAAACTGGATCTGTTGGATAAGGTTAATTGTATTTTTTTACGTCTTTTGCCTATAACAAGAGTTGTTTCTATTACAAAGCGGAGATCTTTTTGTCCATTTGAACTGCGTATATAGCGTTGGTCAACAATTCTTGATGAACAGACATTACTCTTGCCTGGTCGCAAGCTGGGGTGGACAGAAAAGGATACATAAGGCAGATCGTTTTCCCAAAAGGGTTTTACATTGAAAGCGTGTAATGCTGATGTTTTAGCACCGGTATCAATTTTAGCTTTAATATTTGGGATCCTTAACCTAGGTAGGGCTGCCCATTCGCACCAGCCAACTAATAATTTTTTATTTTTTTCACTCATCGTACACTCCAAAAACTACCCTTGATAGCGACTTCGTTTATTAATAGGTTTTGCATTTTTTTCGATATACTCAATCACTTGTTCTGCTATCTTACACCCAGTTGTTGTTTCTATTCCTTCTAATCCGGGAGAAGAATTTACCTCCATAATGAGTGGGCCACGTTCTGAACGTAGAAAATCTACACCCGCTAGTTTTAAGCCCATGGTTTTAACTGCTTTTAGAACCATCTCCTTCTCAATCTTAGTAATTTTAACGGGTCTTCCGTTACCACCTTGATGGATATTGGAACGAAATTCTCCGGGTTCGGCATGTCGTGACATGGACGCAACGATCTTATCTCCAACAACAAAAGAACGCACATCAACGCCACTTGCCTCTTTAATAAATTCTTGAATAATAATATTGGCATTGATTTCCATCATAGCTTGAATAACGCTTTCAGCGGCTTTTGTTGTTTCGGCTAAAACCACACCATTTCCCTGGGTTCCCTCAATTAACTTAATGATAAGAGGCGCACCACCTACAATTTTAATTAAGTGTTTGATATCATCTGGAGAGCTTGCGAAGGCAGTTTTGGGCAATGCGATGCCTTCACGTGCCATCAGTTGTAACGATCGGAGTTTATCTCGTGATCGTGTTATGGCTATTGAAGAGTTGAGGGTGAAAGTGCCAGTTGATGGAGAGTTGAGAGTGGAAATGCCACCGGATTCAAATTGTCGAACGATAGCGGTTCCATAAAAAGTTCTTTTTGCACCGATTCTTGGGATGATAGCATCGTAGACTGGTAAAATTTCACCTGCACCATTGACAGAAGTTTTACTCGAGGTAATGTTCATATAGCAACGAAGGTAGTCAATGATTTCTACAGAATGGTTCCTACCTTCTGCAGCTTCTCTTAGGCGCCTGGTGGAGTATAAGTCACCGTTTCTTGAGAGTATTGCAATTTTCATGGTGAACTCCTTTCTTTTTATGCTAGTAAAACTACCTATTCTATGTATAATTCGTGACACAGATAGGCGTGGCCGAAGTTCGAATTATAGCCTATAGATTAGGTGAAGATACAACTAATAATTAGTTTGTTTGCTTTATTTTTTTGTAAAGCGTTACAGTTGGAGGAATGTGTATGAGTTGGATCAGCGAGCATGTAAATGAAGTGGCTGCTATCGGTAGCATTGGTATGAATGTTGCTACACTAGTGATCATTTTCTTTAACTTAACTCAGTTTAGGTTAAACAGACGCACACTTAATATTGAGGTTAACTTTAAAGTGTTTGAACTCAGAAAAAAAATCTATAGAGATATTGATGAGTTTGTAAATAATATTAAATCTCGAAATGACTTTTCTAATTTTATTGACTATGAGCTTAAACCTCCGGTTGCGAATAAAAGCTTCAGTGTGTTTAAAGACACTATCGAAGATAGTAAATATCTGTTTTCACCGAATTTAACCGCAGAAATTGAAAGCCTATTATTACAATGTGAATATGGCATTAGCACAGAATGCGAGTTGGAAAGAATAAAGGATGGCGATCCCAGTGGCTGGACAGAGGCAGATACAAAACAGATCCAGGATCTCGCTCAGAAAAAACAAGAAATCATTGAAAGTATTTCCTACTTTGAGATTGAGCAATTTCTTGAATACTTGAATATTTCGAATTTTGATCAGGATTTCATTTCCGAAAAACGGTTTATTTTTCAACGTAGACCTTTGATTTGGTTCCGTGGTGCAGCCTCTAAAATATTCAAAGGAACAACTAAACTCCGATCAGCTCCAAAATTAATTGAACAATAGCTAAAAAGGTTTTGGTGGTGTAACTGTCGTTATTGCTACTGTTTTGGGAGTAAGCGAGCTGCTTTGCTGGTTGGTATAAGCAGGCGTCATTGCTGGGGGCGTCTGATTTGAAAATAAGTGTTGTTGCGCGGGTGTTAAATCATTTTTATCTAATAGAAGAGAGTTTAGCGTGGTGCACTTTGAAAGTACTGTAGCCAACGTTTGTAAAACAGGTAAAGGCGGTTGAGCATCCATACGTAGAAGACTGTTGGGATCTAAAGCACATAACAGCGTGTTTTGTAAATTGAGACTCGTTAGTGGACTGTGTGATAAAAATTTACAGAAGGTTGAATAGGCTGTTTGATCTGCAGTTCCAATATCATTACTTGACATATTTAGCTCTTCTAGAGCACTTGCACTACTGTCCCGAAAAAGATTAGTAGTCTTAAGGGATATATCATTTAAGCTCAGATCCAGTACCCGCAACTTTTTATGTTGCGTAATCTTACCCATGAATTCAATTAAGCCTTGCGGTTGCCGTCCTAACATATTACTGCGCAGTTCAAGTTTTTTCAGTAAAGGTAATTGAGCAATTGCGTTGCCGAGTTGTGCTAAAAATGATGCTGGAAACCCTGACAGGCTGTTGCCACTGAAGTTTAGTGAGTGTAATCCTTGGCAGGATGCCAATGCTGTTGTAATCGCAGTTTGATGTTCCTCGGGGAGGGCGCTGATACTGTTTCCACGAATAGTGAGGTGCCGGAGTTTTGGCAGTTGCGGTAGGCGTTGACAGAAAGTGAGCAGTGCTTGGGGATCTGCTGCTTCTAAGCTATTGCCTTCCATGACAAGAGTCTCGAGTGCTGAGAGAGTGGGTAAGAGCGCATTGAGCACAGAAAACAGGTGTGCATTAGGTGCATCTGCTCGAAAAGAATTGGTGACAAATAAATTTTTAAGAGCTGCTTGTTCATCACGAGTTCTAGTAAGCACAACATCCAGGTGAGATATGTCTTCAAGCCCATTTCTGCTAAGAGCAATTTTTTCAAGTGTTTCTTGTAGAGTTGCCGCCATGTTATTACTCCTAAGTATAAAAGTAAGTTAAGATGCTTTTAATCTGGTGTTTGTCTGATATGTTTATAACACCCTTGAGTTTGGTTTTAAAGGCCCCATCTATCTGATGAGCTCGTAAAGAAAAGGTGCAGATGGTATTCTAGTACCAGTTAGAGCGGTTTTTTTAAGCTATTAAACTTATTTATGGTTTTAGGAGGAAATTAAAGAGATGAGTAAACAGAATATTCGTCCATTACACGATCGAGTCATCCTCGAACGTCTTGAAGAACGCACCACGGCTAGTGGTATTGTGATCCCAGACACCGCTGGGGATAAACCACAGCGTGGTAAAGTTTTAGCCGTTGGTCCAGGTAAGTACGACAATGGTGCTCTACGCAAACCGGACGTAAAAGTAGGTGACGAAGTGCTCTTTGGCAAGTACTCAGGTACTGAGGTCAAAGTAAATGGTCAAGAGCTTCTCGTGATGCGTGAAGAAGATATTATGGGTGTAGTAGAAGGTTAAGAAATTTATTTTTGAGGAGTGACTAAATATGTCTGCAAAAGATTTACACTTTGCTGAGAGTGCACGTCAGCAGTTGTTGAAAGGGGTTGTGGCTTTAGCGAGTGCTGTTGAGGTAACGCTGGGTCCACGTGGTCGCAATGTGATTATTGAAAAATCTTTTGGTGCGCCAACGATTACCAAAGATGGTGTGTCGGTTGCCAAAGAAATTGAATTTGAAGATAGAATTGCTAACATGGGCGCTCAGATGGTGAAAGAAGTTGCTTCTAAAACGTCTGATGATGCTGGTGACGGTACAACTACCGCAACTGTATTAGCAAAATCGATTGTGATTGAAGGGCATAAAGCCGTTGCTGCTGGTATGAATCCAATGGATTTGAAACGTGGTATGGATAAAGCAACCGCTGCAGTTGTTGCTGAGTTGAAGAAACTCTCAGTGCCCTGTAAAGACAATAAAGCTATTGCACAAGTGGGTACAATATCTGCGAACTCTGATGAATCCATTGGTAACATCATTGCAGAAGCCATGAGCAAAGTGGGTAAAGAAGGTGTTATCACCGTTGAAGATGGTAACGGTCTTAATGATGAATTGGATGTCGTTGAAGGTATGCAATTCGATCGCGGTTATGTTTCGCCTTATTTTGTGAACAACCAACAAAACATGACTACTGAATTGGAAAACCCCTACATTTTGTTAGTGGATAAGAAAATCAGTAATATTCGTGAAATGCTGCCGATTCTTGAAGCCGCTGCGAAAGCAGGTCGTGCTCTGTTCATTATTGCAGAAGATATTGAAGGTGAAGCACTGGCTACTCTAGTCGTGAACAACATTCGTGGCATCGTGAAAGTATGTGCAGTTAAAGCACCAGGCTTTGGCGATCGTCGTAAAGCTATGATGGAAGACATTGCTATTTTGACCAACGCTAAAGTGATTTCAGAAGAAATTGGTTTGAGCTTGGAAGCAGCAACGTTGGAAGAATTAGGCGCTGCAAAACGTGTTGTAGTAACTAAAGAAAACACAACCATTATTGATGGCGGTGGTAAGAGTACCGAAATCGAAACACGTATCAACCAGTTGCGTCAGCAAGCTTCTGATACCAGCTCAGATTACGATCGTGAGAAGGTACAAGAACGTATAGCGAAACTCTCTGGTGGTGTGGCTGTTATCAAAGTAGGCGCTGGTTCAGAAATCGAAATGAAAGAGAAGAAAGCCAGAGTTGAAGATGCTTTGCATGCAACACGTGCTGCAGTAGAAGAAGGTGTTGTACCGGGTGGTGGTGTTGCTCTAGTGCGAGCCATTCCAGTTCTCACAAAATTGAAGGGCGACAATGAAGATCAAAATCATGGTATTTCGATCATTCTTCGTTCTTTAGAAGCACCGTTGCGCCAAATTGTGGCCAACGCGGGTGGTGAGCCAGCAGTTGTCTTAGAACGGGTAAAAGCTGAATCGGGTAACGTGGGTTATAACGCGGCTACCGGTGAGTTTGGTGATATGGTTAAATTGGGTATTTTGGATCCAACCAAGGTCACCCGAACTGCCCTACAGCAAGCTTCATCTATTGCCAGCTTATTGATCACAACAGAATGCACAATTTCTGAAACACCAAAATCTGATAAAGATGGTGGTGGTGCAGGCGGCATGGGTGACATGGGCGGTATGGGTGGCATGGGCGGTATGGGCGGTATGATGTAATACTGTCGATCCGACCGAAACACTCGGCCTGTTCAAAAAACCCCGCTTTCGAGTGGGGTTTTTTTTGTGTTAAAGATAACGCGTAGTAATTGTCATTATCTTAGAAAAAATTTGCATACCAAAACAGATAGGGCCTGGAAGCTCTATTCCTCCTAACTGTATTGCATGTGTAGCGTGTTGCTGCTCATCTTCGTGCATTTGTGTGAGGATAGCACGGCTGGTTAGATCTTCTGCTGGTAGTAGCGTTAAATGTTTTTCTAAATGACGCGTTACTTGATTTTCAGTCTCAGCAAGAAAACCTAAACTGATCTTATCTCCGGCAAGTCCTGCTATGATTCCAATTCCAAAAGACGTCACCGCAAAAATAGGATTTAAGAGACTGAGTTGACCGTTGAGTTCGTGTATACGATGGGCACACCAATTTAAATGTTGTTTTTCCTCTGCAGCTGCCTGATACAACTCTTTGGCTAAAGACGGATCATGCGCCACTAAAGCTTGACCTAAATACAAGGCTTGAGCACAGACTTCTCCGCAGTGATTCACACGCATTAAAGCTATGGATTGCTTGTATTGAGAAGGGCTAAATGTGTGATCCACAGCTTCGAATGAGGTTCCTGGATCCGGTGGAGAGAACAGAGTGTTTAGTGTTGCATCCAGTCGTGAGAGGAATCTGTCGGTAAAAGTGTAGGTTCGCATCTGGGCAGAATATCGACAAACGCCCCTTAGGACAAGCTAAATCATCCTAAGGGAGCAGTTGTCTCGCTAAGCATTAAACCAGCGCGTCGATTTCTTGCAGGTTTTCGGAAATCGATTTATTGAGAGTGGGATCATCGAGTTTACCCAATAAATGGTTTAAACCTTGTTCCCATTGTGTTTGGCGAGATTTTAAATGTTGATTTTCTTCTTCTAAGGTCGCATTTTTGGTTTCGAGTTCTTCAACTTGTAAGCGCAAGATCTCAATGGTTTCGATTGCGTTGTCAATTCGTTTGTCGAGTTGTTCAAGTAAACGGCTGGCCATGCTGTGTATCTCCTGTATTGAGCTTATTATTATAGTGTAAACTACAAAGAGTAAACTGTGTAGGAGAGTTGAGATTTCTAAACGTAGGCCCTCATGGTGGCAAATAATTGTAAGTGTCTTAGGTGCTTTCTTTGGCGTGCAGAGTAGCCAAGCACGTGAGAGAGATTTTGTTCGGGGTGCTTGGTGGACCTATCTATTAGTTGGAGTTGTAACAACGGTTGTTCTTATTGTCTTGTTGCTTATGTTTAGCCATACCTTAATTGATTGGCTGCAAGCAACTTAATAAAAGACCGTATCCGTTTGGATCCCACGTTCTTCCATAATAGAACGCAGCATCTTCAGCGCTTCAACTTGGATCTGTCTGACACGTTCACGTGTGAGCCCCACTTCAACGCCAACTTCTTCAAGGGTTGCTTCTTCAAAGCCGCGCAAACCAAAACGACGCAAAAGGATAGAGCGTTGCTTTTCGTTTAACATGCCTAAGCAATCTTCAAGCTGTCCCTGCATATTCTTTTCTTCAAGAATTTCTGCGGGTCCATCTGAATCATGATCGGCCAGTACATCTAATAGTGGTTTTTCAGTGTCTTCGCCCATAGGGGTATCAACCGATAAAGTGCGTTCGTTCAGTCGTAAGAGACGATTCACATCTTCAGGCTCTTTGTTGAGGGCTTTTGCTATATCTTCAAAAGTGGGTTCATGATCTAGTTCTTGTGTGATCTCTCGTGCTTTTCGTAGATACACATTGAGTTCTTTGATAATGTGGATAGGTAAACGGATCGTGCGAGTTTGGTTCATGATAGCGCGTTCAATATTCTGTCGGATCCACCAGGTGGCATAAGTAGAAAAACGGAATCCTCTTTCTGGATCGAATTTCTCAACGGCGCGAATAAGGCCAAGATTGCCTTCCTCAACTAAATCTAATAGCGCGAGTCCTCGGTTTAAATAACGACGTGCAATTTTAACTACCAATCGGAGATTGCATTTGACCATGTGGTTACGCGCATCTTCGTCACCTTTGCGTGCACGACGAGAATAGAGCACTTCTTCAGCAGCAGTCAGCAACGGCGAAGCACCAATTTCAACCAGATACAGTTGGGTTGGATCAGATTCTTGTTTGCGTGTGGTTTTACTTGTACTTTTTTCAGTGTGGGTGGTAGCAGGCTCACTATTCCAATCTGCCTTATAAGCGTTTGAAATACTCGTGGGTGTTTGTGGTTCTTTAGGAGCTGATCTAACTTCTTCAACCTCTTCTAAAACAACCTCTTCAACACTATCCAGGGATCCTTCCCATTCCTTTGACATAGCTACGCCTCCACTGTTGAACTCCAGAACAACGTCTGGGATTAGATCAATACTATCGCTACCTTGGAGAAAATACAAATCTATTGAGTAGCAAATGGTTATTATATTAAGTTTAAAAGATAACTATCAATTAAAACAATAGGATACAAACGTAGACCTGTTGTAATATAAAAGAAGTAGCCATATAAAAGGAGAGATTGGATGACACGTTCAGAGCTGATACAGGTGGTGTCGGTTAAAGAGGGCTTGCTTTCGGATAAGCAGACAGAGGCGGCTATTAAAAATATTTTTGAACAAATGGCCAATGCTTTGGGTAATGGTCATCGTATTGAGATCAGAGGGTTTGGGAGTTTTTCTGTGCGTTTTCGGCAAGCGCGTATTGCCCGTAATCCGAAAACAGGTGAATTCGTTCGTAAAGAAGGGAAATATTCTCTACACTTTAAGCCAGGAAAGGAAATGCGCGATAGAGTCAATTTGATGTTTGAGCAAAGTGCAGCACCGATGAGGCAACAGATGGAGTCTGTATGAAAACTAACCAGAGATGGAATGTGATCTCTTTGATATTACTGACAAGCTTTGCGGGTCCACTCTACGCAGACTTTGATGTTGTCGAACCACGAAATGAATATTATGGAAATGCACAGGCTGACAGCTTTCACCGTGCTATCAGTGGTGGAACGACCGTTAACGCAGAAGAAGAAAAAATGCTAGCGGAAGTAACACCTTTTAAAACAACACAACGTTATTACGGACGTTTTCGAATCAACTTCAGTAACATGGCTGTAGACGCTCTGGAAAACAAATCAACTGGCCCAGAGAAAGACGCAACACTACTTAAGAAGCGAACCAGCATCACGCAAACCGGTTTAGAAATGGCAGTGGGTTATGCTTGGTCAAAGAATGTACGCGGTGATATTGAATATATTGCCAATAAAAACATCGTGTATTCTGCCAGTCCTGTTTTAGCAGGCAATGGCATTACGTCACGAGCGTTGAGCACTTGGATCAAAAACAACACTCTACTTTTTAACGTTTACTATGAAATGACGGGTATTTATCGCTTTACTCCTTATGTGACTTTGGGGGCAGGTATTGCAGTGAACAGCGTGCAGTCCCTATTATCACCGCCACCCACAGGTATTGGATCTGAATCCACTCGTAACATGAGTCTTGCCTGGACTATGGGTACAGGTGTACGCATTAACGTGTTTAAACGTTGGTTTATCGATACAAGCTATCGGTACATGAACTTAGGCAGTGGTTTAACGATAAAGCCAGGTGACACCTATAAATTGAATGGTGATTTGAGTTCTAATGTGGTTAGCATTGGGATGATTTATCTGTTTTGATGACTTTCAATTTTTTACTTGCTAACGTTTGTAACGTTAGATATGCTAACGTTTGTAACGTTAGACTTACTAACGTTTGTAACGTTAGATATGGGTTGATTACATGGATATACACGCGTTTAACAGAAATTTAGCTCTCGGGAACATCAATGAAGAAACGATGTTGCCGCACGTTTATCGACTAGCCCAATCGCCTTATATTTTTGAACATCAGTTTGGCTTAGATCAGTTGCCTTTGGCGCCCGGTATTTTATTGATCCGTGGTCCTAGACAATATGGCAAAAGCACTTGGTTAGAGCAACAAATATTATTAACACTCGAAGAATTTGGTCCAGGGAGTGTTTTTTATTTGAATGGCGATTTTATACCGGATAATACTGTTCTATCAAAAAATATCATTGAACTCTGTGCTTCTTTTAACAAAAAAGCTGCAGTGAAACGTATTTTTATTGACGAAATTACGAATGTTCCAGATTGGGAAATAGGGATTAAACGTTTAGTAGATAGTGGTGTCCTACGTGATATTTTAGTAGTGACAACAGGTTCAAAAGCAACAGATCTACGTAGAGGCGCTGAACGGTTGCCTGGAAGAAAAGGTAAACTCGCTCAAACAAACTTTGTATTCACTCCTATATCTTACGCGAGCTTTCACAAGGAATGTTATAGTAAACTCAAAGAGCAAACGTTACCGGCTTATATTCTGTCAGGTGGATCACCGATTGCTTGTATGGAAATTGCAAGTCATGGGGTGATTCCAGAGTATGTTGTTCAATTAGTGCGTGATTGGGTTGAAGGTGAAATTGCTAAGTCTGGTCGAAATCGTAGTGCTTTATTAAATATCATGAATATTTTGTTTCGTTTTGGGGGAAGCTCTGTTGGACAAGCAAAGCTAGCAAGAGAGGCAAATCTTTCTAATAATACAGTTGCACAAGGTTATATGGAGATCCTGAATGACTTAGGATGCGTTGCTTCCTGTTACCCAATAAATTTAGATAAAAAAAATCTTATTTTAAGAAAACCTTGTAAATATCACTATATAAATTTACTTGTTGCTACTGTGTATCATCCAGCACGACCTAGAACACCAGAGGATTTTTTTAGGCTAAACGCAAATGAGCAAGGTATGTGGTATGAATGGTTGATTGCACAAGAATTACAACGACGACGCGTATTACAAGGCAATACACTTCTGGAGCCTTTATCTTTTTGGCAAAATAAATCTCATGAAATTGATTTTTGCGAAGGTAGTGAAAATTTCATTGAAGTAAAGCGGGGTCGATGTACTGCATTGGAGTTTTCATGGTTCTCTCAGCAGTTCAAAAATCAACAGTTGACTGTGATCAATCAAGAAAGGTTTTCAACAGAATTCGTTACTGGGATGACAGTTGAAGATTACTTGTTAAGTTGATTTTTAATGAATTGCTCAGAATATTAAACAAAAAATAATGAGGGTTGAGATGATATGAAAATACACTCAAGAGACGAGTAGTGTATAATTGGTCGGAATGACAGGATTTGAACCTGCGGCCCCTGCCTCCCGAAGACAGTGCTCTACCAGGCTGAG
>CAYGPC010000012.1:0-60126 GCA_964351705.1 uncultured Legionellaceae bacterium
GTAATACCTCCTGCACCGCCACCACTTCCGGTTAAACCAGCGGCATCTGCAGTGGATAAAACTAAAAAAGAGATTGGAAAATTTCTGAAAAATAATAATAATGAAGATGCTATTAAAGCATTTCATCATGCTACGAGTGAATTATCTAGTAATGACGAAGCCGGGAAGAAAGAATGTTTGAAAGCGCTTTGTGAAGCAGTCCGTACCAAGGATCCAGTTTTAGCCAAAGCAATAGAAAACAAAGATATTTCCCCAGAATTATTGGATGGTAGTTTTATGCAAGAGACTATTGGAAAAGCAGCGTTTTTTATCAGAAAAATTGGGCTAGGAATTGCTATGAAAGGACCTGGAGCTGCAGCAGGTGTGGCCGTTGCTGCTACAACGGGAAATCCATTTTTAGGTTGGATGGCCAAAAAAACAACTGATATGGGTGTGAAAATGCTTTCGGCACTGGTGGCAAAGGGAACAGTTGAGGATTTTGGTTCTGATCTAAGAGGGCACTTGCAATCGTATAATAATACAACAGATCGTTTGGATAAAGATAAAGTAGATTGGAATATTGATGACAAGCAAGTAGATAGAAACCATAAACCAAAGCTGGTCGTTTCTGATAATAAATTAACCACAACAGATAAAGTTTTATTTGAGGTAACACAGGCTTTGGATGATAATGTGGAAGTGACTTTTAGTAATCAAAATATTACTGAAAATGCGGCGTACATTGCTTTGAAAATTTGCAAAGAACCGATTGTGATGGACAGCCGAAAATTGGAAGATATGCAAGAGCTTGCAATGGTGGCTGCGAGAGGTGATGTGAATATAAAAATACATTTGTCAGAAGGCAGTAGAGAATTTTTAGAAAAACCAAATATTCAAGAGAAGCTCGAAGACAACGCCTATGCCGCTTTAAAAGCATTGTATGATGCCCCTAAATTGAGAACAGGGCCTTCTCCAGTAGCCTGATTTTTCAGCCAATTTGACCTATAGAATAAGATAAGTTAAGAGATTAGAACTTGCTTATTTAACTCCCTGTTTATTCAATAATATCTCCTACTTAGTGTGTAAACTCTCTTGACAGATAGTGGTCAGGTTACTAAAGTATAGATAAGTGGAGAAATATGGGATAAAGTGGGAAAAATTTTCTAGGGGTCGATTTGTGTTTCGAGGAATCAATGCAATTAACTTGGATGACAAAGGTCGGTTAGCCGTACCTACTCGATACCGTGAGCGTCTAAAAATTGAGGCAAATGGCCAATTAATTATAACCATTGATACTGGGACACGCTGCCTTTTGCTTTATCCATTGCCTGATTGGGAAGTGATTGAGAAAAAAATTGAAGCGTTGCCGAGTTTTAATGTAGAGGCTCGTCGGATCCAACGCTTGTTAATCGGTCATGCAACTGAGGTAGAACTCGATAAGAATGGTCGTGTGTTGGTGTCTCCGCCACTTAGAGAATACGCAGATTTGGAAAAAAATGTGGTGTTGGTTGGGCAGGGTAAGAAATTTGAGATTTGGAACGAATCCAGTTGGCAAGAGACTCGTGAGAATTGGATAAAAGACGGCACAGGGAGTAAAGGTCCTTTGCCACCGGAGCTAGAGAGCTTGTCATTATGATCCGTACAATGGACTATGAAATGTCAGAAAATAAACATATTTCAGTAATGGGACAAGAAGTTTTATCAGGTTTAAGCATTAAGCCAGATGGTTTTTATGTGGATGCGACATTTGGTCGAGGTGGGCACGCCAGTGCTATTTTGGATCAGCTAGGTGAGCAAGGTCGCTTGATAGTAATTGATAGAGATCCGCAGGCCATTGAAGTGGCCGAGCAGTTGGCAAGTCAAGATAAACGTGTGTCAGTGCATCAAGGCAGATTTAGTGAACTTGAAACTTTCTGCGCGACAGAGAATAGAGTCGGGCAAGTCGATGGTGTACTCATGGATATTGGGGTTTCTTCTCCACAACTGGATGAAGCCAAAAGAGGGTTCAGCTTTAGATCAGATGGACCGCTTGATATGCGAATGGATCCTACCCAAGGCATCGGTGCTGCGGAATGGTTAGCGAATGCTGAAGAATCAGAAATTGCACATGTCTTGAAAATGTATGGTGAAGAACGTTTTTCGCGTCGCATTGCACGCGGTATTGTGGAAGCTCGTGTGGATTCACCCATTATGACAACCCTACAGCTTGCAGAAATTGTCAAAACATGGAATCCCTCTTGGGAAAAGCACAAGCATCCAGCGACTCGAAGTTTTCAAGGGATCCGGATTTTTATTAATAACGAATTAGAGGAGTTGGCACAAGGATTGGAGCAGGCAGTTAAGGTGCTTTGTCTAAAAGGACGTTTAGTTGTCATTAGCTTCCACTCTTTGGAAGATAGAATAGTGAAACACTTTATTCAAAAGGGAGAGAAGGGGATGGATATCCCCATGGAAATTCCCTTACGTGAAGCAGAGATACATACAACGCTACGTCGGATTGGATCTCAACAGAAAGCCACTTCCGTTGAGATCCAACAAAATCCACGTGCGAGGAGCGCGGTATTGCGCGTTGCTGAAAAAGTAGGTGAGCCACAATGATTCGTGCTCAGGGACATTCAGCAATAGAAATAAGGCCGTTTCTATATCTCATCCAAAGTGGTGGTTTTAAATTATGGATGATGATTTTATTGGTACTCAGTTCAGCACTAGGAGTCGTTTACAGTAAGCACATTGGTCGAAATTTTCATACTCAGTTACAAGAGCTTAGAAATGATCGAGATCGATTGCATATTGAATGGACACAGTTGTTGTTAGAGCGGGGTGCTTTAGGTTCGGACATGAGGGTTGAAAAAATCGCACGCGAGGATTTAGGTATGCGGTTTCCCACCCAAAAAGAAATAGTGATGATTAGACCATGAAATTGAACATGAGACACCATTTACTCACAGGTTTGTTGTGCACGGTTGTATGCGGGCTTGGTGTGAGGATCGTTAATTTACAAGTAGTAAAGCAAGATTTTCTGCGGAGTCAGGGAGATGCGAGGACTATACGGGTGGTTAAGACGCCAGCGTATCGTGGGATGATAACGGATCGACATGGCGAGCCTTTAGCTATCAGTACTCCTGTACAATCAGTATGGTTAAATCCTAAGGAATTTGAACAGCATACGGAACAGTTGACGACTTTAGGTAAAATTCTAGGTTTAACACCTAAGGAAATTTTGAAGAAGGTGGAAGGCCATCAACATAAGGAATTTGTGTATCTATCGAGGCACATAACACCTGCAATCGCTGATAAAATTGATGTATTAAAGATAGCGGGTGTGCATCTGCAGTCAGAGTATCGACGTTACTACCCTGATGGAGAAGTCAGCTCTCATGTTCTAGGTTTTACCAATGTGGATGAACAGGGTAAAGAAGGCCTTGAACTGGCTTTGAACGATCATTTGCTCGGCAAACCAGGAAGTAAAAAAGTACTGCGTGACCGTCCAGGGAGAGAAATACAGATTCTGGAAGGACTCAGTGAAGCAGAGCCTGGTCAAGACATAGCATTGAGCTTAGATGAGCGTTTACAATATTTGGCGTATCGAGAGTTAAAAGCAACGGTAGCTTCTTATCAGGCAAGTGCTGGTACCGCAATTGTTTTAGATGTTGAAACGGGTGAAGTATTGGCTATGGTAAACCAGCCTTCTTTTAATCCAAATGCACGAATTAAACTAACGGCAGATGAACGGTATCGTAACCGCGCAATGACCGATGTTTTTGAACCTGCTTCTTCAATTAAACCTTTTAGTGTTGCGAGTGGTTTAGAGCATGGGAAAATCACACCTGCTAGTTTAATTGATACTTCTCCCGGAAGAATGATGGTTGGTAAACACGTTGTGCGTGAAGATCGAGGTAAGAACTTTGGCATGATCGATGTGAAAACTGTTTTGCAACGCTCTAGTAATGTAGGTGTTGGTAAGATAGCATTATCGCTTCCATCTGATTGTTTAACAAGTACGTATGAAAAAATGGGTTTTGGATCAGTCACGGGTAGCGGTTTTCCTGGAGAACGATCGGGGGCATTGATTGCTTCACCTAAGGACGGTTCTTTTGTATTGGCTACTATGTCTTTTGGTTATGGGATCAGTGTGACACCTATTCAGTTGGCGCAAGCGTACGCCACGCTAGGTAGTGGTGGGATAAAACGTCCGGTGACTTTCTTAAAACAAGATCAAGCGCCTGCAGGGGAAGTTGTGATGGATGGGCAAGTCGCGCATCAGATCACTGACATGTTGCGTGGTGTTGTTGAGCAGGGTGGTGGGTTTAGAGCAAAAGTTGCTGGTTACCATACTGCGGGAAAGTCAGGAACTTCTCGGAAACTAGGTAAAAATGGTGTCTATCGTAGTGATAGTCATATCGCTGTTTTTGCTGGATTGGCGCCAGCGCTAAAACCAAAATTTGCTATCGTGGTCATGATTGATGAGCCACAAGGTGCTTATTATGGTGGCCAAGTTGCGGCACCTTTATTTTCTAAAATTGCCTCAGGTGCTTTGCGGCTCTTTAACATACCTCCAGATGATATTGATCCTGATCAATTGATGGTGGCACATGTTAATCGGCATGCAAGTACACATGAGTGATTTAACAAAAAGGGTACTCACTTCTTCTTCTCAGGCAGTTTGCCCAGGTGATGTTTTTGTGGCCATTCCAGGTGCCACAGTAGATGGACGTGATTTTGTTCTTGAAGCCGTGGAAAGAGGTGCTTCAGTTGTTTTATGTGAAGCAAATGGATGGAAGGGCGAGCAAATCTATTCGGTTCCTATTATACCTATTCCAAAACTAGCAGAACGTATTGGGTTTATTGCTGCTGGGTATTATGGTTTTCCATCAGACGCTATGTCTGTGGTAGGAGTGACAGGCACTAATGGAAAAACTTCTATTACGCATTATCTTGCTCAGATCCTTACTAAAAATGATCAGCAATGTGGAATTGTCGGTACTTTAGGATCAGGTTTTATATCACAATTGGATGTAACAAATTGTACTACTCCTGATGCAATTCGTTTGCAAGAAGTGCTGCTTGAATTAAAAAAAGCAAAGGCAAGCACTGTTGCCATTGAAGTGAGCTCGCACGCTTTAGAACAACATCGAGTGAATGGAATCAATTTTACAACAGTCGTGTTTAGTAACTTGACCCAAGATCATTTAGATTATCACATAACAATGGAGCAATATTGGAAAACTAAAAAAAGGCTATTTACAGAGTTTTCCTATGAGCAGGCATTGATTAATTTGGATGATACAAATGGTCGTGATTTGTTTAATGCACTATCTGGAAAAAAAATTGGTTTTACGACGACAAACCGTATTCCGAAGGGTATAAAAGGGACTAGTGATGTAATCACAACGCACAGTATAGAGTTTGGTGTCGATGGTGTGAGTGCACGAATTGATACCCCGTGGGGGAAAGGAGAGCTTGTTGCTCCTGTGTTTGGCAATTTTAGTGTTAGTAATTTATTAGCGGCCCTAGGTAGCGCATGTTTGCAGGGTGTTTCTTTGAAATCTGCTTTGGCTGCTATACGGGTAATACAGACAGTACCAGGACGTATGATGTTATTCAAAGGGCAAGATCCAGCACCTAATGTATTAGTTGATTATGCACATACACCTGATGCGTTACTTCAGGTTCTATTAAGTGTGCAGCAGCATTGCGTTGGTGAAATCTGGTGTGTTTTTGGGTGTGGTGGGGACAGAGATTGTAGTAAACGTTCAATAATGGTATCGATGGCAGAGGCCAATTGTGATAAGTTAGTTTTAACACAAGATAATCCCAGAACTGAAGATCCGATGGCTATCATTGACGATATGCTGAAAGGAGCTAAAAAACCTGAAAAAATAACCACTAAACTGGATCGTCGTGAAGCAATTCAATTTGCAATTCGGCAGGCAAAAGTGCAAGATTTGGTCGTGATTGCGGGGAAAGGGCATGAAACTGTGCAAATACTTGATGGTAAGCAGATAGCTTTTTCAGATATCGAGGAAGTGCAGAAAGCGTTAGAAGGAATATCGTTATGAATAGCATGATGCTATCGGTGGCAGCTGCAATGATGGGCGCGGAATTTTTTGGTCGGGAAACGGCACTTAAAAATGTTTGCATTGACAGTCGTCAGTGTAAAAAAGGCGATCTTTTTTTTGCACTACCGGGTGCCCAAGTTGATGGGCATGACTATATACAAGATGTTGAGGCAAAGGGTGCCATTGGTGTTGTGGTGAACCGAAAAGTAAAAACACAGCTTCCCCAGTTGTTGGTTCAGGATGTTTTAAAATCATTAGGACTTTTAGCCAAAGCCTATCGGCATCGATTTGCAATTCCTATTGTAGCGATTACCGGGAGTTGTGGAAAAACCACTGTTAAAGAAATGTTGGCAGGGATATTATCACAACAGGGTTGTGTATTAGCGACTCAGGGAAATCTTAATACAGAAATTGGTGTGCCACTAACACTCTTGCGCATGATGCAGGAACACTCAGTTGCTGTTGTTGAAATGGGTGCGCGACAAACTGGTGATATTGCTTACCTAATGGGTATCACAAACCCAACGGTAAGTTTAATAACCAATGCAGGTGTTGCACACTTAGGTGTTTTCGGTAATGAAAAAAATATTGCGCAGACGAAAGGTGAAATTTTTAGTTGCTTAATGTCTTCAGGGACTGCCATTATTAATCAAGATGACAAAAACGCACTTTATTGGCAGGATCTGATTAAAGATCACCAATACACAGTTACGTTTGGTTTAAAAAATGCGGCCGATATTATGGCTGCAGATATCCAGTTAAATTCAAATTATTCACGTTTTGAGTTAAAGACACATTTAGGCGCAGCAGAAGTGTTACTTACTGCACCTGGTATGCATAATATAGAAAATGCACTTGCTGCTGCAGCAACGGCTTGCGCTTTAGGGGTGAGTCTTTGCGACATTATAGCCGGATTAAATCAGTTTCAAGCGGTAGCCGGGCGTCTGCAATTTAAATCTGGGTATGCAAATGCACAAATTATTGATGATACGTATAATGCTAACCCTATCTCGACAAAAGCGGCTCTGTCTGTTTTAGCTCAAAGTGCTGGAAAGAAAATTTTAGTGCTGGGTGATATGTTTGAGCTAGGTGATGATGAATCGTTGTTGCATCGAGAAATAGGCGAAGCAGCCAATAAGCAAGGAATAGATATGTTGATGGGTGTTGGGGAGCTCAGTCGTTTTGCAGTGGAAGGTTTTGGTGCAAAAGGTAAGCATTATATAAGTAAATGGCAGTTAATAGATGATTTGAGACAACAAATGGACGCTAATACAACGGTTTTAGTTAAAGGTTCGCGGGGTATGAAGATGGAAGAGATTGTTCTTTCGTTAATGGAAGATCAGAAGGAACCAACATGTTAATTTGGCTCGCTGAATTTTTAGCGCAGTATTTTCGAGCGGTTACTGTTTTTGAATATATTACCCTACGCACTATTTTAGCAGCAGTGACGGCACTGGTCATTTCTCTTTTGATTGGTCCCATTATGATTCGGCATTTAACTGAGTATAAAGTAGGGCAAGTGGTGAGAGATAATGGCCCTAAAAGCCATTTAAGTAAAACGGGCACACCAACCATGGGTGGTGCATTGATTCTGGTAGCAATTACAATCACCACATTGTTATGGGCTAACCTAAAAAATCCTTATATTTGGATCACTTTACTCGTAACACTTGGTTTTGGTGTCATCGGGGGAGTAGATGATTATCGAAAACTGGTTGGAAATAATACAAAGGGGTTACCAGGGCGTTGGAAGTATTTTTGGCAATCGGTTATTGGTTTAGCGGCAGCCGTCTTTTTGTATTGGAAAGCGAATACGGTAGCGGAAACCAGTTTATTGATCCCATTTTTCAAAAATCTCACTATTTCTTTAGGTTTGTTCTATGTGGTACTTACCTATTTTGTGATTGTTGGCACTAGCAATGCTGTGAATTTAACTGATGGGCTTGATGGGTTAGCCATTGTACCTGTTGTGTTGATTAGTGGGGCACTAGCTATTTTTGCTTATGTGACCGGACATATTAAATTTGCGCATTACTTAACCTTGCCATACATTCCTGGAGTAGGAGAACTATCGGTTTTTTGTGGTGCTTTAGTTGGTTCAGGTTTGGGTTTTCTATGGTTTAATACTTATCCTGCGCAAGTGTTTATGGGCGATGTTGGTGCTTTAAGCTTAGGCGCAGCATTAGGGATCATAGCAGTTTTAGTGCGACAAGAATTAGTGCTGTTTATTATGGGAGGTGTTTTTGTGATGGAAACCGTCTCAGTTATTTTACAAGTGGGTTCCTTTAAATTAAGAGGGAGACGTATTTTTAAAATGGCGCCTATTCACCACCACTTTGAGCTTACAGGTTGGCCTGAGCCTCGAGTCATTGTTCGATTTTGGATCATAACGGTTGTCTTTGTTCTTTTGGGACTGGCAACCTTAAAACTCAGATAATTATTTATGCAAGACTCCATTATTATTGTTGGAATAGGAGAAACGGGTTTTTCTTGTGTTGAATATTTTATCAAGAAACAAAAGCAGATTACGGTTGTAGACACTCGTCAATGCCCCCCAAGGCTAGCTGAATTTAAGAAGTTATATCCTCGTATACCAATCTATACTGGGGTGCTACCCAAAGCCGCGTTTGCTCATGCGAGCATGGTGGTTTTGAGCCCAGGCATTGCGAAAGACGATCCGCAATTGCGTCAAGTACTGTCTGCTGATGCAGAAGTGGTTGGGGATATTGAGCTTTTTGCGCGTGAGGCAGTGGCTTCTATTGTTGCTATTACCGGTTCCAATGGTAAAAGTACCGTAACCACTTTGCTAGGTGAAATGGCAAAAGCAGCCAAGATTAATGTGAAAGTTGGGGGGAATTTAGGTACGCCAGCCTTGTCACTGTTATCACCCGACGCTCAACTTTATATTTTAGAGCTTTCAAGTTTTCAATTAGAAACAACCTATTCATTAAAGTCTGATGTAGCTACTATCTTAAATGTAGTGCCTGATCACATGGATCGTTATGATTCTGTTGCAGCCTACCAAGCTGCGAAGGAACGCATATTTATTGGGGCAAAAAATCTAGTTGTTAATCGAGATGATGAAGGTCTTTTACCTTCTATACCGACTGACTTGCCACGTATTTATTTCAATTTGGGCACGCCTGCTCCTGGACACTATGGAATTGTAGATAACACACTTATGCGCGGTAGTGAAAAACTTTTGGATTGCGCAGAATTGAAAATATTAGGATTACATAATAGAGCTAATGCGTTAGCTGCTTTAGCTTTAGGTGAAAGTATTGGTTTACCATTGGCCGCTATGCTTAAAACCTTGCGTGGTTTTCCAGGTCTTGCTCATCGCTGTGAGTGGATCAGTTCTCAAGGCAATATTCAATGGATCAATGATTCCAAAGCCACGAATGTTGGAGCAGCTGTCTGTGCTCTACAAGGTTTAAAAACGGCCATTGAAGGTAAATGGGTTTTATTGGCGGGAGGTGTTGCAAAAAATGCTGATTTCTCGCCGTTAAAAAGTATTGTTAAGGATACTTGTAGAGCCGTTGTATTATTTGGTGAGGCAAGTGAAGAATTGAATAGTTTGTTGTACAACGAGTTGCCTTGTTTCAAAGTGGTTACGGTACAGGAAGCGATTCAAAAAGCAGTACAGTGTGCAAGACCAGGCGATGGCGTTTTACTATCTCCGGCTTGTGCAAGTTTTGATCAATTTCCGGATTTTAGGGCACGTGGAGAGGCCTTTAGATCTGCAGTGCAGCAATTACCCGCCTCCCTTCCCAAATTAGCTGATTAAAAAAACAGAAACACTGACTTGTACGCAGTCTAGATGAGAGAGAAAAACGTCTTGGTGTGGTAGAATTCTTCTTCAGGATCCATTATTCAGGAATAAAAATAAGTTGAATAACTTTTTCTTAATACTAAGTGCTCTGGCCCTATTGATTGGTTCAATCTATCTGGTACGTGTCTTTATTAGGCTGGCGACGCTTCAAAGTCTGTTGGATCAACCAAACACGCGCTCCTCACATACCATTCCAGTGCCACGTGGTGCAGGGATTGTTTTCATTTTAGTATGGTCCTTAGTTGCCTATGCGTTGTATTATTTTGAGTCCTTTCCTCCCTTTACACTAAGTATTTTTTTGCCAGGAACGCTTATGTTGGCTATTGTGGGATTTTGGGATGATTTAAGAGGTCTAGGTGTTAAGCAACGACTGGCCGTACAATTAGTGGCTGCCATTTTTGCTGCGGGTATGATTGGTGGACTACCGGAAGTACATATTTTTTCAGAGGTTACTTTGCAATTAGAACTTGCGGGTATCATTTTATCTGTTGTTTTGCTGATTGCTTCCACTAATATATACAACTTTATGGATGGTTTGGATGGGATGGCTGCTACCCAAGCATTGTTCTTATTTGGTGCCGGCGGGCTGCTTTTTTGGAATATTGAACAAACTGGGTTTGCTTTATTATGCTGGGCGCTCGTGATAAGTGTTGCTGGTTTTCTTGTTTCAAACTGGCCAGTAGCACGGGTCTTTATGGGAGACTCAGGCAGTTGTTGCTTGGGATTTCTAGCAGCGTTATTTGCAATTGCTGGTGAACGCTTTTTTGCTTTGCCTATTATATTATGGTTGCTTCTTTATAGCGCTTTTTGGTTCGACACAACTCTTACTTTATTTCGTCGGCTTATTCATAGAGAAAAAATCATGACCGCACATCGCATGCATGCCTATCAGCGATTGCATCAGGTAGGATTTAGCCACCAAGAAGTATTATGGAGCACAATACTTTTAAATACGATTATCGCTGCTGCGGTGTTGTGGGCAAGTAGGCATTTAGCGCATTTGAGAGTTGTCTGTTGTGGTATCTTTTCATTATTGATGGTTGTCTATCTTTGGATTGAGTATAAATGTCCTATGTGGAGTAAAAATGTTCGGGCTTAAGATAGAACGATATAAACGTTGGATAGCCATTACTCACGATCTTTTAGTGATTCCGGTTGCTTGGTTTTTTTCTTATTCATTGCGATTTAATTTAGATGGGATCCCATCACCGGCGTTGGAAGTTGCTCTACAGATGTTGCTCCCAGTTATGTTAGTACAAGCAATGGCTTATTGGAACTTTGGTTTGTATAGAGGTATATGGCGCTTTGCGTCGATTCCTGATTTGATCCGTATTATCCAGTCTGTGTTGGTAGGTGCAACAGTCTCACTGCTTGTTGTTTACTTATGCACCAAGTTTCAAGACTTTCCACGTTCCATTTTTCCTATTTATAGTATGTTGCTCATTCTTTTCCTAGGTGGCTCTCGATTTAGTGTGCGCTGGTTACGAGAGTATGCTACAGGTGGGAAAAGCACAGCCAAACGTGTGTTGATTGTGGGTGCTGGAAAAGCCGGTGAAGCCATTGTGCGTGAACTTTTGCGCGATAGTGCTAAAACATATGCCCCGGTTGCCTTTATTGATGATAAATCAAGTCGTCGAGGAGAAGAAATTCATGGGATCCGTATTGTGGGTCGAGTGGTTGATATTCCCACGATTGTCTCAGATTTAAACATCGAAGTTATTATGATAGCCATGCCAGCTGCTAATGCAGAAGAAATGCGTAAGGTGATGGTTGCTTGTCAAAAGGCAAACTGCACCATACGTACTTTACCTGGATTGAACGATCTGGTCTCAGGGCGAGTGAGTATCGATTTACTTCGTGAAGTATCATTAGAAGATTTATTAGGTCGCGATCCTGTTTCACTTGATTGGATAGCCATTCGAGAAGCGATCGCCGGTAAAACCGTTATGGTAAGTGGTGCAGGTGGATCTATTGGGATTGAGCTATGCCGTCAAATCGCACGTTTACAGCCAGAATTGTTGGTTGTAGTAGAGCGCTGTGAATACAACCTTTTTATGCTGGAACAGGAATTCAAACAAGTTTTTGCACAGACGCCCATTCACTGCTCGCTATTGGATGTAAATGACAAAGCAGCAATGGATATGCTCCTCAAGCAAAATCAGCCTGATATTATCTTTCACGCAGCTGCCTACAAACATGTTCCTATGCTCGAAGTACAACCTCGTGTGGCAGTGACAAACAATGTGCTGGGTACATGGAATATAGCTCGCCTCGCCTTGGAACATCAGGTAAATAACTTTATTCTTGTTTCTACCGATAAAGCAGTGAACCCGACCAATATTATGGGAGCCAGCAAAAGAGTCGCTGAAATGATTTGTCAAAGCCTAAATGGACAAGGTACAACACAATTTACAACGGTACGTTTTGGTAATGTTTTAGGATCAGCGGGCAGTGTAGTCCCTATCTTTCGTAAGCAAGTTGAGCAGGGTGGTCCCGTGACTGTCACAGATCCCGAAATAACCCGTTTTTTTATGACAATACCTGAAGCGTGCCAACTGATTTTGCAGGCACTGGCGATTGGTGAAGGACGGGAAATTTTTGTATTGGATATGGGCGAGCCCATCAAAATACAGTTTTTAGCCGAGCAAATGATCCGATTGGCGGGCAAAAAAGTGGGCGAAGATATTCAAATTGAATATGTAGGTTTGCGTCCAGGTGAGAAACTTTATGAGGAATTGTTCCATTCAAGTGAAGCTTTAGTCCCAACCACTCATGAAAAGATTTTTCAAGCAAATGCACGAGACTTGAGTTGGTCATGGCTGGTGCAACATTTAGAGTGCTTGGAAAAGGCATGCCTGATCTGTGATACGATCCAAATTAAAAAGCTACTTGTTGAACTTGTGCCAGAGCTGACTTCTTCCGTTATACCTGAAAAGCAAATGGAGCTCTAAATGATCTCGCGTTGTACCTTTGCTATTATTTCACATCCTGATGCTGGTAAAACTACTATTACTGAAAAATTGCTTTTATTTGGAGGTGCGATCCAATTAGCGGGCACAGTGAAAGGTCGTAAGGCCAAAAAGCATGCTACATCGGACTGGATGGCATTAGAAAAGCAACGTGGTATATCAGTGACTACCTCTGTCATGCAGTTTCCGTATGGTAATCGCATTTTAAATCTGTTGGACACTCCAGGACATGAAGACTTTTCAGAAGATACCTATCGCACATTAACTGCGGTTGATTCAGCATTAATGGTGATTGATGCGGTGAAAGGGGTGGAGCCTCGCACGATTAAATTAATGGAAGTGTGCCGAATGCGGCGTACCCCTATTATATCTTTTATTAATAAGCTCGATCGAGACGGTCGGGAACCGATTGAATTGCTAGATGAAATAGAGCAGATCTTAAAGATCCGCTGTGCACCTATTACCTGGCCCATTGGCATTGGTAAAGATTTTAAAGGTGTCTATCATCTTGCAAGCGATCGCATCTTTTTATATCAGCCTGGAAAAAATGATAAGATTCAAGCGGGACAAATGATAAAGGGTCTAGATAATCCTGAACTCGGAAAATGGATTGATGAAGATGTTCTGGAAGCTTTTAAAGGTGAATTGGATTTAGTTCAAGGCGCAAGTCATCGGTTTAATCGTCAAGATTTTCTTGAAGGTGAGCTGACTCCAGTCTTTTTTGGTTCTGCATTGAATAATTTTGGAATTAAAGAATTATTAGATGCATTTGTTGAGTTGGCACCTGAGGCAGGCCCCCGCCAAACACTCACTCGCGAAATCTTACCTACTGAGGAGAAGTTCAGTGGGTTTGTCTTTAAAATTCAAGCAAACATGGATCCTCAGCATCGTGATCGAATTGCATTTTTACGGATCTGTTCAGGAAAGTACCGAAAAGGCATGAAAATGTCACATGTACGCTTAGGGAAAGACGTGCAGATATCGAATGCGTTGACGTTTATGGCTGGTGAACGTGATCAAGTATTGGAAGCAGAGTCAGGTGATATTATTGGGCTTCATAATCACGGCACTATTCAAATTGGTGATACTTTTACTCAAGGTGAACACTTAAAGTTTGTTGGGATCCCACACTTTGCACCTGAACTTTTTCGTGCCGTTCGAGCCAAAGATCCATTGAAAGCCAAAGCGTTACAGAAAGGTTTGATTCAGCTTTCAGAAGAGGGCGCGACACAGGTGTTTAGACCGCTTAATGATAATCGTATCATTTTAGGTGCAGTGGGTATTTTGCAGTTTGATGTAGTCGCACACCGTTTACACAATGAGTACAACGTTGATTGTCTCTACGATCCAATCAATATCAGCACTGCGCGTTGGGTAGAATGCGACGATTCCAAAAAATTCTCCGAATTTAAGAACAAAGCACAAAGCAATTTAGCCTTAGATAATGCAGACAATTTAACCTATTTGGCTCCAACCTTGGTTAACCTAAACCTCATTATGGAGCGTTGGCCAATGATTAAATTTTTTGCAACTAGGGAACATTGATAGGGTATCTGCAAGTTTCTCAGTATGTAGTGATATCAAATCAAGTTGCACTGCAAGAATTATCAGGTTACTATGTCGTCTGTCGTCGCCAAATTATTTAGTAGGATGTGAAATGAAACAAGAAGTTTTAGATGGGATTTTACAGTCGTTTATATCAGAAAAAGAAGTATTAGTTGAGTTTTTGCAAGATCCAATTTTTACGGATGCTTTCTTGGACGTTTTATTTCCCAATAAAAATGATACTATTTTTGTTGGTCGCTTGAAGTATTGTGGACCTAAAGCTTTGATAGCAGCCTTAAAAGGAATTAAAAATAAGTCTAATGACAGTCAACAGTTTGAATCTAACTTGCTTACCTTGGGGCAGGCTTTACATGAGTTGTATGTGTCGAAGCATATTAAGCTTACTGTTGAGCTAGATAAATTTTATGAGGAACAAGTGTTGTATTTTATAAATAATGCAACAGATACTAGCTATGATTTGCTAGAGTCGTATAAAAAGCGAACTAAATTAGTAGGTGTAGTTGCATCTAATCTCTCCTGCTCTACAAAATTATTTCAAGATCCCTGTTTTCGTGATAACAAATTTAATGATGTTGCTCATGCAATTATGTGGCATCTGCATCGTGTAGAACGAAGTAAGAGTAGCGAACTGCTGGTTGAGCTGCTCAAAATTCTCCCCTCAGCTGATAAGAATGGCTCTCAACGGAACTTAAAATACCTCTACCAGTTGTTGAAATTTCTAGGTGTGTTACTGAATATAGATATTGTTCCAGTAACCGTTGACTATCTTGCAAAAAACACACTAGATCGATGGTATCGTGATTGTTTGATCCGCTTATTAGGAGATGGACTCCCAATGGAACTTGAATCAGTGTCACATGCCTTTAATGGTTTGCTTGCGCTGACAGGTTCGTATCGAGCCTGTCAGCTCTTTGATGAAGAAGAAACAGATAAACTTAACAATAAAATTTTATCAGCTTTTCGAGCCCTTGCTAAGGGTGGGTTAGAGGGATACTCTAAGTTTAGAGAAGCTAATTTTCCAGGTTGTTATCCCGTTAGTTGTACTGAAGATCAAAAGCAAGAGTGGCTTCAGAATAATGATGTGCGAAAGTTCATTAAGGATGGAAAAGAATATGAGTGCTTCCTTACAAATGATCCCGATACCATTCTATTTTGGGGGACACATTTAAGAAACTGTTTAAGCTTAGCTGATCCAGATGAGCTTATTGCTTTTCACTTGACTTATGGCCAGTTTAAGATTGCAGTTGTACGAGATGTTACATCTGGAATGATGGTTGCGGGAGCTCCCATATATTTGTTTGACGACATAAATAAGAATCCTGTTATTTGCATCTCAAAGTTCTATATGGCATCAGATTCAGAAGCCTTGTGTTCTAAAGCAATTAATCTTATTAGGGATAAAGCTGTCAAAATGAATTGTCTTTGTTGGAGACTTGTATACGAATACAGGCAACCCGAAGATATTGTTTCTCCACTGTTGCTCTTGGAAAAATCTGCATCGGATAATACTCGCTTTATAGATGTGACATTTAACCTATATAACTATAGTCAGGAGGACAGTAGCAGACGGTTAACATTTATGCCTGAGGTATTGTATGATCCCACTCAAACTAAAGCTTTACATTTTTCATACAGCTCTGAAGAGAAGCCTACAGAGACAGTAGTTGACGAAAGGCGAGTGCGTAATGCCAGTCCCACATGATAGTATTGTTAAAATATGGTTTTCAGTTCCAGGTGAACACCCTTTAGGTCATCATATAAATGTTTGCCGTTTGCGAAAGCAAAGACGATTATTTCCAAATGATCGCATTACTTTAATCAGCAATTGTCATCAGTTTCCAGAACCACAAAAAACATCACTTCAAGCTGTTTGCCAGGAATTGTCGATTGAATTGATTGATTTAACTCAGATCAGAGCAGAAATGGAGGCTAGAACAGACTTAGAGGATAAAAAACTGCAACTTGAATTATTGAGCTTTGCTGAAGCTGAAGTAAAATACGAATTTTTTGTTTCGGCGTCTGATATTGTTCGTACACTATCGGTTGTATTAGCACGTGGGCTCTACTCAGATTTAGATGACGTGAAGCAGACGCGTTCTTCTTGTTTACCTACTGACAATCCTTTGGGCTTAGTGTTAGATGTGGGTTTGAAATACGATAACGGTTGGAAAGTAGACGATGCTTGTAATACGCCCATGTTTAGTGATGAATCTAAAAATTCCGTTTTTAAGTACTATAGAAATGCTGTCTATCAGAACTACACGGACGTTGAAAGAATCAAGATGATTTTTGCATCTCTACAGGTTTTAGAGACTTTGACAATGGATACAAAACGCATTATTAATACAGCACTTGATATCACTGTAGACCGAAAAAAAGGACATAAGTTGAAATCTGCACCACTTATTTTTCTTAAAAGAGCTTTAAAGCACAATCTTGAAAGACTGAATCCGGTCGAATATGCTAAATTACATCATGCACTTGTCATCGCTTCTACAGGACCTTATGTCTTACAAGGTGCAGTACAATATTTTCTCCATGTTGATTTAAAAAAGCGCTATGGTCAACTTAAGCTTAAGGAACAGTTTGAACTTCTGCAAAGCGTATGCCTACTGAATCACGCTGAATATAAAACTGAGCATGAGAATGATGTTGCATGGGTCAAAAAAGTTAATGATACCGATGATAACTTTACAGAGTATTATTTAAAGCCAGCTGCGAGAACCATTGAAAGTGCGTATTTAAACTATAGAAAGCGTAATACGGTTAATAGATCGCTCGAACAATCGACTGGATCAAAGCTTGGGCTTTGCTAGAAGTAGTAAAACACACCTAGACCAAGAGAATTCATACTGTTTAAGATAGCGTTACCTCGCTGATGTCGCAGCATGAGACGTGTGCCTACGCCAATATCAAAGCGGTATTGAAAACCAAAGCCGAATCGTAAGCCTAACTGGCTGGAAGTGCCACTCAGTTCTGTGCGTTTAACACCATTGAACCGTCCTTCTAGTTTCGTGGTCAAATGGCCTACACCAAGTGTCCCGAGCAAGCTGAAATGCTCATCCGCGGGTAAATACCCTAATATATCCAGATATAGATTACTCGATTGGTGTTTAAGAGCAGTATTGGGGTAGTTGATGAAATTGACGTATTGGGAAGTTTTACTGAACCAATCGTAGCCTATTTCAACCGCAGAGAGTTTGCTGAGTTGTGTGCCAACAAAGAGACTACCGTTTCCTTGGTTGCCGGAATAGTAAGGCTTATCATCAGTACGTGCAATGGAATTGCGATATTTGGTTATTTTATTATTGCTAGTTCGTAGGGCGGCGCCTGCGTAGCCGTTAGGCTCCCAATCAAACTGTTGGGAAAGTGCGGTTGTACTGATAAGAATGCTGCCTAGGCAGATAACTAAACGTCCCATGTTTTGCATAAAATCCACTCCTTTGGATTTTATTATAGTACAACCGCCTTTGTCTTAGTGAAATTGGTAAAACAGAGCGATGCCGCCAGATTTTACGGTTTTCAAAATGTCATTTCCTTTTTGATGACGTGCCATCAAACGTACGCCAACGCCATTGTCTAGGGTGTATTGAGCACCGAAGCCTAAACGAAGACCCGTTTTGGTGGTTTTTAGGCTTAATACGTCAGATTTAACACCAGCGATTTTGGTTTCCATATCGGTTGTTAATCGGCCAGCACCAACGCTTGCGATTAAATCAATTTGGGAATCAATAGGTAAATAACCTTGTACGTCAAAATACATGTTATGGGTTTTGACGTCGCGGCTCGCGGCTGCAAATCCACCAAATGTGACAGTCTCTTTGCTGCTACCGTACCAAGCATAGCCAAGTTCAGCACCTAAGTATTCATTCAGACGTGCACCGGCAAATAAACCAGCACTGCCAGAACGCTCTGAAAATAAAGGTTTGCCGTCGATACGTTGAACATTTTTAAGATTTTTGCTTACAGTGTTACGGTGTGCTTTAAGCTCCGCACCAATTTGAAACTTAGGATCCATGTCCATCATGTCAGCAGAAACTGCTGTGCTTAACAGCAATAAGCTGGAAGCTGCTAAAATAAGTTTTTTCATACAATAACTCCAATGTGTGTTGAGTGTTCAATCTAAAGCGTGAGTATAAACGTATTGAACTAACGAAGTCGAGTGGTTTATTGTTTGAAAGTTAGAACCTTATCTTTTATTTGTTGGATCATGTTTTCTAGTGTTTTTAGACGTTTTTGTTCTTCTGCCACAATCTCTTTTGGTGCTCGTTCTACAAACTTAGCGTTACCCAGTTTTGTGTTGAGTTTGTCATATTCTTTTTCATGTTTGCTGCATTCTTTTTCCAGACGGCTCACTTCAGCGTCTACATCAATTAAGCCTTCCATAGGGACGAGCAATTCGAGTGCTCCAACTAAAGCGGTAGCGGTATTAGTTGGTTTTGGTGTTGGGGCAGGGGCGAGTGAACTGAGCTTAGCCAATCCGGTTAACAAGTTAGCATGCGTTTGGATGCGCAATTGATCAGATTCAGAGGCCTCTGCATAAAAAAGTGGAATAGCCTTTGAAGGACTGATGTTCATTTCGCCTCGAATGTTACGGATCCCGAGAATAAAAGTTTTGATCCAATCCACATCTGAAACAGCTTTTAGATCTGTTAGAGTTGAGTTAGATTCAGGAAAGGGTTCGAGCATAATCGTTTTACCGGTTTTATTTAGCAAAGGGCCAACACGTTGCCAAATGGTCTCGGTAATATAAGGCATAAAAGGGTGCAGAGTGCACAGGAGCTCTTCTAAAATAGTTATCAGAGTATAGCGAGTGCCCAAAACAGCTTCTGGATCTGTAGACGAAAGTAATGGTTTAGACAGTTCCAAGTACCAATCACAATATTCATTCCACGTGAATTCATATAAAGCCTGTGAGGCTAAATCAAACCGATATTGATCGAGGTGTGTGGCAACCGCTTGTTTAGTGTCTTGCCAGATGGATGTGATCCAGCGATCAATGATGGCAGGCTTCTTGGGTTGTTCCCAATCCAGTGGCTCTTCCATTTTTAATAATACATAACGGGTGGCATTCCATAACTTATTACAGAAATGCTTATAACCTTCAATGCGTTTTAAATCAAAGCGAATATGGCGACCTGTGGTGGCCATGGTTGCAAAGGTAAAACGAAGTGCATCTGTGCCATGTGCAGGGATCCCATCAGGAAATTGTTGAGCAGTTTTTTGTTTTATTTTTTCAGCCAGTTGTGGTTGCATCAAGCCCTGTGTACGCTTCTCAATCAATGCGTCCAATGCTATCCCATCAATGAGATCGATTGGATCCAAAACATTACCTTTGGTTTTGGACATTTTTTGTCCTTCTGGATCCTGAATTAGCCCATGAATATAGACTTCTTTAAAAGGCAGCTCTTTGGTAAATTTAAGGCCAAACATGATCATTCGAGCCACCCAAAAGAAAATGATATCAAATCCTGTAACCAAAACTTGGGTTGGGTAGAATGTATCTAGGGCTTTTGTTTGTTCAGGCCAGCCTAAAGTAGAGAAAGGCCAAAGAGCAGAGGAGAACCAAGTGTCGAGCACATCATTGTCCTGAGTGAGTACCACGTCAGCGCCAAGCTTATATTTTTCACGAACCGCTGTCTCATCGTTTGCCACATATATATTGCCTTCGGCATCGTACCAAGCAGGGATCTGATGTCCCCACCATAATTGACGGCTGATGCACCAGTCTTGAATATTACGCATCCACTCAAAATAGGTTTTAGACCAATTGTCAGGGACGAAACGTATATGGCCCTGTTCAACTGCTTCAATAGCAGGTTTGGCTAAAGACTCGACGCTGACAAACCATTGATCGGTTAAGAGAGGCTCTAGTACAGCGCCACTACGATCACCTTTTGGTACTGATAGGGTATGATCTTGAATTTTCTCGAGTAGTTCAAGTTGCTTTAAATCAGTCAGGATCTTTTTACGTGCGACAAATCGATCGAGGCCTTGATAGGTTTTAGGCACATTCTCATTAAGCGTTGCATCTGGATTTAAAATATTGATTAGTGGTAATTGATGGCGTTTACCCATCTCATAATCATTAAAATCATGTGCGGGGGTAATTTTAACGCAGCCTGTCCCGAATTCTGGTTCGACTTGATCATCAGCAATGATAGGGATCGAGCGATCGGTCAGTGGCAGTGTAAGGTGTTTGCCAATAAGATGAGCATAGCGTTCATCTTTTGGATGCACGGCTACGGCAACATCCCCAAGTAACGTTTCGGGGCGAGTTGTCGCAATCGTGAGATTTTGGCTTGGATCATTTTTTAAGGGATACTTTAGGTACCACAGTTTCCCGAGTGTCTCTTCAGATTCAACCTCCAGATCGGATACTGCTGTTTTTAGTACTGGATCCCAATTAACCAAACGCTTGCCACGGTAAATCAGCTTTTCATCGTACAGCTGTACAAAGACATCTCTAACGGCTTGAGAAAGCCCTTCGTCTAAGGTAAAGCGTTCGCGGGACCAATCAACGGAGGCACCCATGCGACGGAGTTGTCGAGTAATGTGATCGCCTGATTCTTTTTTCCAGTCCCAAATTTTATCAATAAAAGCTTTGCGACCTAAGGTGTGACGAGTAGTGCCAGGTGGTAATTTCCGCTCAACAACCATTTGTGTGGCGATACCAGCATGATCGGTTCCCACTTGCCATAAGGTTTGATCGCCACGCATACGGTGGTAGCGCACGAGAATATCCATTAAGGTTTGTTGGAAAGCATGTCCCATATGCAAACTACCCGTCACATTGGGAGGAGGGATCATAATACAATAGGGTGTTTTTGCTTGCTCATTCGGCGCAAAATAGCCCGCCTTTTCCCAATGTTCATACCACTCTTTTTCGAGTTCAGCCGGTTGGTAGGTTTTATCGAGCGTTGTCATTTAGGCGCATCGATCAAGTAAGTACTGAACCAATAAGGCTACCGGACGACCTGTTGCACCACGGCTTGGCCCTGTGGATTGGAAAGCCGAACCCGCAATGTCTAAATGTGCCCATTGGTATTGCTTCGTGAAGCGTGATAGGAAACAGGCGGCCGTAATGGTTCCGGCAAAAGGTGGGGAGGCGATGTTTGCAATGTCTGCAAATTCACTCTTGATAGTGTCTTGGTATTCATCCCATAAAGGCAGTTGCCAGCAGCGATCTTGGCTGTTTTCACCTGCGGCGAGCAAATCATTAATTAACGGTTGATGGTTGCCTAATACGGCACTTGCGTGACTGCTCAAAGCAACAACACAGGCTCCAGTTAACGTTGCCATATCAATCACGACTTCTGGTTTGAAGCGTTCGCAATACGTAAGTGAATCACATAAGACCAAACGTCCTTCAGCATCCGTATTTAAAATTTCAACCGTTTGCCCAGACATCGTGGTCACAATGTCTTCAGGTCGTGTAGCAGTACTACCTGGCATATTCTCGGCAGCGGCAACGACACCAACAATATTGAGTGGTAAATCCAATTGTGCGACAGCTTCCATGACTCCAAACACACTTGCTGCACCACACATATCATATTTCATGCCAATCATTGACATAGCAGGTTTAAGAGAGTTCCCCCCCGTATCAAAGGTAATACCTTTTCCAACTAGGACAATAGGTTTCTGGGTTGCTTTTTGGCCACGGTATTCAATAGTGATTAAACGTGGTGGGTTTTCACTGCCTTGCGCAACAGATAGAAAAGCCCCCATTTTCAACGCTTTCATGTCCTTAGTATCTAAGGATTTAGTTTTGAGCTTGGGGTATTTTTTGGCAAGTTTTTCAGCTTCTTTAGCCAGATAAATAGGTGTGCAGACATTAGGAGGTGTATTGCCGAGATTTTTAGTAAAGGCTATACCGGTTGCGATGGCTTTCCCTTCCAAGATAGCTTGTTTTGCTTCAGCGGTTCCTTTTTTGTCAGGGAAAGCGAAAGTGATGCTTTTAAGTGAAATCGTTTGCGCTTTATTTTGTGTTTTAAACTGTTCAAATTGGTAGCATGACTTTACGGTTTCTTGAACAATTTGCTTTACGACCCAGGCAAGGGAATGTTGTTCGACTGTAAAATCCGCAACGCACAAGAGAGCATTTGAGGCTCCTGTGCTTTTTAAAGTAGTCATAAGGCCGGTTATAATTTTTTTCAAAGTAGAAGGCTTTATTTCAGATGTTGGGCCACAACCCAAAAGGATCACACGTTCTGCAGACAGGTTCGGTATATTGTGTAGCAGTAGTGTTTCACCAGGTTTGCCAGACAGATCACCTTTCTTGAGCACTGTGCTTAGGTGTTTCTTACTGTGTTTATCTAAGGCTTTAGCATTTTCCAGAAGTTTGTTGTTTTCGCAAACACCCACAATGAGACAATCACTATTTTGTGTGAGAAAACTGCCGGTTTTAATCTTAAATTCCATAAAAACTCCAAATGCTAAGTAAGGCAAACATGGTTTGTTTAGGTGCCGAAAAACCGTTAGTATACCTCAGTTGAATTTTTTTTGGCATTCCCTTTTCAGTAGGATCACAGTGAAGATAATTGCTAGGTATATAACTAAAGAAATGCTCACGAGTTTTCTGACGATTACTGGGATTTTGGTGCTCATTGTGTTGAGTAACCGCTTCGCCCTGTATTTAGCAAAAGCGGCGAGTGGTGAGTTGTCGTTAACCTTAGTTTTTCAGATAGTTGGGCTCTACATTCCTGAACTCTTAGCGTATCTTATTCCACTGGGTTTTTTTACGGCACTGTTATTAGTGTTTGGCCGTCTCTATTCGGACAGCGAGATGACCGTTCTTTTTGCTTGTGGTATGTCGAAAGCGTCGTTGGTGAGGCAAACCCTAACGGTTGCCTTAGTCGTGATGCTGATGACAGCGCTGTTAACACTTTGGGTTGTACCGAAAGTCGCTTGGTTACGAAAACAAGTATTATCTAAAGGCGAAATCTCAGGTGCGGTTCAATCACTATTACCACAACGATTCCAGACGTTCTCAGATGGGCGATTGGTTTTTTATCTAGAAGATATTGCGTCTAAAACCAATGTCATGCAGGGGGTATTTATTGCAGAGCAGCCAACATATGAGCGTATTGATCAAAGATGGGTATTGATTACTGCTGAACAGGCTAGGGTTGATCAGGCGAAAGAAGGCGATGATTTGTATTTGGTTTTGCAAGATGGTTATCGTTATCAAGGTATTCCTGGACAAGCAGATTACACCACGGTTTCTTTTCAAGAATATGGGCGGGCATTACCCATGGATGTTAAGTCACAAAATGCAGAACCCTTAAGGGCACAGGAAACAGAGGTACTGTGGCGTGGTGAAACACCACCTGATTTGGGGGAGCTGCAATGGCGTCTCTCTTTACCTTTAAGTGTCCCAATTCTAGCGTTAATAGCACTACCTTTGTCACGTGTAGATCCAAGACGGGGCCGCTTTTCCAAATTGCTACCCGCTTTTGTTATTTATATTTTTTATTACAATTTGTTTACGGTGTCTAAGCGTTGGGTAGCGGCTTCTGTGATCCCACCCACTTTGGGTGTGTGGTGGGTGCATGGTGTCTTTTTCTTATTAGGCGTGGTTTTATTGATGAGAGATCAAAAAAAGTGAAAACCCGTATATTAGATAAATATCTAGCTAAACAGATCACTGCGATGATCCTCATTGTTGCGTTAGCTTTAGTAGGGTTCGATTTGTTCTTTAATTTAGTGCAGGAATTGAAGATGGTCGGTCGTGGTGATTATACCGTTGTACGAGCATTAGCTTTTCTGTTTTTAACCATGCCAAGTCGATTGTATAGTTTATTTCCTTGGGCTGCCTTAATAGGATCCTTAATTGC
Organism: uncultured Legionellaceae bacterium; assembly: GCA_964351705.1. Lineage (GTDB taxonomy): Bacteria > Pseudomonadota > Gammaproteobacteria > UBA6186 > Azoamicaceae > CADEGZ01. The sequence goes on from CAYGPC010000012.1 coordinate 24,245, forward strand.
TCTCGGTGCGTTAGGGAGTCGCAGTGAACTAGTGGTTATGCGTACCGCGGCGATGTCCATAGCCAAAATTGTGCGATCGGTGCTCAAAGCAGCAATGGTTCTGATTGTTGCAGTTGTTTTTATGGGTGAAGTGCTAGCGCCTGCCCTGGAAAGGTATGCACAGAGCAAGAAGACTTTGTATTTAAGCGCTGGGCAAAGCATTCAAACCTCTTTTGGTATGTGGATAAAACAAGGTGAAAATTTCCTGCAAGTTCAAACGATAGACTCTGAAGGTGTTTTACATGGCTTAACATGGTACCAATTTGATAAGCGTCAGCTTAAAGAAGCCTTGTATGCACAAAGTGCTTATCAGAAAGGTGAAAAATGGTATTTACAAGATGTACGAGGGACACGCTTTTTACCGGGTCAGACACAAACCTTTAATGTTGCAAAGCAAGAGGTGCAGCACTTGTTGGACGCGGAGGTTCTAGAAACCGCTCGGGTAAAACATCCAGAGCGGTTGTCTTTACCAATGCTATGGCGTGTGATGCATCATAAATCGACTCATGAACTCAATACTCAAAGCTATGAGTTGGCTTTTTGGGTAAAGTTGCTACAGCCCGTGGTTATTCTTGTGATGGTGTTTTTAGCGGTGCCTTTTGTTTTTGGTCCTTTACGCTCAAAAAGCATGGGGTTTAAAATAGTAACGGGCATTTTAGTGGCGTTCAGCTTTCATACACTCAATCACCTATTCGCCCCTCTAGCCATTGTGTATCAGTGGCCCCCACTTATTGCAGTCTTAGGACCCATTCTATTATTTTCTGGCATAGGATTTTGGTTGCTCCATCGTGTTAAATAATAGGGTTTTGTAGATCCGGTGTTGCTTGCCATAAACAGAAGTGGCGTGCTATTGTTTGTGAGTATTAGACAGATTCATTTTAGGCGCGTAGCTCAGTGGTAGAGCACCACCTTGACATGGTGGTGGTCGGTGGTTCGATCCCACTCGTGCCTACCAAACTTTGTAGAGAGATAAATGCCCCAAATTACTTTACCAGACGGCAAAGCGCTGTCTTTTGAAAACTCACTTACTGTTGCAGAGGTAGCTGCTTCCATTGGTGCTGGTTTGGCTAAGGCTGCTTTAGGCGGTAAAGTCGACGGTTCTCTGGTGGACACGACTTTTGTGATTGAAAAAGACGTAGCGTTGTCCATCATCACTGAAAAAGATGCAGAAGGAATTGAAATCATAAGGCACTCTTGTGCTCATTTGTTGGCGCAAGCAGTGAAGCAGTTATTTCCTGACGCCAAAGTTACGATCGGCCCAGTCATTGATGAAGGCTTTTATTATGATTTTGATTATGAACGGCCTTTTACAGAAAATGATTTTAACGCCATAGAGAAAAAAATGGCTGAATTGGCGAAGCAAGATTTTTTAGTGGAACGCAGCATTTTATCTCGCGACGAAGCAGTTAAACTCTTTGAGAAAATGGGTGAGCACTATAAAGTTGAAATCATCAAAGCGATCCCTGGTGAAGAGCCACTTTCTTTCTATCGGCAAGGCGATTTTATTGATTTGTGTCGCGGGCCGCACGTGCCAAGTACTGGCAAAATTAAAGTATTCAAGCTGATGAAGTTAGCGGGTGCGTATTGGCGGGGCGATGCTAAGAATAGAATGTTGCAACGTATTTATGGTACGGCTTGGGGCCACAAAAAGGAATTGGCTGCGTATTTGTACCGGCTTGAAGAAGCTGAGAAGCGGGATCATCGGAAACTGGCGAAAAAATTCGATTTGTTTCATTTTCAAGAAGAAGCGCCTGGTATGGTTTTTTGGCACCCTAAAGGGTGGGCTATTTATCAACAGGTAAAGCAGTATGTACGAAAAGTATTGGAACAACAGGGTTATCTGGAGATTTCCACGCCACAAATAGTAGATCGGGGGTTATGGGAACGATCGGGACATTGGGAGAAATTTCGAGAGTATATGTTTGCACTGCGTATTGATGAAACAGACTATGCTGTAAAACCAATGAACTGTCCTTGTCATGTTCAAGTGTTTAATCAAGGACTGAAGAGTTATCGGGATCTGCCTTTACGTTTAGCTGAGTTTGGTTCTTGCCATCGCAATGAACCTTCAGGTGCTTTGCATGGGTTGATGCGTGTACGGAATTTCGTTCAGGATGACGCACATATCTTTTGTATGGAATCACAAATTGAGTCGGAAGTGATGGCGTTTAACCAGCTGCTATTTCAATTGTATAAACGCTTTGGTTTTGAGGATGTAATCATCAAACTATCGACCCGTCCTGAAGTTCGAGTTGGTAGTGATGCGGTATGGGATAAAGCAGAAGAAGCACTTGCCTCGGCGTTAAAACAGACCGGTATGGCTTATGAGATCTCACCGGGTGAAGGCGCTTTTTACGGTCCCAAAATTGAATATTCGTGTCAGGATAGTTTGGGTCGTATCTGGCAATGTGGCACCATGCAAGTCGATTTTTCAACGCCGGAACGTCTGGGGGCTCACTATATTGCTGAAGACGGATCGAAGCAAATACCAGTGATGCTACATCGGGCTTTATTGGGATCGCTGGAGCGTTTCGTCGGCATACTGATTGAACATACAGCTGGCAGTTTGCCAGTGTGGTTAGCACCTGTTCAAGCCGTTGTATTGACGATTACACAAGCGCAGACCGATTTTGCACAGAAAGTTGGACAAGAATTGCGTAATAGTGGTATTAGGATCGAAGAAGACTTGAGAAATGAGAAAATAGGGTTTAAAATTCGCGAGCACACTATTCAACGAGTGCCGTATCTGTTGGTGATTGGGGACCGCGAGGTTCAAGAGCAGCAAGTGGCAGTTCGTGCGCGAGATGGGGCTGATTTAGGTTCTATGTCGGTTGCTGATTTTTTGCAAATCGTTGCTAAGCAAGAGCCTAGTGTATTATTTTGATAACTAAATTTTAAGGGGTGAGTTATTAGTTCTACTGGAAGAGATTCGCGTAATCGTGTTAACATGCAGATCCGCGCACCTGAGGTGCGTTTAATTGCAGACGACGGCGCTCAGGTAGGAGTTGTCTCCTTAAAAGAAGCCAAGCAGGTCGCTGCAGATGCGGGCATGGATTTGGTCGAAATCTCACCGAATGCGGAACCTCCCGTTGTTCGAGTGATGGACTATGGTAAGTATTTGTTTCAGGAGAGCAAGCAGAAGGCTTTGGCTAAGAAGAAACAGAAGCGGACCAAAGTAAAAGAGGTGAAGTTCCGTCCAAGTACGGACACAGCAGACTACGAGGTAAAACTACGCAACCTTCGTGGTTTCTTAGAGGATGGAGACAAAGTCAAAGTGACAGTCTTTTTTCGTGGTCGTGAGATCACACACCAAGAACTTGGACTCAAGTTGCTGGTGCGGATCCGAGAAGATCTGAAAGAAGACGCAAAAGTTGACTTCTTCCCAAGGCGGGCAGAAGGTCGGCAACTTGTGATGGTTGTGTCTCCTAAAAAGTAAAACAGTAGTACTTTAAATCGCGGAGTAGATGAAAATGTCTAATAAATTGAAAACGAATCGAGGAGCTGCCAAGCGCTTCAAAAAAACGGGGAGCGGTGGATTTAAACATCGTCAATCTCATCGCAATCATATCTTGACGAAAAAAAGCAGTAAGCGTATGCGTCAATTGAAAAACATGCAAAATGTTAAAGATTGTGATGTAGCCACCATTAAACAAATGTTACCCCACGTTTAGGAGAAGCACATGGCACGAGTAAAACGTGGCGTTACAGCGAAAGCACGCCACAAAAAAATCTTAAAAGAAGCTAAAGGTTATTATGGCGCACGTAGAAGTGTGTATCGAGTAGCCAAGCAAGCTGTTATTAAAGCAGCACAATATGCTTATCGTGATAGAAGGCAGCGTAAACGTGAATTTCGACGTTTGTGGATTGCACGGATCAACGCTGGTGCTCGAAAACATGGTGTTTCTTATAGCCTATTAATTTCAGGTATGAAAAAAGCCTCAATCGAAGTCGATCGAAAGGTCTTATCCGATTTGGCAATTTTTGATGACAAAGCCTTTGGACAAATTGTTGAGAAGGCCAAAACTGCTTTAGCTGCCTAATGTAGACGGAACAGGGAGCGTACTGTGGAAGAATTGGCCAGCATTCTAGAGAAGAGTAAGTCGGCTATTGCCGACTGCTCTGATCTAAAGGCGCTTGAATCAATTCGTGTTGAGCTCTTAGGGAAGCAGGGGCAGTTGACCCAATTATTGAAAGGGTTGTCTGCTGTTGTTCCTGAACAACGTCCTCAAGCCGGTCAAGCACTTAATCGGGTTAAAGCCGAACTCTCAACTTGTTTGCAACAGCGTAAGCAAGCCTTGGAGAATGCGCATTTGGCTCAGTTGATCCAAGCCGAGGCATTGGATGTGACTTTGCCGGGACGTGGCATGGAAAAAGGTACTCTGCATCCTATTACCCGCACGATGAATTGCATAGAACAATGGTTTTTACGTCAAGGCTTCAGTGTTGAAGAAGGGCCGGAAATCGAGGATGAATTCTATAATTTCGCTGCGCTTAATATTCCTTCCTATCATCCTGCACGCGCAATGCACGATACGTTTTATTTTCCTGATCAAACGTTATTGCGCACGCACACTTCCCCGGTACAAATTCGCGCGATGCAAATTGGAGAGCCTCCTTTTCGTATGATTGCACCTGGTAGAGTGTATCGTTGCGACTCCGATGTGACTCATACACCAATGTTTCACCAAGTAGAAGGGTTAGTCGTTGATCAGGGGATCCACTTTGGTCATTTGAAGGGGATTTTGGAAAGATTCTTGCAAGATTTTTTTGAAGCTGATTTGAAAACACGTTTTCGCTCCTCGTATTTTCCATTCACTGAGCCATCAGCTGAAGTGGATATTCAGTGTGTCATGTGCAAAGGAGAGGGCTGTCGGGTATGTTCACACACAGGTTGGTTAGAAATCCTAGGCTGTGGTATGGTGCATCCAAACGTACTCGAAAATGGTTCTGTTGATCCCGAGAAATTTACAGGGTTTGCTTTTGGCGTTGGTGTTGAACGTTTGGCGATGTTGAAATACGGAGTGAATGATTTACGTTTATTCTTTGAAAATGATTTGCGTTTTTTACGACAATTTTGATCGATTCATTGCCTGAGTGAATACAGCACAAGTACTTACGACCTGTATTTTAGGACAGAATATTATATTTTGATTGTGAGGAATAGAATCACTGATCCATAAGTGGTTTAAAGCACTTTCTTGAATTTTTTTCTGTATGTCTCGATTGAATAGGGCGTGGGTAATGCATGCTTCTATATGAGAGGCCCCATGGGTATTTAAAAATTCTGTAGTTCGCAATAAAGTATCTCCACTTGCGAGGATATCATCCACTATTAGACAGTTTCTATGCTTAATTTTTGAGCACAAGGTTCTATCGTTTGAACGCTTATTAATAAGAACCATTTCGGTGTCTAGGGCAGCCGCAAATCGTTGTGCGCGAGGTAGTGCACCAATGTCTGGGGCAATAATGAGAGGATCGATCGTATCAAGCTCAGGTAGAAAAATTTCCAAGGGTGTTAAGTGTTCAATTAGTAAAGGGGCGGTGTGAAGTAGAGAGCAGTCGTGGAGATCAAGACAGATCAGTCGATCGAAGCGTGTGGCGAGAAGATCAAAGATAAGCTGGGTGTTGGTCTTGCTGCGACTATAGCCTAAATAGGGAATTATTGCGGTAAAGGTATGCGCAGATCCGGCATTTGCAAAGAGAAGTAATTCCAGTAGGGACTGGCCGATGGGATGGAAGATACTTTGCAAAACAAAGAGCTCGTCTACTTTAGTTTGGGATACATTTTGAATGTTGTATTCCCCGTCGGCAAAAATAGTTTGCTGGTATGGGTAGAGGAAGACGTTAGATGACTTGAGGAGTTTCTGTCCTAGCCGCTTGCTGGAGGGAGCAGGTAATAAATGAGTCACAATACTAACCTTTTGTTTAAAAAATCAGTATTGAGTTGGCTGGGGTGCTAGGATTCGAACCTAGGAATGCAGGGATCAAAACCCTGTGCCTTACCACTTGGCGACACCCCAAAACATAAGCACCTTATTATCATGATGTGATGGTGTGCTGTCAATAAGGTATTTATCAGTCTAAATACCAGCGTTGCAGAATAAACTGCAATTGAACGGGGGCACGCAAAAGTGTAATTTTATACGGTACTGGGAATCCTTGTACTGTTTTATAGGTTTTATAATAGATAGACCAACCGTTTTGTTGTAGCATTTTTAGGCGTTTTAATGCATCTTTTTCAATTTTTTCGATGGGTTGAGTAGGATCTTTTTTGCCTTGTAACCAGTATTCTAAACTTGAGATAGGGATCTGCCAATTGAATTCAGTGGCGATAATGTCTTCGGGACGTGAAGCAGTGAGGATTTCCCCATTGGCGCGAGTGATGGTAACCAGATCGGCATTGTAAGTAACCTGAACGCTTTGGCTGCCTAAAGGGCCAGATAAGAACACAGTATGATGTTTTGGATCGAGCTGTTTCCAACGGAAGTTAACGGTTGCGCCACGCTTGCCGTCGCTTGCTCCTATTTTTCCAACAATTTCAAATTGATTGGGGAAAGTGTTGATAGGGCGAGTTGCAATCTTTGGTTGATTTGATGCACAGCCTATCAGTGTGGAACACACAACAAATAATATAGATAAATAGACTGTTACACGCATAGTCATTCCTCAAGTGAGTTGTTTTAACTAATAAAACACAAAATGCGAAGCTATCCAAGGTTCTTTTGTTAATTATTCGTATAACTTTTTTATTTTTGCCGTAGGAAAGGGTGAAATTAGTTGTTATAATCACCCCAAATGATTTTTAAAAATCGTAACTTCTTTTATTTTTCACTTGCGACGGCTTGGCGAAGCTGTTGGCGTCAAGGCTATTCTAGATCTGACTTTCTTGCTGACTTAGGTTCAGGACTCACTGTTTGTGCTATTGCGGTACCCATTACCATGGCAGTAGCTATAGCGTGCGGTGTACCACCAGAGCATGGTTTATACGGCGCTGTCATTGCTGGACCGTTGATAGCTCTACTGGGCGGCTCTCGCTTGAGTGTGAGTGGCCCCGTAGCAGAACTGGCTGTCTTGATTTATCCAGTTGTCTATCAGTTTGGTTTTGGTGGGTTGATGATCGCTACGTGGATGGCAGGTATCATGCTACTTTTCATGGGCCTTGCACGTTTAGGTAGAGTGATTGAATTTATTCCCTATCCTGTAACCAGTGGTTTTATTGCTGGAACAGGGGTTGTGATTTGTTCTTTACAGATTAAAGATTTCTTTGGGCTAACGGTAGCGAATCAACCTCAGTATTTTACCGATCGAATAGCAGGTCTCTTTCAAGCACTGCCAAGTATGCATCTCGGTGATACATTAGTTGGAGCAGTGACCTTAGGTACGATTTTAGTGTGGCCGAGGGTGAGAATTCCTTTACCGGGACATTTTGTGGGTATGATAGTTGGAAGTCTGTTTGGATTTCTGTTGCCCTGGTTTTTCCCAGAGTTGAGTATTGAGACTATTGGTTCTCGATACGGTGGGATCCCACAATCACTTCCTACTTTTTTACCATTTATTAAAACCATTGATTTAGAAATGGTTCGAGCTCTGTTTGTACCTGCTTTTGCTATAGCGATGCTTTGTTCTATTAAAGCACTTTTGTGTGCTGTCGTGTTGGATGGAATGAAGGGAACTAAACACGATCCCAATGCTGAGCTCATTGCGCATGGGTTAGGAAATTTAGTGCTGCCTTTCTTTGGTGGCATCACATCAACCAGCGCTTTGTCTCGTTCAGTTGCTAATTTACGCGTGGGCGCGCGTTCACCAATGTCTGCAGTGATCCATGGTCTTTCTGTACTGATTGTCATTTTAGTGTTGGCAGATGTTTTATCGTACTTGCCTATGGCAACTCTTGCTGCTTTATTGCTAGTTGCTGCTTGGAATATTTTTGATTATCAACATTTTCTTCGTATTATACGTTTAGGCACTCGTAGCGATGTGGTTGTTTTATTAATTTGTTTTGGTTTAACGGTGCTTTTAGACATGGCGCTTGCTGTTGGTGTCGGCACTGTATTGGCTGCACTCTTATTTATGAAACGGATGGCTAAGATCACAGGTGGGCGGTGGTTACTTGAGTCAGCGCATTCTGATTTACAAGAAGGTTTGCCAGAGGGAGTTATGGTGTATGAGATTTCAGGCCCTCTATTTTTTGGAGCCGCTGAAAAAGCCATGAGTACTTTGCGCGAGCATAGTTCTGGGCTAAAGGTACTTATTTTGCAAATGGGGCGTGTGCCTACCATAGATATTAATGGATTGGTTGCTTTAAAATCAGCATTAGATTCTTTGTTCCAGAAGCAAATTTTTGTTGTGCTCTCGGAGGTTCAAGAGCAACCAAGAGATATGTTAACTAAGGCAAACATTGAACCAACTAGTGGAAAGCTAGTGCTATGTGAAAATATGCGTAGTAGTATTCAATTAGCAAAACAACATATTTAAAGTGATTTTACATTCACTTGAAAGCGGTTAAGTGTCTGTAACAATGCTTCGCTTTGTTCATTATAATTTAGGGCCTTTTTCCAGACTGATAATGCTTGCTTTTTATCATTATTCATCCATAAGACTTCACCTAAGTGGGCGGCGATTTCACTGTCTTCTACTAGGTCGTTTGCTTGTTCTAGATACGTTTGTGCGTTTTTCAGATCTCCCATTCGATAATAGGCCCAGCCCATTGTGTCCATAAAGAGGGGGTTGTTTGGCGACAGCGCGAGAGCCTGCTTGAGGTAGCTGACAGCCTCTTTTAATCGAGCATCATTTAGCGATAAGACATAGCCCATAATACTTAAAGCATTGGCATTACCGGGATTTTCTTGTAGCACTATTTTTAGATCGGCTTCAGCAGTGTTGAGTTTATTCAAGTGAACCGCAGTGAGTGCGCGCATAATGAGAAAATCAGGATCACCTGGGAGCTTCTCAAGCAGATCGTTTGCAAGTTCCAGTGCTTTATCTGATTTAGATTGCAGATTCAGTAAATCGATTTCAGCCATATACAATTCCTTTTGCTCTTCTAATGTTGTAGGAGAGCTACTATGGATTAGACTCAGCGCTTGATCATAATCTTGTGTGACTTTCAGTAAAGCAACAGCACGCAACATCGCTGGAACATGATAGGGACCTGTTCCAATATTTTGGTACCAATAAATGGCTTCTTTGACATTGCCGAGTTGTTCTTCAAATTGTCCTAGTAGATAGCCTGCACTGTCTTTGGTGTTACTAAATCCCAATGCCTTTTTAAGGTTTTCAAGTGCCTGGTCTAAATCACCTGCATCAAAAGCAATTTCACTCAGAAGAATAAAGGAAGGTCCACCAAACTCTGGGTTTTTCAGTAACTGGTCGAATTGTTTTTTTGCAGCGGCACTTTGATCCGTATCCAGTAGAGCGTTAGCGTAAAAAAAACGAAGTTCGGTATCCTTTGGGTATTGTTCTATGTTTTTTTGGATATACTGTAGAGCATTTGCATCTGAATTATCTTGATATCGAATGATTCGTGCTTTTAGTTCAATGGCGGCAGTGAATGCAGGTAACAGTGTTAGAGCTGAATCCACCCAGACAGTTGCTTTGTCCATTTCACCCAAGGTGGAAGCACACAGTGCCGCGATCAAATGAGCTTGTGCATTTTGTGGGTGCTGTTGTGCAAGCAAATCAGTTGCTTTTCCTAAATTGATGGCGCCTTTTTCTGAAAGCATCATTTGTAGATCAGTGATGTTTTGTTGAACTTCTTTGGCATCGATTGAGATTGCTCGTGAAAGAAAGGGAAGCGTTTTTTCGACTGATTGACTGACGTATAAGGTGGTGACAACTAATTGTGCTTGTAAATTTTGTGGATCAAAATTGGCCCAAAGCTCAGCGGCTTGCAGTGATTGTTTAGGCGCTTCCAGTGCAATGGCTAGCAGTGTTGCTTCTTCGGCTACCCCTGCATCTTTTGTCAAGTAGGCAGCTTTCAAATAATTATTCAGTGCAAAAGCATATTCACCACGGTTTATTGCAATGTCAGCTAATAGTAGAGTGTACAGTGGGCTTTGGGTATTGAGATCAACCGGTGTAAAATTAATTAAATCAGAGGATTTGCTATTTTTTGCGTAACTTGTAGAGTAGGCGGTGATCGCCATCATAAACAGAAGCAGATATACTTTGAACTTGTGTGATGTACTTCCCAGTGTGTGGATCGATTTTTTATATTGCTTCATAACTGGGATCCCAAACTGTTTCATGTCAGTTAAATCATCGGCTTGAGGGTCGAAAGCTAAAGGATTTTTTTGATGGTACTTGTTGCTTCTGGACTTAATTACAGAAAAGCAGACGTAAGCGTTCGTGAGCAATTGGCTTTTACGCTTGAAGGTGGATCTACACTTGCCCGAGATTTAGTGGATAAACAGATAGTGACAGAAGCAACGGTTTTGTCTACCTGTAATCGCACTGAATTCTATTATGTGACATCTGAGCCCAAGAAGGTTCTTGAATACATAGTAGGTCAAAGTGGGCTCACTTATCATTTAATTGAACCATACCTTTATCAGTATATTGATCGTGACGCGGTGGCACATGTGATGAAAGTTGCGAGTGGTTTAGATTCAATGATATTTGGAGAAAGCGAAATACTCGGGCAGTTAAGAGATATGTACGCAGTCGCTGCACAACACGATCACATAGGCAAACAATTAGGTCGGTTATTGCAAATAACTTTTTCAACCGCTAAGCAGGTTCGACATGAGACCGGTATTGGCGAAAATCCGATTTCGGTTGCCTCAGTTGCGGCAAAATTAGCCCAGCATATTTTTTCAGATCTGGCCGAAGCTACGGTGCTCTTAGTGGGAGCGGGGCGTTTAATTCAAGCGATTGCGAAACATCTTGCTGCGATGGGTGTGAAACAGATCTTAGTAACAAGTCGAACAGATACTTCGGCAAAAGAGCTCGCGTGTAATGTTAAAGGGCAGTATTTTGCTTTGCACAACATGCCACGGCATTTAGCAGAGGCAGATATTGTGATAACTGGAACAACAAGTGCACTACCTATTCTAGGTAAAGGTATGTTAGAGAGTGCACTACAACAACGCAAACGAAAGCCCATGTTCGTTGTGGATTTAAGTGTTCCACGCAATGTTGAACCTGAAGTTCGAAAATTAGAAGATGTTTACTTATACACGATTGATGATTTAGAAAAGACCGTTGAAGAGAATCGACGTTCTAGACATAACGATACGGACCGTGCTTTGAAAATCATCGATATTGCAGTCGATCAATTTATGAATTGGTCTCAAGCACAGGGAAGTTTTAAAACACTACAGATTTTTCGTCATAAATTTGATAGGATCCGTGATGATTCTTTGCGAGAAAGTTTGTCTCGACTTACAGTAGGGGACGATCCAGAAATAGTGTTGCATCGCTTAGCACATACGTTAACCAATCGACTTTTACATGAACCTACCCGTCGGTTGCGTGAAGCTGGTTTAGAGGGAGAAGAAGAGTTGTTAGACATGATTAAAGATATTTTTGAGTTAAACCATGAAATCCTCCATACAGAATAAGCTTGAAGGCCTAATTGAGCGACACGAAGAGCTTAGAGAACTACTCAGTGATCCCAGCGTTATTCAAGATCAAAATCGTTTTCGTGATTTATCGCGAGAATATTCGGAACTTGAACCTATCGTGGCTGCATTTATTAACTATCAGCGTGTTGCAGAAGATCTACAATCAACAACTGAAATGTTGCAAGATAATGATTCAGAACTACGCACCATGGCACAGCAAGAATTACCGGATCTTAAGAATCAACTTGAAGTATTAAATGAAACGTTGCATCGACTTTTATTGCCAAGCGATCCGAACGATTCACGTAACGTCTTCTTAGAAGTTCGCGCCGGTACTGGAGGAGATGAAGCTTCTATCTTTGTAGGGGATTTATTTAGGATGTACAGTCGCTTTGCAGAGTCCCAAGGGTGGACGATTGAACTCATCAGCGAAAGTTTAGGTGAAAAAGGTGGTTATAAAGAAATCATTGCCAGGGTTATCGGAAAATCTGTTTTTTTGAAATTAAAGTTTGAATCAGGTGCTCATCGCGTGCAGCGTGTTCCAGCTACAGAGTCTCAAGGCCGCATTCACACCTCTGCTTGTACCGTTGCCATTTTACCTGAGGCAGAAAGTATTGATTCGGTTGATATCGATGCAAGTCAATTGCGTATTGATACCTATCGAGCATCTGGTGCAGGTGGACAGCATGTAAACAAAACGGACTCTGCTGTGCGGATCACCCATTTACCTACTGGTACCGTTGTTGAATGTCAAGATGAGCGATCGCAACACAAGAATAAGGCTAAAGCCATGTCTTTGTTACAAGCCAAAATTTTGGCGGCAGAACAAGAAAAATTACAATCTACTGAAGCTGAAGCTAGGCGTAATTTGGTTGGGAGTGGTGATCGCTCAGAACGGATCCGTACGTATAATTATCCTCAAGGTCGTGTGACGGATCACCGTATACAATTAACTTTGTATAAATTACAAGAAATTATGGAAGGCAATTTGTCGTATATCATTGATCCATTGGCACATGAGTATCAGGCAGATCAACTTGCTATTTTGAACAATGAAAACCACTAACATTTCTGAACTGTTAAATACTTATCGGCAAAAAACACCAGACGCAGAAGGGCTGCTGGCTTATGTGCTCAGAACCTCTCGAGTGTCTTTGCGGACTTGGCCTGAACAAGTGCTTCAGGTTGATCAACTATTGGCTTTTGAGGCGTTAATTGCACGTCGATTGCAAGGAGAACCTTTTGCGTATTTGGTAGGCTTCAAGGAATTCTGGTCATTAAATTTTCGAGTTAATTCACATGTCTTAATTCCTCGACCGGAAACAGAGCTTTTGGTTGAGCAAGTCTTGCTATTTGGGAGCGATCAAGAGGATCCTTTGCAGGTGCTTGAACTGGGTACTGGTAGTGGGGCTATTTCCATCGCCTTAGCACATGAAAAACCTGACTGGAAGATAACAGCACTGGATTATTCACTTGAAGCATTATCGGTAGCGAAACAGAATGCTGAGATTTTGTCTTGCCCACAAATTGAATTTTTGCGTAGTGATTGGTTCTCAGAGATCTCAGCACGGATCCAAGCCTATCACGTGATTGTTGGTAATCCTCCTTATTTAGCGGCAACCGATCCACATTTAACAGAGGACGGTTTGAAGTATGAACCCAAGACAGCACTGATTTCAGGAGAAGAGGGATTGGCCGATATTAACGGTATCATTGTGCAAGCACCCGACTATTTAAAGGTAGGCGGTAGGTTATATCTGGAGCATGGTTGTGAACAAGGCAAAGCAGTACGAGAGATCTTTCAACGAGCGGGATTTCAGACAGTTGAGACCTTGCAAGATATAGCGGGACATGAGCGTGTGACGTACGGAGTAAGACCTATTTGTTGATAAGTATGTAGGTTGGTTAAAAGTTAAGCTTAAGTTTTACAGTCCTGTGCCGAAAATAGGGACGTAGGAGTCTAGATCAGTGTTTTAACACTGGTTGTCACAAGGAAGTTAAGGCTCGAAGTTACGTAGTACTTGACAGGACGTCAAGAAATTTTTAGATTGCATGCTCAAGTTTTGAGAATGCGTGTTTATTTGACAATTAACGTTAATTGAGAGGATGTTTAAATGAAACACATAGCAAAAAGTCTATTAGTAGTAGGAGCCATGATGGCTGCTGGTTCTGCCAGCGCTACCATGGGTGATGTATCTCCTTACATCGGGGTTGATTATGCTCAATCTTGGATGAAAGGTAATGGCGATTGGAACAAATTGTTCTCAGATGACTACAAAGGTGCAAGCATCTATGTAGGTACTTCTTTTCATGAGAACTTTGCTCTTGAATTAGGTTACGACGCCACTTCACGTGAAAAGAAAGACATTAACTTAGCTGCAGGTACTACCCTTTTTGGTAATACTTTGACACAAAATGTTACAGGTAATGTCAAAATTCGTCGTACCGGTGGGCATTTAGATCTCGTTGGTTTATTGCCAGTGGCTGATAACTTCGCTTTAACCGGTTCTGTCGGTTATGGTTGGGTTCAACCTAAAGTTGAAGTAAACGTAGGTACACCAGCTGCTACTGTAAATCACAGCGCGCTTGCCAGCATTAGTGCAAAAGGCAAAAGCGTTTTCCGTCTCGGTGTTGGCGGAAGCTACATGGTAACGGATATGGTTGGTTTGCGTGCTCGTGTAGGTTGGGAAAGTACTTCCAGCTTGCGCTTGAAAGGAAACACAGACTTTATCAACGGAAATTACAATGAAAAAGCTTTCAAAGGTACAACCGCTTTACGCGCTGGTGTCTTTGTTAAGTTTTAACATTAGTTGATATTTAACTAACAAAACCTGGTTTGGCAACAAACCAGGTTTTTTTTTGGCTTTCGAATTATACTCCAATAAGGGAATAGGATTGGGAGCCGTCAAGGATGAGCATTGTAGCCAGATTTTTTTCATTGTTATTTTTATTACTCATTTCTACCGTGTTACTGGCTAATCCTAACTACCGCGGGAATCATGATGAATACGACAGTTACATGGGTCTTGGCTTTAAGCAATATTGGGTTCGCCCCAAGAGTGACTGGCGGAAACTATTCAAGGCCAATACACCAGGGTTTCTTTTTTTTGCGGGTTGGCGTTTTCAGCCGAACTTCAGTTTAGAACTTGGATATGAATGGACAGCAGATAATCCAAAGATGTTTTTGTTAAATAATAATGATTCGTTGTTCAGTTCACAGAACACAACAGGTCAGAATTTAAGTATTGAAGGTAAGGTTCGATTTAAATCGGGTTACGCAGATATCAATGTTTTATTTCCTCTAAGACTCACAGAGGACTTTGCTCCGGAAGGGATCTTCTCATTTGGTATTGCTTCCGTAAAACCTATTATTCGTCTGTCAAATCCTAATGAAAATCAACAAAATGCAGCAGCAACAACTTATATGGATCAATTTAGATTTATAGAAGGACGAAGTAAAGCAGTTCCACGTATTGGTTTTGGATTACAAACAAATATATTCGGCGATGTAGGTGTCCGAGTGCTATGGCGTTTTGAAAAAACATCTGTGTTGCGTTTTCGAAATGGACCGTTCTCACATGGGGAAAGTTCCCGTGTCTTATTTGATAATGCTCAAACATTGTCGATAAGTATCTTTAAACGAGTTTAATTAAATAGTTGGTAATTCCACACAAGCCATAACATTCATGCTGCTGCCTGTTGGGATTAAGCGATTGAGGTAAGTCGGATCCATAGACAGAGCTTGGCGTGTACCTAATTGATAGAATTGATAGCCTGCTTGTTGGATGAGATCCAGTAGTTCATTAAGCGAATGGCCACGTTCAGCAAAGACATAAGGCGCGAGCTCCATAAAAATGATTGGTTTGTGTTTTTGTAATGTGCTGAGTGCTCCTCTTAGAACATCACATTCAAAACCATCAACATCGAGTTTAATAAAATGTATCGTGCCAATAGCCTTTTGTTGTAAATAAGTATCCAAGGTTACCGCTTGAGAACCAGACGTTGATTTAGCTGAGCCTAAATGATTTTCATGCACTTCTTTTGTATCCACCAGTGGCCAGCTCGAGTAAATTGCTTTTTCTGACACATTATTGTCGTTATCTGTCAGCATCAACTGCTCAAGCACAAGTGTATCGGTGAGCTTGGGGTTCAGTTGTAGATTCTTTTGTAACTTGGAATAGGCAAAGTCTGTTGGTTCAAAAGCAATGACTTTTCCGGTCGTTCCGACACGTTGGGCTAGTGGAAGGGCGTGTGCGCCAATATTAGCCCCAATATCGAGAACTGTGTCGCCTGGTGAGACAAATTTTTGATATAATCGAATGGTGGCGGGTTCATAGAGGCCTAGAAAGATGGCAAAGTCGATGCCTTCCTTGAGATCAAGTTCCCATTCAAAACCACCGCGTCGGACTCGAACAATTGAATCAGTTTTACCCACAAGCAGATAGCCAAGACGGGTAAGTTTGGAGAGTAGAGCGGCAACTTTAATCTTAAATTTTGTACTGAGCATTTCACACGAATGCTACCAAGAACGAGTTGCGAAAGCTAGAACAACAGGAGGGAGTTCCTTCTAAACTCGTGTAGCGCTGAAACTAAAAACAGTTTTCAAGTCTAACCACATTACTTTTCAGAGTTGAATCGGGTATAATTAAATTAACGAGCAAACTAACTTTAATGGTTTTCAATGCGATCCTTAAGACTATTATGGGATTGTCTATTGTATTTCAGCACCGCGGAAAGAACTGGGGGATCGGGGGGCTGTATGGATGAACTACACCTCAGGCCGCGCTATGGGCGTGAGAAAATAGATCATATTCTATTAAACGAAGCTGCTCATCTATAAACTGGTATCGAGTTTATTCCAGATGCATTCGAAGGACCCATGCATTCTTTTGATGGGTACCTAAAAGTGTCGAGAGTAGTTCCGCTGTTGGATGATCGGTTTCTTGCTCCGCAACCAAAATAGCTTCTTTTAGTTTTTCACTTAATTGCTCATGAGCGCTTACCAGATCAGCTAACATCCGATCGGTTTCCAATTCACTATTACCCTCGTCTATATACGCCAGTGCTTGATATTCACTAAGACTAACGGGCGCTCTTAAGTTGAGGGCACGTAATCGTTCAGCAATTTGATCAAGATTTTCTTGAGTTTGTTTATAATGTTCTTCAAGTAAAGCATGCAGGGTATTAAAACTGATACCTTTAATGTTCCAATGATAATTTAAGGTTTTTAAGTATAAAAAGAACTCGTTAGCTAGAAGACTTGTTAGGTTGGCTTCTGTATCAGTTTCCATGTCCAGCTCCTTGAAAAATACTGTTAATAAATAGAATAGCAGACAATGGAAGCGAAAGCTGAAAATTCATTTTTTATCTAAAATATCAGTAGTTTAGCTCTGTGTTCGCTAAAGATGCTTTCCAGAGAAGTAAAACCAGCGATCCCTAATTAAGCGAAACTCACTTTTTTCATGAATGTGTCCAGGTGTGGATTGATAGTGGTATTTAGCAATAAACTCCACATGACCAATCCTGTTGTTTTTAGGATCAATTGAATGGCTTAAGACGCTAAGTCCTAACCATTCAACCGGATTAGCTTTTGAGCTTTGTTGAAACTGTTTAAGTGCTGGTCCAGTCATAGTAGCTTTAATGTAATCAAGACGATTCAGGACAAAGGCAGTGTAGCGTGAACGCATGAGAGCTTCAGGCGTTGGTGCAATGGCTGGTTCGTCTAGGAAGCGCCCACAACATTCATTCAACACGTGTCCCATATCACAAGGACAAATCATGGTGCCAGTTTTTGTTTAAGAAGAGTGTTAATCTGCTCAGGATTCATTTTTCCACCACTGGCCTTCATCGCTTGTCCAACAAAAAATCCGAAAAGCTTATCTTTACCACTACGGTAGTCTGCCACTTGGGTGGGATTTTTGGCAATGATGTCATCGATTAAAGCCTCAATAACCTTGGGATCAGTGATTTGCTTTAAACCTTGTTTTTCTATGATGGTATCAACATCGGTAGAGCTGGTTTCAACTAGCTTTTCAAAAATAGTTTTAGCGATCTTACCCGACACCGTTTTATCATGGATACGCGAAACTAACTTCCCGATCTGTTCTGGGCTGATTGGACTGTGTTCTATGGATAAGTTTTGTTTATTTAGCGTGGCTAGTAATTCGCCCATGATCCAGTTCGCGCAGAGCTTTGGTTCACTATTTTGTGCGTGTTGTAAGCTTTTTTCAAAAAAATCTGCTAGTGCATGTTCTGCAGTCAAGACAGAAGCGTCGTAGTGACTCAATGCATAGTCTTTTACAAAACGTTCCGTTTTTGCTTGAGGCAGTTCCGGCAGTGTGCGTCGAATGGTTTCAATAAGCTCAGGGCTAACTGCAACAGGAAGCAGATCTGGATCTGGAAAGTAGCGGTAATCGTTTGCTTCTTCTTTAGTACGCATGGGTCGGGTTTCATCTTTAGCTGAATCGTACAGACGTGTTTCTTGAGTAATGCTACCACCACTTTCAAGTACATCCCTTTGTCGTTCGATTTCATAATTGATGGCTTTTTCAACAAAACGGAAAGAGTTAACGTTTTTGATTTCTGTGCGAGTGCCTAGTTTGGTGTCACCCTTGGGTCTTATGGAGACGTTGGCGTCACAGCGAAACGAACCCTCTTGCATATTGCCATCTGAAATTTCTAAATAGCGCACTAATGTGTGCAACGTTTTTAAATACGCTACCGCTTCGGCAGCTGATCGTAGCTCTGGTTCAGAGACGACTTCTATCAGCGGGATCCCAGCTCGATTCAGATCCACACCAGATTGGCCCTGAAAGTCCTCGTGTAGAGATTTGCCGGCATCTTCTTCAAGGTGTGCTCGGGTGACAGCAATAGTGCGTTGTTGATCATTGATGGTGAAGGAGATTGATCCACCACTCACAATAGGCAAGTCAAATTGACTGATCTGATAGCCCTTAGGCAAATCGGGGTAGAAATAGTTCTTGCGTGCAAAGACAGAGCGCGGGGCAATAGTTGAGCCTAAAGCCAGTCCAAGTTTAATGGCCATGTGTAAGGCACTTTCATTGAATACTGGAAGCACGCCAGGGAGACCTAAATCAATAGCGCAGGCTTGGCTATTTGGAGCCGAGCCATAGGTTGTGGCAGCACCAGAAAATAACTTTGATTTTGTCATGAGTTGAACGTGAACTTCTAAACCAATAACGGTTTCCCATTGTGTGCTCATAATAATTTACTCCTCAAAACCGTTTGGAATTTTTTTGTGCCAGTCTGTTGCAGTTTGAAACTGATGGGCAACGTTTAATAAACGAGATTCTTGAAAGTGATTGCCGATTAATTGGATCCCCACCGGTCGCTTGTTGGCGAATCCACCTGGCATGGACAATGCAGGTAAGCCTGCCATGTTGGTGCTGATTGTGTAAATATCGCATAAATACATGCTAACAGGATCGGTTTTTTCACCTAAATTAAACGCCGGGTTAGGTGTGGTTGGACCAAAAAGCACGTCCACTTCTTGAAAGGCATTTTTAAAGTCACTGGCTAACAGTTGTCGTACTTTCTGTGCTTGTAAATAATAAGCGTCGTAATAGCCTGCCGAGAGCACATAGGTACCGACCATAATTCGGCGTTTGACCTCCGTGCCGAAGCCTTCGGCGCGAGAACGTTTATAGAGATCTTCTAAATTCTTTGGAGCATTACAGCGATGACCAAAACGAATACCATCGAAACGCGATAGATTTGAAGAGCATTCAGCAGGTGCAATGACATAATAAGTAGGTACTGCAAGTGATGTATGCGGCAGACTGATTTCATGAATGGTTGCCCCAAGTTTCTCAAGTACTTTCAGAGCTTCTTGTAGGGATGCTTCTACTTCTGGGTGAATGCCATCGGCAAAAAATTCTTTTGGCAAGCCAATACGCAAACCTTCTATAGATTGCGTTAAAGCTGAGCGGTAATTTGGGACAGGTTCATCAACACTGGTTGAGTCTTTTGGATCAAACCCTGCCATGGCTTCAAGCAGTAGGGCACAATCTTCTGCCGTTTGGGCGATGGGACCTGCTTGATCCAGGCTAGAAGCAAAAGCTACCATACCAAAGCGTGAAACACGGCCATAGGTGGGTTTTAAACCCGTAACGCCACATAAAGCAGCTGGCTGCCGAATCGAGCCACCTGTATCTGTGCCAGTGCTTGCTGGGACAAGACGTGCAGCAATTGCGGCGGCTGAGCCACCGGATGATCCCCCTGGTACAGCGTTGAGATCCCACGGGTTTCGGGTTGGTCCGTAAAAGCTTGTCTCATTACTGGATCCCATTGCGAACTCATCCATGTTCGTTTTTCCCAACATAATGGTCCCAGCTGCTTCGAGGTTGTCTACAACGGTTGCGTTATAGGGAGCAATAAAATTATCAAGCATTTTTGAGCCGCAGCTGGTCTTAATACCTTGGGTACAAAAAATATCTTTGTGGGCGAGAGGGATCCCAGACAGGAGAGGGAGGTTGTTTTGTCCGCGTCTTAGATCAGCTGCTTTGGCCGCTGCAAGCGCTTGTTCTTCGGTAAGCGTAATAAAAGCGTTCACGGTTTCTTGACTGTTCTTAATTCGAGACAAGTACTCTTTTGTGAGCTCTTCACTTGAGAAATCTCCTTGGGCTAATCCTTGGAGCAGTTCGGCGATGGTTTTAGTATGCATATCATTATTCCATAATGTTTGGGACTAAAAAGAGTCCAGATTCAGTTTCAGAGGAGAGTGCAAGCAGCTTTTCCCTCTGGTTTTCTTCTGAGACAGCATCCTTTCTAAGTCTTTGATTGATCTGTAGGGGATGCGCCATAGGTTGGATGTTTTCTGTGTTAGCTGATGAAATTTTATTCACCATCTCGACGATTCGTGTGAGGTTTTCTTGAATTTCGTTATTTTCCTCCCCTTCACGAATTGCTAAACGTGCCAGGTGCGCAAGATATTCAACCATTTTTTGATCCAGAGCCATAAATTACCTCAAAAGAGTGCTAAAACGAACAGTCTATCATAATCCCCAACTTGCCCAAAGAGTAAGTGACTGTTAGAGTTATATGAGATGAAAATTAATGGGAATTAATAATATGTTTAAATCGCTTCGAGGCCTTTTTTCTAACGATTTGTCTATTGATCTAGGTACGGCGAATACCTTAATTTATGCAATTAACCAAGGGATAGTGTTGGATGAACCATCAGTAGTTGCTATTCGACAAGAGCGTGGTGGCAGTCATAAAACCGTCGCAGCTGTTGGTGTTGAAGCAAAGCGTATGTTGGGTAGAACTCCTGGTAATATTGTTGCTATTCGACCATTAAAAGACGGGGTGATTGCAGATTTTCATGTGACTGAAAAAATGTTGCAACACTTCATTAATAAAGTTCACAAAAATAAATTTTTACGTCCGAGTCCTCGCGTTTTAGTCTGCGTACCTTGTGGTTCAACGCAAGTAGAACGTCGAGCCATTCGTGAATCAGCGATGGGCGCTGGTGCAAGAGAAGTATATTTAATCGAAGAGCCAATGGCAGCGGCTATTGGTGCAGGCATGCCTGTTGATCAAGCAAGCGGTTCAATGGTAGTTGATATTGGTGGTGGTACTACCGAAGTTGCTATCATTTCTTTAAGTGGTATTGTTTATGCGGCTTCTGCTCGTGTTGGTGGTGATCGATTTGACGAAAGCATTGTAAATTATGTGCGACGAAATTATGGAACACTGATTGGTGAAGCAACGGCTGAGCGCATTAAACAAGAAATTGGTACCGCTTTCCCAGGTGCCGAAGTGCGTGAACTCGAAGTGCGAGGGCGCAACTTGGCTGAAGGTGTTCCCAGAAGTTTCACTCTTAACAGTAATGAAATATTAGAAGCCCTTCAAGAACCTCTTTCTGCGATTGTGGGTGCAGTACGTTTAGCTCTAGAACAAGTGCCACCGGAATTATCCGCTGACATTGCCGAAAGAGGATTAGTGCTCACTGGTGGTGGTGCGTTATTGCGTGATTTGGATCGCTTGTTGATGGAAGAGACTGGCTTACCTGTGATTGTTGCTGATGATCCGCTTACCTGTGTTGCAAGAGGTGGTGGACGTGCGTTGGAAATGATCGATGAAATGGGTGGAGAGTTTCTCTCAACAGAATAGATAAGGCGAGAACTATTAAACTATTGTTTACCAGGGAGCCGCAACAAGGAACGACAGTTTGGTTCTTGATTGTGCTATCTGTCGTATTCATTGTCGCAGATCATCGCTATCAGCGTTTAGAAGTCTTGCGAGATTGTTTGTCGCAAATAGCTTATCCTGTCTACTGGGCTGTGGACGCACCCTCAAGGTTGTTCGACTCTATCAGTGATTATGCAACAAGTAAAAAGGTGTTGCTTGTTGAGAATGAAGTGTTGAAGCAAGAGCGTATTGTTCAGGGAGTCCAATTACAAAAGCTATTGATGCTTGAAACAGAGAATCAACGCTTGCGCAACTTATTGAATGCAGACAGAGCACCGGGAGAGTCTGTTTCCATGGTTGAAATCATGCGAGTCAGCTCCGATCCTTTTGCTAATCGATTAACCCTCAATAAAGGTAAGAATCATGGTGTGTTTGTAGGGCAGCCTGTTATTGATGCTGATGGGGTTATTGGGGAAGTTATTGAAGTAGGCTCGGATAATAGCCGAGCTATTTTATTGACCGATGCGAACTATGCTATTCCTGTTGAAAATGTACGAACGGGAGCGCGTGGAATTGCTGCGGGTATTGGTAAGCGCTTTGAACTTGAACTTCAGCACGTCCCTAATACTATCGATGTCAAAGAGGGCGATGAATTAGTTACTTCTGGATTGGATGGTCACTATCCTGCGGGGTATTCCGTTGGCTACATTAGCTACATTGAGCATGCACCAGGGGAGCCTTTTGCTCGCGTGAGTGTCAAGTTGAGCACGCATACTGAAAATAGTCGACAGATATTACTATTGCATTCTGCTGAGAATAAGAAAAAATGATAAGACATACTAATCCATTAGCAGAATTCTGTGCTGTCTTTTTTTCTTTTATGATCAGTTGGGTTTTAATGTTACTACCGATGCCTTACCACTTGGACTGGTTAAAGCCTGAGTGGTTGTTTCTAGTACTTATCTATTGGATGTTTTTTTCACCGCGCCGAGTGAGTTTAATTATGGCATGGTGTATGGGTTTAGGTATGGATGTTTTGAATAATGGATTAATTGGTCAATATGCGTTAACCCTTGTTGTTGTTGCATATCTTGCAGCAATTTTACGTTCCAGGTTACGTATACTGCCGATAATTCAACAGGGAATTGTGGTTTTCATTCTGGTCTCGATCAGTAATGTATTGCTCATTACTATTCAGTGGGTATTAGGTCGTCCCTCACAAACCTTTATGTATGGGATTTCTACTTTGTCTAGTGTGTTTCTATGGCCTTTGATTTGTCGGATGATGCAGTTGTATGAACGTAAAACGTTGGGGTAAACTTAATAAGTTCAACTGGATCACACATACTGTTCTTTTCATCATTATTGTTTCGCTTGCTGGGTATCTATTTAAAATAATCCTGGAGCAGAAAATTCGTGAAAATGAAGCGTATATTTCAACAATCGTTAAACAAGAGCTAGGGTTTCCAGTCCACTTTTCAAGCATGGATCCCGGGTGGTCGGGAGTATCCCTTGGGTTGTTTTTCAAGAATGTTGTTGTTATAGACGCCGAAATACCTAAACCTTTTATCTCAATTGCTCGCTTGGAAGTATACCCTTCGTTAAAAGACGTACTGTTTGGTGATAAAGTACGTGTGGTGAGAATGGTAATGCATAATTTGAAAATGGTCGTAGGATGGGACGCAAATTCAGGCGTTAGTGTTTTAGATCTCGACGGTGAAGCTCTACCTACTGGGCTTGATTACAAAACCATAGTTAATTTCATTCGAGAGCAAAATAAAACAACTTTCAATAATGCTGAAATTGTTTGGAAATTACCAAAGCATCAGATCGAACAAAAGATAACTGGCGATTTGCTTTGGGTAGGGACTGATAATTTGGATTGGTTGTTGTTAGGACAGCAAAGCGTAGCCATTGAAAATCGTATGCGATCTTCATTCGTTGATTTTACTTTACTAGCTGAACCAGAAGGTCGTAATTTTTCTTTAAAATTAAATGTCGGCCCATTCTCCAGCGTGTGTCATGCTAGTCATATACAGGATTGGAATTTAAATTGTGCAGCACAAGGGGAACACATTTCAATCAAGGAGTTGCATAAATATTATAAACCGACGGACAATGATCCCAAACTGCTACAGTGGCTATTCAATACCTTACACAATGGATCTATAGTGAATCTTGATGTGCAGGGGAATTTCTTAGAGGATAACTTGTATTATTCCGGAGAGATTGATTTCAAGGCTGCAAACTTTTTTTATGCAGAAGGGTGGCCCAAAATCCACAATGCTCAGGGCAAAGTGATTGTGAATACTGATAGGGTATTCGTCAATTTACAAGCAGGACAAGTTATGGGTGTTCCAATACAAAGAGCCTCTGCTTTGATTGAACCAATCGGTGCCAAAACTAATCCAACTGTTTTTATTGAAGGACAGCTCTCGAGCACATTAGATAAGGGTTTATCCTTCTTGGAAGCAAGCCCTTTACAACAATCCTTTGGTCAGGATCTAAAGGCACTTAGACTTTCTGGTCCAATGCAGTTGGATTTGAAATTACAGATCCCGTTGTCTGAAAAGCCTGTTCAGGTTGAAGGTCATATATCCACCGACAAAGCTAAGATGTCTATCCCAACGACAAAACTCAGCTTGTCCAAAATCGCAGGTAAGCTTGCTTTTACCGAACAAGGGCTGTCGGCTGAAAACCTTGTGGCTCATCTATTTGATAATCCATTAGTCATGTCTATTAGCACCGATAATCCTAAACAGAAAGGGCGTGTGCTTGATGTGAAAACAGAAGGGAAACTTGGAGCGCAAATTTTATCTAAAATATTGCCCGAGAATCTTGTTGAATATTTTGCAGGCCATTCCATCTTTGTTTCACATTTTCGAAAATCATTAAACGCTAACTTTCCTTCTCAAGAATGGACATTAGAATCCCCTCTTAAGGGAATTGCAATAAATTTGCCTTCACCACTTGCGAAAGCAGAGCTGGAAACATGGCCGTTCAAATTACGTTTGGCTACCATGGAAAAAAATAACCAACTTGAGATGTCCTTAGGTAACGTGATGGCGGCAGTTTTTAATTTGGGTGCGTTAGATGATGCCTTGAAAATTCAGGGTGGAAACATTCATTTTAGTGCAAAGCCACGTGTAAAAATAGAGAAGGGTATTCTTCGTGTAGATGGTAATGTTTGCAATCTAAAAGTGGATCAGTGGAGTGAGCTGCTGAAATCTTTAAAACCAAGTGAAGGTACTGCATTGCCTTTGCATATACATTTAAAATTGTTTGTAGAACGACTCGAAGCCTTTGGTATGAAATTTCAAGAGATTTCTATTGCCTCTAAACTGACAGATCACTGGCAAGTGGATAGCCCCCATATGCGCGGAAACTTTTTCTTACCTGAAGCAGATAGTGAACCCTTGTTTTTTGAGTTGGATTATTTAAAGGTAACCGACTCTTTAAAAAAACCACAGTCGACAGGTCAGCTGTTGAAAGGTGCAAAACGTTCCGTGCGTTTTTATTGCAAACAGCTGAGGTATAAAGAGAATAATTTTGGAGAGGTATTATTTGAGCTTGCGGCGAAACCTTACGGTTATCAGATAAAGGACCTAACATTTCAAACGGATATTTTTACACTTTCTGGCGCTGGAGAATGGCGTCTACAAGATAAAATCCCAACCACACGACTGAATGGTAGTGTAAAAGGAATCAATATGGGTACTATGTTTCAGCGTTTTGGTTACCCATCTGCTATTCGTGACTCAAGTGGTTATATTGATTATCAGTTTAGTTGGCCTGGAAATCCATTTGATTTTTCTATCCAAAAAACACATGGGTTTGTGAATATGAAATTTGATCAAGGACGCATTTTAGGTGTGGATCCGGGTTTAGGTCGGATTATGGGGTTGCTCAATATTGAAAGTATCAAGCGTCGCCTACAATTGGATTTTAGTGATGTACTGGAAGAAGGTTTTGTTTTTGATGTGATGCAGGGAAAACTTACCCTTGATAAGGGTTTTGTTCGTACTAATAATCTTTCAATTGATGGTCCTTCAGCTAAAATTGAATTGGAAGGGCGTAGTAATCTTCGGACCAAGGCTATTGATTTTAAAATGGGTGTCAGCCCTCATATGAGTACGGGTTTGCCAATAGCCGCAGCAATCGCCGTCGGAAATCCCGCAATTGGTGCTGGCATTTGGTTGTTTGATAAAATAACAGGTTCAAAAATCACCCAAATAACACAACACTATTATCAAGTGGTGGGCACTTGGGACAATCCTGTGATTGAACCTATCAAAGCGAGTAGTGTGGGATCCAAGAAGTAAGCCGTATTATATTTTGAATGTGCTTGGCGCGTTTGAAGTGAAACACTCGTTGGGTGACTCCTGAGTTAATTAGTTTCTAACCAATCAGTTAATTGTTCCATTATTCTGGCTCCTAACCAGTCCTTTATTCTCCAGGGGGCTGTCCCTTCCATAAAGCCGACATGCCCACCATGTTCTGTAAGTTCTAAGGTCACATATTCTGAAAGTTCGTGCAGGGTTGGCATAGCTTCTTGGGGTACAAAAGGATCGTCTTGTGCTTGCAGAATGAGCGTGGGCACTTTAATGCTTTTCAAATACTGGCGGCTGCTTGATTTTTGATAATAATCATTGGCATCTTCAAAACCATGTAGTGGTGCGGTGATCCTATCATCAAAGTCGAATAGGGTGTGGATCTGTTCTAGAGATGTTAAGGATGAAAGTGTAGGTATACGTTTGCATTTATTGTGGTGATACCTTTTTAATTCTTGAACTAAATGCTTTTGATAGATCCGAGAGAAGCCCTGACTTAAATGCATGACTGATTTTCTTAATTCAAATGGAATGGAAATCGCTACTGCACCCTTAATTTTTTTATTGAGTGTTTCGCCTAAGTATTTTAAAAGAACATTGCCTCCCAACGAAAAGCCAACAACAAAAATGGGTACATTGGGATTTTCCTGGAGAAGCTTGGTTATAACAATATCTAAATCATTTGTTTCACCGGAATGGTAGCCACGTTCAAGTCGATTGGGTTCTCCACTGCAGCCACGAAAGTGCATTAACACACCACGCCAACCCTGATCGCTGATGGTTTTAAGCGATCTTTGTATATAGTGGGATTGCATACTGCCTGTTAACCCGTGTAAAAGCAGAACAATTGGCTTTTGAGGTGAATTATCTGCCCAGGCTAAATCCAGAAAATCACCATCTGGTAATTCTAGACGCTCGTGTCGGATAATATTTTGGGGTGGTGAGTGGAGTCGGGCTGCATAAAGTGTTTGCAGATGTGGGTTACGTAACCACCAGGCTGGTTTGAAGGTGTTCAACGGATCCGAGCGATAAAATGTTCAGAGAGTCTAGCTAACTGATGACCTCTACTGCCAAATAGCGCAATAGCATCCAGTGCGGTTTCGTGGAGTTCAAGAGCTCTTTGTCGTGATGCCTCTAGGCCAAGCAAATGAGGAAATGTGGCTTTGTTTTGTTCTAGATCTTTGCCAGCTGTTTTGCCGAGAGTTTGTGTGTCACTGGTGATATCAAGAATATCATCTTGGATTTGAAAAGAGAGTCCAATAGCTTGAGCATATTTTTGGAAGTGTGTAAGCATTTCTGGAGGCACGATTTGTGGTGAGGAAAGTGCACCGAGTAAAACAGAAGCTTCAATTAATGCACCGGTTTTTTTCTGGTGGATGTCACAGAGTTTTTCCACAGAAACAGTTTGATTCATGCTGGCCATATCTAATGCCTGTCCTGCCACCATGCCAGATCTGCCGCTGTTTTTTGCAAGTACGCGTATCATAGATAAAAGGTTTGTAGGGTGAAGTGACTTTGTGTTTGCTAATGTTTCAAACGCAAGACTTTGGAGTGCATCACCGGTAAGTATCGCGGTTGCCTCATCAAAAGCTTTGTGGCAACTGGGTTTTCCTCGACGAAAATCATCGTCATCCATCGCAGGTAAATCGTCGTGGACCAGTGAGTAGCAATGCATGAGCTCTACGCTTGCCGCAGCGGCATCCAGATCAAGTAGTGGGTAGCCGAGTGCTTCCCCGGTTGCATAAACCAGTTGTGGTCTTAAGCGTTTTCCACCATTGAAAACGGAGTAGTGGATAGCTTTTTCGAGTGTAGTTGTTGGGATAGGCAGTATTTGTTCTAGAAAGAATTCAAGGCGTTTGATGCTTGTGTGCGTTTCAGAAACGTTCAATTAGTGTTCCTCATCTAACGATTTAAATTCAGCGTTTTCATAATCAACAAGCACTTGTACTTTTTGTTCTGCTTCTTTTAATTGTTTTTGGCATTGTCGAGCAAGGGATACCCCTTTTTCAAAAGCTTGTAGTGCGTCCTCTAAGTTCAATTCTTGTGCACTGATTTTTTCAACGACGCCCTCCAGTTCGTTTAATGCTGTTTCAAAGTTGAGGGGATCAGATTTTTTCATGATCGTATTTTCCACGTTGAGCCAGCAACAATCGTACTATAAAACGGCGAAGATGCCCAGAACAAAGGGCTGGTGATTTAGGGAGCACTTATGCTAAAATGGCCGGTGGTGGTCTTTGATAAGTTGGTTGGCTTTTAAAAATGTGTTTATCGTCCGCTTATGAGTTAACCAAATCGTAATAATATGGAGATTTGAGGATGGATGTGAATTATCGTTTTGAAGAGTACATCGAGTATCTTCGTGAAAATCTGATTAATCTCGTAGAATATAAGGAACTTACTGGGACATTAGAGCCCAATGTTGTTCAAATCAAAGAGGCGTTGTTCAATGACGATCCTTTTGTGGTGTTTAACGCAAGCCTTGCGGCAACTGTAGTGCTTGCAGACAAATCGATATATCACTGAGTGTTGTTTTTAAAACACTTTATGTGTTTTCTAACTTAAAATAAATTGTGGAGTACTATGATGTCAGCTAAAGATACTGCGTCCATAGAAGTTGAACCTTTTATCCCAGCGTCGACTGTTTTACCTGAAATTACTTTCCGCGCCCTATTTCTAGGCTGTTTACTTGCTGTGGTCTTAACTGCGTCGACCACTTTTGTTGGTTTGAAAATTGCGCGTACTATTGCCGGCTCGATTCCAGCCGCCTTGATTTCAATGTTAGTGTTAAGACGGTTTCGTAATGCCAACATCCTAGAAAACAATATGGTTCAGACGATTGCCTCTGCTGGAGAGACAGTTGCCGCTGGGGTTATCTTTACTTTGCCAGCGTTAGTTATCATAGGTTACTGGTCTGAATTTAATTATTTTCAAACCGCATTGATTACTATGATAGGTGGTATTCTGGGTGTCTTTTTCTCGGTGCCTCTGCGACGTCATATGATGGTCAAAGAAAAATTGCCTTACCCAGAAGGTTTAGCAATTGGTGAAGTACTTAAAGCGGGAGAGGGCGCTGAAAAAGGCTCGACTAAAGTTTTAGTATTTTCAAGCTTTTTAGCAGCAGGGCTTTCCTTCTTACAAGGTGGGTTTCGTATTGCCGGTGAACACATTCAATATTGGACTCGAGCAGGCAGCAGTGCTTTTGGTGCTAGCATCATGTTGTCACCAGTACTGATGGCGGCAGGTTATATTGTAGGCATGCGTGGTTTAATTGCACTCGCTGTTGGTGGATTTTTAACGTGGTGTGTAGCTATTCCTATTTTTGTGAGTGTTCATGGGTTACCTGAAGCCGCAGATTTGGCGTCATCCCTAGGACTGATTCGTAAGAATCACTTTGTTTACGTGGGTGTTGGTGTTTTAGTCGTGGGTGGTTTATGGAGTGTTATTAGCATTACCAAACAAATTTCTGGTGCTTTGAGCGCTTCTTTTAAGGCGATGCGTGCCCACCAAAGTGAATTTGATTCCAATGTGCGTACGGATAGGGATATTCCATTTCAATATGTCATTTTAGGTGTTGTGCTGGTTGCCGTTCCTGCTCTCATTTTATTCTTTACGCTCGTTCGTGATTCCAATCTTCAACTGAGTAGTACCGTATTTTGGGCATTGGTTCTGCTCTCTACCGTTTTCTCAATGGTGATGGGATTCATTGCTGCCGCTATTGCTGCATACATTGTTGGTATGGTTGGAACTACTTCTTTGCCAGTTTCAGGGATCAGCATAGCTGCCATTGCTGGATTTTCAGCGGTGCTGTTGATTCTACTGAAAGGAAGTATCAATTTTTCTGTCGATGCGAATTCTGCGCTGAAAATAGCAGGTATTGTTGTGATATTTTCAGCGATCATTTGTGTCTCTGCTTCAATGAGTGGAGATAATATGCAAGATCTCAAAGCAGGACAGATTGTGGGTGCAACGCCTTGGAAACAGCAAGCAATGTTAGCGGTTGGTGTGGTGGTTTCAGCGTTAGTGATTCCTTACATCCTTCAGACTACCTTTCAGGCGTATGGTTTAGGAGATATCTTACCTCGCGCAGGTATGGATCCGGCACAAGCCCTTCCAGCACCGCAAGCGACTATTATGGCAACTTTAGTACAAGGGATCTTTTTTGTTGGCAAAGAGCTACCTTGGGATATGATTTCAGGTGGCGTTGCGCTTGGGATCCTGGCAATTATTATGGATGAATTCTTGCGTCGTCGACAAAGTAAAATACGGTTTCCAGTCCTTCTATTCGCACTTGGCATCTACTTGCCTTTGGGCTATGTGACTGCATTTTTTCTAGGTGGTATTGTACGTAGCATTGTCGATTGGCGCAAAGGCAGCGATACCGTAAAAGACACGGATCACGGTATTTTATGTGCATCTGGGATCATTGCAGGTGAAGCCATACTTGGCGCGCTCTTAACGATACCTTTTGCCTACGCTCAACGCACTGATGTGTTTGCTTTAAATATTGCTTGGTTAAATGGATATGAAACTTTTATTGGTTTAGTTCTATTCTTAGCATTATGTGGTTACTTATATAAGCAAGGCACAAAATGACAACACCGGTAAAAACAGACGGTGAACTTGTTCTAAAGACAGTTGCCATGCCAGCAAACGCAAATGCACATGGTGATATCTTTGGAGGATGGCTGGTTTCACAAATGGATTTAGGCGGTGCTGTACTTGCTTTACAGAAGGCAAAGCATCGTGTGACTACGGTTGCAATCGATCGCATGGCATTCTTAAAGCCGGTTTATGTGGGTGATTTAGTTTGTTGCTACGCAAGCGTGGTCAAAACAGGACATTCCTCTATCACTATTAAAATTGAGGTATGGGCAGAACGTATGCGTTATGGTAATTGTGAACAAGTCACGGAAGGTCTCTTCACTTTTGTTGCGCTGGATGAAGCGGGTCATCCTAAGATCATTCAGTGGTGAATGCTTCTCTTTCAAGTTGCGCTAATTTTTGTTTTGCAACAGTCGTTACTTGATCCGGAAGTCCTGCGAGTTTCGCCACCTGGATCCCAAAACTTTGGCTAGCGGGTCCTTCTTCTACCGAGTACAAAAACACTAATTTATCAGCATATTCTGTAGCACCTAGATGGATGTTTGCAGCGGTAGGAAAATGATTGGGCAAATCAGTCATTTCAAAATAGTGTGTAGAAAATAAAGTGGCAGCTTTTACATGTGTGATCACATGGGTGGCTATCGCATACGCAAGTGATAAACCATCAAAAGTACTGGTGCCTCTACCGATTTCATCGAATATAATCAGGCTGTTACCGGTTGCATTCTTTAGGATCTGTGCTGTCTCAGTCATTTCTACCATGAACGTTGAATGACCTCGACTTAAGTTATCAGAGGCGCCAATACGAGTGAAAATCCGGTCAAAAGAACCTATTCGCGCTTTTTTAGCCGGGACAAAGCTGCCAATATGAGCAAGCAGGACAATAAGTGCGGTTTGTCGCATATAGGTAGATTTGCCACCCATATTAGGGCCTGTGACAATCAAAAGGCGTCGTTTAGTCGACAGTGTGATATCGTTTGGAATAAAGCGAACGTCTAAGGCAGATTCCACGACTGGGTGTCTACCACCTTCAATGTATAATTCACTTGTCTCGAGTAATTCAGCTTTGTTCCAATGTAGACTCTCTGCACGTTCAGCAAAACAACTCAAGACATCGAGTTCAGCAAGTACTTCAGCCGTTGCTTGCAATGGAGTTAAGTGTTCATTGACAATTTTCATTAGCTGCTCATACAGAAGTTTTTCTTGTGTGAGGGCTCGCTCACGGCTAGAGAGAATTTTGTCCTCAAATGCTTTGAGTTTTGGGACGATATAGCGCTCTACATTTTTAAGGGTTTGCCGACGTATGTAGTCTGCGGGCGCTTGAGCAGATTGAGCACGACTGATTTCAATATAGTAGCCGTGGATTTGGTTATAACCTACTTTGAGTGTTGAAAGGCCAGTTCGCTCACGCTCAGCCAGTTCTAGCTTAATCAAAAAATCTTCAGCGTGCTCATTGATATTGCGTAATTCATCTAAGTGTTCATCATAACCTTCGGCAATGACACCACCTTCACGAATAAGAGTGGGTGGGTTTTCAACGAGTGCTTTTGTTAGGAGTTGCGCCAGAGGCGGAAATGTCTGAATTTTTTCTGCCAAAACTTCTAGTAAAGGAGCTTTAAATTTTTGGGTGATTGATTGTATCATGGGAAGTTCGGTAAGGGCTGAGCGTAATCGGATCAAATCACGGGGTCGGGCCGTCAATAGACCAATACGACTTAAGATGCGTTCCATATCCCCAATAGGCTGGATGGCTTCCTGTAAGGTTGCATAACCTTGATGTGTCAATAGTGTTTCTATTGAAGCTGATCTGGCGTTTAAGATTTCACGGGAAAGAAGTGGCTTTTGGATCCAACGACTCAGTAGACGTGCACCCATGGGAGTTACAGTGGTGTTTAGTACAGAGAATAGAGTGTTTTCTTGTGAGTTGCGCAGGTTACGAGTGAGCTCCAAGCTTTCACGCGTATTCGTATCAATCTGTAAAGTGTTTTGTAGATCATCACAAGTGAGTTTATAGAGATTAGATAGCTCGCGCTTCTGAGTGTCTTGTACATAGGCGAGTAGCGAACCGGCAGCACACAGTGCAGTGGGAAGTGAAGCGGAGTCAAAAGCATCTTCCGAAAAGACATCGCGTAGGCGCTGAATCGCGTCAGACTTTTCATAAGTACTTTCTGCGCGATATTGGAGGCAAATGGTACTTTTTTGGAGAAAAGCAGCTTGTTCAAACAACCTAGGCTGGAGCAACAGTTCACTGGGTGCCAAACGGGCTATCTCTTGTTCCAAAGCCGTGAGGGAATCTACCTCAGAAAGATTTAAACGGCCACCTGCTAAATCTAAACACGCAAGGCCAATACGGTTGGAATCAGCGAATAAAGCCAGTAATAGGCTATCTTGCTCTGCATGAAGCAAGGCTTCATCTGTGAGTGTCCCTGGTGTGATCACGCGTGTTACTTGTCTTTCAACAGGTCCCTTACTTGTAGCGGGATCACCAATTTGTTCACAAATAGCGATGGTCTCACCTAGATGAACTAGTTTGGTTAAATAACCTTCAATGGCGTGATGTGGAACACCTGCCATTGGAACCGGATCGCCACCTGATTGGCCTCGTGCGGTGAGGGTTAAATCAAGTAACTTGCTGGCTTTCTTAGCGTCATCAAAGAAAAGCTCATAGAAATCACCAAGACGGTATAACAATATATGATCAGGGTATTCTGCCTTGATCTTCAAATACTGTTCAATCATGGGGGTATGCTTTTTAGGTATACTCATCAATCTTTCTCCGTTGAGAAGATAATATCACCGCCCAGACCGTCTGTGCCAGTTTCAATGCTCGTTGTAAAACGAGGGGAAAGAAAATATTGTAGGCGTATAGCGCTAGTTGCTTCCATAACGCCTTGTAAGAATTGTAAGTAGATTTTAGGCGTTAAAGATTTACCAATAACTAATACCGTATCTGTGCCACCTTCAGACTGAAGGTTGTTGGAATCCTTGCTTTCTACATTTAATTCTTCAAGTCCAAAATTTTGTTCAAGGGACTGGGCTAAAGGGTTTATATTACCGAGAAGGGCGGCACCTTGTGCTATCTGGCTGTTCTGTCCGTTACCTGGACCTCCCGAAAACCCAAGTTTAGATAAGATCTCTTTGTTATTCAGATCAGAGTTGGAATAGAGCTGCATAACAGGATTTTGTAGGGTTCCTTGAATGTAGATTCCCACATCACTACTTTGGTCTTGGTTAGGGAGGCGGTTCTTTGATAAGCGAATATCTAAGAGAGGATTTGCAAGAAGAGTGCCTTCCGGAAATAAGAGATAGCCACGATGTATGTATTTATTGCTACCCTGTAGTCGGTACTTACCTTTACGTATTTTTAGTTTTCCAGCTCCGGATAGCAAACCATCGGTGCGAGGCGTGATCTGTAATTCTCCATAAATTTGGCATTCTAAACCATATCCTTGAAAGTGCACCTCTTTACCAAGGATTAAAGACAAGTTTGGTAAAAACTTACTTTTAGAGGAAGTGGGTTCATCAGTTAATACGATATCCTTTGATCGAGAAACTGCATGATCGTTACTTTTCAAATGAATTGAGCCCCGTGGTATTTCAACCTGTCCATCTATAAATAGAGTTTGATCGGTATAGTTTATTTGTAGATTGGGTGATGCCCACAATTGAAGTTGGCTAGTGTTGTAGATTTGTAAATCCTGACCACTAAAGTGTACTTGAGTTTTGAAATTTTCAGATGGCAGAATAGATCCTTCTATCTGAAACGGGTTTTTGCCTAGAATACCAGAACCAGTTATCGAAAAGCTTTTAGTACTTTCACCTTCAAACATCAATTGAGTATCTTTAAATTGTATACCTTGAATAGGTAAATAAAAAGAAACTTGGTCTAGAGTGCCTTTGACGCTAAATTCCGGGTTTTTAATAGTGCCAGCAACGGATGCTTGTATCTCTAATTGTGCAAGCAAATGAGATATTTCAGGAACAAATAAATACAGCAACTCTAAGTCGGACCAGCTACCTTTCATTTCACCGTGTATGGGTTGAGTTAAAAAAGTAGCCATGTCTTCAAAAGCGTTCGATTCAACTATGGCTTCCAACTGATTTTTTCGACTGTCACGTAAATCAACTTTTAAGGAAAGGCCATCTTGTTGTGTAGAGCGCAGTTGAAGCTGGCCACCGAGGTATTCCAAGATTTTTTCATTCTTGTTCACTGTGAGAAGACAGATGTTTCCTGGTTGGAATGTCAAGGTGCCAAGAATAGCGGGAATTTTATTGGGTTCTTGTGTAATGTTCAACTGGAGAGAAGCGGTTGCAGTACACCGTTGATGCCTTAAGCGAAAATGTTCAACGTCAAAAGTAGCTGTTATACCTGACGTCTTACTCCATGAAAATGCGCTGATGGCGGATTCCTTTCTCTCATTAGCAAGTAAAATTTTGGGGATATCAACAGCTTGATCAGATAGTGTAAATGCGGTTGGTTTTGGAAGATGCCACTGTCCTACTACTGCAGAATTGAGTTTTAATTTTTCAATGACGCCTTGCCAGTGATTTGTCGTTTCTTCGGGTATTAGGACACCGCTTGCACTAAGCAACAGATCATCTTTTTGTATGCTGAAATCCCACATTGTTTTTTGGGTATCCGATTCTTTAATTGTAAAATGGCTATCCCCAAACACAATTGAGGTATCTAGAAAGGAAAGTTGGTTTTGACTAAATTTAACGCCACCGTAGCCCTTTAAGGGAACTTTGTTATTTGCACCTTCGATTTCTTGGACCTCAAAGACAAGTTCATCAGTTTTGCGATCGAGCGAAAAGCTTCCAGAGCTATTTGGGATCACAATAGGTGAAAACGTCTCATCTTGGGATTCAATAACAGTATTTTGAAATCTAAAAGGAAAGTTCTGTTTTTGCATTTTGAGTAGAGAAAAAATCTGTGGGGTAAATGTTACTTGCTGTATGTTCAAACGAATATTGTTGGCTAGCATATTGATCCCTTGCAGCTCTATTTGGCTTATCAGTTTGCCATGTAGTGACTGGATTGAAACTCCACTGAAGAAGAAGGGACGTGCTAGCCAGAATGCTGCTCGCAGACCAGACTCTGTCATCAAGATCCAGAGAAAGCTCCCGAGCAATAAAGTTATAATAATAATAAATTTTTTAAATGGAAAATACTTCATACCTATAGATCTACACC
>CAYGPC010000013.1:0-58819 GCA_964351705.1 uncultured Legionellaceae bacterium
AGATGAGCGGTGGTTTTCGAACGATAGGGTGTCTTGCTCACATAGCTAACGGCCATATCAGGCGTCCACTGCGCTACACCATTATCGAAAGTCTTTACTATTTCATTCGTGAATCAACAATATATAAGTGGATTGTATCCACTAACGCCAAATGAACCACAACGACGAAGGGAAGTGGTGAAACGCGTACTACCTATTTTCGAATCAGCATCGATTGTGACTAAAATCGCAAAAGTAGGATAAGATGCAAGCGCCAACCAATTTCCTAAAACAGCTTTGGTTCAAATCCATGCGCTCATCTCCATTGACTTTTTCATCAGCATAAAGATCTCTAAAACATAGAACATAACTCCACCTTGAAAACTAGTGAATCAGATTGTTTTGGAGCTAATTACCGTTGTAGTAACCCAATGGATTCCACATGCATGGTTTGAGGGAACATATCCATGATCCCAAAATGCTCCAATCGGAAACCACCTTGCACCAAAGCGCCAATATCACGCGCAAACGTTGCTGGATTACAGGAAACATACACCAAGCGTTTAATGGAAGAATTCAGTAAGTATGGAACACATTCCAGGGCACCCGTACGTGGCGGATCGAGTAGGGCTTTATCGTAGTCTTGATCCATCCAAGCCCCTGTTAAAGGATCACTGTGTAAATTTGAAACATAGAATTGTGTATTATCAATTTTATTAAGTACGGCATTGTGTTTTGCTTTATCTACTAACGTCTGACTGCCCTCAACCCCAACCACGCTGTGACAGGAACGTGCCATGGGTAGGGTGAAATTACCGAGCCCACAAAATAAATCAAGGACTCGATCAGTTGTTTTTAAGTCTAACCATTCCACCACACGTTGAACCATTTGTTGGTTGATGCCAGCGTTAACCTGCGTAAAATCCATGGGTTCAAATTCTATATCACAGTCAAAGGCTTCTAGACGATAATGTAATTTCTGATTTTGATCTACCCCACCAATCCAAGTGACGGTTTCTAAACCACCCGATTGCAGAAAAATAGCAAAGCCATGCTTAAGACCGAAATCAATGAGGATCTTTTGATCGGCTTCATGTAGTGGCGTTAAATTACGAAACACTAAAGCCACATGGTTATCACCCATGGCCACTTCTATTTGAGCAATGACTTCTTTGCCATCCAATCCTGAAATCAGTTCACCGAGTTCTGCTAGGCGATCACCCACTCGAGGATCGAGCACAAAGCAACTTTCAAGCTCAGCAATATAATGTTTTTGCTTTTCCCTAAACCCAACTAATACTTTGCCTTTTTTATGAACAAATCGGACACCCAAGCGCGCTTTACGACGGTAACCAAATGTATCACCCGTCATAGGTGATACTATATTTTGAGGTTGCACCTGGCCAAAGTGTTTGAGTTGCTCTAATACCATTTCTTGTTTAAAGCGCAACTGAGCTATTGGATCCATGTGTTGCAACTGGCACCCACCACAATAACCAAAATGTGGACACAGAGGATCGATCCGATCGGGCGAGCCTCTTAACACTTCTTCAACCTGACCCTCACTGTAGCGTTTTTTCTTTCGTAGATAACGAAAGGTAACTCGCTCTTGTGCCAACGCCCCATCTATAAAAATGGTTTTACCTTCTACAGTCGCAACCCCTCTTCCTTCATGAGAAAGCGTATCGACTTCTATGACAACTGGATCATCGTTCACTGTTCCAAGCCTCCGCAAATCCTACTAAATGTTCTTTATCGGTCGACAGTAACGACTCACGCAGTCGACTCTCCTCCCATACCAGTTGGTCACTATTAATGTGTCCTTGGATCTGTAAAAATCGCAAGTAAACTAAATAGGTGTTCAGTACATCCGTTTCGCAGTAGTTACGGATCCCCTCAAGATTTCCAGCTTGGTATTGTGGAAACACTTCACTACCATGCATCCCCATTTTTCCAGGAAAACCTAACAATAAAGCAATTTCATCTAACGGTGCATTGGCTCTGGCTTGGTAACCGGCAAGTACATCCATCAAATCCGTGTGCCTTCGATGATATCGACTGGTATAGTTGTTCCAACGAAAACCTTGATCAGAATCACCAACGTCCCAGTACCGCTCACTACTGATGCCATGAAAAAGCGAACGGTAATGAAGAACGGGCAGATCAAATCCAGTCCCATTCCATGAAACAAGATTTGGAGTATAGCGTTCTATGCCCTCAAAAAAACGCATAAGAATTTCAGGTTCTTTCGTTGTCAAATCACCAAGTGACCACACCTTTACCCAATCCGGGGTCGCAACCACCACCGAGATTGCCACAATCTTTTGTAAATAATGGGGTAAAAAAGTACTCGGGGTTTGATTTTTTGAGTTACGCCGCTCAATCAGTGCTTCTAAGACTTCATTGTCTGTTTTTTCGTCGACTGGAAGATTTAAGAGACGACGACCTGCGCCGATGTCAGGTATTGTTTCTAAATCATAAACCATGGTTACAGTCAAAACATTTCTCCTTACAATTGAATCCAGAGATTAAGGCCATTGCACACCTCCTTGCAACCCGGCACAATAGGATAATGAAGTGGGGCATAAAACATCAAGTCTTATTACTAACGTTGGTTCCAACTTTAACCATCTCCATTCTCTTAGGCGCCTATTTTACCAGTTCTCGATTGCATGATCTAAAGGAATCGTTCCTAAAAAAGGGAGAGACGCTAGCGCTACAGATCGCACCCTCAGGAGAATACGGCGTATTCTCCCGCAACAAACTACTATTACAAGATATCGCCAATGAAGCCTTTAATGATCCACACGTCCAAAGTGTCGCATTCTACACTGCTAACGGTGAGAATCTTCTCAATGTAGGGAAGTCTTCTTTCAAACTTCAGTTGTCAGAGAACAGCAAACTAGCAAGCGTCAACCAGGTCATCACACTTGAGGATCCTGTAGCGGCCGCTTTTATCAAGCCTGTGGTCACCTACAAAGAAACCGATAATTACACCGATACTACACAAATTGAACATGTAATTGGGTGGCTTAAACTTGAGCTGGAAACCGATTCATTACACCTACAAGAGTATCAAATATTAATTCATGCAGTATTAATATTATTGCTGTGTCTTGCAATCAGTGGGTTGTTTGCTTTTAAAATGGGACGTAGTGTCACTCAGCCTATTTTAGAACTTGCAGATTGCGTTGAAAAGATTCGCAACGGAGGGGAATTATTGCAACCCATTAAGCTCCCCAAATACACTGAGCTCAAAATTTTAGCAAATGGAATTAATACCATGTCATTGGCTTTAAAAGAAGCCAACACCGAAATGCAAAACAAGGTAAACCAGGCCACCTTCAGCCTCAGACGAACGCTTGAAACTATTGAGGTGCAAAATGTTGAACTTGAAATGGCACGTAAATCCGCAGAAAGTGCCAACAAAGTCAAATCCGAATTTCTTGCTGACATGAGTCATGAGATCCGAACGCCCTTAAATGGAGTAGTTGGATTTATTCATTTGCTCCAAAAAACCCAACTTACTGAAAAACAGCAAGAATACATGCAAACTGTTCAGCGATCAGCAAATAATTTACTTTCAATTATTAATGATATTCTTGATTTTTCAAAGATAGAAGCTGGAAAATTACAGATTGAATCAACGCCTATGGATATCCAGGAATGTGTGGAAGAAACCATTAAGCTGTTAGCACCTTACGCACGTGAAAAAAACATTAAAATTGCACCGTATTACCACCCCAATGTCCCACGTGGGTTTCTAGGTGATCAATTACGTATTAAACAGATCATTACTAACTTGGTCAACAATGCCATCAAATTTACGGAACAAGGAAGCGTTGTTGTACATGTCAAATTGAACAGTGATTCCCCTAAAAACACCTCCGTTGAAATCAGCGTAACCGATACAGGCATTGGTCTTTCTGAGCAAGACCAAAAGGCTTTGTTTCAGGCGTTTAATCAGGTGAAAATTGGTACCTCACGTAAGTTCGGTGGAACCGGTCTTGGTTTGGTTATTTGCAAAAAACTTGTTGAGCAAATGGGCGGTGAAATTGGTGTTGAGAGTAAACTTGGGGAAGGATCCACCTTTTGGTTCACGTTCCCTATCCAACAGTACACACTACATGCTGGTCCACTTACCAAGAAGACATTACCGACTACTACTAAAAAGTTTGACCGTCATTTAAATATTCTTGCCGTTGATGATAATCCTGACAATCTCAGACTCATTACGATATTACTTGAAGAAATGGGCATCAACGTTACCGGAAAAACGAGTGGTCAAGAGGCTATTCAAGCTGTGCACGATCAACTTTTTGAACTAATCTTAATGGACATACGCATGTCTAATATGAATGGGCTCGAAGCTGCACAAGCCATTCGACGACGAGAAGCTGATGAAAACCATGCTAAGGTACCTATTATTGCTTTAACCGCGCATGCATTAGAAAGCGAAAAAAATGCGCTACTTGCAGCAGGTATCGATGATTATTTAGCAAAACCTGTTATGGAATCGGATCTGAGAAAAATGATTGAAAAATGGACAACTGAACAACCTCAAGAAAACCTAATTGATTGGGAACTTGGCAAAAAATTAGCTGGCGGCAATCTAAAGCTTGCTGAGGAACTGCTCACAAAACTCATTGCCTCTTTACCAGAAGACAAAACTCTACTCATCGATGATTATGAAAAAGCAGATTGGAAAAAAATGCGTGATCACGCACACAAATTGCACGGTGCCTGTTGTTATTGTGGGATCCCAGAACTAAAACGTCGTGTACATGAACTTGAAACAACCATAGCAAAAGAAGAAACTCAGCTGATTGAAAGCAAACTCAACGCACTCATTCAAACCATAGACGCTGTTATTTTAAAAGCGGGAGAGAAGAAAGATTGATTACAATCAATCTTTCGACAGTATAATAAAAGCCAAAGCGTATTCTTGCTCATCGGACATCGACAAATGTATCTTCGTTACCACCCGCTTATTCAATTCCAACAGTGCACGTCCATTGCATTCAATATATGGGCAACCTAGCGCATCATTTTTGACTGAAATTTCGGACAGCAAAATTCCATTTGGTTGAAAACCAATACCCAGTGCTTTAGCCAAAGCTTCCTTAGCTGCAAATCGCTTCGCTATAAAGGCAACAGGTTTAGTTGTACCTTCCAGTTTACTGCGTTCTTCCACAGACAAAACGCGTTGAGAAAACTTTACTGGGTACTTTTCCCAAAGCCGTCGGATCCTATTGATGGAAACAATATCACTGCCTATTCCAACTACACTCATAGCAATTTCCGTGTTTCTAAAGGTTTGTAGTCTAAATAGACTGGTAATATTTGCCTCATTAAACGTTTTATATCTGACAGCACTGAAAGATCATCTAATCTTTCTTCAGCAAAAGCCAATAAACTTTTTCCTTTGAACAAAAGCTGTTTACCTTCAAAATCTGAAGTGAGTTTCTCTTGGATTGCGCGTACTGGACCACGTTTGGGATCGTATAAATAGCTTTCGTTTGCACTAACCGCCTGTCCTGTTTCAGCTTCCTTGAGTAACTGTAATTCGTAGCCTAATATTTTTAACAAATGCTTTTCAAATAGGCGTAATGTCTTTTGTTCATGATCGGTGTCTATCAAACGAACCAAACTGGTTTCATAATTCCAGAACAACTCTGGATGAGGATCCCAATGGTGCAGCAATCGCATCAAAAGTTCATTCATATAAAATGCATTGATCAATGTTCGGCCTTGATAAATATTGATATTTCCACAAGAATCAAAATCTCTCAGTATCAGTAAGTCACTTCGACCAGCACAAGAAACCATCAACGGCACAAAAGGTTGTAGAATGCCCCGAGTTCTAACTTTGGAGCGTTTTATACCCTTTGCTATAACTGAAATACGGCCATAATGGTAAGTAAAAAGCTCCACGAGCAGGCTGGTCTCGCGATAGGGTCGTGTGTGTAAAACGTACGCTCGCTCCTGCTCAAACCGCCTCATCGCTGGAATTACCCTTCACCGTCGGACAAGTCAATATATCCTAGGCCTTGCATGATTTTCTGATTATTCGACCATCCACGGCGAATTTTTATCCAAAGCTTTAAATTAACTTTCTTACCTATTATTTTTTCAATATCTTGCCTTGCACGTATACCGATTTTCTTAATTCGTGATCCATTCTTTCCAAGAATGATCGGCCTTTGCCCTTCTCGCTCTAACCAAATGATTGCGCTGATAAAGGGTACGGCTTCTTTAGGATCATACGCTTCAATTTCCACGGCACTCGTATAGGGCAATTCATCCCCAAATGCACGCACAATTTTTTCGCGTATAATTTCAGCCATTCTGTAAAAGAGATCTCTATCCGTTACCTGATTTTCAGGAAAATAATAAGGACTTTCTGGAAGCAATGAAGAGATTCTATTTTCCAGCACGTCAATATTCACTTGGTTTTTGGCAGAGATTGGCACGACATCCAAAAAATCTCGTTTTGCACCAACATATTCTAAGTGAGGCAACAGCGCCTTTTTATCGACAACCAAATCAACTTTGTTTACCGCCAAAATAATTGGGGCTTTAGCTTTTTTCAAAGCTTCGAGCACCAACTCATCTTCTTCCAACCATTTTGAACCACTGATCACAAAAACAACGACATCAACATCTATCAACGATTGTCTAGCTTCTTTGTTCATGTAACGATTTAAGGCTTGCTTCTCATGTAAATGCATTCCCGGCGTATCTACATAAATAATTTGCACAGGAGGATTTGTTTTGATCCCTAATAATCGATTACGC
The DNA here is from genome assembly GCA_964351705.1 of uncultured Legionellaceae bacterium. Taxonomy (GTDB): domain Bacteria; phylum Pseudomonadota; class Gammaproteobacteria; order UBA6186; family Azoamicaceae; genus CADEGZ01. The sequence continues at coordinate 6,778 of CAYGPC010000013.1, forward strand.
GTCGTTTGTGGTTTTCTTGAGGTAATACTCATTTTTTCACCCAGCAATTGATTGAGCAGGGTTGATTTTCCAACGTTAGGTCGTCCAACTATTGCCACAAAACCACAACGTGTTTTTAGATCAGTATTTTCCATTATTCAGTGCCTTTAAGATAACGTCTGCTGCATTTTGTTCAGCCTGTCGTCGGGTGGTACCGATCCCAAATGCCGGCTCGTCAAACAATGGCACACGACAATGTACCTCGAACTCAGGATTGTGTGGACTGCCTTTGATTTTAATTACTTGATAATCCGGCAAAGACAAATGCTTTGCCTGCATATATTCCTGCAACCGTGTTTTGGCATCCTTTTGTGTCAACCCGCCTGGGGCCAAATGATCCAAACGTTTCGCGTACCAAGACAAAACATGCTTCTCACAAGTTTCCATATTGGAATCCAGATAAATTGCGCCCAAAATCGCCTCCATTGCATCAGCCAGAATAGAATCTCGTTGATATCCACCACTGCGCTTTTCACCAATACCTAAATGCAAATATTCACCCACACCTAGCTCGCGTGCAACACTAGCCATGGTTTCTCCTTTCACTAAAAGTGCACGCATGCGTGTTAAATCGCCTTCGCGCGCCTTTGGAAACCGTTTGTATAATTCAGCAGCTATAACAAAGTTAACAATCGAGTCTCCTAAAAACTCTAAACGTTCATTGTTCAGTTTTCCTATAGAACGATGGGTGATTGCTGCTTGCAACAGAGTTGGCTCTGAAAAAGAGTAGTCTAAAGTGCGTGCTAATCCTTCTGCTTTTTCTTCTAATTTTTTTCTCATTGCAGATCCATGGTTAAACGATCCCAGCGAATAGTATTTTGATCCGCATCCCAACTCATCCAGATCCCAAAGGCACGCCCCTGAATATCTTCATCTTTAACAAATCCCCACATTCGACTGTCCTTGCTGTTGTCTCGATTGTCTCCCATCACAAAATAGCTCTTCTCAGGTACAACAACCTCCGAAAAACGGTAAGTAGAACCAAACTCTTTCTGTGTTGGCTGAACCAAAATCTGATGTGATCCGTCACCTAAAAACTCTTGATACTGGCGTATGGCATAGTTAACACCTAAAGGGGTTGTTTCAATACGCTCGAATTCAAATGCACGCTTAACTTCCACATCGTTCACATACAAAATATTGTCCCGGTAAGCGATTTTATCACCTGGCACACCAACCACACGTTTGATTAAATCTAGTGATTCTCCTTTATCAACGTGTTTAAACACAACAATGTCACCTTTTTTCGGATCACTCACCGACCATATCTTATTGCCGAAATACGGCAATCTTAACCCATAGGGGTATTTATTCACGACAATAAAATCACCTTCTAAAAGTGTAGGATGCATTGAACCACTCGGGATCCGAAAAGGTTCTGCCACAAACGAACGCAAAATCAAAACCGTTAAGAGCACTGGAAAAAAAGATTTTGAATACTCTATCCACCAAGGTTCTCTCTGAGCGCTTATTTTTTTAGCTAACCGCTTTTTTCTTAAAACACATATATCCAAAAGCCAAATAAGCCCTGTAAAACAAGTGATCAATAACAAAATTTCCAAAAACCTCATTTTTTATCCTTATCTACTTTTAAAATTGCCAAAAATGCTTCCTGTGGTATGTCTACTTTCCCTACTTTCTTCATTCTCTTTTTACCTGCTTTTTGCTTCTCAAGTAGTTTTCGCTTCCGCGACACATCACCACCATAACATTTGGCTGTAACATTCTTTCGCATACCTTTTACAGTTGATCTTGCAATGATGTGACCGCCAATGGCTGCCTGAATCGCCACATCAAACATTTGACGTGACATGGTTTCTTTTAAACGCACAGTTAAATCACGCCCTCGATAAAAGGCCTGATCACGGTGAACTATCCATGCGAGTGCATCTACCTTGTCACCATTTATTAAAACATCCAGCTTGACTAAATCGGCTGGTTGAAAATGCACAAAATGATAATCTAGGGAAGCAAAACCACGTGTACAGGATTTGAGCCGATCGAAAAAGTCTAACACCACTTCGTTCATTGGTAATTCATATGAAAGCGAAATTTGATTACCGATATAAAGCATTTTTGTTTGTACGCCACGTTTTTCCGTACACAAAGTAATAACATTACCTAAATACGTTTGTGGCACTAAAATATTTGCCTGAACAATAGGTTCACGCATCTCTTCAATATCACCTGCTTCCGGCAACTTAGAAGGGTTATCAATGTAGATGATCTCACCTTTTTTTGTTTTCACTTCGAACACTACGGTGGGTGCCGTCGTAATAAGATTTAGGCGGTATTCTCGCTCCAAGCGCTCCTGGACAATTTCCATGTGCAACAGACCTAGAAAACCACATCGAAAACCAAAACCTAAGGCGTCGGAAACTTCGGGCTCAAAAAACAATGCCGAATCGTTAAGTGTAAGCTTAGCCAATGCTTCTCGAAAATTTTCATAATCGTCCGAATCAACAGGAAACATCCCTGCGTACACTTTGGGATGACAGATGGAGAACCCTGGAAGAGCCTCAAGTGCTGGATTATCCGCCAGTGTTATGGTGTCTCCAACGGGTGCTCCATTGATTTCTTTGATACCAGCAATCACAAACCCAACTTCTCCTGTTCTAAGTTCGGCTTGCTTAACTCGCTTAGGGGTAAAGATACCCACCTCGTCTACCAGGTGCGATTTGCCAGTAGACATCACACGCATTTTAGCACCTTTACGCAAGACACCATTTTTAATGCGCACCAATGAAACCACACCAAGATAATTATCGAACCATGAATCCACTATAAGCGCTTGCAAAGGTGCGTCAGGATCACCTACTGGCGGTGGTATCACCTCCACAAGATGTTCGAGCAACTCACTAATACCTAACCCACTCTTGGCACTGATTCTTTTAGCATTGTGTGCCTCAATTCCAATAATCTCTTCAATCTCCTGCGCTACACGCTCAGGCTCAACTTGGGGCAAATCAATTTTATTTAAAACCGGAATAACCTCTAAACCTTGCTCAATAGCGGTATAACAATTAGCAACCGTTTGTGCCTCAACACCCTGTGCTGCATCAACGACTAGTAAAGCGCCTTCGCACGCCGCTAGTGAGCGAGAGACTTCATAGGAAAAATCCACATGTCCTGGGGTGTCAATAAAATTCAGTTGATATTCTTGACCATCTGCCGCTTTATATTGCAGTGTCACGCATTGGGCCTTGATTGTGATCCCACGCTCACGCTCAATATCCATAGAATCTAACACTTGGCTAGACATTTCACGTTCCGATAAGCCACCACAGATCTGGATAAAACGATCGGCCAGTGTGGACTTGCCATGATCAATATGGGCAATAATTGAAAAATTTCTGATTTGCTGCATGTCGATGAATTGGTACCTATATTAAGGCACCAATTCTACCTGAATTTTATTCTACTTGCATTAAGTCGGTTTGATAGATTAATGCTTGGTTCACTGCTGTAGAAAGGGCTGCACATTACGATCAATGGCATTTCTCGCCCGAAAAATCCTAGAGCGGACCGTGCCAACGGGGCATTCCATGATTTCAGCGATGTTTTCATAAGACATCCCCTCAAGCTCTCGCAAAATGATGGTTTTACGAAGATCCTTTGGAAGGTGTTCAATAGTACTAAAGACTGTTTCCTTCACCTCTTCCCGCATCAACAATTGCTCTGGTGTCTCATACTCTCTCACGGCATGTTTTGCCAGAAATTTTTCGAGATCTTCGGATTTTAAATTTACATCAGGTAATCGATGCCCCTGGGCAACTAAATAGTTTTTTGAGGTATTAACGGCAATTCGATACAACCAAGTATAAAAGGAACTGTCACCTCGAAATTTATCTAGCGCGCGATACGCCTTAATAAAGGTTTCTTGACTCACATCAAGCACTTCACTGGGATCACGTACAAATCGAGCAATAATTTTAGAAATACGTGATTGGTAACGAATAATTAAAGCATCAAAAGCTTTTTGATCACCTGCCTTGGCAGCATCAATCAATTGTGAATCTAAGCGGTCGTCATGCATTGAATAGGTCTCCTGGTCATTGACTCCGCCAGTCCATTGTGGAGTTGTGATAAATCTTTTACTTCAGTTTAGATAACTTAAGAAAAACTTATCATGTTCGTTAATCCAGCACTTAACTGTGGGTACACCTGAAAAACTAGAAGAAACGAATACGTGTAGATAAAACGCGGTACTGCAACGAAGAGAGTGCATCTGCTGGTATCAGGACATCAACGGAACGACTGATACAACGAAATCGTAAAATAATTAACCAGGTACTCACAAAGCTACTATTTTTTAAAGTACCCAGGGCACAATACCCACTTTTGGTCTTAAGGCCCCACTGACCTTTTGAGTTTTGCCATACCATAATAATAGATTGTGGGCATTCTCTTTGAATATGCAATCGTAAGATTTTTCTAAAATAGCACCCCATGACCAAAGATATTCCAGCTTTAAGAAAAAAGGGTGTATCTGATAACCATATGAAATACGTCATAAGAAGACAAAGAGCAACAGAAAATATCAGGAGCTTTCGTGAGGATCTTAAGGAAAAATTTACCGCTTGCATGCTCGAATTTTAGTGATTAACATTTCCATTTTTTTAGCCTCTGGCCTTGAGCTACCAGTCAACCAGCCAAATAAATCATTGTCAGAACTCTTAAGAAGCTCTGCAAAATCCTCCCGTTCATCTTGTGCTAGATCATCAAACTGTTGATCCAAGAATGACGACAGCATCAGATCCAGCTCTAACATGCCACGACGACATTGCCAACGCAATTGAGCCTTGTCTAACATTTGTGCAGTCATTTTTTATCCGCCAAAAATACGATATACTAAATACATAGAATTTTTACCAAGCTAACAGTTTTTATGTGGTATGTAAATGCAAACACTTATTGATCTTTCAGACGACTATGGATGTATTGGGGTTTCAGGTTCTAATGCCACTACCTTTTTACAAGGGCAATTATCTTGCCAGGTGAACAATCTACCCTCAAACCAATACCGTTTGGGAGCCTATTGTACTCCTCAAGGAAAAATTAAAGCCCTTATTCAACTTTTTCCCTATCAAGGAAATTTTGTATTACTCCTTCCCCTAGGCCTATTACCTGTGATCCTCAACGCGTTAAACAAAGTTGCTCGCTTTTCTAAAGTAACTGTAAATGATCTCAGCCACTCACTATCGCGTTTTGGTTTAATAACCCAATATCCAAACATAGAAAAACCAGAGTTCCCTACATCTTTTCAGTTATTTTCTCTACCTTCCTATTGCTGCCCCCTATTAATAGGACCTCAAACGGAAACACTTCAAATACAGAATGTTCAAAACGATATTAATGCCTGGGCCCTCAAACGTATTCAGGCTGGCATACCCGAAGTCTATCTAGAAACCTTTGAGACGTTTCTTCCTCACTATCTTAATTTGCCAGCGCTTGACGCAGTGAGTTTTGATAAAGGTTGCTACTGTGGACAAGAGATCATTGCACGCATGCACTATCGTGGCAATTTGAAGCGCCATCTCTACCGTGCTGTACTTGAAAAAACCACACCGCTCCCTCCAGGAACAAAGTTTTACACTCGTGAAAAGCAATCGGTAGGGACTCTAGTATGTTCTGCAGAAGATCAAGGCGTTCTTACTACACTCATTGAACTACAGGACAATTTTTCAAAAACTAATGAACTTTACGTGTATACACAAGAAGAGCTTCAACAAATACCACTGATCTCCTTGCTCAAAATTGAAGAAAATAGTCTACACTAAAAGTGTCAAAACACCGAGGTTACTATGATTTATGTCCAATCTACTCAAGATTATTCTATTCAGCATTTGTGCTGCTCTCTTTAATTCAGCTTATGCAGTAGATATTGCTGCGAAACCTGTACCTAAAGACATTGTTGAATTCACCTGTAATGATTTTACACAAAATGCCCTAGATTGTATTCCCTACTCCTGCCAAGCCCCTTATATGCTAGATCCTACAGTCGCTACTCAATGGCAAATTATTGAGCACAAACAAAACCGTTGTGTCATCTCTGACACAACGAATGATATTGGTTTAAAGGATTACCACGGAAAATCTGTTCCAGTGACTCGAACGTGCCAATACACAGCAGAAGGTGTTGAAGAGCTCACTTACCTACTAGAGGATATAGAAGCAGGATTTTTTAAAGCTTCCATGGGAAGTCAAGACGATGGCGCCTTTCAATGCACCTTCACTGCTAACGGAGAACCACTGGCTAGCAAAGCTTACCAACAGCCAGAGGAAGAATAACCGTCACATTTCAACCCTAAACTTTAAAACCCTGTAATTTCTTTTCACTGCTTTCCAAACTAGACTGAGAAGATCTCCGCCTGGGTGCTACCGCTGGCGCTGCCACGTCGGGTTGTAAATCCTCTAGGGTCTCCGTGGTTATTTCTGAAGCTAATGTCTCTTTAGGAATTTCAGTACCGAGCGTAGAAGATCTCTTTCTGGGCGGTTTGCGTTTTACTAACTCTGGTGTTCCCATATCGAGTTGCAAATCATCTAAGCTAAAGCTATCTCTTCTCGAAATGTCTAACGCTAAATGCTCATTCAGTAATTCAACAAATCGTTTCGTTGTAAAATTATTTTTTCCGAGTATCGCATCAAAATCTTCTAATCTTTTTTTGTTATTTAATTCAACAAGATCATCACTATAACCAATAATGACTAATTTTTTCATTAGATGTGTACTTTGCTTTAGCACTGCACGCACGGCACGTGCAGTCTCTACTCCGGTCATGTCATCAGGGTTCATGTTTTGATCAACTACCAGCAAATCAAATGGAACCTCTTGTGCATCGAATGTTTTTTTCATCACCTCAATCACAGCAGAACCTTCTTTAACCTCAACAATCTCTCTTTCAGCTGAATCTGGGATAGTACGTTCAATTGTTCTTCTTATTATTCTTCTAGCAAGCGTATTATCATCTGCAATCAGAACACGAGTTTTTCTTTGGTTTAGCATTTTCAATCTCCTTAAGTACTACTCTTCCGATAGCTACAAAGGCCTACAGAACTATTTTCCTACAGGTCTCATGTGTGGAAACAGCAATACATCTTTAATTGAAGGTGAATCCGTCAGCAACATCACAAGTCGATCGATTCCGATCCCCTCTCCTGCAGTAGGAGGCAAACCGTGTTCAAGGGCTGTCACATAGTCTTCATCAAAGTACATAGCTTCCTCATCACCTGCTTCCTTTTCAGCTACCTGGTTTTGAAAGCGTTCAGCTTGATCTTCTGGATCATTTAATTCCGAGAAAAGATTAGCAATCTCACGGCCGGCTATGAACAGTTCAGCGCGATCGCAAGCGTCTGGGTTCTCGTTGCTTCGTCGAGCCAATGGTGATACTTCCATTGGGTATTCCGTAATAAAGGTTGGCTGATGTAAGGTAGTTTCTACCGTTTCATCAAACATCACTAATTGAAGTTTGCCTAACCCCCAGCTTTTGTCGAAGGCAAAGTCTTTTTTCCGTAAAATATCCATCAACATTTCTTTATTTTCAAGCGCTTCCATTGTAATGTCTGAGTTCACTTTTAAAATAGATTCTTTCAACGTTAAACGTAGAAAAGGCTTAGAAAAATCTAAAGTAATGTCTTGATAAGTCACAATGCAACCACCTAAAACCTCTTGCACAACTTCCCGAAACATAAGCTCTGTTAAATCCATCAGATCGTGATAATCTACATAAGCCTGATAGAATTCAAGCATTGTAAATTCCGGATTATGCCTTGTGGATAACCCTTCATTACGAAAATTTCGATTAATCTCAAATACATTTTCAAAACCACCGACTACCAGTCGCTTTAAATACAGTTCAGGTGAAACACGCAGATACAGATCCATATCAAGAGCGTTATGATGCGTCACGAAGGGTTTTGCGATAGCGCCACCAGGGATCTGCTGCATCATAGAGGTCTCAACTTCGAGGAAATTGCGTTTCAATAAAAAATTTCTAATACTCTGAACCGTTTTTGAACGAGTTAAAAATACCTGTCTGCTTTTTTCATTCGCAATCAGATCTAAATAACGTTGACGATAACGTGTTTCATGATCGGACAACCCATGCCATTTATCTGGCAAAGGACGTAGGGCTTTGGTCAATAGCCGAATCGCACTGGCTTTAATAGACAGCTCACCGGTTTTAGTCTTAAACACACTGCCTTGAACCCCTAAAATATCCCCTAAATCCCATTGCAAAAATTGTTCATAATTGCCTTCAGGCAACAGATCTTTTTTCACATAGATCTGCATACGACCCGCCATATCTTGTACATGAATGAAACTCGCTTTCCCCATCAAACGCCGTGTCATCATACGACCTGCTAGAGCAACCGTTATATTCTTTTCAATAAGGGTTTCCGCAGAAATTTCTGCGCACTGCTGATGAAGATCACTGCTCAAGGTGTCTCGCTTAAAATCATTGGGAAACGCGAGTGTCTCCTCTCTCAGTTTCTTTAGTTTTGCTTTGCGCTGCTCTATTTGCTCATTAGGATCGGGGGTATTATCGAGTTCTGTCATAGTCCTGCCTTTAAACTTGCTTCTATAAATAAATCAACATCGCCATCCAACACGCTAGCGGTATCACCTGTTTCCACACCCGTCCTTAGATCTTTGATCCGGGACTGATCCAAAACATAAGAGCGGATCTGACTGCCCCATCCAATATCCGCTTTGCTTTCTTCTTGGATTTTTTTATCAGCCAATTGTTCTAACCGCTTGTGCTCGTATAATTTAGCACGCAACTGTTTCATGGCTGATGCTCTGTTTTTATGTTGTGAGCGATCACTCTGGCATTGTACAACAATATTTGTTGGTACATGGGTAATTCGAATAGCCGAATCGGTACGGTTGACGTGCTGGCCACCTGCTCCACTTGCTCTATAGGTGTCAACTCTTAAGTCAGATGGATTGATATCCACTTCTATATTGTCATCAATTTCTGGTGAAACAAATAAAGACGCAAATGAGGTATGACGGCGATTCCCTGAATCAAAAGGAGATTTGCGAACTAAACGATGCACCCCCGTTTCAGTGCGCAGCCAACCGTAGGCATAGTCGCCTTCAAACTTGATCGTTGCACTCTTTATGCCTGCAACTTCACCATCCGAGACTTCCAGCAAACTGGTCTTAAACCCACGCCGCTCTCCCCAGCGTAAATACATTCGCAATAACATATTTGCCCAATCTTGAGCCTCAGTCCCACCTGATCCAGATTGAATATCAACAAATGCATGGTTTGGATCCATTTCATGAGAAAACATTCTCTGGAATTCTAATTCAGCAACTAATTTTTGTAGACGCAGGATTTCTTCAACCAATGCCGCTAAACCTACTTCATCCTCTTCTGCAACGGTCATGGAAACGAGCTCTTCTAGCTCTGCTAATTCTTGAGTTAAACGATTGATTGACGAGACAATTTTTTCCAGTGAGGATCTTTCTTTACCTAGGGTTTGTGCTTTTTCAGGATCTTGCCAAATATTTGGATCTTCAAGTAAAGCGTTAACCTCAACTAAACGTTCCTCTTTCAAATCACAGTCAAAGATACCCCCGAAGCGCTTGTGTTTTGCACTTGAGTTCCTTAATCAATTGAACACTTTGATTGGCTTCTAACATGAGGAAACCCTGTTTTGTATACGTGCCTTTGTTTCTACAAAGGCACGTACCAAAAAAATTAAGCTACTTCTTCAACAGAGTGCTTCGACCGAGCACCGGAGATGGTTTTCTCTAACCACTCTTGCAAAGTCGTGGCTTGTCGTAAGGCAAGCTTTGGATCTTTGAAGGTGTGTGTTAGCAGATAAATACCTTGAATATTGGAAATCAAATTCAAAGCGAAGTCAGAAGCTTTTTCGGCAAACCCAAGTGAACGAAACTGTGTTTCACACCAGGTTAATGCATCGTGAAGAAGTTTTGCGGTTTGATCGGCCAAAGAACCACCTTGCTTACCCAATTCTTGACACAATCCACCAACTGGACAACCATAGCGAGCAATCAGCTCTAGATCTTCAGAAGCAAATTGCAACAGTGAAAGCAAACGAACGCGTGGATCCGTATGTTCATCTAATTTTCTAAAAAACTCAGCATATTCTGCTGCACGTTTTTCAATGACCGCCTCACCAATGGCTTCTTTTGTTTTGAAATAGTAGTACACATTCCCCAACGGAACATCAGCCTCTTGGGCAATGTCCGCGAGAGTTGTTTGGTTAAAACCTTTCTTGTGCATCAACACTTTTGCTGCTTCAATTAAGCGAATACGTTTATCAGTTTTCCGTGGCATACGTCTCAAACCTATTTATTAATTAGTTACGGGAAAATTTTCCCAAACTCGGCTATGCTCAGCATTGTACTTAAATCAACTGCTCATAACCACCCAACTTTCTAACTACAGGGATTATACTAAATTAAAGATAAAATGAACAAGGCTCTTCCACTAAAAATCTCAGAGCTCACTCAAACCTTAAATCCCTTTCCTGGTTAACCTTCTTTCCGAAGAATAGAGTCAACCACCACAATATCTACTTTTAAAAAAGCAATGTCAAATAGGTCAATCAACTATTTTCCAAGTTGATCGACCTATCTAAAAAATGATTGGGGTGTAAAACTAAATATCTATTAACGAAGATACAAATGGATTTAGCTGGAGAGACTCACAAGATCGCTAAAACTGTTATTACATCCAGAAACAGAAATGCTATAAAGTTCTTAAGGAACTCCAATATTCATCCGGAGAAAACCGTTCTCCATACCGCTCCGCTAACGCTACCAATTTTTGCTCAAGTGATGTTTTTCCCTGCGCAGCGATGTAATGCATAGGACCACCCCGAAACGGAGGAAACCCCGCACCAAAAATCATGCCTGCATCGAGGAGATCACCACTCTCAACGACTTGCTCACGCAAACACGCAACGGATCGATTGAGCATGGACAGTATCAATCGATCGATGACATCCTCTGGTAGACGATTCAACTGAATGGATTTTTCCGGGATCCGTTTGCCGTGACGGTAATGATAAAAACCTTGCCCAGTCTTACAACCAAAATGTTTCTCTTTAACTAGAGTAATTAAGGTTTCAGGTATAGAGCCACCATAGTGTGGCTGCAAGCTCTCAGCACAATACAAACAAACGTCCAACCCAACGGTATCGGCCAATTCAATGGGGCCCATCGGCATACCAAAAGCGACTGCTGCTTTATCAACCGTTCTTGCGGGAACGCCAGATTCAACTAATAAAACACTTTCTATCAGGTAAGGTAGTAAGATTCGATTGACTAAAAACCCTGGTGAGCTTTTGACCGGCAAAGGTAATTTTTGAATGTGTTTCACAAAGGCTGAGGCCGAATGAAACACCTCAGGTGAAGTGCTCTGACCTCTGACGACTTCTACCAGCGGCATTTGCGCAACAGGATTAAAAAAATGCAAGCCTACCAATCGTTTGGGATTTTCGAGCGCCATTCCTATCTCTTCTAAAGGTATCGTAGATGTATTGGTTGCAAAAATGGCTTCGGGTCTAGCTTTGGATTCCAACGCTTTAAATAATTGTTGTTTTACTTCAAGTTTCTCTACAATTGCTTCAATAAAAAGATCGGCTCGTTTTATGCCTTCGCCTTGGCTGTCTGGAACCAACCTATCCATAGCGCTGTGGACCAAATGCAAGTCTTTCAATTTTTTATTGAACAATTTGGCTGCCCTTCCTAAGGCGGAGGCAAGTGCATTTTTATTAACATCCTGTAAGGTCACCTGCATTCCATGTAAAGCACACCAGGCCGCAATATCACCTCCCATCGTACCTGCACCAATAACATGCACATGAGTTAGTTTGAACGTGCTTTCTTTGCCAATGGATTTGAGTTTTTCTTGCAAAGAAAACACTCTCAGTAAGTTATGTGCGGTATTTGTTAAAACCAGCTCTGATACAGATTTTGCTTCCACCATATAAGCGGCATCATCTTTAATACCACATTTCACCCAATTATCGACTGCAGCATAAGGTGCAGGGTAATGCGCTTTATCTATTTTAGAAGTAAGTTTTTTATACAAAAAGCGACCAGCTATTTTTCGAAACAGTGGTATTTCAAAAACACAATTTAGTGCAGCTGGACGATGTTGAGAAGGGTTTTTCTTTAAGAACAGTGCAACAGAACTTTCCGCTTGACGTTTTGCAACCACTGCATCAACCATTCCCATTTTATAGGCTGTTGTAGCGTTTACGGTTCGACCTGACAAAATTAAATCCATTGCCCCCAACACGCCAATCAAACGCGGTAATCTAATGGTTCCACCCCAACCCGGGTGAATACCCAATTTAACCTCTGGTAACCCCAAGCGTGTTTTAGGATCATCAATGGCAATGCGATGGCGACAAGCCAACGCTAATTCTAGGCCTCCTCCCAAACAAAACCCTTCAATTAGGGCCACCGTGGGTATGGACAGTTCAGCCAAATAGTTAAAAACCATCTGACCTTGTTTAATCAGTGCAGACGCCGTCTCAATAGCTTCTAACCCTTTAAATTGCTCAATATCAGCACCGGCAATAAATCCATTTGATTTTCCAGATTGAATAACCAGAGCCTTAGGCAGAGAATTTTCTTGTAAGTCTTGTAAGATCTGCAATAGTTCTTGCAAGACAGCTGCACTCAAAGTATTTGTGCTAGTATCTGCTCGATCGAGTGTTAACCACTCAATTGAGTCCTCATCACGACTTTGTGTCCAATGTCGTTTAATTTCATTATTCATTTTGATCTCCAGATACTCTTTCAATAAGCATCGCTCCACCCTGGCCACCACCAATGCAAATACTTGCAACAGCTCTTTTTGCCTTTTTCTCTTTCAACACATGTAATAGATGTAAAACCAAACGTGCGCCACTTGCACCTACTGGGTGTCCCAGTGCAATCGCACCACCATCAATGTTTACTTTTTCTATGGGTATTTGTCCAAAGCAATCTGATCCCTGCAGGTGTTCATTCAACCATGACTTATCTCCCATGGCTTTAAGACAAGCTAACACTTGCCCTGAAAATGCTTCATTGATCTCCCAATAATCAATGTCCTCTGTGACCAATTTATTTTTCTCAAGTAACGCATGAATCGCATACACAGGACCAAGCCCCATCACGCTGGGATCCAATGCAGCCCAGGCAGTATCCACAATTTTAGCCATCACTGGCAGTTGATACTGTTCGACCGCTTCCTCACTGGCCAACATTAAAAAGGCCGCCCCGTCCGTGATTTGTGAACTATTCCCTGCAGTAACCTTCCCATACCGATCAAAAACAGGACGAAGTGTCGCTAATTTTTCTTCACTGCTGTCTTCACGAATACCATTGTCAACACTGATGACATTCCCAGACCAATCAAACAGTGGTTCAATTTCTTCAAACAGTTCTTCCTGCACAGCGCGCAGCGCACGCCGATGACTACGCACTGCATAAGCATCCATTTCTTCTCGTGAAATATCAAATTGATACGCAAGGTTTTCAGCTGTTTGGCCCATAGAAAGATTCACAACTGGATCAATGAGTCCCTGCATTAACGAAACCACCGGATTAAAAAAAGAAGGTCTACAGCGTAAAAACACTTGCAACTTCTCTTTCCAATTTTTGGCTGATCGCAGATCCGCGAGCCATTCTACCATTTGCGGCGGGTACAAGAGAGGAGCATGACTCATACACTCCGTTCCACCCGCCAATATCAAATGATGTCGCCCATTTTGAATATCCCCTACCGCACAATCTAATGCTTGTAGGCCAGAAGCACAGTTACGCTGAACCGTCCATCCAGGCACTGTGTGGCCACAGCCTAAGCGGAGTGCAATGATCCGAGCAATATTAGCTTCATTGGGAGACGGGGCCACACAACCCGCAATCACTTCACCTATTGCAGTCGGCTCAAAAGGTTGCCGCTCTAATAAAGGTTTAGCTGCAGCCACTGCTAGATCGACCGCTGACAACGCATTGGGCTTCCCCGTAAAGCGAATAAAAGGCGTTCTGGCACCATCAACAATGTAAACCGTTTGTTTTGGCCCTTTCATGTTCAACTCCTATGCAGCTGCTCTTGTGTAAACTCATCTACTTGGATGGCTTCACAGCGCGCTTTTTCGAAAATTTCTAGTATTTCTGCTTCTTGATCCGTTAGGATTTCCTCGATAACCGCTTGTCTGATCTTATCTTCCATGGAAAGATCTTTTGTAAGCAACCCGAGTTTAATGGCTTTCTCTATTTTTTTGAGTTCAGGTTCTGCAAGTTGCATTTGATGCAACGTGAACTCTAGTTGTGCAATGGGATTTTTGTGTTTCTCACCCAAGTAGCAATTCTCAGCAATTCGTTCACGAAAAGCGCCAGGGGCTAGCATGCTCACCGCCAACAATTGATCCTCACGATCCGTGGGCAAAGTATATGCGCGACCGAAAGGGAAAACGAGCAAACGAAGTATGACACCAACAAATCGCACCGGAAAATTTTGAAAAAATGCTATTAACGCTTCCTGAACACGATACAAACAGGTCTTCAAACACCAATCCAAGTACAGCAGATCTTCTTTCTCGTTACCAAAGTCGTGCTGATATTTGATCACGGAACAAGCTAAATACAAATAGCTAAGCACATCACCTAAACGTGCTGACAAGGCCTCTTTGCGTTTTAACTTTCCACCTAAAATGATCAGCGCTAGATCTGAAACCAGTGCTAATTGTATACTCATACGCGACACTTGTTGACAATGCCATTTGATTTTTGGCTTGTTTGGTGTTTTACAAAACCAACCACCACTCATCGAATGCAGAAACGATCTGTTCAGATTAAACAACGTATACTGAATATGTTCACCGAGTATTTTATCAAAATCTTGCATGCCTTTCGTAGAGTCTTCATTATTGATAGCAAGGATTTCTTTTTGAATATAGGGATGACAACGCACCGCTCCTTGACCAAAAATAATAAGACTGCGTGTTAAAATATTGGCGCCTTCGACTGTAATGCCAACTGGAATGTATTCGTAAGCATCTGACAAATAGTTGCTTGGACCAAACATAATACCGCGCCCACCATGCACATCCATGGCTTTATTGATAACCGTTCGACTCATTTCTGTAATATGATATTTGGCTATTGCACTCACAATGGCTGGTCGCACGCCTTGATCAAGAGCAACCAAACCCAATCGTCTGCTCGCTTCTGAGAGATAAGCCAGTCCTGCGATCTGTGCCATTTCAGTCTGCACACCTTCAAATCGTCCAATCGATAAATGAAATTGTTTTCGGATCCGAGCGTATGCTCCTGTGGTACGATAAGCTACTTTTATTGAAGCCGAACTTATTGCGGGCAAAGAGATACAACGTCCAACAGAAAGACATTCCATTAACATTTTCCAACCCTTGCCAATCATCTCTGGCCCACCAATGATCCAATCTAATGGGATAAATACATCTTTTCCCCGAACAGGCCCATTCATGAGTGGTTGGTTCATTGGAATATGGCGGTGCCCCACTTTAACGCCTGGATGTGCCGTTGGAATTAAGGCAATGGTAAACCCAAGATCGCAATCACCTTCCAATAACTGTTCTGGATCATAGAGTTTAAATACTAAGCTCATTACTGTCGCAATTGGTGCAAGAGTTATATAGCGTTTATCCCAGTTTAACTTAATCCCCAATGTTTCTTGACCATTAAACTTACTTCTACAAACAATACCAGTATCAATAATACCCCCGGCATCACTGCCTACCTCTGGTGACGTCAGTGCAAAACAAGGAATTTCTTGACCTGTCGCTAAACGTGGCAGGTAATGATTTTTTTGTTCCTCAGTACCATAGGCCAAAAGCAACTCTGCTGGACCCAATGAGTTCGGGACCATGGCTGTCACCGCAGCTGTCATGTTGCGTGTAGCAATTTTTTGTATGATTGTTGAATGTGCGAATGCACTGAATTCCAACCCACCATATGCCTTTGGGATGATCATACCAAAGAAACATTCCTTCTTCAGATACGACCAGACTGACTTTGCTAAATCATGGTTCTCATGCATTTTCCAGTTATCAATCAAATCACAAAGTGCTTCAACTTGTTGATTTAAAAAATTTGATTCGGCTTCAGTTAATTTTGATTTTGGTAAACTCAACAGGTTCTGCCAATCGAGACTACCTCTAAACAGTTCCCCCTCAATCCATACATCACCAGAAGAGATAGCTTCTTGCTCTGTTTGACTGATGGGAGGCATTTTCTTCTTCAGAAGATGCATAAAAGGACCTACACACCACTTTCTCCGAAAAAAGCCAATATTTAAAATAAGGGCTATGGGCGTCAGAATCACCCAGAGACTATACCCAATCGGCGGCCAAAATGCCGTATGCAGCGCGGCAACTGATAAAAGCAGCGTGATCGTCCACACGTACAACGGGGCACGTAAATACCCTAACCCCAAAAAGGTCACTAAACCTACTAAAACTAAACAGAATACATCCATGCTATCCATTCCTTTCTACTACACACAAAAGTCTTTTTCGCGTGGTTACACCTAATAGTAGAACACAGGAATACAAGAGGGCTGAATAAAAATAAAAATTAAACAAATTACTGAAATCTCACTCCAATGATAGGTACAGATACAATAGTTAATTAACTTAAACGGAGGAACTCCACATGCTAAAGCCTCATGAATATCCAGTAGTAGGAGCCTGGTATTTAGATCTGGATCAGAAAGCAGAGTTCGAAATTGTCGCCACAGAGGACAATGAAGATCTGTTGGAAATCCAATACTTTTCAGGTGAAATAGAAGAGCTGGATATTGATACGTGGTTCAGCATGCGAGTGGTTGCGATTGCTCCTCCGAAAGACTGGTCAGGACCCTATGAAATTGATGATAAAAGTGAATTTCCAAATCTAGAAGAAGATATCATACACCCTGAAAATCAAAATCCACCCTCATTGGATTCTCTCGACTAACAGCTAAAAAAGGCCACTAGACGGGCGATTATGCAACTCCTACACGTATAAACAGTCTGGACAACCCACCAGCTTTATGGTAACTTTCTATCTCTAGAATTTAAACCCGGCTCGAAATTAGGAAGTTATATGACAAAACTAACAAAACGGCAACAAGAAATCCTTTCTTTGATCCAAAACCACATGGCAAACACTGGCTCCCCACCTACACGTGCCGAAATAGCTAAGACCATGGGGTTCAAATCGCCTAATGCGGCTGAAGATCATTTGCGCGCACTTGCTCGTAAAGGTGTGATTGAACTTGTCCCTGGTACCTCACGTGGTATCCGGCTCTCCGCGGCACGCATGGGTTTACCTATCATTAAAATGAGTCAACTAGATCCTTCACAACCTTTGTTCCAACAAGCTGCACAATCACAAACTTGCAAACTCGACCGTGCTTTTTTTAAACCATCTGTCGATTACTTAATTGCATGTTCACATAAAGGGAACGTCGATTTAGGCATGACTGAAGGTGATCTGGTTGCCATTCATAACACTCAAAACATTCAAGTAGGGCAAACGGCTCTTTTTCGGTCTAACCATGAAATTACCATTAGGCGCTTCACTCCAGATCACGCTCAACATTTAACTATAGAAGGCTTAGTGGTTGGTATCATCCGACCCTTTACTGAAATCACAACGTTATGAAGCGTGTCATCCTTGGCCTTTCAGGAGGAGTAGATTCTTCTGTTGCTGCACTCTTGCTCAAGCAACAAGGTTATACCGTCGAGGCCCTATTCATGAAAAACTGGACAGAAGACGATAACGACATCCATTGTCCAGCCGCTGAAGACTTTCTACAAGCACAACAAGTTTGTGAGCAACTCGATATTCCACTGCATCAAGCAAACTTCTCTAAAGAATACTGGGAGCAAGTATTTGAATATTGTTTAGAAGAGTTTGACAAAGGGCGCACCCCTAATCCAGATATCCTATGTAACCGAGAAATTAAGTTTAAGGTCTTTTTGGATCACGCTATTGCTTTAGGTGCAGACTGCATTGCAACTGGACACTATGCTCAAATCGCACAAAATGAAGATGCTTATCGGTTACAAAAAGCTCAAGATCCTAAAAAAGATCAAACCTATTTTCTCTATGCCGTAGAACAGTCTGCTTTAGCAAAAACCCTGTTCCCTATTGGGCACTTAAACAAATCCAAAGTGCGTGAAATAGCACGCGAAGCCAAGTTACCCACTGCGGACAAAAAAGATAGTACTGGAATTTGTTTTATTGGTGAGCGAAAATTCAAACAATTTCTAAGTCAATATCTTCCCTTAAAACCTGGTCCAATTAAGAACACTCACGGAGATACCATCGCAGAACACGACGGTTTATGTTTTTATACTCTCGGACAACGCAATGGATTGGGAATAGGTGGACTGCGTAACTATGATACAACACCTTGGTATGTTGTTGCCAAAGATATTCCCAACAACACTTTGGTTGTTGCACAAGGTCAAAACCACCCCCTACTCCTGTGTGATCGACTCCATGCAAAAGAACTGCATTGGATTAACGGCAAGCCTACAACAACAAATTTTGACTGTTATGCTAAGACTCGCTACGGACAAACTGCCGTTCCATGCCACGTCACTTTGGATGACACAACCGATGCCAAGGTTGTTTTCACAAGTCAACAAAGAGCTATCACCCCAGGACAATCTGTGGTGTTCTATCAACAGGACGTTTGTTTAGGGGGAGGAATTATTCAATGAAAACACCATTAGATCAACGAACTCTGGCTTTAGCAGGTGTTTTTCAATCAGCTTGTCTCGTGAAGCAATTAGCCACTACTGGACGAACCCATCCAGAGGCTTTTGCTACCAGTATTGAGAGCATTTTAGCCATTGATGCCAATAGCCCACTCGATGTTTACCAGAACCACCGTAATCTTTCTATCGGTCTAGAAGCACTCATCTCTCTTTTCTCAAACAGCAAAAAGCCCAAAGATTCAGACATTGCGCGCTATACATTTTCACTGTTACATCTTGAACGCAAGCTCTCTGAAAACCCTAAAATGCTCGACCGAGTTGCCAGCGGCGTACAGCGTGCTAAAGCACAAGCTTTTCATTTTTCACCAACACATGAAAATGTCATGGCTAATTTAGCTTCACTCTACACCGATACACTGAGTACCTTTAGGTTTCGTATACACGTTTCTGGCGAACCTGTGTACCTAAACCAAACCAACCAGCTCAACAAAATTCGTGCCCTTTTGCTTGCAGGCATTCGCTCAGCGGTTTTATGGCGCCAATTAGGTGGACGTCGTTGGCAACTCTTAATTCAACGTTCCGCTTTGATTGATTCTGCTGACCAATGGTTAAAAACACCTGTCACTGAAAAAGAAACGACTGTATAAGTGCCTCTACACCTTTAGCCTTATTGCCATTTTTCAGTGTGCCGCTTTCTTCTCATTTTTCGAGAACTTATCAATAAAATTTTAGTCATAAGCTATACAACAACATAATTATTCATGTGGACAACACTCAATGGCTGACGATCCAAAACCTAAGAATTCAGATGATCCAGGATCGAAAAACAGCCCTCCAAAAAAAATGACATACAGTTATGATGCATTTGTTAAAAGTATTCTCGGTACATCTGCCGCACACGAACCACGATACGGTAAACCACTCGAAAGAGCTGAACCACCCGAAAGAGCTGAACCACCCAAAAAAACCAAGCCCGAGTAGTATTTGCGTGGATTGCCATATAATAGTCAATGCTGTTAAAGTGTAGGAAAGTTCATATTTAATTTAGGAATATGGTTATGGATACCCAAAAAGACCTAAAACCCACCCCCTGCCTAAACGAGTTGCAAAAAGAGTCTTTAGAAAATGCTCTTGAAGCATTACGGGCACAACTGGTCCGTATAGAACAAGATCTTGCCGCAGAACGCGGTAGTTCAGCCCATCTTGCTCTAGAAGAAAATGCTAAAGATCTCATTACCTTGAGTCATCTGTTCCTAGGACTTGTCAACAAAGATCTATCAACCCGTCGTGCAGAGATCCAAGCTACTCTCAACGAGAATTTAGTAGGCTCTGACAGTCATTCAACCGATCCATCTGAAGCAAGTGCTGCTTGCATTCTTTTGGTTGAAGATCACCCTCTGGCTGCTGATATTGCTAAAGTGATCCTATTGGATTTAAATTGCCAAGTTGATATTGCTAAAAATGCAACTGAAGCGATCGCTTTAACAGAACAGAACCTCTATGATTTGATTTTTATGGACATTGGCCTACCAGATATGGACGGCTATGCGGTTACTAAGAAAATTCGTGAAGAACAAAAAGTACCCATTATTGCACTCACTGCACATGCGGACAAACAAGATAGAGAAGATTGTTTGAAATCTGGAATGGACGCAATTTTGATCAAGCCCCTCTTTAAGGAAAAAGCCCTTAATGTGTTAAGTACTTTTATCCCAAATTCTGCTTCGTTCAATCCAGCAGCGAATGATGAAATTAATAATTCTGCTCTCCCAGATGAAATTATTGATTTACAGTTAGCTTCACGGTTTTTTAATGGTAACACCAAGCTTGCTAAAAAAATGATCGACACGATGATAGCGAATTTCTATGCCGAGCTCGATGATTTAAATCAGGCACATCAAGAAAGAAATTGGTCTGTCCTACAAAATACTATCCATAAATTGCGCGGTGGCATCGTATACTGCGGTACCCCTCGTTTAGAGGCTGCTTGTATGCACCTTGAAAACTATTTAAAAGCGGGCCATCGAAAGTTTATTACACCTCTGTATGAGCAACTCATACGCGAGATGGTAAGTGTTAAAAACGATATGGCTACACTGAATCACTAACCTTTTTACGCTTGTAAGAAAAGTAAATAGGAATCAGTGATAAAATCAAAAGACTGACAACCAGTAGTGATTGAAAAGTTACCCTATCCCCAGTGTTCAACTGAACAGGTGGAATAAAGACAATGAAAAACCCAAACAAGCACACAGCAATACCCATGATAGCAATAAGCCAAATTCCAAATTTTCCACCTGGGACTCGATAGGGACGTAGTACGTTTGACTGCGAATAACGTAATTTAACGGCAGCAGCAAATAGCATTGCATACTTCACTACCGTAAATTGCGCAGAAAGGCCTGTTAAAATCCAAAATGCCGCGTTGTGACTGTCCATCCATAAAAATGCAAATGATAAAAGCGTACCGACAATCGCTTGAAAAATTAACATGCCAATGGGTACCCCACGTGCATTCACCGTCTCTAAGCTTTTGGGTAGAAAGCCATCTTCTGCCGTAATAAGTAAACCCTTCGCTGGCCCAGCAATCCACGCATTAATACCAGCCATTGCACCAATCAATGCAAATAGCGCCATGATTGGAACAAGCCATAACAAATGAAAAGCACTAAAGAACACTGTAAACGCTTGTATCAAACCAGATAGCAAACTGATGTCTTCTTGTGGAACTACAAAAGCGACACTGAGTGTCCCCAAAATTGAAATCACCAAAATAATCGCAGAAGCCACCGCTAAGGCCAGTGGATAATCCTTTTGCGGATTTTTCGCTTCACGGATATGAAAGGCGGCGATTTCAACCCCAGAAAATCCTAGAAGGATCCCTGAGAAAAATACCATAGTGTCTAAACGAAATTCAGGGACTAACTGATCCCAACTGAGAACAATGTGTGTCGCCTGATCTGACAGAAACCACCATAAACCCAGGGCAATAATAAGTATGCCCGGAATAATGGTGCCACAAACGGTACCAATCGAGGTGATCCAACCTGACAGTTCAATCCCAAAAAAATTTAAGAACGTCACTCCCCAAAAAATACTGAGCATGACAATCAAATAGAAAATCTTATTTTCCTCTAAGCCTGGGAAAACTGGCGATAACAAATGCGCTAACATCGCTGCAGTGAAAGCCAATATGACTGGAAACCATGCAATATTTTCCATCCACGCCATCCACAGTGCAAAGAAACCAATGGGTTTACCAAAAGCTTCGGAAACCCAAATGTATTGACCACCAGCACGAGGCCATCCTGTTGCCAATTCAGCCGTCACGAGCCCTGCGGGAATAAAGAAGATCAACGCAGAAATCACAAAATAGAAAATTGAAGCCAACCCAAATTCTGCCGACAAAGGCAAATTGCGTAAGCTGACAATTGCAGCCACTGTAATCATGGCCAGGGTAAAAGTACCTAAAACACGTTTTGGGGTAGCCAACGTTAATACTCCACAGAAAAAATAGACGAGTCAGGTTATCAAAGTTTCACCAAAATATATAGTGAGTCAAAAAAAAGGCCCTCATAAAGAGAGCCTTTTTATACTATAACCTAGTCATTAGGTTGCAGGCGCGGTAGGCGCTCCACCTAGATTCAGATTGGCACTGCCAACAGTTTCTGCTTCTTCCGCTTCTCCCGCTTCACGCAACTTCTCAGCGTACTGTTTACTGAGCGAGAATACAGAAGTGATCCAAACCCCAATCACAATGGCCACACAAGCTAATAGAATCGGTAGATTGTCGGCGATTGCACCAAAGAGTGGCAATATCACCATGAAGACGACCGAACCACCAGACTTACCTAAACGTCCACCCACTACGTCAATGGCTGCTTTCCCTTTAACCTTAGATTCCGCATCTAAAGGAATATAGGCCATTTCTTTAGTAGGATCGAACAGGGAGTACTTGGTCGATTTACTCAAGATATTCTGTGCTGCACCGGCAATTACAGCAATCCAAAGCGCTGTGTAGGGTAAAATACCATCGAGTTCGTACTTGTACATCACACAACCAAAGAAGATACCACCGGTCACCAAAATCATAATAGGGGCAGACAAAGCACCTACTAACCAGCCGAGACGTCGGATGACGTTACTGCCAATGGTCACTAGGAACAAGGTAGCAAAACCGGTACACATGGAGAAATACCCCATGAACGTGTTGTAATCGTTTTGGTTAGGAAATTGTTCTTTCAAATGTGCTTTCCACACCACTTCAATCAAGTTAATAGACAAGCCATAACACAACACCAGAAGTGCAATGCAACCCAAATACTTAGAACGTGATAAGAACAAAAAGCTTTCTTTCATCGACAACTTGGGTTTAGATTTTTTGGTCGCTTTATCTGTTGGATTGTATAACCGTGGATCGGTTAATACGTTATTGTTCATCCAATAGTACGTTGCCATAATGACACAACAACCAATGGTAATCGCACCCATCAACCAACATAATGTTTCACCCCAAGCATCCACGCCTTCAGGCACTTGGCTACGGATATCTGAAAAGTGGATAATCGTTAAACCAGAAGCAACAAGTGCCAGGTTACCTAATTGTCCGAAACCAGAATAAAAACGTTTCGCTTCAGCAGAACGTGTAATTTGGTTGGCAAATTGCCAGAACAACAATGAAATTCCCATGCTGCCCCAGATTTCAGAGAAGACATAGAACAAGGCATAAGGCCAAACTCTAAAAACCGTAATAAGTTTACCGAAAACATCGTGCATCTGTTCAGGCATTGACGCATTTACAAACGCTTGCATACCGTCCGCCATATGCGTTGGGCTCAACAGTTCAACATTTGGGTATATCAAAAACCCGAAAGTTGAAAAGAAAATCAAGAAAGGTGCGATGATCAGATAAAAGAGTGTTGTGGGTTTAAGCACATTACTCAATTTGGCATAAACCAACACAAAGAAAATAGACATTGGCAAGGTACCCCAGAACTTCAAGAAGGGAATCGCCTCTGCCCCCGCTGCGGTTACAATCAAGGTATCCTTAGTATCACGCATGATTGTGTAGTTAAAGAGAAAGCAGAACATCATCAAAACCATAGGCAGGAATTTTTTCAATTCGTGATTATGGATAGGCCATAAGATCTTCCTAATACCAATAAACTCAGACTGAGCCGTGCTTACTGCTGATTTTATTTCTGACATACAAACAACCTCCTGGGTACTTAGCATTATTTAGCGTTAACGACCGGACATTCTAAAGGTAATTTAATGAAATAACAAGAGATCGGACTCGATAGCCTGCTTTTTGATAATCCAACTCTCGGTGATTTTGCCACACAACTCTTACACGATATTTTAACTGGTTGCACCTTCGCCTCATTGGCCTAACAACTTTGATTTTCCAAAGCACTTTGAGTCAATACCGCTAAACAAAAAATCTGTCTGATTTCCATTTGGGAGTTGGTTAAATACTTAAAGGCATCGTATTATTCATGTACTAACCAACAAAGACGTCGTCTAGCACGAGTGGCTGCGACATAATTCAAACGCACCAACTCATGATCAGCTTTCTGTTTTTCTTGTTTGCGCAAATAGGTGTAGATAGGATCGGGCTCCGCCCCAACAGCCTGCAAAGGGCCCACCAATAGATTGGCACTTTCCCAACCTACCTTTTCAGCCCACACTAAAAGTTGATTAGGATCAGATAACCCTCGTCGACCCACGCCCGGCACGATAACCGCATCAAACTCTAAGCCCTTTGCTTTATGTACAGTCATGATTTGTAATTGTGCAGACGCAACGGTATGACTCTTGGCATAAAGACGTTCAATTTGCTGATCTAGGTAACCCTCCTCTAACTCATGCCAATCGAGTGTACTCAAAACCGACATAAATGCTTCGAGATCTTCTGGCGCATTCGCATCGGGTAATTTTTGTGGTCCTCCAAGAGCTACCCATGTCTCCAAAATCCAATCACACAGAGGTAATCGCTGTTTTTGAGATAAGGCCGCTGATAATATTGGAACAATACGTTCTAAATCTGAACAGGCAGATCCACTCAACCCCTCTATAGAGGTATACTCTTTCAAGGCTTGCCACAGTGGCTTATCATCATACCAATTGGCAATGATCCATAAATCTTTTAGATTAAAATGGATCCATGGCCCTCGGAGCAAAGAAAGCCAGGCGATACGATCACCTAAATGTAACAATGCTTTCGTTAAAGACAATAAGTCGCAAACTAAAGGTCGATCGCTTAACCGCTCCAAGTCAATACCATGACACGTAATATTGGCTTGGCGCAATTGGGGTAGTATGTTGGCAAGATGCGTTCGAGAACGTACCAAAATCGCAATCGATGCCTCTGGATCGTCTTGACAAATTTCACGTACCAGTTCAACTGTCTTAGCACCCTCCGTTTCAACTTCAACTGTATGCACAGAAACCTTCGCCTTACCTGGAAGCTGAGTAGCCTGTGAAGTGTGAAAAGCTATCGCTCCGGTATTGATATCATCGTCCTTCGGAAATTTTTCCTGAAAATACGCATTGGTCCAAGCTATTACTTCCGGATCTGAACGAAAATTACTGGTCAAATACAAAGGCTTCAGGTGAATGTCGTTGATCCCCTTTTCTTGACAACGTAAAAACAAGCCCACCTCTGCCTGCCGAAATCGATAAATCGACTGCATCGGATCCCCGACAAGAAATAAAGTTCGATCCTCTTTGGGTTGCCAACCCATTGTCAGTTTTTCCAACAACCTAAACTGAGCAAAAGAGGTATCCTGAAATTCATCTACTAAAATATGTTTGATCTTGTAATCCAATACTAAAGCCAAATCGCTTGGATCCTCAAAGTTTCCTAATGCTTCCAATGCAGCCAATGTGATTTCAGTAAAATCCACTTCCCCAGAATCTTGAAAAACCAGAGTCAATTCTGCCGTTAATACAGACAGCAACTCAACAAATACTTTGATCAGGTCCCATTGTGTTTCAGTGTAATGTGGTGGGGGACAACCACGAATATCTCTCAGCGCTCTATGAAAATGTGGATACCCATGCAGATCATCCAATAAAATCTTCATGTTTTTCTTCATGGCTTGGAACGTTTCTTTTTCGACAGAATGAGTTGCACGAGCCACTGGCGGAAACCCTTGCTTTTCTGTCACACTTTTACGCCATTCGCCTTCTTGTGTGAGTAGCCAATCCGCCACTTTCTGCCAAAGTGGTAAGACATCCTGAGCACCACCTGGCCATTTACCCTGTAGAGTGGCGAACATTTCCCACTCCGCATGCTTTGATGCATACTCAGCCAATAAAAAGAAATCCGGCAATGCCTGTGGTGCATTTGCAACTAAAGCAGACAATTGTTCAAGTACCACTGCCCGTAGTCCGGACTCTAAAATACTTTTTACAGATGCTTGCTGCAATGCAGAACCAATATAAGGCAGCCACTGATCACGGTTTGGCAATAAACTTGCCAACAGCGTTATCACTAATTCAATATTATTGTCCAGATGACTTAAAAGTTTTTTAACCGACGCAGCCCAGGGTGATTGCGTTTCAACTGCTGAAATTAGCTGTTTTGCAGCGCAACGATATAGTTCTTTTGGATCCTCAGTCACACGAAGTGCAGAACCAAAACGTGAAACTACTGGAGTCTGTTGAATTAAATAACTACAGAAAGCATCAATGGTTTGAATTTTTAACCGATGTGGATTTTCTAATAAATGCCAACCTGCTTGACGATCACGTGCAAGAACCTGTCTGGCCAATTGATCGGTTTGAGTTTCATCGACACTAGAAGATATGACACGTTGCAACGCTTCCAAAATGCGATCACGCATCTCAGCGGCTGCTTTACGCGTGAAGGTAATCGCTAAACATTCTTCGGGACTGCTCTCAACGGTACACAACAAACGCAAAAATCGTTGTACCAACAAGGTTGTCTTACCGGAACCCGCTGGTGCCTGCACGATAAACGATTCGTTTACCTGCATCGCCTCATCCCTTACACTTTGATCAGAAATTAAGGTGTCCACCTGTGTCATGCGTTCCATTACTCCTGGCCAAAAATAAGTCGCTAGACGAAAAATCAAACATCGCGTATCATTATTCGCTGTAACAGGTTGTTGAAGATACTGAAAATTTCGTCAGGGTTTAATTATATGAAGCTATTATATGCGATTGCATTCCTCCTTTTCGGTTGCACTACGGTTGGAGCAGCGAACCGCACTACTGCTGTATTATCACTGCCAACCCTTCCATTAGAATTTGTACAAAATCGCTTTGCAGAAATCCAACAAGAATTTGATAAACGGGTAGGACTGTATTCAAAGGGACACCCGTCGTATAAATGGCAAAGCAATCGTCCTGAATCGGTAATACTCGATGAGTTTAGTCAGATTAACGACTGGAGATTTAACATATGGTACGCTGATCCAGAAGCTAAAACACTGATCTCGCGAGAAGATTTTATGATCGCTCAAGATCTGCTCAGCCAAGGACTCTACCGCCAATCCCCCTATATAGCCTTTCAATATAATCGTACAGATGCCAGTTATAACTCTAGCACCGTCGTTTTGGACGGTATGCAATTCCTAGCAATGGAAGCACCCACTAAACAAACACTCAATAATTTCTACACGTTATTGCAAAATCATCGCGTTACCCAACTCGTTCGACTCACCTCTGATCAGGTCGCCCAGGTAGAAAAAAGCTATCCATACTGGAACGGAAAAATTAAAAGCAGTCCTCAATCTAAAGAAGCCTTTTTACAATTTCGTCGTTATCCAAACCCAGCACCCTATGCCCTACGTTACTATTTTACAGATTCATGGACCAATGAAGATGAGATCCCAGCAAAACGTTTATTAGCGCTTGTCCAGAATGTACGCAAACATTATGATGCAAAAGGACTGCTTGCATGTCACTCCAGTAATGGTTCTGGCAGAACAGGAACCTTTTTAGCAGGCTTTCTCATCTTAGGTGAAATTGATCGTCAAATCGCAGCTGGTGCGACTAAAGAAACTTTAGACATTAGTATCGCTAAAGTGGTAATGAAGCTTTCACTACAACGACCTTATTTAGTCAGCAATGCTAAACAGTATGTTTTACTTTACCGTTTGGTAGATCTCTACGTCGCTAATTTGAACGTAACAGAGCTCACACCCAAAAACGATTAAAGACTCGTAACAGAATGTATCCTACACAGTGTCTTTAGTGAACAAAGACGACACGTTTTTTCACCCTCGAGTGGTGATACTCGGCTCTCACCACCTTTAAACTCTTCCGCAAGCCCAACCAATATCTTTGTCCATACTGCACATTGTGCCTCCCAACTCTCTGCACAACCCAAGCTATGCGCTTGTGGAATTTTTTTCATTCCCACCCAAGAATTTTCTATGTCCGCTATTCCCCGAAAACTGACTTGCTTCGGATGTAAAACACCAAACACGATCCCAATAGGCATTTCCTCTTGTGTCACACAATAAAAAGGAAGCTGTAGATCTCTAGGTCTCTCACCAAACCAATCACGTATAGAAACCTGTCCTGTTTTATAATCCAATAAAATTAACCCCCCCTCACTTAATCGATCACAACGATCCAGACGAATGGTGAAATGCAGATCAGCAAAGGATATGTGTTGTTGTTTTTCTTGTGAAGCTACTGTAAATGCTGGCCGATTTTTCTCTAAGGCAATAAACTGAATCAATAATCGAAAAATACGCTCCTGCTCAAGATGAAGGTATTCAGATCCTAATTGCGTGGTTCGCTTATGACTCCATTGTGAAAATACTTTTTGCATAGCAAGCCTAATTCGCCGTGCAATTTCTTCCTCGTCTAAGGCAAGCAACGCTTTTTGATCAGGAAAACCTAACCAGAACAAATCTAACACCTGGTGGATCATTTCACCACGCTCAATCGGGGACAAACCCAATTTAGTTTCAGGCATCGGACGTGCTTTTAACCGGATCTCTGCAAACGCTCTAAACGGACAAATAGACTGCAAAGTCAATACACGTGAACCACCACTTACCGTCGTATTTTCAACAACATTTGGCGCACGCTCCCTAAAATCATAATCCACACTTTCCACTTGATAAAGCTTCTCGATGTTTGGTTGACGCAAAGACCAACCTAAAGTCGACCATTCTACTTCCTCAAATTTCTCTAATAGGCAGCTTTTAACCACTGACGTCTCATCTACCTGTAAAGGATAACTAAACACCACCTGCCGAGCACTGTGTGAAAAGCGATGCGTTAATTTTTGTGCAACAGTCAACTCACGTTCGGCTGAACTGCGAGGCACATTTTGACTGCGCTGCAATGCAAAAGGAATGAACGGGTTAGGTTTGGGTGCCACTGGCCACGCCTCTCGATGTAAGCCCATCACCCATAAATGATCGAATGTTAAACCCGCTGCCTCTAACACACCCAACACATGCACTGAGGCTTGTACGGTACCCGGCAGAAAAGTTATTTCACGAGCCAGAGCTTCTACCTGCGAAACAGCCTCAAAAAAATGGTGTTCGCCTAAAATCCCTTCCATCGCGATATACTCTTCCAGCAACAACTCCCAGCGCTCTTGTACTTGGAGTTCTTCCGAATTTAACGCTTGGTCCCCTGGCCAACCCCTGTTGAGCAGGCAAGTCTTAAACCACTCTACCCACTGGGTAGCCGCTTGCTTTTGCCAAGCAACACCTACTTCTTTAAAAAACTCCGATAACTTCACCAACCCTTCTGAAGCTTGGAAATCTGCTTCACGTGCAAACAAAGATTCAAAAACGTGACCAAGCCCTTTGGGTGAAAACTCAGCAACACCTAATCGGCGTAAACAAACATCAAATCTTGCATACAACACATCCTCTTCTTGGCCACCTCGAAAAAATGGTGAACGCAAAAAGCAACTGAGCTTTTCTAAAGTCACTGCTGGTTTACAGAGTTGAAATAATAAAAAGATAGAACGAATAAAAGGGTATTCTATCAAAGGAACTGGTGCGGAAACGTTAAAGCTGCCTTGGGGCAACTGTTCTTTTAACAGAGCAACCACTCGATCCCGACGTTGCTCTAAATCAGGTATCACCACTCCTATATGCGCTTTCGGATTTGACTTCAACAAGGTACTCGCCATTGCAATAGCACCCCCTAACTCCTCATCGCTATCTGACATGGCCACACAACACACTTCACCGGATCTTTCAGCGCTCACTCGAGTTGAAACTTCGCAACCCACAGCGCGAAGAGCAGCAAAACATTCCAATAACTGTGGTGTATATTCTTCAAATCCAACAACCTGAACGCTGACGGGTAATATTTTAGACGCTCGTGGAATATGTTCTATTAAAACATCCATAAAAGTAACGGAGTCCACCCACTGGTTACGTGAACATAACATTTCATACTCAGTAGCCCACTCTATATAAGCGCTGTGATCTGCTGTGTGCGAAAGCGACTCTGCATTTTGCAATCGCCATTGATGAACCAAGATCCAAGCGTCGAGCGCGAGACGAGCCGTAGGCGACACTTTAAGCAAAGATTGACCAATTTTGGATGAGCGAACAATCTGCTCCCAGACCACCCTTTCTTCTTGTGAAGTTAAGCGTTTGGGTAAAGCAATCTGAGTGCCCATGGTTATATAGAGTTGATCTAACCATACGCTAAGGGGCATGGCGTCTTTCAAAAAAGTAGCCATGCGTTTATTAGGTGTTAAAATCAATGTTTTTGGCATGAGAACTCTGGTTAATACAGTCTTAGCACTGTAACAAAGTTTTTCCTAGAATAACATTGTAAAACCAATCACCTACACATGGAGTTATACAGATGTCTAAAATGAATCAATTGTCTGCTCCAAAAGATGGACTGATTGGCCATCGGGGTGCACCCGGAATAGCCCCTGAGAATACACTCGCTAGCTTCAAGGCGGCACATAAACAAAACGTCAACTGGGTCGAATTTGATGTTCAACAATGCAAAAGTGGAGAGTGGCTCGTTCTACATGACTCTACATTAGAGCGAACAACAAATGGAAAAGGCTATTTACACAACCACGACTACGATTACCTCAAAACACTAAGTGCAGGTGCTTGGTTTTCGCCTGAATTCATTCAGGAACCCATACCTTTACTGACCAAGGCTCTAAACTGCCTTTCCATATTAGGTATGCAACCCAATATCGAGCTCAAAACAAGTCATGCACCTACAATTCAAACACTAAAAAGTTTGGTAAACACGATTCGTCTCAGTTGGCCATCCTCTCTCCCACCACCCTTGATCTCAAACACTCATCTACCTACCTTACAAAAAATCCGCAAACTTGCTCCCACCTACCCGCTCGGTTATCTCATTGAAAGCAATTTTAGTGATGGCTTACAACAGGTTAAAGACTACCACCTAGATGCCCTGCATTGTCATCACAGCCTCATATCACCAAATCTATTGGCACATGCAACCGAAAAAAATATTCCTATCCTGGTTTATACCATCAATGATCCCAAACACTATTCGCAACTCCTCAAAGCAGGCGTTTATGGAATATTCAGCGACTTGACTATGAAGTAGTAACAAAACGCGTAACTGATTGAAATTTTTAAAGTAACACGCTATGGTTAAAGACTGGTGGGCTTTACAAAGTTTGTGATAGTTTTATGATCTCACTCAAGGGAATTGAAAAAATATATAAGCAAGGAAACACCCTTGTACATGCGTTGAAGGGAATAACGCTTGATGTACAACAAGGGGAGATCTTTGGCATCATTGGCCATGCCGGTGCTGGCAAAAGTGCGCTTATCCGCTGCATCAACCTTTTGGAAAATCCTTCCAGCGGATCGATTATCATCGATCAATGTGAACTAACCACTCTGAGCACTGAAGCGCTGCGTCAAGCCAGACGAAAAATTGGCATGATATTTCAGCATTTTAATTTATTGAATTCACGCTCCGTTTTTGACAATGTCGCCTTACCACTCGAACTGTTGGGTGCCTCAAAGGAAACAATTGAAGCAACGGTTCGACCCTTATTAAATTTAACTCACCTCGGTAGCCAAGCAGACGCCTACCCCAGTGAACTATCGACAGGCCAAAAGCAACTGGTTGCAATTGCACGCGCTTTGGTTGGAAAACCAAAAGTGCTCTTATGTGAAGATGCCACTGCCGAGATGGATCCTAAAACCAAACAACAGATCCTGCATATTCTTCGTGATGTGAATAAACGCTTAGACATAACCATATTATTACTTACCCATGAAATTGACGTCATTAAATCTATTTGTGATCGAGTGGCTGTCTTAGAACAAGGTAAAATTGTCGAAACCACATCTGCCCTAGAATTTTTTACAAACCCACGTACGACTTTAGCAAAAGATTTTGTGATCAATGCCACTCGTTTAGAAATGCCACACGCGCTTCGTTCATGTCTACGGCACCGATCAGCAGACAACCATAATCCCATTCTGCGCATCGCGTTCATCGATCCGGATAAGCAAGAATCTTTTATCGCTTATGTGGTGCAACAATTTAATCTTATGATGAATATCATTCAAGCACACTTAGAAACCATTGGTGACAAAACCATTGGAATCATGGCCGTTGAAGCCATTGGTGAGAGTGAAGAGATCAAGCGTGCTATTCAATTTCTGGAACACAAAGACATTCATGTGGAGGTACTAGGCTATGCTCAACGTTCTCCTTAATGCCTTAGAAGAAACATTATTCATGGTCTTTTCCGCTGGGTTGCTCACCTGGTTTATCGGACTACCCTTAGGTGCGCTCTTGTCTGTTTGTGCTCCAGGGCAGCTTTTACAAAATTCTTTTATTCACAAACCATTAAGTGCTCTAGTGTATCTGACAAAATCAATTCCTTATATTGCTTTCACCATTGCACTCATCCCCTTTACCCGTTGGCTCCTTGGATCTGATGAAGGCAGTGTTGCTGCTATCCTTCCGCTCACACTCGCCTCAATTCCCTATTTTGCTGCCCTCTGTGAAAAAGCTATTCATGAAGTCCCCTCGGGGTTAATTGAAGCAGCAAAATCAGTGGGTGCCTCACAGTTACAAATTATTTATAAAGTATTATTGCCTGAGGCATTGCCTAAGATCATTCAAGCACTGACAGCCACACTCACTCACTTAATTGGCTATGCCACCATTGCAGGGGCCCTGGGCGGAGGCGGCTTAGGTGCCTTGTTGATCCATAAGGGCTATCAAACCTTCAACGTTAATTATGTCATTGCCTCTCTGGTTCTACTGGTCGTGCTCGCACAAGTTATCCAGCTTTGTGGCAACTATATTACTCATGGAAATCTAAATAGACAAAACTGATTTCTTTTCAGAAACCTTTTCTCTGTTTTGTTCAAGCAGTTTTTTTATACACGACTGACCTTCATCAGACTGAATATAAGCACGAACACTCGCTTGTCCTTTTTTACATTCCGAGTAGAAAGTTTCTTTCCCCTGCGTCAGTTTTATTTGTGCTTTAACATAATTAAGCTCAGCCAATGCTCTATGAGTTGCTTGATGATCTTTCCCACGATTTAATCGGCCATGCTTTAAAGAAAGTATATTAAGCACCTTTACCAGTCTTTCCTGATGCTCTTGCAATGGTGATAAAACAATAAAATGCTTTTGTTGGTCTGCTCCTGTCACAATTTCTTTATCAAATAAACAATAAGGATTTCTGCTTCTATCAGGTGCATACAGATAACTGTGATCCAAGCCAACTGCACGATCCGGATGAACCATTGTTCCCAAGACTGTTTTTAATTCTTTTTCTGGAAGCTCAGCATAATCTGGGAAAGCTCTCCCTTGAGTGTCCTGCAAAGCCGGATCAGCACCCAAGGTTAACAATAATTTCACCACAGGCAATAGACCAAAAGCACAAGCCAACATAAGAGGCGTTCTTCCCCAAACATCCGGTATATTTAAACCAACATCCCCACCACGATAAGCTAAACTCACAAGGGTGGATACCGCTTGCGTATTACGCGTATATAAAGCGATAACAAGAGGCGTTTTTTGTTCTGCATCCTGTGCTGCATAATTAAAGGGAACTACAGGCGCTTTAGATCTCAAAAAATTAAAAAAATCAGTTGAACGATACATTTCATAAGCTAAATACTGGTGTAACAACGTACCATGCTCTGGGAAATCCGAACAAACACCATTTAAATCTGCCCCTAGATTTAAAAAGAAATCCACTTCCCGTGCATAATTGCCATAGGCTGTCTTATCCGTAGCATTCTCGGGATCACCTAGGCCAACATCTGCTAAACATGTACTCAAATGCTCTGTACCAAAAACATTTTTAGTTAAACTGACAAAGGCTTTACGAAAATTGTCTCTGGCTTCTGCTGAAGAATGTTCACGATGTGGCAAATCTTTCCAAACTGCACCATTTTTATCTAAGAAACGAAAAACAGAGGTATAGTCACTGATGCTCATTTTGCATCTAACTAAATTCGTGTGTAATTGGTATATAATGGCTTCAGCGATTTCGTAGATCTGAATCGAGGCTTTGATCTTATTCTCTGCTGCTTGTCTTTCAGAAATAGCTATTTTTTCTGAAGAACCAAGCATTAGACAAAGCTCAATAGCTTCAATCAACATCGGTTTATATTCAGCAGGCGCTCTAATGCACCCTATTACACGCTTTGCTTGTCCAACGTAGGGGGCAACCAATGTATATTCACCATAAGGTAACTTCTTGGCTTGGGCAGTATCAATGATCTCTTCATAAGTCGCTGTAAAACAGTACTCACCTGACGCATTATAAATATTATAAGTCAATACTTGAAGCATGGTGCCATTCACTCAGATTATATTGCAAGTCGAATGGTAACATCCTTAAAGCCGGCTCTCAACAACTAGGTAAACAACATCCTAATTTTTAGGGTTTTGGTCTGCCTGCATTTCGTGCTTTTACAATAGCACTGCTCTCAGCAGGCGTCATTCCCTTAAAATTAATGGCACCCACTTTCTTATAATCCACAGGGGAATCACTTGGCACCATCTCGATTGGAACACTACACAACATGGCATTTAATGCTAACTCACACGATGCTTTAGCATTAAATCCTGGTACTTTAATATCCTTCAGGATTGCATTTAAAGCACCCTTGTATGCTTTTAGCACCGCTGTCACATCATCTTCATCCGAAAGAGTATCTGGAATTTTTGTATTTATCATTTGCAAAGCATTTTTCGCTTGCACACTCTGTGTGGCATTCAACTCGTGCGTTGCTGTAATAGAGGCAGTAACATTCGCAATAAAATCATTCTTGGTCATCGATTAAGCTCCTTTAACTTTTGGATGCGAGCTAGATGTTTTTCAATTTCATGCTTATCGGCGTGTATGACTTTTAGTTTAGCCCCCTGTGTGCGCTTTGTCGTAGCCACAACCATTTTATCTGCACTCGTGGTGGCTGCTTCTGCACCTAAAGCAAAGCTGGTTTGCCCAGCAGTCATTGCCAAATAAACTTGTGACAACAGTTTGGCATCCAATAGCGCACCATGATAATCACGCTTAGAAGCGTCCACATTGTAACGACGGCACAGAATATCTAGATTATTTCTTTGACCAGGATGTAATCGACGTGCCATCACTAGTGTATCAATCACACCTACATGTTTTTCCATAGGACCCCAAACATGTTGCATGCGCTCTAATTCAGCATTGAGAAAACCTAAGTCGAAAGGCGCGTTGTGAATAATCACCTCGGTATTTTCAACGGAGAGAAAAGCAACGAGATCATCAGCTATCTCTGAAAATTTGGGCTTATCTTGTAGAAATTCTCGTGTTAATCCGGTAACTCGCAATGCACCTTCATCAATATCACGTTCGGGATTTAGATACGTGTGAAATCGCTTGCCAGTCTCACTTCGATTGATCACTTCCAAACACCCGATCTCAGTGATCCGATGTCCTTTGCTTGGATCTAAACCAGTTGTTTCAGTATCTAAAACAATTTGTCTCATGACTGTCTTCCCAGTTTATCAATAGCTGTCTTTGCGAGTTCATCGACACGATCGTTAAGCGGATGGCCGCTGTGCCCTTTCACCCAATGCCATTCAACCTCATGACGCTGAGTGGCTGCATCCAGTTCACGCCAGAGTTCTTGATTCTTAACCGGTTTACGGGAAGCACCTTTCCAATTATTTTTTCGCCAACTGTGGATCCATTCTGTGATCCCATTTTTGACATAAACCGAATCCGTATAAACAGCTACCTGACAAGAACGCGAAAGCGCATTCAAACCCTGGATCGCGGCCATCAATTCCATTTGATTGTTCGTGGTTTCGGCCTGAGCCCCTGAGAGTTCTCTCTCTTTGCCTTTAAACAGTAAATACACACCCCAACCACCCGGCCCAGGATTACCTCGGCAAGCACCATCGACATACATAATTACTTTTTCACTCAATGTAACACAACTTACTTTAAAGGTTATTTACTTCACCGCAGTATACCATTATCGCTCAAGCACTCAACATCCTTCTACATTCAAGAGCTTAACAAGTTGATCAGCAATCAATTGCAGATTGGCCTCAGTAGCTAAACGGTGATCACCTCCTTTCACCAATTGAACCACCACATCAGTAGAGTTAATACATTCGGCTAAAGCCAACGACTTCTGCCACAGAACATCCGTATCGTTTAATCCATGAAATAATCTCACCGGACACTGAATAGAGAGTGAGCTTTTTAGGACAACATGTTGACATGCCTCCTCAATCAAGTTTTGAGTAATGGTATAAGGTTTGTCTCCATACTCACAAGGAATATGGCACACACCTTTTTCTTCTAACATCTGTGCTTGCTCGCTGGTTAAACGCGAAAAATCTTCAATAAAATCGGGAGCAGCAGCAATGCCTATTAAAGCATGAATGTCTTGCATTCTTTGCTGTGCAGCCAAACACATTAACCATCCTCCCATGCTAGAACCGATTAATATCTGAGGCCCTTGTGTTAAGTTATCCAAAACATTCAACACATTATCTAACCATTGCCCAATAGTACCATCGGTAAAATCACCTGAAGAGGCACCATGACCACTG
Organism: uncultured Legionellaceae bacterium; assembly: GCA_964351705.1. Taxonomy (GTDB): domain Bacteria; phylum Pseudomonadota; class Gammaproteobacteria; order UBA6186; family Azoamicaceae; genus CADEGZ01. The sequence goes on from CAYGPC010000013.1 coordinate 43,600, forward strand.
TAATCAAAGCGTACAAATGGACGATCGTGTTTTCGACACAGCTTTTCAAAAAACAATGCTTTAGTGCCTTCCATATCAGACATAAAACCACCTAGAAAAACCACACCCACACCACTACCTTGAGTTTGATGATAAGCAATTTTTTCACCATTCTGGGTTTGTAAAAACTCCACCGTTCACCTCATGATTCTATTTGTCTTAAGGGTGGTTCTGAAAACACAGATCGTGTCCCTAGATAGCCTCCCAGGCTCAATACTAACATACTAATCAATGGCAACAAGCAACCAAACCAACCGTTTATGACAAAAGGAAAATGAAAAACACGATCAGCCAACCAGTAGACAATAGCATTAGCACACACAACGGCTACGCTACCTGAAATAAATCCTAACAACATAAATTCGGAAAGTAAAATCCATTTTAACTTAAGATGACTCACACCAAGTATTCTAAATAATCTTGCCTCTCGTTTGCGCTCATCCAAACTTGCAAGAATCGTTGCAAACAGTAAAACGGAACTCATGGCAACGATCATTAACCAGAGGTATTCAATGAGCGTTGAGCCCATCTGTAGAAATTTTCTCATTTTGGTCAAAATCATATTAATGTCAAATAGATTTACATTAGGAAACTGGCGCACAACCGCTCCCGCGAAATGTATATTATTATTAGGAAGATAAAAACTCGTCATATAAGTAGGTGAAAAGGCATCCAAGACACCAGGCGGAAACAAAACGAAAAAATTAGGACGAAACGAGTCCCAATTCACCTCTCGCAAACTAGTAACCTTGGCCTTTATAGCCTACCCTCCTAGAAAAAATTCGACATCAGCGCAAAGTTGAATATCCAATCGCTCCGCAAAATTTTTCTCAACAGAAATCTGAAGCTTCCTCTCGTCCTCTGTGTTAAACCATCGACCAGCCACTATACGATTACTTTCATCTAAAACGTTCGTAGCACCCACTTTAATCAAACGATGCAGCGAACGACTCGAACCATCCAGTTTACCGTCTAAACCAACCGGTTCATCATTCACCTTAGCCAATCGAGCAGACACCATTGGATAAATGTGATTGGCTTCTGCCCGGTTTTCTTGCAAAAACTTGGAAAATTCCGGTTTTTGTTGTGGACTAATATTAACAGCAAAATAATTGGGAATAGTCGGTTCAATATTTTTTTGCCAAAAGGAAAGCAAATCAGACTGAACCAGAAAAACTACGCCCACACAGGTGAAAACCAAATTAAAGGCAACAAGCTGCAACCCATTTTCACTCAGGCGATTTCGAATATTGCGCAACATCACACTCTTTCCAGCAGTGTTGAGTTTTGAAAGCAACCACAGCAACAAGGTCATAACCCCAAATACACTTAACCCCAAAACCAACGACAGCACAAGCAACCGCCCGGCTAAATAAGCACTTTGAACCTGGGGATAGATCAACAGAAAAATCAAACCGGTCGGTATGATAAACACCCACAATCTGTTTAAAGTGGGTTCAGGTAAATTTTTGCGCAATACCCGAATGGCTGAGATTTGATGCAATGAAAGCAAAGGAGGGACAGCAAACCCAAGCACGAGAACCCCGGCACTCGACAAACCGAATAGCAACGGCTGGGCAACCAAAAAGTTTACTGGCTGAACAAGCACATCCTGAAAAAAATGGAGTGCAAAAGCATAGCCTGCTAAACAACCCACTGCTACCCCTAGACATCCGGCACCTAATACAATCATGAAAAGCAGTAAAATGTAACAAAGCAAAACCCACCAACGACTTGCCCCAAAGCAACGCAACAGAGCCACTGTAGAAAATTGTCGACGACTAAACCGTCTGGAAACCAAGGCAATGGCAATGCCTGACAGTGACACTACAAGAATAAAAGCTAAAGAAAGATAATAGTGCATTTGGTTTAAGGTTCGCTCAATGCGTGGACTCGCTTCACTGGAAATTCTAAAAGTGTCTGTAGGTTGCAGTCGTGGAGTCAGCCATTGTCTAAAAGCACCCTGTGCTTCTATTGTCCCCGCGAGAAATAAGGTGTAGTTCACTTGGGGCACACCAAATTCACCACTGATAACTTTTTGTAGATCTTGATAATTCAGCACCAGCAGTGGCGACATACCAAACACATTCAGCGTGCGATCTGGATCTTCCAACAAGACATGCGTTATGATAAATGTTGATTCACCAATGTCCACTGAATCACCCACTTCAATGCCCAAACGTGCCAACAACTGAGGTTCTACCCATGCAGTTCCTATTTTAGGCAATGTATTAGTTACCTCCGCTTCCGCACCAAACTGATCTCGTGTTTTGATCACACCACGTAGAGGATAGTTTTTAGCAATGCCTTTCAACTCACCCAATACAATTTCATCGTGATGCACCACCATATTAAAAATCGACACTGTTGTGGTTGTTTCCAACCCCACTTCGTGCGCTTTGACTATGATCATGGGATCAATTGGATTGTTAGTTTTAAAAGTGAGATCGCTACCCAATAGCGCACTGGTACTACGTGTCAGACCAGCGGCGAGATTTTGCGTCAAAAACAACATGGAAGTCATACAGACAGCAGATAAGGAAACAGCAAGAAAAATAAGTTTTAACTCACCACTCTTCCAGTTTCGAAACAGTAGGCGGAGAGCCGAACTTACCAATATTCTCATGTAACAATTTTTCCATAGGATAATCGCACAGAACGTTGGCAGCGTCTGCCTAAGGCTTCATCATGAGTCACACAGACTAAAGTGGTTCCCCGCTGCTCGTTCAAAGCAAATAGGAGATCTGTGATGTGTAGTGCAGTTTTCTGATCTAGGTTCCCAGTCGGTTCATCCACTAGCAAGACTTTAGGATCTGCTGCAAAGGCTCTGGCAATAGCAATACGTTGCTGTTCACCACCAGACAGTTGCCGTGGATAATGGTTTGCTCGATCACTCAAATTTATTTTTTTCAATAGATCCGTACAACGTTCTAATACTGACGGGGTACCATTCAATTCTAATGGCAAAGCAATATTTTCATACGCAGTCAGGTTCGGCAGCAATTGAAAATCCTGAAAAACAAACCCTAGATTTTTTGCTCGCAGTTTTGCACGTTTATCTTCACTCAGATCACTCAACGTCTCACCTGCAAAAAGTACTTTTCCTTGACTGGGCACGTCAAGTCCCGCCAAGATCCCAAGTAACGTTGATTTTCCTGAACCTGAAGCACCGACGACTGCTACCGTTTCACCAGCTTCAACCGAGAAAGAAATGTCGTCTAGAATGATCAGTGACTCTGATCCTACTGAAACGGTTTTTGACAAATGGACTACATCAATCAATGGCAAGGGCATGTCATCTTCCTAAAGACACCAGTATCTCTTCAGATTATAGCATTCTTCACCTATCACTCATTAAATAAGTTAGACGCCCAAGCGGAGTAGCTTGTATCAGGCGCAATATACATTAAACTCTTAAGTAAGCAAACCAATCGCATCCTGAAATGCTGAGTCAATGTATGGATTTTCCCAAATGTGTCAAAATCGTTGAAGTGGGACCGAGAGACGGATTGCAGAATGAACCGACGCACATTCCTACCCAAACCAAAATAGAATTGATCAGCCTTTTATCGACAACCGGATTAAAAACCATAGAAATCACTAGTTTTGTTTCACCCCAATTGATACCACAATTTTCAGATGCTGAAGTGTTATTGGAAAATCTTCTACAAGCACCTGATATTTCCTACCCTGTCTTAGTACCCAATATTACTGGCTTTGAACGTGCACTCGCAGCAGGGGCCAAAAGTATTTCTGTTGTTTGTTCCGCCTCAGAGATCTTTCTGCAAAAAAATACACGCTCTACTATTCAAGAAAGTCTTAACCAGATAAAATCCATTTGCCAGCACGCCGCACAACAGTCTATTCCCGTCCGAGCTTATATCTCTTGTTGCCTGGGTTGTCCCTTTGAAGGTAGCGTCTCACTTGATAGGGTAACGAAAGTCGCCTCTGAGCTAATTGAGAGTGGCTGCTATGAAGTTTCCCTAGCAGACACGATAGGTTGTGGTACGCCTCATCAAGCCCAAAACCTTATTGCCTCACTCGCCCGCAGTATCCCTACTGAACAACTCGCCATACACTTCCATGATACTTATGGTCAAGCGCTCGCGAATATCTACGCCTGCCTACAACTGGGGGTAAAAACCATTGATAGCTCCATTACAGGCCTAGGCGGCTGCCCGGTTGCACCTGGTGCAACGGGCAATGTGGCAACTGAGGATGTTGTGTATTTACTGGATGGGTTGGAGATTGATACTGGAGTAAATTTAGAAGCGCTTTTGGAAATAAGTTCGTTCGTTGAGAGGTTTACACAACGCCCTTTGGCCTCAAAAGCGGCCAAGGCACTGTTGCAGAATGCTAAACGCTAGTTTGTTTTGCCTGACATTGCGTGCAGATGTCAGATTCATCTAAGTAGATATAATATTCCAATTCGTAATCCCAATACGCGATGATCCGATCCACTCCACAATCTACACAGCTTTTGTGTATTTCATCTTGAAGTTCTTCTTGCAGATCTGCACTTATCATCTTGTTTCCTTATCTTCCAAACTCAATATTTTCTCTACCTGTGCGAATGATAACCTATTCTTTGATCCACGTGTAGTGTACTTTACTAAAAAATTTTTAATTCACCTAAAGCATATACAACAAAAAAACACTCAAAATTCTATGATTATGTAGAGGTGCATAAAACCGCGCATTTGCATCTACTGCAAAAGCGACACGTTCATTTTCCGCTTTTTACGGTTATTTATTCCCAAAGACGCTAGCTTTTTACCATCGCATTCGTTAAGATGATCTCGCTAAATAGAGCCGCAAAACCGGTGATTACTCCTCGAACCAAACATTCTAGGTCTTTGAAGTTAACTGGATTACAAAGTTTTTATTATAGCAGAATGTGTGCTTTTCCTGGTCGCAAGGAAAAATGCTTTATCTCACTCAAGGAGACCATCATGACATCACAAGTTACTTTTCAACTCAACGCAGAACTGCGTGACGGTCAAGGAAAAGGTGCGAGCCGCCGCCTACGTCGCCTAGAGGACCGTATTCCAGCCATCCTGTATGGTGGGAATAAGGCACCCGCTTCCATTACACTAGATCACAAGAAGGTTATGCATGCACTTGAGCATCAAGCCTTTTATTCTCACTTATTGACTTTAGACTTTGGTAAAAGCAAAGAACAAGTTATTTTGAAAGATGTGCAACGTCACCATTTCAAAAAAGCTATTCTACACATGGACTTCCAAAGAGTTAAGTCGACTGACAAAATTAATATGCGTGTTCCACTACGCTTCACCAATGAAGAAGACTGCCCAGGTGTTAAAGCCGGTGGTATCGTCAGCCATCGAATCATCGATGTGGAAATTCGTTGTGTTGCCAGCGCATTACCGGAATTCATTGAAGTGGATTTAGCTGAAGCGGTGCTGGATCAAATCGTTCACTTGTCCGATTTAAAATTACCTAAAGGCGCTGAGATTGTATCACTCTCTCATTCGCAAGGTTCTGAGCACGACCACGCCGTTGTTAGTATCCACTTACCACGACGTGCTGAAGAGAAAGAAACACCCGCGAGCACTGCTGCGGATGATAGCAAAGACGCTACTGCTGCAGCTGCTGATAAAGGAAAATAGCCGTGGGTCGACGTACACCTCAAATAGAGGGGATACGATTGATTGTCGGACTCGGAAACCCTGTCCCGGACTATGAAGGTACGCGCCACAACGCTGGCGCGCGCCTCATAGAGATCCTCTGTCAACAATATCGACTGAGTATGAAAGTTGATGCTAAGTTGAATGGACGTTTTGCACGATGGATCCATAAAAACAAAGAGCGCCGTCTTTTATTACCCAATACCTATATGAACCACAGCGGACAATGCGTTGGAGGTACCACACGATATTTCCAAATCCCTGCTCAAGCGGTTCTCATCGTACACGACGAACTTGATTTACCAGTCGGCACCTTTCAGTTTAAATCGGGTGGTGGTCATGCAGGTCATAATGGTTTGAAAGACATCATGCATCATTTACACACACCAGAATTTCATCGCCTACGCATAGGCATTGGACACCCTGGACACAAAGATCAGGTGGCAGACTACGTATTAAAAAAACCTTCTCGCGAAGAAGATAAAGAAATCCGAGATGCCATACAACAAGCACTATCAGAACTCCCTACTTTCATTGAGAGTCTTGAACAAAACACTGAGGCAAAATAATGGGATTTAACTGTGGTATTGTTGGCCTACCCAACGTTGGCAAATCGACTCTCTTTAACGCATTAACCAAAGCTGGGATCCCGGCACAAAACTATCCTTTCTGCACCATTGAACCCAACGTCGGTTGCGTGCCAATTCCAGATCCACGCTTATCTCAACTGCAAAAAATTGTCCAGCCTCAACGGGTTCTTCCTTCTAATATGGAATTCGTAGACATTGCGGGCTTAGTCAAAGATGCGTCTAAAGGTGAAGGTCTGGGTAACCAATTTTTAGCCAACATCCGTGAAACCGATGCAATCGCCCATGTCGTGCGTTGTTTTGACAACGCCGATGTAACACATGTGGATAACACTATTGATCCTAAAAGTGATATTGAAACCATCAACACTGAATTATTGCTTGCGGATCTACAAACTATTGAAAAATTATTACTCAAAGCGAATAAAGCGGCCCGTACTACTGAAAAAACGGCAATCATTGAAAAACAATTTATAGAGGCCCTACAAGCACATCTCAACGAAGGCCATCTTGCTCGTACTCTCAAACAGGAAGAACCCACTCCGGGGTATTTAAAATCACTACAACTACTGACCGCAAAACCCATGATGTACATCGCCAATGTAGATGAATCTGGGTTTCAGAACAATCCGTATTTAGAGGCCGTTGAAGCTATTGCTAAGGCTGAAAACAGCGTTGTTGTACCTATTTGTGCAGCCATTGAAGCCGATTTAGTGGATCTTTCAGAGGCCGACAAGCTTGAATTCTTAGCGGAACTGGGTTTAAAAGAAGCCGGTCTTGATCGCCTCATTCGTGCCGGTCACACACTGCTCGGATTACAGACCTATTTTACTGCAGGTGAAAAAGAAGTTCGGGCATGGACCGTTCCTATTAACGCCACAGCGCGAGACGCCGCAGGCGTCATTCATACTGATTTTGCCAAGGGTTTTATTCGAGCTGAAGTCGTTGCATTTGACGACTTCGTTGCTCACAATGGTGAACATGGTGCCAAAGAAGCCGGTAAATGGCGATTAGAAGGAAAGGAATATATCGTGCAAGATGGTGACATCATGCACTTCCGCTTTAACGTATAGAAGGAACTAGGATGAAGCGACACCCGATTTTAAAGGATCGAAGATTTCTTCAAGCGTTTTTCAGTCATGCGATCCATCTGATTGCACCTGCCTCCAGTGGCTCACCCGATATACTCCGCGCCTTGGGAGAACTCTCGGAACTCAATATCCATATACCAAAATCTCTTTTAGCCAAAGGTATTCCCTATCATGCAAATTCTGATCAGGAACGATTACGTCTCTTCAAAGCAGCGATCCGAGATCCCAAAACCGATATCCTCTGGGCATTAAGGGGGGGCTATGGCAGTGCTCGCCTGATCGAACAACTCGCTAAAATGAAAAAACCTAAAAAAGAAAAGTATTTTATCGGTTCCAGCGACATTACCGCCCTACATCTGTTTCTCTCACAACACTGGGGCTGGAAAACCATTCACGCCAGTGGACTACAAGGCTTGTTCAACCCAACACTCAGCCTTACCACTTTTAAGGCGCTCGCAGATATCTTAACTCATCAGTACCCTATTTTACTTAAAAATCTAAAGCCCCTTAATGAAAAAGCAGCCACTCGCAGAAAAATAACAGGGGAACTAACGGGTGGTAACGCTACTTTAGTGCAAAATAGCATGGGTACCTGTTGGGAAATGGATCCGCAAAAAAAAATCATATTTTTGGAAGACGTCAATGAGCCAGCTTATAAAATCGATCGTCTACTCTTGCATATTAAGCAAGCCGGTGGTTTTAATGCTGCTAAGGCCATAGTGTTTGGTGATTTTTCAGGTCCATCCGATACCACCTTTACTTTAAAACGCTTTGCTCAGGAAATAAAACTTCCCGTTTTCAAAACCAACCAGTTTGGGCATGGGCAAAAGAATCATCCCCTTATTTATCTTAGCCAATGTGAAATCAAAGAAAATACATTAGCGATGAACCTGTAAAAATAAATGCTTACTTATCAATGACGCGGCTTGTTATTTTTCTCAGATTTAACCGAGTTGACTTTTTGTGAGGCACGACCAAAAATTTTAGAAAATAATAACGACTTTTCAGTCTTCGGCTTTTTCATGCGTATTACTGAGCGGACCTGCTTTAAGTGCTTTTTGACAGCGGTCTTCCGCACTTTTTGTGGAAATATGTCGTTCTTTAGCTCTATTTCTAAATCTTCTTGCATTTTTTTTAAAGAATCAGGATTCTGGCGCTCTAAGTATTTAGCTTGTTCGTATTTATCGGGGGACAAAACACCTGTTAGAATCAATCTCTTAATGTGGTTAGGTGCACCTTTGTACTCTCTTTTAAGCTGATCCTCTATTAAAAATACAACGGTGGTCATCTCCGGTGTTAACGGAAATGCTACGCGCTTTTTTTCCAGAGCTTCTTGCATTGCTTTTAAGGAATCAGGACTCTGGCCCTCCAAGTAGTTAGCTTGTTCGTATTTATCGCGGCGCACAATACCTTCTAGAATCAATATCTGAAGGTACTCAGGTGCATCTTTGTACTCTCTTTTAAGCTCATTCTCCATTAAAAATACAGCGTCGAATTCTTTGTGTATCTTTTTAGGATTTGCATAATGCACCTGCATATCAGGAAACTTCGAACCGGGGGGGGTGTTTTTCCGGACAATCTCAAAGGCTTGATAATAGTCCTCTATAGCTTTTGGATCCGCCAAACTTAAATCCATTGGTTTGCGTAAAATCATATGCGCATCCAGCAGTTGAAGATGTGATAAAACTTCATTAATATCTGGGACATTAGCTTCTCCAGTTTTCCATAACATTCGATCTCGCAATTTCCACGTTTTTTCATAAACCGGGTTGGAAAAAACATTAAACATTTCATTATTTACAAAAGCATTCAGCATTACTCCTAGAGCATAAATATCCTCCTTACCTGTGTAAGGATGTCTGAGTTTATTATCAAGGGCCTCAGGAACATAGCCCGGTGTTCCTGATACATTTGCTACATCTCCCTTGTTAACCATAAGGCCAAAATCAATGATATGAGCTTCACCAGTTTCATCAACAATTGTGTTTGGTTCCTTTAAGTCTCTATGCACTTTGCCATTATCATGTAAAGTTTTTAGTTTCTCACTAAGCGTGATAAAGGTTCTTAATCTTAAACGGTAATAATCCGTTTCATCGAATATTCCTTGCTCTCCTTTATCGAGGAGCTCATTCTTCTTTGAAAGATGGTCTTTTACATAGGAGTAGTTATCTAGCAACTCATAAAGCTCTGTGCCTGCTCTTAATTTCTGAACCATGTAGTGAATTTTTCCACAGGTTCTTTCGCCCACAAAATTTTCCGCATCTTTGTTACCTTGAACCTCAGTTGCAACCAAGCTGGGATTAGAGTTCTGTTGCATCTTCATGACACATATATCACCTGACTCTATGGATTGTGCAATTGAGACCGATCCAAATCCTCCTTCCCCTAAGACCTGGCCGATAATATAACCTTTATAGTCATTATCAAAAACAACGCTGACCGGATTCAAATTTTCGTTATCATAGACATAGGTCCAACCTTGAAACTCAATTTCTTCTTTTAGAGCTTTTATCTGGGGAGGGGTATAAGACGAATTTTCTGATTCTGGATCATCGCTTCTCATTACTTTCTGTAACTCTCTCATACGTTCAAGCATAGATCCGTCAACTAAAAAGGGCTTGTCTTCCCCTTCTACAAAGTGCAAAGACTTCTTACTTATACTGTGGTATTCCTGAGCTCTCCCTGCTTTTTTTTCATACTGAGCTACAGTCCTTCTAAACTTTTCGGTGGCGAAAGCTCCTTCATATCTTCGTTTATTAAGCTCAGAAAAGCATTCATCTGAAAGCAACTCCAAAACTTCGCTTTGGTTTGATAGAACGGCTACAATATTTAACTTTACCTCTTTAGAAAGGTTCGCTACAGGTAACTCGTTGAGAGCAGTGGCAAGTAAGACAGCGTTCTGCTCTGCTTCTGGCATCAGAGTTCCTGTACAAATCGTCCTTAAGAGACTGGCTCCCCATAATTTCTTTTCATTTTCTGTCAGAGGATTTTTATTTTGTATTTTTTGATAAACTTCAATCTGCCAAAACTCGATAATTGAAAAAGAATTTGGGCTGATTTCTTCATCATTTTCTAATTCATTTTTCAGTACAGCAATACAACAATGCATTGAAAAATCACGCTCTTTTTCAGAGTAGTCTGATAAGTCTTTTCCGGATTGAAGAAAGAAATCCATTTGTTCTGCAGGATAGGGTTCATTTTCATACAAAGCATGTTCAATATAAAAATCAATTACCTCTTTTTGTCTATCTGAAAGCCCCCGGATGAAGTCTTGAGCCAGATCCGGCAGCTCACCCTCATTTAACTGCCAAAAGTCATTGACCATATCCATCATTTCTTTGGCAGCAATTTTGCTATTGATAGGCTCAGGTCTAGGTTGTGCTTCATTTTTAAGCTTTGCGAGAAGGGCCTTCTCTAGAGTGTATATATCGGGCTCTTTACTCTTAATGATTTTAGTAAGGTACTTTCTATCCTCTACTGATAAACTCTGAATATCACCATTCGATATCACCCTTAAATAATTTTGCTTCTCTTCTAAGGGCATATCAAAAAAGGATTCGTAACTGGTGTTTCTAATGAGCATATGTACACTACGTTTCTTAAGTTCAGAAATAAATTCATCTGAAACCAACTCCAAAACTGTGCTTTTCCCTGATAGAAAACTCGCAATATTTGTTTTTATTTCTGGACCAAGGTTCGCTACCGTTAGCTCATTGATAGCAGCGGCAAGCAATTTGTTTTCTTGCTCCTTTTCATCTATCGGACGACCATTAGCAACATCCGATAAAAGAATCGCGCCCAATAGTTTCTCTTCATTTTTTGTCAGAGGATTTTTAGCATCTATTTTTCGGTAAATCTTCTCCTCCCAAAATTCCATAATTCGAATAATAGTTTCACTTATCCCTTCATTATTTCCTAGTTGTTCTTTTAGTACAGCAGTACAACAGTGCATTGAAAAGGCACATTCTTCTTCGGTGTAGTCTGCAAAATGTTTCCCCCGTCGTAGATGCAACTCCATTTGTTCTTCGGGATAGGGTTCGTTTTCATACAAAGCATCTTCAATATAAAAATCAATTACCTCTTTTTGTCTATCTGAAAGCCCCCGGATGAAGTCTCTAGCCAGATCCGGCATCCCACCCTCATTTAACTGCCGAAAGTCATTGACCATATCCATCATTTCTTCGGCAGCAATTTTGCTATTGATAGGCTCAGGCCTAGGTTGTGCTTCATGTTTAAGCTTTGCGAGAAAGGCCTTTTCTAGAGTATATATAATGGGCTTCTTGCTGCTAATTATTTTAATAAGGTACTCTTTTTCCTTTAATGACAAATTTCTAATATTACCTTCAAATATCACTCTGAGATAATTTCTCTTATCTACATGTGACATATCATTAAAAGATTCGTAATCGGTATTTTCAGTGGGCATATACACACTACCATTTTTTAATTTCCCTGCTGAGTTGGAGTCATGTGTATTAAAATAGTTCCATGAGCATAGTGATTTTGATTTTACCGCTATTAATACGCAGACAAGATAGCCCCACTCTTTTTTCAATAGAATTTTCAGGGTGCACTTATTTAATGCTAAAAATTACTTTTTAGAGATCAACGACTTGGAGCGTTGTCAGGGTAACCAGTGAGGATAAGGTATTTTAATTTAACTCGGCTTGCGCCACAAAGTCAGAATAGTCACATCATCTGGCAAATCTTTTTTGTTTTCTAAACCAAATGTGTCGATAAAATATTGGATAGAGGCTTTTCCTTCCTTGATCATAGACATCAGCGTTTTCTCTTTGCCGTCCATATCGGGTTCTGGCAAGATTTCTGCTATGCCATCTGAAAATATCATTAACTTCATATCGACGCCTAATGGAATACTATGGCGTTGATAAGTGGCCTTTTCCATGATTCCGACTGGAAAACCTTGTCCCTCCAGAAAACGCGCTGTATCGCCTTCGAGTAACACAGGATTTGGATAGTGTCCGCCGATGCTATACGTTAAAGTATTGTTCTTTAAATCTACCACGCCATACACCATGGTTAAGTATTTTCCTAGTTTGGCTAAATAGATTTCTTCTCCAAGCTCTGCTAAAAGTTTTTCAGGTTCAACAATTGTTTGATCTTGTTGTACTTGATAGCGTCCTAACACTTTAGATACCAGGCTTTTCAATAGCACCGTGACAAACGCTGATGAGGCCCCATGACCTGATACATCTGCAAGATAAAAACCAAAAACATCTTCATTAATAGAAAAATAGTCAACAAAATCACCACTCAAGTACAAAGAAGGTGACACACTGTGATCAAAATGGTAATCACCAAATTCAACACCTTTGCTTGGTAATAACCGCATCTGAACACTACGTCCAGCCTCTTGATCTTCTTCCAACACATCTAAACTTTTTTTGAGCGCCTGGTTAGCTTCTTCAATTTTTTCCGCATAGATACGGTTTTGCTCAATTAAACGCGAGCGTTCTAATGCGCGACAAACACCGTGCTCAAGCACTGGCATTTGTGAAATAGGCTTAGTCAAATAATCCCAGGCACCAATACGAAGTGCTTGGATCACATCGTCTAAACCACCTTCTTCTGAAATCACGACCACCGGTAATTCGGGGTATTCCTTGGTTAAAGTTCTAAGCACATCCAATCCACTGATTCCTGGCATTTGTAGATCAGTAATAACCAAGATAGGCCTTTCTGTTTTAATCAGCTCTAGACCCTTTTCGCCATCTTCTGCTTGGACAATACTAAACCCATTGTCTTCAAAGTATTCCGTAATTTCGTCACGAAGTTTTTGATCATCATCAATGACTAGAATCTTAGCAGTTAATGGCATCATTCGGGTGGTCCTTCTTCTAGGATCCGTTGCGTTTCCTCTTGGGTTTCGTAACCCTTAATTTCATGATCACGATGTTGATAGTAAGCGTTTCTCACAAAAACATATTCGTCAATCGCTTCATCCAATGCTGGCTCTATTTTAAGCAAGCCTGCCCTGATATCTACATATTGTGTTAACAGCAACTGATTGCGCAAACGAACGGAATGAAGATAAGCCGGCAGACTCATGTAATAACTAGGAACGCGGGCCAAGCTGTCTCTAACCGTACTAGGGCCAAAGAAAGGTAAGACAACATAGCGGGAATCGGTATAACCCCATCTCGCAAGTGTTAGACCAAAGTCTTGCCGATGTGGTGCCAAGTTTCCTTTAGCTTGAGCGATATCAAACAGTCCAGCCATACCCCAAGTACTGTTTAGAATGAATCGGGCGGCATCTGAACGTGCCGCTGCAAAATCAGCTTGCAACAGATCGTTTGCCACATTTGGAATTTCGCCGAGATTCTGGAAAAAGTTGCCCACCATTTTCTTTACTGGTAAAGGCAAAAGCGCTTGATAAACACGAGCGACGGGCTTAATGACAACTCGATCGGCACCTTTGTTAAAACCATACACGGCTCGATTGATGCATTCGAATTGATCATTGGAGTCAGGCTTTTGACAACCACACAGGATGACAAGGGCGATTAAAGCCACGAGGGGTTTCACCAGATTATCTATTCGTATTGCCAACATCTATTCAGTTTACGCCAAGTTATGCTGTTCTACCAATATTGTATTGGCCATATACTTATCTTGTGTTTTTTTAGGTCAAAAAAAATGCCCCACCTTACAGTAGGGCATTTAAATAAACGTGCGTCGTATTCGAAGTTCTTTAGAAGTTTACACCAAGGCGTAATCCAAAGATGTTCAATTGACGTTTAGAACCGTCAGCAGGCTGTGCGCCGGCTGTTGTTCCTGTAGGCTTAATGTTTGCTCTGATGTAATTCGCAGCTAAACGAACGTTATCATTCACAAACCAGTTAACACCAAGTGTGGTGTTATGCTCTGAGCCACCATAAATGTCTTTGTTGATCAAGTCAGCATAACTGAACCGAGCAGCAATTTCCCAAGCGCCACATTTAGAAGCTACTTTAGGAGCGTGCAAAGTTCCGCTAGCAAAATCATAACCGCGGGTTTCGCCAGTTAAGACATAACCTGCTTGTACGTGCCAACCGTGGAACCGTGGGTTCTGCTGTGCAGTAGCCAAAGTTTGTAAAGGCACACGTTGTACGCGTACTTGGTTGTATTCTGCTTGTAATGAAGCAGGACCCATAATACCTAACGCTTCAACAGCAACTCGGTTAGAGCTTCTGGAACGCAAAGCACCTGTGTCTAGCAAAGTAGCCGTGTTACGACCAACTGCTTCTGGAACCGTTGCAAAACGTGGGCCTGTGAAAACAGGTGCACCTGAAACTGTGCTGTTGTAAGACTGAAAACGTCCCAACAAACCAGCATGGAACACTGTGTCATCGGTATGAACTGGCGCGTAGGTTACACGAACAGCAGTACCTAATCTATCACTTCTACCAGCATCACCGTAGTTGGTGGTTGATGAAGCAACAGTTGTTGTTGAGTGTTCTGGTTGATACACAGCACCTGTCAATGTGAACATATCCATTGCGCTTAACTGTCCGCTTACACCGAAGGCTCTTGCTGGGCCTTGGAACGCCATGTTAGACAATGATTGTTCCAGGAACATATTGGAGTTCTTGGTACCGAAGTTACCAGCAGAATCCATTGTTGTTGGAACAACAAATTGACCTGCTTTTACACTAGCTTTATCAACAGGACCAGTGTAGTCAGCACAAGCGCCAACCCAAGCTTCTTGGAAGCGTGCATTGGAACCATCAAAATTCAAAGTAAGACCATAGGTCATATTTTCGCCAACACCGCCGCTCAAACCAAGCAGTGCGTTACGAATATTTCCGCTGTTAGCAAAGTTGTTTTGCTTATCTTTTGTTCCACCGGAAAAGAT
>CAYGPC010000014.1:0-13366 GCA_964351705.1 uncultured Legionellaceae bacterium
CGCCACCACCAACTACAGCTGCAGCAGTCTCTTCACCACCAGCTGCGCCGACAACTTCAAATAAAGGATCACTTGCAGAGCAGTTAGCAGCACAGAGTGCAAAGCTTAGGAAACCCTGATGAACAGCTACAGCTAAAAAAAGCTGTATATATAACTGGTGGCTACTACATTAACTATTGTTGATACTACTCAGGGAAAAGCTGAGTTGCTTTTGGTACGCCTGGGAGCGCGTGTTGAGAAAGACAGATGCTTAGTTTTTCGGTGAGCCAAAATACCTCCCAATGATTTTAAGATGCTACTTTTTAAAAGAAAAATTTATTTCTAAATCTCATTTTCCTACAGATGATCCTGGGATATTCTTCAGCAATTGGGTATAATGGCTTTTTAGTTGTTAACAATAAAGTTGTTGGAGTAACTCAATATGGCCCTTGAACGTACCCTTTCTATGATTAAACCGGATGCAGTGGCAAAAGATATCATTGGCGAAATCTGTTCGCGTTTCGAAAAAGCGGATCTTCGCATCATTGCAGCACGAATGATTCAGCTCAATCGTGAACAAGCTGAGTCTTTATACGCTATTCATCGCGAAAGACCTTTTTTCCAACATTTGGTGGACTTCATTGTTTCTGGGCCAGTGTTCGTACAAGTGCTTGAAGGTGAAAATGCGATTGCTTTGAATCGTGATCTGATGGGTGCAACCAACCCACAGGAAGCAGCACCTGGAACTATCCGTGCAGACTTCGCTGTGAACATTGATGAAAATGCAGTACATGGATCTGATAGTGTTGAAGCAGCACAAGAAGAAATCGCTTTTTTCTTTAAACCAGAAGAGATCTGCTTAAGGGTTCGATAACATATGGCTATTGTTGCAGCATGCTCAGCTGAATCTGCGCCTGTCAATTTACTGAATTTCAGTTTGGATGAGCTGTCTGCTTTCTTTTGTCAAATGGGTGAGAAATCTTTTAGAGCGAACCAAATCTTTCGTTGGATCCACCATAGAGGTGTAGACAACTTTGAGGCAATGACGGATTTGAGTAAATCGTTTCGGGAGCGGTTGCCTGAGCTTTGCTGTATCAAACCACCTGTTGTGACTCGAGAAGATATTTCATCTGATGGCACTATCAAATGGTTGATGAGTCTGGATGGGGGGAATTCTATTGAGACCGTGTTTATTCCTGAAAAAAACCGTGGCACTTTGTGTGTTTCCTCACAAGTGGGTTGTGCTTTAAATTGTACTTTTTGCTCAACCGGCGCACAAGGATTTAACCGCAATCTGACAGCCGCTGAGATCATAGGCCAGTTGTGGTTAGCGAATCAGCGCCTGAAAGCCTTAGAGGGTGGTGTTGTGACAAATGTGGTTATGATGGGGATGGGTGAGCCTTTACTCAATTATCAACCAGTGATAACAGCAATGTCAATTATGCGTAGCGATTTGGCGTACGCTTTACCAAGGAAGCGAGTGACTTTAAGTACGTCGGGAATGGTTCCGTATATTGATCGTTTAAATGAAGACGCGGATGTATCCTTAGCGATCTCATTACACGCACCTAATGATACCTTGCGTACAGAATTGGTTCCCTTAAATAAAAAATACCCTATTGCTCAACTCCTAGCTGCTTGTCATCGTTTTGTTGACGGTAGAGCTAATCGACACATTACCATGGAGTACGTGATGCTTAGAGGTGTAAACGATCAATTATCACATGCTAAAACCTTAGCGAAAATTTTAAAAGGGCTTGCTTGTAAAATTAATTTAATCCCATTTAATCCATTTCCAGGTTCTGAATACATCTGCTCAAAACAGGCTGATATGGAAGCTTTCCAAAAGACTCTCATGCGTTCTGGGTATATTGTAACGATCCGGCGAACCCGTGGGCAAGATATTGACGCTGCCTGTGGGCAACTCGTTGGACAAGTAAACGATCGGACCAGGCGAAGTCAGAAGCGTAAGGAATTAAACGCGTCGCTTCCATTTGTATTGGAAGAGGTTGTGTAACCGAAGTAAGGAGAGATTTATGAATGGACGTGTGGTGAAAGGTCTAGTGGTTGCGGCCACTTTGTGTTTAGTATTCGGGTGTAAAAAATCTGAAAATCAGGAAACATCAGCTTCGCAGGATACTAAATCTGCTTTTGTCTTTCAAAAACCAGATTATCGTAAAGCGGCACTTGCTAATGTTGAATTGGGTTTAGGCTATTTATCTCAAGGGCAGGTCGTTCGAGCCAAAACGAAGTTAGCTCAGGCGGTTAAGCTAGCACCCAACATTCCAGAATCACATTCAGCCATGTCCTATTTTTTAGAAATGACAGGCGAGTATCGTGAAGCAGAAAATCAACACAAAAAAGCATTGAAACTCAGTGAAACCAAGGGCGCTGAATATAACAACTATGGGGCCTTTTTATGCCGACGCGATCGCTTTAAAGAAGCGGATCGTGCTTTTAATAGCGCGTTTGATGATAAATCATACGTGCGCGTTGCGGAAGTTTATGAGAATGCGGGTTTATGTGCCATCCGAGCTAAAAACACGGAACGCGCAAAAGAATATTTGCACATTGCTATCCGTCGGGATCCTAATCGTTTAACTGCAATGTTGGAGTTAGCAGAGTTAGATTTAAAAGAAGGTAAGTATTTGGAGAGCCGACAATTATTAGATCGCTATCGTGGGATCACCGAACCGAGTGCTCGATCATTATGGCTTGGTATTCAAGCCTCAATAGGCTTAAGTGACGCTAAACGTGTTGCTAGCGACGCGCTAGTTTTACGCAGCTTATTTGAAAATTCACCTGAGTATGATGCTTACTTGCGAACCAAGAAGGCAATCGATTAATGCGAGTATTCCAGTCCGTTCGAGGTATGCCTGATATTTTGCCGGCTTCGGCATTGCGATGGCAGCGTTTTGAACGTTGTTGGCGCGAGGTGGCAATCGCCTATGGTTATCAAGAAATACGCCTTCCTCTGGTAGAGAACACCGCCTTGTTTAAACGTTCCATAGGTGATGTAACCGATATTGTTGAAAAAGAAATGTTCACATTGCCGACCAAAGATAATGAGAGTTTGAGTTTGCGTCCTGAAGGTACAGCCAGCTGCGTGCGAGCAGGGATAGAGCACAACTTGCTCTATCACCAAGTACAAAGGTTGTGGTACATGGGACCGATGTTTCGGTATGAACGTCCACAAAAAGGACGGTATCGCCAATTTCATCAAGTAGGGGTCGAAGCCTTTGGACTGGAAGGCCCTGATATTGAGATTGAACATATTTTATTGATGAATCGTCTGTGGAAAAAATTGGGTATTGAGAGTATGGTTACGTTGCAAGTGAACAGCTTAGGCGATCATGCTGATAGGGCGCGATATCGTGAAAAACTGGTTGATTATTTTTCACGCTATGTGGATGATTTAGATACAGATTGTAAGCGACGTTTGCAAACGAACCCTCTGCGTATATTG
This sequence comes from uncultured Legionellaceae bacterium, assembly GCA_964351705.1. Lineage (GTDB taxonomy): Bacteria > Pseudomonadota > Gammaproteobacteria > UBA6186 > Azoamicaceae > CADEGZ01. Next base: position 3,446 of record CAYGPC010000014.1, read on the forward strand.
GACAGTAAAAATCCAGAGTTAGCGGAACTGATTGAAAATGCACCTAAGGCATCCGATCATTTAGGCAAAGAAGCAAAAAGCCATTTTATGACTTTGTTACGAGGGCTCACTGATGCAAACATTGCATTTGAAGTGAACCCAAGGTTAGTGCGCGGTTTAGATTATTATAACCTGACGGTTTACGAATGGGTAACCGACAAACTGGGTGCGCAAGGTGCTGTGTGTGCTGGTGGACGGTACAATGACTTAGTCTCGCAGCTAGGTGGGAATGCAACGCCTGCTGTAGGTTTTGCTTTGGGTATTGAACGTGTCTTATTGTTGCAAGAGACCTTGGGACATACCGAAAATGCAGGCATTGATGCCTACGTTATTCATTCAGGTGATGTTGATTGGCAAAAAGTAACTCAGTTGGCCGAAGAATGGCGAGAAGCACTGCCTCAATTGAGCGTAGTTGTGCATTGTGGAGGTGGAAATTTCAAGCAGCAGTTTAAAAAGGCAGATAAGAGCGGAGCCAAGCTAGCCTTGATTTTAGGGGAAGATGAGTTGAATGCTGGAAAGGTTGGGGTAAAATTTTTACGTGAGACAGCAGAACAACGTGTACTGTTGAACACTGAAGTGCTACCCTTTTTAATAGATTATTTGGAAAACGCAAAGGTGGAATGAAGATGAAAGCAAACACGGAAAGAACACTATGGGAAAAATACCGAAAAGTAGCTCTATTGGGACTCGGTGCTTTTATTATTGCTTATGCTGGATCGCAATATTATTTTAATCAAGAATTAAAACAAAAGCTGAGCGCCTCAGAATTGTATGACAATATGATTACACTGGCAGATGCTGAAAAAACAGTAGAAGCAGCAGTAGAAGCCAAGGAGCTGATGGATAAATATGCACAAACACCTTATGCACCGCTTGCGGCCTTGATGCTTGCTAAACTCTCCGTTGAGGAAGGTGATTTGAGCGCTGCTGGTAAGCAATTGGAATTTGTCATTGCAAAAGAAAAATCCGGTCCGGTTCTAGAAATTGCAAAAGTGCGCATGGCACGCATTCTTTCAGAAGAAAAGAAGTATACAGAGGCTTTGGATATGTTAAACACAGAGCTTGCTTCTGAGAGCTTTTTAAGCATCTTTCAAGAAGCACGCGGTGACATTTTTCTTTTACAGAACAAAAAAGATGAAGCTCGTGAGGCTTATCAAATGGCCATGCAAACAGCGATTCCTGGTGCTCCAAACCAACGGTTGCAGCTCAAGCAAATTGAACTTGGTCCTAAGGAAAATTAATAGTGTATAAAAAAATTACGGTTCTCTTAAGTGGTTTGTTGCTAGCAGGTTGTAGTTCTATTGAGCACCACTCTGAGGTATTGGAAAAATCTCCTCTGCCAGAGATTGCCTCGAAGCGTTTTCATCCTAAACAGGTATGGTCCAATACCAACACCTCAGGTGTAGGCAAAACAGATGGTCGTCTGAACTTAGCGGTAACAAATTCAGCAATCTTTGTGGCGGATCATAAAGGTCATCTCGTTTCCCTAGATCCTAAATCGGGGAAAGTGCAATGGCAGCGTGAGACACAGGCTACTTTCACTGCAGGACCTATTGTGTCTGCCCAGGAGATTTTTTTAGGCACAGAATCGGGAAATCTATTGAACTTTAGCAAAAAAGAAGGTGTGTCAGGTTGGCGTGCCTCTGTAAAGAGCCCAATATTGGCTGCGCCAGTTGTTGACTCAAAACAGATTTTTGTACATACGCTTGGTGGGAAATTGATTGCACTTAACAGTAAAACGGGTGAGCAACAATGGGAATACCAGTCCACCTTACCGGCGTTAGTCTTACAACACAGTGCGCGCCCAGTGTTATCCGATCAAAACGTGATTGTAGGTTTTGCGAGTGGTCAACTTGCGGCTTTTAACCGATTGAATGGTTATATGATATGGGAAAGAGCACTATCAAATTTTAAAGGTCGTTCAGATCTACAGCGCATGATTGATGTCAGTTCAACACCTGTTGTACATAATGATGTTGTTTATGCAATAAGTTATCAAGGCTCACTGGTAGCGCTACAAGCCGATTCAGGGAACTTAATTTGGGAAAAACAGATTTCTTCTTATTCTGAATTAGTTCTAACAAAAAAAGCACTTTATGTAGCAGATGATCGAGGTGTGTTATGGGCGATCCAACCACAGAATGGTAAAGTTTTGTGGAAACAGGAAGGGTTATTTGGGCGTCAGTTATTTATAGTAGCGTATGGAAACGATTTAGTTGCAGCAGATGAAGATGGTTACTTGCATTGGATATCACAAGTTGATGGTGCTTTTAAAGCACGATTATCTTTTAATGGTCAGGGCGTTAATGTCCCACCGATCGTGCAAAACTCTATATTGTATGTAATGGGGCGAGAAGGGAAAGTTGCCGCTTATACCACTGAAGCAAATCCCTAGGAGTCTCCTATTATGATGCCAGTTGTGAGCATTGTTGGCCGTCCTAACGTCGGCAAATCGACTTTGTTTAATGAGCTCACCAAGCGCCGAAACGCACTTGTTGCTGATTTACCGGGTGTGACCCGCGATAGACAATATGGCGATGCCAAAGTTGGCGATCATGCGTTTATTGTGATTGATACAGGTGGTTTAGGTGCAGATCAGGATACAGTAGACAGTGCAGTGGAAATGCAATCATGGCGTGCAATAGAAGAAGCGGATGTTGTCTTATTCTTGGTGGATGCACAAGCGGGTTTAACCACCCTTGATGAAGAAATTGCCAAAGCACTGCGGTTAAAAAATAAAAAACTCTATTTAGTTGCCAACAAAACCGATGGTTTAGATCCTAATATTGCTATTGCTGATTTTCATGCAGTTGGTTTAGGAGCTCCAATCCCTATTTCCGCCAGTCGAAGCCGTGGGATCGTACAACTCGTTGAGAAAATTTCCGTGCATTTTCCGCAGCAAGAAGAAATTGCTGAAGCAGATCCTGAGCACGATGGGATCAGAATCGGTATTGTCGGTCGTCCAAACGTCGGAAAATCTACCTTAGTCAACAGAATGTTAGGCGATGATCGTGTTGTGGTTTTTGATAAACCAGGCACAACTCGAGACAGTATTTACATTGAGCTAGAACGACTGGGTAAACACTATACGTTAATTGATACGGCAGGGGTGAGAAGACGTGCCAAGGTGTTTGAAGCGGTTGAGAAGTTCTCGGTTGTGAAAACATTAAAAGCAATTAAAGATTCACATGTGGTTATTTTGGTGTTGGATGCTAGAGAAGGGATCACAGATCAAGATCTCGGCTTGCTTGGTTATATTCTGGAGTCGGGTCGTGCACTTGTGCTTGCAATCAATAAATGGGATGGCTTGGATCCTGAGCAGCGCACGCGCGTTAAAACTGAAACAAACTTCAAATTAAATTTTGCTTTATTTGCCAAAGTACATTTTATATCTGCTATGCATGGTACCGGAGTAGGTAATTTATTCGGTTCAGTACATCGAGCTTATCATTCAGCGACAAAACGTGTTGCAACTTCTCGGTTAACACGCATTTTAGAAGAAGCCATGGAACAACACCAGCCACCGATGATACGAGGGCGTAGGATCAAGTTACGTTACGCTCATGCGGGTGGACATTTACCACCGTTGATTGTGATCCATGGTAATCAAACCGCCAAGATCCCAGACAGCTATACGCGCTATTTAATGAACTTATTTCGTAAAGCACTCAAGCTGGAAGGAACGCCTGTACGCATTGAGTATAAAACTTCAGACAACCCCTACGCAGGGCGTCGAAACAAATTGACGCCGAGACAAGAGTACAAGCGCAAACGTATGATGAAGTTTATTAGGAAAAAGTAGGCTTTTTCCTATTCATCATTTGGATCGCCAAGCCCCATAATATTATAACCCGCATCTACGTGGAGTATTTCTCCCGTGATCCCAGAAGCCAGATCCGAAGATAAGAAAGCAGCGGCATTGCCGACTTGTTCAATGGTGACATTTTGACGCAGCGGCGATATTTTTTGGTTGTAATCTAACATTTTACGGAAACTTTTGATCCCTGAAGCCGCTAGAGTACGAATGGGGCCCGCTGAGATCGCATTGACGCGAACACCTTTAGGACCGAGGCTTGCTGCCATATAGCGCATGTTTGCTTCTAAGCTCGCTTTGGCAAGACCCATCACGTTATAGTTAGTGATGGCTCGTTCGGAGCCTAAATAGGTGAGTGTGAGCATGGAGCCTTGGCGCGGTTCAAGTAACGGCATGGCACCTTGTGCCAGAGCTAGAAAGCTGTGACTACTGACTTCGTGTGCGATTCTAAAACCTTCACGGGTAGCATTACTGACGTAATCTCCTTCGAGTTGATCGGCTGGGGCAAAAGCCACGGAGTGGATCAAAATGTCGAAGCCATCAGTCCATTCTTTCTGCAAGCTTGTGAAAAGATCCGTAATTTGCTGATCCTCACTGACGTCGCAGGGGAGAACAATAGAAGAGTTCCAGCCACTGGCTAGTTTGGCCACTCGATCTTTGAACTTCTCAGTTTGGTAAGTAAAAGCTAATTCGGCACCTTGCTCGTGCATAGCGGTGGCAATACCTGCCGCGATTGAACGATCACTTAGCAGTCCAACAATTAAAGCGCGTTTACCTTTTAGAAATCCCATAAGATCAGTCCCATGTGTGAAAATTTTCCCATTGTATCGCTTGCTTTCCTATTTTGTCAGCTTAGAAAGAGCAGAAAATATCTGATTTAATAACCAGTTACTTTCTTTAGTATATCAAGAAGTTAGCAAGCTAAAAATATACTATAATTTGGAAGTTTGTTGATGTTGGGGGGGGATCCTAACGTCAAGTCATTGATATAAAAACCGGTTTTGTTAGGAAAATCAGCCATGCGAAGAAAAATGATCCAGATGCTTGTCGGTTGTGCTTTGTTTTTTGGTGCCATTTTTGCTTTCCAGATGTTCAAAATGATGATGTTTAAGAAATACATGGGTGGCAATAAGTCGCCAGCCGTTGCAGTGTCCGCTGAAACCGTTGATTATCAGATCTGGCAATCCAAGCTACAGCTTTCAGGAGGTCTACGTGCTATGCAAGGCACTGAGATCACAACGGAGGCGGCAGGCATGATTAAACACATACGATTTTCCTCAGGCCATAAAGTAGAGAAAGGGGACTTATTGGTTGAACTGAATATAGATTCCGATCTCGAACACCTAGGATCGCTAAAAGCGATGGCAGAACTCTCCCAGATCACTTATGAACGCGATAAGCTGCAATTTGAAGCTCAGGCGATCAGTGAGTCTACGATCGATGCAGGGTATGCTGACTTGAAAAGCAAAAAGGCACAAGTGGCTGAGCAAGAGGCAATGATTGCAAAAAAACTAATAAGAGCACCTTTTTCTGGGTATTTAGGTGTCTCTGAAATAAATGAAGGCCAATACTTAAACCCTGGGGATAAGATTGTGAGCTTGCAATCCTTAGAGTATGTGTATGTCGATTTTTATATACCTCAGCAAAATTTTATAAATATTAAAGCGGGATCAAACATTACCGTGGTAAGCGATGCCTATCCAGATAAGCAATTTTCTGGAAAAATCAGCGCCATTGATCCCAAAGTGGATCCCAAAACTCGAAACATACATGTACAGGCAACTATTTGTAATACGGAGCAAAAACTCTTGCCTGGGATGTTTGTAACCGTACAAATGGCCATGAGTGATCCTGTACAATATTTAACACTGCCTCAAACGGCAATTGCCTATAACCCTTATGGTGAAACGGTTTTTGTGGTTGTTGAAAACAAGCCTGATAAAAAAGGAAACATTGAGCTAACAGCTACACAAAAATTTATTAAAGTAGGGGAAGCCCGTGGGGATCAGATAGCCATTACGGATGGGATCCAAAAAGGTGATCGGGTTGTGACCAGCGGGCAATTTAAGTTAAAAAACGGTGATCGCATATTGATCAATAACACCATTTTACCTGGAAACGATCCAACTCCACAGACGGTGGATGAATAGCGGTCATGACATTCACAGATGTATTTATTCGTAAGCCGGTTTTAGCAACCGTTGTCAGTTTGCTTATACTGGTGTTTGGATTACAAGCGGTCAGTAAGCTTCCCATTCGTGAATACCCAGACATGAAAAATGCAGTGATTACTGTTTCAACGGGATACATAGGTGCGGATCCTGAATTAATTGCTGGCTTTATTACAACACCACTTGAAAACGCTATCGCACAAGCCAATGGTATAGACTACCTCACCTCAAGTAGCACTCAAAATGTTAGTATGATTAAAGCCAATTTAAAATTAGATTATGATCCGGATAAAGCACTGACTGAAATTAGCACAAAAGTAAACTCGATTTTAAACCAGTTACCGCGGGAATCTCAAAAACCCATAATTAATCTTTCCATAGGCGATAGCGTTGCCTCTATGTATATTGGTTTTTACAGTACGGAGCTTGCTAGCAATCAGATCACAGATTATCTGATCCGAGTTGTACAACCAAAGCTACAAACCGTATCGGGTGTGCAGCAAGCTCAGATCCTCGGTGCAAGACAGTTTGCAATGCGTATCTGGCTTGATCCGCAGAAACTCGCTTCGTATTCAATCACCACAAAAGATGTGGCTCAAGCGCTCGCTAATAACGATGTGATTTCAGCGGTAGGGCGTACCAAAGGCAATATGATTACGGTAAATCTTGTAGCTGAAACAGGTTTGCATTCAGTAGATGAGTTCGAAAAACTTATTATATTCTCACAAGGAGGGGCCTTTGTGCGGCTTAAAGATGTCGCCAATGTCACACTGGGATCGGATGATTACACTAGCGCTGTAAGCTTTGATGGCAAGGAAGCGGTATATGTTGGTATTGAAGTGGCACCCAATGCGAACCTATTAACGGTTATCGATCGCGTAAAAGCGATATTTCCTGAGATCCAGTCGCAGTTTCCGATAGGGCTAAATGGGAAGATTATCTACGACGCGACCAAGTTTGTAAACAGCTCGATTGATGAAGTTATTAAGTCACTCCTGGATGCATTGATTATTGTATCGCTGGTTGTTTTTCTTTTTCTGGGTACCATTCGTTCCGTTATCATTCCAGTCGTGGCCATTCCACTTTCTTTAGTGGGGGCTTTTTTCATTATGTACTTGCTTGGGTATTCTATTAATTTATTAACTCTACTCGCTTTAGTGCTTTCTATTGGATTGGTGGTGGATGACGCAATTATAATTGTTGAGAATATTTACCGTCATATGGAGGATGGCAAATCTGGATTCGATGCTGCCATTCAAGGGGCGCGAGAACTGGCCAGTCCAATCATTGGTATTTCATTAGTCCTGGTTGCTGTTTATTTACCTATTGGTTTCATGGGTGGTTTAACGGGTACTCTTTTTTCAGAATTTGCCTTTACGCTAGCAGGAGCAGTGGCAGTGTCTGCTGTAGTGGCACTAACACTTTCACCGATGATGTGTGCAAAATACATGCGATCCAAGAAGGAAAGCACGAATAAATTTTCCTTATACATCGATGACAAGTTCGAGCAGTTGAGTTTAAGCTATCAAAAAAAATTACATTCGACTTTACACTATGTGCCGGTAGTGGCTGTGTTTTCAATCATTATTCTGGTTGGGATCTATTATTTGTACAGCACTTCAAAAAAGGAACTCGCACCTCAGGAGGACAAAGGGATCATTATTTCGATCCTCAGTACTCAGCCGAATGCTACTTTACAGCAAACGCAACTGTACTCGAAGCAAGTCTATGATACTTTTGCTGAATATCCAGAAACAGAGCATGTGTTTCAAATCGACGGTATGAGTGGCGTAAACTCTAGTATTGCTGGTATGGTACTAAAGCCCTGGGAAGAACGACAAAAAACCACAATGGTATTGCAACCTGAAATACAACAAAAGCTGACTCATATTGCAGGGGCGCGAGCCATCTCCTTTCAACCACCGCCTTTGCCCGGTAGTGGCGGAGGTTTACCTATACAATTTGTGATTGGAACCACCGATCCGTTTCCTCAGCTTAACCGCGTGACTGAAAATTTTACCCAAAAAGTAAAAGAAAGTGGCATCTTTATGTTTTTTGATAGTGATCTTAAAATTGATAAACTACAAATTTCGGTTGATTTCGATAGAGAAAAAGCCTCACAGCTTGGACTCACCATGAAAGACATCAGTGACACCTTAGTTTTTGGTTTAGGTGGAAATTACACTAATTACTTTAGTATGGCTGGGCGTTCTTACAAAGTGATCCCACAGTTTGAACGTGCGGAAAGGCTTAATTTTGAACAACTTCTAGGGTACTATATTACTGCAGCAAATGGGATGTCAGTGCCTTTATCAACCGTTGCACACGTTAAGCGAAAAGTCGTCCCTGAATCTCTAAATCACTTTCAGCAATTGAACGCAGCTACAATTTCTGGTGTACCCCTACCCGGTGTGACCATGGGGGAAGCGTTAAACAGCCTTAAATTGATTGCTGATGAAGTGCTTCCGAATGGGTACAGCGTAGATTATGCAGGGCAATCTCGACAGTATATACAAGAAGGGAACGCACTGTTGTACATTTTCTTTTTCGCACTTGTGATTATCTTTCTCTGCCTAGCGGCGCTATTTGAAAGCTTTCGGGATCCGTTAATTATTCTTGTGAGTGTACCTATGTCGATTTTTGGTGCATTGCTTTTCATTAATCTTGGGGTAGGTGGAGCGAGCCTAAATATTTATACCCAAGTAGGCTTAGTGACGCTGATTGGCCTTATCAGTAAGCATGGGATCTTAATTGTACAATTTGCTAATGAATTGCAATTGCTCGGGCATGCGAAACGAACTGCAGTAGAGCAGGCAGCGGCAATTCGACTGCGTCCTATTTTGATGACAACCGCGGCTACGGTTCTAGGGGTTCTGCCACTTTTATTTGCTACTGGGGCAGGGGCGGCAAGTCGGTTTAACATAGGATTAGTTATCGCCACTGGCATTGCTATAGGTACTTTCTTTACCCTATTCGTCTTGCCAGCAATATACGTGTTAATTGCCGAAGATCACACTAAGATCGCCTAATACCAGTTCCAACTATTTAGTAGGCAAGGGACCTATTATCTTCTGGGTGCTGAAGCCTTTGTAGCGTCTAAATCTGGTTGTGAATCATAGACATCTTTGAGATCAGTGTCGAGATCTTCCCCACGATCTAGCTTACCTTTAAGGTGTTCCATGACTTTTGGAGAAAATTTCAGATCGATGTCAAGTTCACGAGATGCCTTCGCGAAAACGAGCATGTCTGCTTCACTGGTTGTATCCAAAACAGGGGCTTCACAAGTTTGCAAACCGATTATAGCAATCTCACGTGAAGTCGTTGGAGCATTAAATGATATTTTAACTTGTTTGGGCTGGATTTGATCAATAGTCATTAATGTTTGAGCATCGGCAGCACTGCTTTCACGTACTGTGGCGTTTTTCTTATCCGCACTGACTTCAACTTTCCAGTTAAGCTTCTCAGCCTCAGGTTTGGTTTTATTAAACTCCTCTACTTCTTTCTTAATACTTTCTGCAATTTCAGGAACATTGTTTTCAGCAGATAATGTGGCACTTTTCTTGTTTTCTGTAGCAGAAGCTTTCCTCTTTTTATAAGAAAAAACTAAGGGTTTGGGTATGGGATCAGCGGCGGCCGCAAGAGCTTCAGCAGCGAGGCGTGCAGCTTCAGCGGCAGCATGAGCTTGAGCAGCGAGGAGTAAAGCTTCAGCTTGAGCTTTAGAAGCAGCTTCAGCTTGAGCTTGAGCAGCGAGGCGCGCAGCATCAGAAGTTAGTGAAGTTGAGGAACCACCAGAGGCATGAGTAGAAGGAGCGGCAGCTTTAGCGGCAGCGGCAGCTTCTTCCTTTGCGGTAGCGGCAGCTTTAGCGGCAGCGGCAGCTTCTTCCTTTGCTGTAGCGG
>CAYGPC010000014.1:13466-42092 GCA_964351705.1 uncultured Legionellaceae bacterium
CAGCCTCAGCGGCAGCTTTAGCAGGTGTCGCAGCGGGAGGCGCAGTTAATGGAGGCGGCAGCGGAGGAACAGCAGCGGCAGCTTCTTCCTTTGCTGTAGCGGCAGCCTCAGCGGCAGCTTTAGCAGGTGTCGCAGCGGGAGGCGCAGTTAATGGAGGTGCGGCGGTAGCGGCAGCGGCAGCTTCTTCCTTTTTTTCTTTGTATTCTGAGACTTGTTTTAAATAATCAATAATATTCGTTGCATTATTTATTGATTCAGGTGAAGCTTGACCTATTTTAGATTTAGGAGTTGACAGTTTACCGAGTGGAATATTCCCTATTCCAGATTGCTTCATAGGATGTGAAACTTTATCTTTTCCAAATGTTTTTAATAGTTCAACTTTAAAATTATGCAGACTGTCATTGTCAGTCACTCTCATTTGGGAAAGATTTTGGATAGCATTTGTATTGTATGATGCTAGGAGTTCTTCAAGTGTGGTTCCTGGGTTTTGATCATGTAATTTTTCATAAAATTTGATTCCCTTAAAAGGAGGAAAATCAATAGGGGGAGTTGGTGTTACCGGAGCTGCTGATGAAAGAGAGGTTGATGTCGCAGCAGCAGCAGGAGGAGGTGCAGCAGGTGTTGCAGCGGGAGTAGTAGTTGGCGGTGTCCCCGCAACTTTCCTTGTCGCTGCTGCAAGATCAGCAGGAGTAGGAAGAGGTGGAGGTGCCGGAGGGGCTGCAGGATTACTAGATTTAATGAGTGATTGGTAATTTTTCTTAGTCTCATCAGTATCTGGAAGGGATTCTATTGTTTCTATATCGAAAAGGCTTATATGGAATTTGTTAAAGATTCCATAGGATTGACTGGCACGAATAACTTTTAAAACATTTTCAGGACCTATTTCGTTTAAGCTAAATTCTCCTGAATGTAAATTAATTTGGTGCATAAGTTCATTAAGACATTCTTCCGTCATGTCGTCACAGTTGACTTTAATTTGATTAATGGATTGATTCGTTGTTGGGTCTTTTACAATTAAGTGCGTAATCGTTGCGCCATCAACAGTGATCTTTAATTCGCCATTATCAGATGCAACAGTTAGACCTCGAGTTACACAATCTTGTCTTATTTTTTCTTGGATGTCAGCGGCCAGGGTGTCGTCGGTGCTTGCTACAGTGGATGAGCTGCGTGGGGATTTCTTGCGAGCTTCCCTTATTTTTCCACGATCTATAGATGCAGTAAATACAGCAATATCTGTGTTAGAATCTAATGGATCAGGTGTAGACACAACAAAACCTCCTAAACTAAGCTTAGTATCGCTTGGTTTAGGTTTGGACTGCTAAATTGAGCCTATGTTTTACTTGAGTGTGGGTGCAAATAAATTTATTTGAGCAACAAAAGTTACATAATGACACACTTTTTAGATTTCTTGGCAGCTTTAGCGACTTCATCTGTTACCTCTAGAGCTTGTGCAAGCTCATCTGCATCGGGTGCTGATGTGCCATTACGTTTGGAGTCGTAAGCGAGGGTTAGAGTTCCTGCATTCTGGCTAGCTTTTTCTAAAACCTTTTTTTGCAGTTTTGCAGAAGCTGTAACCGTATCAAGGATGCGGTCGGTTAAAGCATTGGCTCTGCCGGTTGCTGAAAGTGATCCATCGATATCCGGTTTGCTAACACTGTAAACACTCTCAATGGCAAGTTTAAATGTGGTTTTGGCTAAATCTAATACAGGTGCAAAACGTTTTTTAGCATCCAATTGAGCCGCATCCTCTAAGGTATTAACTGCGCCACCTGCTGCTTCAAATCTTTGGAACACTTGAGTCGTTAATAAATACCCCAGTTCTTGTGCATACCCCTGTAGCCGATCGACTGGTAAGAGTGATGTGATTCGCTCAAAACGATTTCGCTCAACTTTTTCAACAGCAATTTCACCGACCAAAGCACCTACCTTAAATAGGGTTCCCCAAGGAGACGGCACAGCTTCACCTAGGAATCTAGCAACCGATACACCACAATCGCCAATGGTAGATTTATTTCGTTCAGATAAGTCTGAGCTCATCATGACGTATCCTGAGAGCATAACGTACAGCTGTCTAGATACCACATCAAAATAACGTTCCTTAACAGGAATCGCTTCTAAAGCACTGATTTCTTTGTAATAAGGATGCTGTCGTTCAAGCTCCATGGATAAACCAGAAATCGCGCGTTCCGCAGCGGCCATTCTTCCAAGGACGGGACCTAGGGTAGCGGCAATTTCTTCAATCTGTAATTCGAGGGAGTCTACTCGTGTCTCAACTCTTTTGACTTGTTGGTACACAGGAAGTGCTTCTTTAGCTTTTGCATCAAAAGCTGCGCGAAGAAAACGGAAATCAAAGTTAACTGTGACAGGGATTGGATCACTATTCAAACAGTTTGTTAAACTTATCTTGAACTTAATAACATCATTGTTTGCCATGCCATTCATATAAATAGCCAGCTCTAAAGCGTCAGTGCCATCGGTAAATAGATGCTTATATCGTTGTGGGTTGTTGACCACATCTAATACAGTAAATTGTTCACCTGTTTTTTTGATTATGGCGGGCTTTACCAACAATTCAGGGTGTATATCAAGCAAGAGTTTCATGACCGGAATGTTACCAGTAAAATCAACCTCTAAGTTGTCGGGTATAGTTACTTCATTGTCGGCATAGAAGTGTCGCAACAGGTCTCTTGTAGCGTCGTCTTTCCATTTACCAAGTTCAATTAGTGCATACGATGGGAAGCTAATCAGGGATGAATGTAATAAGTTTACTTGAGTTAATGTATCATCAGCAGAGACTTGTTTTTTGGGAAGTTGCGGTCTTTTGTCTAAAATAAGCCTAAGTACTTGAGGGTTACCTTGTGTTACAGCAGTGTAAATTGCCGATGATCCATGTCGTAAGCAAGTATCCGGCTCAGCACCACGAGCAATAAGTTGCTCAACCGCATAAACGTTAGTACAACCCACCGCAGTTGCTAGAGGAGTTTCATGTGTGGGTTGGTCTCTCTCGTCCCAGTCAACGCCCATTGCTTCAATATCGGCACCTTCGGCTAGGGCCGCGTCAAAGTCATCGTGCTTGTGGTATAGGATGGCATCTAGAAGTTTTACATTGACAGCGTTTTGTTGTGCTGGGCTTAAGGTTTTAGGGGCGGTTGTTGAAGTTAACATGTCAAATCTCCTTGGGTAGTTTGTGCACATACATCAGTGGCTGTGCGGTTTCTCACTACTGCTGAGCACATTTTACCCCTTGGGTTTGGAAAGTCAACCAATTTGTCGTAGGGCTAGCTTAGAATGAGGGGAATTGTGTTGTTTTGTTGCAGGAGATTAGTTGGTTTCTAGGTGCTCGAGGTTTTTGATAGGTTAAAATCCGCTTGGATTAAATTGCTGTTGATATTGCTCGGTTGATCAGAAGTTGGGGTGTCGCAATGATACTAAAGCCTTATTGTGGTACTGCTACAGATCCACTTGATTTTTTATCGGATAAAAAACCGATTGAAAGCTATTTTAAATATGTCATTCTATAAACCAAAGACAAGTTTCAATCGAAATTTGTTGAAAGGTAGCCATGGGAACAATGATTTTCAAAGTTACGTCGTAACTCTAAGATTTGGTAAGGTTCGATATGAAAATACATACAGATAAAAAAACAATTGATCTAAAGAATTGGGTTGCGCAAAAAATCATAGGTGTTTCAAGTGCCATGGTAGGTTTCCTAATAGGTAAGTATTTTGGTATTGCATTTATGGCTTTAGCATTTTTATTTTTTATGGCTATTTATATTGGGATCAAATTTCCCGTTTGGTATATGGAAAAAGAAAAGAATAATCACGGGTTGATTAGCTGTATTGCTTGGTCAAATGTATTAAGTTGGCTCCTGCCACCTTTAGGATTGCTTACAGGAATTAGTTCTATCTGCTTCAGTGGTTATATGGCAAAAGGAAAATATCGAACATTGGGTTTTTTAGGAGCTACACTTGCTCTTTTAAATGCTATTGTTGGAATAATGCTCAGGGTGTGACATTTTTATGTGTTAATTATTTGGAAATTCTCTGAAATCTCGTTCGGTTTGATTTGTGTCAATCGGTCGAGCTATAAACTTAAGTTACCTGTTTTTCTTTGGTTAAATAGCATTAAAAATATTTCATCGAAGATGCAAGTCCATTCATTACAATATAAAGATAAAAGCATTCGTCCTTGCCCATGGATTCTAATCTTTGTAATGTGATCGTTTACAAAAAGAAAAATTTATGTAATTCTGCTTTTAGTTAGGTGCTGCGCTCTAATTATAAAAATAAGGATATACAACAATGTTACGAGTGGAACGTCAAAGAGCTCATTTCAACAGTTCATCTATTGCTGCTTCGAGAATAAATTCAAAACCGTATTTTTCGGATACTGAGCGGTATCGATTGCAGTATTGCTTGTCTGCCCTTCAACAGTTATCTCCTAAAGCACGAGAAAGATTAGTTAAGGCACCTTTTGGAGCTTCCATCCAGGAAGAGCTGTTGGAGAGATTACAGGCACTACGTAAAAGTATAACGGGAGCAGAGAAGTTTGCTTATACCGAGCTGGTTGGCGCTCTATTAAATCTATCGCCTCAAGATGTTTGGGGTTTGCCCACTTATACCAGTTGTTCAATTTTAGACCATAGTTGTCTGAAATGGCTTCTTTCAGGTTTTTCTCAAAGACCATTAGGTTCTATGAGAATAGAACAAAATGTTGCATCGTTACCTGTTTTAAAGATTGTTTTAGATGAAAGTCGATTGCAGGTGCACCGTTTCGATAGAAATGGTGCACGTAACATCCTTTACGATAAAGAATATGATGCTCAATTTGAGCTAGAGGGTTTTGCAGAATGCCGATTACTGTTCAATCAAGGTGAGATCTCTATTGAAGCAGAGACAACAGCGCTTCAAATAGTTATCGAATCCAGTATTCCTATACGTCTTGTGCAAGATTTGAAAATTCAAGGCAATGTGACTGTTTTGGCCTCTGAGATTGTGGTAGCAGCAGTTATCGGTTCCAGTGCAGGATATGTTCACTTAAAAGCTGAGGCCCTTGAACATGAGTCAGATCTTATACAAGGACAAGCCGGTGTTACACTCGAGGCTAAGGATTTACAGATATTATATCCAGTGCAAAGTGATACCACTATCC
This sequence comes from uncultured Legionellaceae bacterium, assembly GCA_964351705.1. Lineage (GTDB taxonomy): Bacteria > Pseudomonadota > Gammaproteobacteria > UBA6186 > Azoamicaceae > CADEGZ01. The sequence continues at coordinate 18,621 of CAYGPC010000014.1, forward strand.
ATATTATCCATGGCGGTGGTGATTGTTATATTGATAATGAACAGCTGAGCACTCCTGGGTTGTTACAGTTTGAATGGTTGGGAAATATCATTCTAGATGAAGTTTATGCCAACCCACATGGCGCCTTGCAGCATCAGGCCAGTGGTTCCCTAACGGTATTAAGCAATCAGCGGGCAGAGACAGATTGTATTTTGATTGCAGGTGGTGCATTGGTTTTAGGTAATAGAACCCATAACCCGGATTTAGCTGCTCGACAAGGATATGTGCGCTTATCTGGGTATACGCTTCAGGGTAGTCAAGCTGTTCTTACCGGGAATGCGGGCATTATCTTATCCGGAAAAAACGGCGTTCATCTAGGGCAGATGGACAAGGTTCATGCCGTTGAGCTGATGAGTGCAGGTGCTATTCAGTTTGAAAGTGATGCACAAGTGGTTTGGCTGCAAATTAATTTGATCACTAAAGATTTGATTATCAAAGGTAGTGAATTGGATAATGTGTCAAGCCGGGTAGTTGTAATGGGTGATGGGCATTTTCAAGTAAAGTGTAATCAGCACCGCTTGCAGTTTATAGAAGATGCGAGAGGACACAGTGAACCTGCTCCGGATAGCTATGCGATAAGCTCCACACGCCAATGGGGTCCGCTGAAAAAAGCAACTAGTGCACAGGGTGTGCTTCAGGTGCACGGTCGGTTAATGGTAAATGGACAGACAAAAATTTTAGGTTCAACCGTGCATTTTGGTGCTTTCAGCGGTGAACAGCCTATTGCTGAGAACTTTGTCGGCTACAGTTATGCAAGTCGCACTTCCTGGTACGGTAATCCTGGAAAAGCCTGGCCAAAATCTTGGAGTGAAAACTCAACCAGTGTCATTCCTACCGTGTTTAGTCTTGCTGGTGAGCTGGACGCCAAAGCGCCTAATTTACAAGTCAGTGCTGTTGTGACAGCAGTTGGTATTCATTTGCGAGAGATAGCGAGTGGTCGAGTAGGCTTGGTTGATTTAAATATTAAGTTACCCGAACTAAAATCTTATGAGTCACTTCTAAATCTAAGTGGCAATGCACAAAGCAGTCAACTGTTTCAGCGTTCTTTAAGTGGACAGAGTATCTTTCAAGCACGGTTAGCAGCTTTTAATGTTGAACCCAGTTTAGCACCTATCGTTGTATTAGGTGCAGACAATCAGGTACGACTTAATACTCAAGGGTTGCGTAAACTGTATCCATTTTTTGTGGAGCAGTCGTTATTATTACAAGGGTTGTTAGAGATCCTACAACAAGGATTTTTGAGTGCGAACCTTACCAACCCAGAACAGATTTTTGCTTTCCTACGTGTTGAGGCAGAACAGTGTTTACAAGATCCTATCGCGTGCGCTCAGATCCGAGCTGAAGGCATCAGAGCCCATGGGCGGCCGATGTTAGTTTATACCGAGCGTAGGGTACAGTTTGCGGATGGAACCAGTGAGCTTGGGTTAGAACCTGTCGTCTATTTACCTGAGAAGCTGTTTAATAATTTACGTAAACGTTATGGTGAAGGTGGCTTATTTTCTTTAGAAGGTATTAAATTAACCGCTGCGGATGAGAACTCCGTATTACATATTAGTGGTGTGTTGGAGGCAAACCAACATATCACGGTTAAGAACTTCACAGATCTGAATATTATAAGAAGCAGTGTGAGTGAAGGCCGTTGGGTGACCGACGAGCATAAAAGTCGAGGCATGCTTGGCATGGGTCGTAAAAAGCATACGGAACAACGTTATGTGGTGGATGTAACGCCTCAGCTGGGCGCAGGGCTTATCAGTCGTGAAGGCACGATTACGTTGGAAGCCAATAACTTACGTACAGAAGGTGCGGTGTTCGCGGCTCATACCAGTGTTGAGTTCAACACCAACGACTATAGACAAACTGAGAGTTTGGCACGCAAACACCGAGCAGTTCCCGATACCAAATGTAGCTTGGGTGGCAAAATGGTGTCCACCGTGCATGTGGCTGAGGAACAGTATATGCCGACTCAGGTATTTACCCCACAGTTCCGCATCGAAGCGAAAACCGTATACGCAGATGCGTTGGTAAGCTCTCATCCGCCAATTATCCTAGCAGACATAGTGGTGCAAAATCATGCAGGAAGATTAAGGCAAGAGGCTCGGTTGCTACAAGAATCCATTAGACGTGAGGCAAAACGTACAGCCAGACGCAAACAGCGAACGTCGATGTTTTTAATGGTGGTTCCCATTGTCGTCACGGCTGGTAGTAGCACTCTACTGACCTCTGCAGGTCTTTTGGTTGAAGGGAGCGTTAAGCTCGCACTGGTCCAAGGTGCCATCATGGGTGGCACCAGTGCATTGGTATCTGGGTGCAACCCTATACAAGGTGTGGCAGAAGGCGCATTGTTTGGTGGGTTGGGCTATAAAGTTGCGGGTCTGTTGGGGGAAGGCAAAGGGTTTGTAGAGGTTGCAACGAAAGGCAGTATACGCAATATTGCAGTGGCTACTGGGCAAACCTTGTTACACGGTGGTAACTTAGGCGAGAACCTTTTAGCGGCAATAGCTACTGGAATAGCATCAGCACCATTTGAGTTGAAAACAGTAGATCATCTAGGATCACAAATCGCATTGGCGAGTACACAAGGTGCTGTGGTTGGATTCACCATCATTGCACTAACCGGTTCAGATGATTACGCCGCAAACCTGATGGCTGCGACCTTAGGTGCTGCGTTACAACCACTAGGTAATAAAATAGGCAAGTCACTCGCTGAACGTGTTGTGGCAAAGCCATCAGTGGCCCCAGTTGATGAAAGCGTGTTCATTGAAGCGCTGCAGGCACATCCAGCGCTACAAGGCACTGAATCACAAGTACAAGAACGATTGATTGCACTAGGCCAGTATCAAGCACCAGAGCTGAGTTCTGCTGAGGCACTAAAGCGCGGTACACAACAAGTCTTGATGAGCGTGCTGAGTGCACTGGTGCCGGAGGCGCAGGCTGCAGAAAATGCTTCAAATAAGGAAAGTCTGAGAGATGGACCAAATTTTACTGAGAAAGCAACTCTGACACTTGGAAGTCTTACTGGGATGGCGGCAAGTGTGGCTAGGGTAATACCGAACGTTATTGAAATATTGACAGATGCCGGAACGGTGATGGATGGTCTGCTCAATCCTCATTTACAAGATGCAGCCTATCAGGAAGCCTTTGAGCATCAACGTGCTTTTGGAGAAGCTTTGTGTCACCCAATTGATACCCTGGAAATCTCAATAGGGCAACGACTGCAGCAGGCAAGACAAAGCTATGAACAAAAACATTATTTCTTAGCAGGTTATGAGCGAGGAGAACTCGTTGGAGATGTAGGGCTAGCAGCTACTGGAGCAATAGGCGGTGCTAAATTACTGTTTAGCTTCGGTAAAGTTGCTACGAAAACTACTGCTGGTGGCCTAAAGCTTGTCAGTACTAGGGCCAGTGAGTTTGCGGCTGTTCGGTATTTAAAAACCTTTCAGTTTAATCAGCAAAATGTGGCAGGAAAGGTTGGTAATGCGGGTCGGGCTCTGCAGGGAGCAGATAAGCCTTTAACTTTTGGGTATCGAAGTAGCCCTAAGTCTAGACTAACCAGTAGCAATCAATATGCACATTCTCCGACCGATCTCTTATCAAGCACTTATTTGAAAGGAGTTAGGGGCGAACAAGCAGCACTAAAAGCATTAGAGAAACTGGGTTTTGAATTTAAACCCTCAAAACTCCCAGGCAATAGGGGTTTCGATCACATAGCAGTAAGGTATGGTGCTTCTGGTGAAGTTAATGATATCCTAATCATAGAATCCAAGTTCTCAAGTACTGGGAGAGTGTCTTTATCACAGACTGCTGGGAAAGGAAAACAAATGGGACCGGAATGGATAGATACGACACTCGAGGATATGATAAAAAGAGGTGGTGAGGTTAGGAAAACAGCAAGCCTAATTCGAGACAATTTCGGAAACGTAAAACTAAAAGGGAATATACTCGATCATAGGGGTCTTAACCGTTGGAAGCCCTTGAGTGAGCAAATTAGTAAGCTACAATCCAAATAGTACTTTAGGAAATAACATGAGAAACGAAAAACAGTTAAAACAAAGATGGCAAGAAATTTATTTTGAGGATAAAGCAGATGAAGAAAAACTAAGATCCTTTTACCAGGATCCAGTAAAAAACCAAAGTTTTTTTTATACGGCAAATTTGTCTACCCATTTAGCAAGAATTGGCGAATTTGAATACCTGTTGAATCGTGATGTTGATATGTTTAAGAAATATCTAACCGAATCTACCTTGATTCGGCAAGAGTTATTTGAAAATTTTGAAAAGGGACTTCCTGTAGATCCTTCTTATGTTGCAATCACAGGCTTTTGGAGAATGTTTAAAGCGCTGGCGACAGGAAATATTGATTTAGCTAAGAACTTCGCTCGTTACAATGGTGGTCGCTTTGAGATTGATCAAGAGCATGCCACGCCTTTTGCGGTTAATTTTGGGTATACCCTAAAATATTTTATAGAGGGAACAGATAAAAAATCTCAAAAAATGTGTTTGGAGAAATTGGCTGCAGATTGTAAAACTGAGCATTACCGTCCATTTAGAGGGTATGTGACGGTTTTTGAAGCACTGTTGGAAAATGATAGTGATAAAGTAAATCGAGGATTTGAAGAAATAGTAGTGGGTCATATAGAAGAATGCAATGGCAAAGGAGATCGATATTTCTATGGCATAGATGATCAAGATATTTGCTTATGGGGCGTTGGAATGGCTAATTTAGCCATTCACTATGGGTTTACTGTAAGCCTTAATCATCCATTAATTCCGAGAGAACTTTTGTTAAAGAAAGCGTAAAAGGACTCTGTAATGAAAAGGTGCAGTGGTTGGATTAACCGTCCTGGCTGAACGCGCTGTGGCAAAGCTACCCGTGGCGCCAGTTGATGAAAGCGTGTTCATTGAAGCGCTGCAGGCACATCCAGCGCTACAAGGCACTGAATCACAAGTACAAGAACGATTGATTGCACTAGGCCAGTATCAAGCACCAGAGCTGAGTTCTGCTGAGGCACTAAAGCGCGGTACACAACAAGTCTTGATGAGCGTGCTGAGTGCACTGATGCCGGAGGCGCAGGCACTCACTGATGCAAATACTAAAAAGCAGACGGTCTGGACGACGATGGTGGAGCGTCTGAAGGCTGCTCAGGCCTCTTATAGTGAACCGTTCTCACTACCTTCTGTTTTACCAGAATCCGATCCGAACCCGGTGTTGCATGGTTCCTACCGAGTGGGCAGAACTATTGAACGAGCAAGAGACGGTGTCGTTAATACCGTCATACATCCTATTGATACAGCAGAAGCGTTGAGTTTATTGGTATGGGATATTGCGGGTCTAGCCTCACAAACAACTCTTGGCATATCTACTCAAGGATCGCAACACAGAAATCAGGCACGTTGGGAAACACTGAAGGCATTTAAACAAGCAGATTTAGCGATACAGCTGGAAGCAGTCAATGAAATATTAACCTCTGCTGTCTTATTAAGTCCCATAGCGGTTGGAGGAGTGGGTAGGGTTGAAAGTGCGGGCAGAGCTCTTAAGGGCGTAGATAAGCCTTTAACTTTTGGGTATCGAAGTAGCCCTAAGCCTAGACTAACCAGTAGCAATCAATATGCACATTCCCCGACCGATTTCTTATCAAGCACTTATTTGAAAGGAGTTAGGGGTGAACAAGCAGCACTAAAAGCATTAGAGAAACTGGGTTTTGAATTTAAACCCTCAAAACTCCCAGGCAATAGGGGTTTCGATCACATAGCAGTAAGGTATGGTGCTTCTGGTGAAGTTAATGATATCCTAATCATAGAATCCAAGTTCTCAAGTACTGGGAGAGTGTCTTTATCACAGACTGCTGGGAAAGGAAAACAAATGGGTCCTAGATGGATAGATACGACACTCGAGGATATGATGAAAAGGGGTGGTGAGGTTAGGAAAACAGCTGAAATACTTGAAGAAAACTCGAGTAAAGTAAAACTCAGGGGCAACGTATTAGATCCAAGTGGCATTAATCGTTGGAAGCCATTGACTGAGCAAATTAGTAAGTTACATCCAAAATGACCGATTAGGAAATAATATGAGAAAACAAAAACAATTAGAAAAAAGATGGCGAGAAATATACCACGACTACAAAGAGCGCGAGGTAAAATTAAGATCTTTTTACCTAAACCCAGAAAAAAATCAAAGTTTTTTTTACACGGCGAGATTGAGCACTAGTTTAGGAACACTTGGCGAATTTGAATACCTGTTGAATCGTGATGTTGATATGTTTAAGAAATATTTGACAGAATCTACCTTAATTGAACAAGAATTGTTCGAAAATTTTGAAAAGGGACTTCCTGTAGATCCTTCTTATGTTGCAATAACTACTTTTTGGAAAATGTTTAAAGCGTTGGCGACAGGAAATATTGATTTAGCTAAGAACTTCGCTCGTTACAATGGTGGTCGCTTTGAGATTGATCAAGAGCATGCCACGCCTTTTGCGGTTAATTTTGGGTATACCCTAAAATATTTTATAGAGGGAACAGATAAAAAATCTCAAAAAATGTGTTTGGAGAAATTGGCTGCAGATTGTAAAACTGAGCATTACCGTCCATTTAGAGGGTATGTGACGGTTTTTGAAGCACTGTTGGAAAATGATAGTGATAAAGTAAATCGAGGATTTGAAGAAATAGTAGTGGGTCATATAGAAGAATGCAATGGCAAAGGAGATCGATATTTCTATGGCATAGATGATCAAGATATTTGCTTATGGGGCGTTGGAATGGCTAATTTAGCCATTCACTATGGGTTTACTGTAAGCCTTAATCATCCATTAATTCCGAGAGAACTTTTGTTAAAGAAAGCGTAAAAGGACTCTGTAATGAAAAGGTGCAGTGGTTGGATTAACCGTCCTGGCTGAACGCGCTGTGGCAAAGCTACCCGTGGCGCCAGTTGATGAAAGCGTGTTCATTGAAGCGCTGCAGGCACATCCAGCGCTACAAGGCACTGAATCACAAGTACAAGAACGATTGATTGCACTAGGCCAGTATCAAGCACCAGAGCTGAGTTCTGCTGAGGCACTAAAGCGCGGTACACAACAAGTCTTGATGAGCGTGCTGAGTGCACTGATGCCGGAGGCGCAGGCACTCACTGATGCAAATACTAAAAAGCAGACGGTCTGGACGACGATGGTGGAGCGTCTGAAGGCTGCTCAGGCCTCTTATAGTGAACCGTTCTCACTACCTTCTGTTTTACCAGAATCCGATCCGAACCCGGTGTTGCATGGTGCCTACCGAGTGGGCAGAACCATTGAAAGAGCAAGAGATGGTGTCGTTTATACCGTCATACATCCAATTGAGCTTTAGGATTGCTGATATGGGATGGTGCAGGTCTGGCTTCACAAACGACTCTTAGCGTATCTACTCAAGGATCGTAACACAGAAACCAGGCACGATGGGAAACACTGAGAGTATTTAAACAGGCTGATTTGGCGATTTTAATTACATCCTAGGTTGATTGCTTGACTTAAGCCTTCTGAGAGCTGGATAATCTTCGGTTAAATTTCTTAAAATTTCGTTTATTTCATCTTGTAGTCTATTTGGAGAAATAGCATCAAAGGCATGTTCATCATGTTCAAGATGGATCCGAAAGGCAGTATTTCCCTTTAATCCAAGAAATCTTAAAGATTGTTGAACTTCAATGGCAAGAAAGCACATTCCGTAGAGTTGGTTTGGGTTGGATGAAATACGGTTGTACTGCTCAATTAAATAAGAACCAAACTCATCATTTCCCGGCTCAAACAACTCTGTGCAGGCCATTAACTGATTTCGCATATTTTCATCAGGTATAACTACCTGGATCAGTTCACCTAAGTACAGATCAGTTCGATCAATGATAATAGCTTTTTCTGAACCATCCATCTGTGTGAATTCGCAATCAGATTTCATTCTCAAGTTAGATTCTAACGTTAATAGATTCTTAAACCTACTCGATTGTAAAATAGTTTCTTTGAATCGCTTTCTTTCTTGACTGTTACCTAATTGAGACAAGATAAACCTTTGTTGTTCCAATGTTAATCTTAATGAGCTAGATGTTGCCTCTAATAAATCCTCAAAAGGTTTTTTAATTTTCAAAGTATCTGATTGAATATCTTCGCGTCTGGCTTTAAGGCTTTGTGTTTTTTCTTTTTTTTGTATAGGCAAGAGTTTCGTTGATTTTTGTATGCCTTGCATCTGTTTCTCAAGTCTTTTTAGTTGCTCAGAAATTGTATGAGTTTTTTGAGTAATAATGGCTGATACTATTTCTTTGACGTTTTGATAAGAATTAGTGGATAATTCTGTATATAGGTGTAAATCACTTCTTGCTTCGTCTGCCGTTTTAGGTTCATTTTGATAATAAATACCAAGCACATCATAAGAGAGGACTTGGTGAGCCATTAGTATTGGCTTAAGATCCGCTAATAAATATCCAAGCTCCGCTTTAAGTGTAACAAAGAAGTCCGGGTTATTGTTTAATAGATCTTGTATGAAAACAGTGTTTTCCTGTGATATGCTGATTTTGGCAAGCTTATCACGTAACTCTCCAAATTCATTCCAAGGGAAAAGCGGAAGTTTTTCCTTGAGTGTTCTCGAGAGGTTTCGTCCTGAATGCTGATATTTTGCAAGATCGGCTACTACTTTAATTAGTTGTATCAACCCTCGACGGCCATTTAGTTGTTGTGGATCTAATGCTTGAGCACATTCTAACTGTTTTACGATAAGCTTAAGATTTCTTAGATCATGAAAGTAGTCTGTGAAATTATATAAAGGCAAGAGGTCAGTTTGGCGATAAGGGGGTACATAGACAAGATTTTGATTTCTCTCTAACCAATGCTGAAAATCATGAATAGTGTTATTTAATTTTCTCCTGATGATTGGGAACACGGATTGAGTAATATGTTTAACCTTATCAAGATGTTCTGGTCTATTCTGTAAATCAGAATCTGAAAACAAACTCGCAAGGAACGTGATACTATCCCATGGGATCTGACCTTGATAGGGTGATTTAACTTCCTTAGCTAAACCTGTAACCAGTACTCCAAGGAACTGAAAAGTATATAATATACTTTGATCGTTTAAAGCCAAATCATAAGCTTCATCAGAAAGATGCTCTGTGGCTATCATTACTTTTACCATGATGATCAAAGTTTCTCTTGAAGTAGCAAATTCCAGGTTTTTATTGGGTTCTCTAAGTTCTCTTCGGGATTGATAAAATTCACAACCAAAACTTGCCATATTTCGATCGGCTCTTGTCCTTAATTTATCGATTGCTTCTTTGTGCTTTTGTAAAGAACAATCAGGGCTGTTTTCATCCATGTTTTCTGAGCGCAACTTGCCATTAGCCTCTTGATGCGTTTGCAAATAATCAATTTGCAATAATGCGATGATATTAGGATCAAACAAATGTGCTTGCTTTGAGCTTATTAGATAGGCATTAAATGGTAGGGCCAGTATAGAATCTCGCAAATCAATGCGTGCCCCATTCTCTATTAGCAAGGAGACAATGGCATTATGCCTTCCCTGGGCGGCATAATGTAGGGCTGTTCTCCCAAAACCATCCTGATGATTAGGATTTGCTCCCTTTGTTAGCAAATTTTCTACAACAGGGCGCAAACCATACGAAGCAGCTAATTGTAAGGCATCCTGCATCGAGCCATTCATTTCAAATGGGTGGGGCGACACTGCAGCTAAAAACTCAGGTGTTGGAATGTTTCTATCATGAGCCCGCACAATGCCTAAATGTCCAGGGGGGATCCTTACGGTTCCACCTGAACTCACTAAACATACAGTGGAGATATGATTGGCGCTAATACTTTGTGCATTTAGAGATTCTGCATAAGACGGGCTATTCAGTAAGCGCAAAGCTTGTTCTTCAGATCGATTTAGAATTAAACGATGCAATGTTATTTTTCTAGAAGGTCTTGTTCTAAAGTTCGCTGTAAACATAACCATTCCTACCATTTTGAAGAATATATCTTAGATGATCGTGAAGAGAAAAACTATAGCTACATCGGAGAAAATACTGTCTTGCTTTCTTGATAGGCTAGCAAGTGAAACGGTTGTTTCGGTAGGTTTTGCATACAAAACTGGCGGGATCCGTTACTTACCGGATGATATTGATGTAGGTAAGGGTTTGACGCTTGGAATTTGATATTAAAGGCTATGATTTAGCAATGTTATTTCTAAAATTTATGCGGTCTACTTCATGTCGATGAGCAGACGTAGGATTTCAGGGTAAGCCGTGACATAATCTGGAAAATTAGTGATGATCCATCGTACGAGGATATTCCAGCCCTGGAAGAAAAGTGTACGAATATAGAAGAGATGTTCCATGATGAAAGCGGCGTACAACATAGTGTGGATTACTATCTACGCCAGGAAAAAAACTGCTAGCGGCACTCTGAGAAACGATTTAATTTTTTCAAATAGGCCCATTATTATCTCCATCAATAACGGTTTTTAGCTTTAGTATTAATATATAAATATTAGACTATGATTTGATGAATTATATCCCACAAACATCAATTATAATTACTCATCGAGTAAATAGAATTTGAGGACGTGTTCTACAAACGAGTATATGCACTATTGAAGTGAGCCTTAGTTTCTTAGTCGATAAAGAAAAGGACTACAGCGTGTTGTGATACCTTTTACGTTGAAATGCCAGTTTTCAACCAAATTACTGTTTTTCCAGATTACCTTATCACGGTGGAACTTTAAGTACTGATCGGTCTTATGTAGAGATGCGAGTTAGTATGGAGATCACGTAGCGGATGGATATGCCGTTTGAGGTGCAGTATAAAGATTACTCGCAAGAGTCCGGAGAAGCGTTGAGGCCTTTAAAATCCCAGAGTTTCGTATCCATTAGGTGTGTTTTTCGGACACTTTGAAGTGCATGCAGCATATTACTTGGGATCTTGGGGTTTTCTTCAGCAAGGTTGCTGATCAGTTTTTTAACACGCTGGCGTGCTAAATTGTCTTGGGCACCGCATAGGTTGCAGGGAATAATGGGGAACTTTCGTTCATTTGAATACTGACGGATGTCGCTTTCTTGACAGGTTACCATGGGTCTGATCACAACATTTTTCTGGTTATCACTGACAAGTTTAGGTGGCATCGAGCGGATTTCGCCATTATAGAAAATAGACATTAATAAAGTCTCAATCAGATCGTCACGGTGATGACCGAGGGCAATCTTATTGTAGCCATGTTCTTCGGCGTAGCGATAAATGATCCCACGACGTAGTCTTGAGCAGAGTGAACAATAGGTTTTACCTTCGGGGATTTTTTCTTTTACGATAGAGTAGGTATCTTCAGTAATGATTTTATAAGGGATCTGTTGTTTTTCTAAAAACTCCTGAAGTTTGCTGTCATTCCAGCCGGGTTGAGATTGATCTAAAGTAAAAGAGAAGATTTCAAATTTATTTCCAGAGCGCTTTCGTAATAAATTGAGCAAGCACAGCATGGTAAAAGAATCTTTACCACCGGAGAGACAGACCATGACGCGATCGCCACGTTCAATCAAATTGTAGTCGGCAATCGCTTTGCCCATATAGTGCAGTAGTTTCTTTTCAACTTTTGAGCGAAAGATCTGCATAGGGATTGAGGTTTGAGTTTCGATCACAAGACGCCCTGCGCCGTTTGGTTGAGATTACATTGGAATGTCTTTACATTTTTAACCGGTAACAAGATAACCTGTGGTCCTGTTGGATGAGTGTGAGCGTTGCGGTAGCCAGGATTTAATTTTTTAAGTTCTCGAATGTTCACACCAGCAAGCTGTGCTACCTTTTTGAAATCGATATGTGTACCTGGATCTACCATTTCAAAGTAGGGTGTGTTCGCGATGTGGGGTAACACAACATTGTGTTGTTCGGGTGCGCCAATTATCTTCGCAAGTGCTAAGAGTTTCGGTATGTATTCACGGGTTTCTTTAGGTAAAGGTAAGTCCCAGAAGGTAACGGGTTTACCGGATTTTTGATTGCGCTTGATGGCTCTTTGTACGCGACCTTCGCCAGCATTATAGGCGGCAAGGGTAAGGAGCCAATCTTGATCAAACTGGTGATAGAGTGAATGTAGGTGATCAAGTGCGGCATCGGTTGAGGCTTTTACATCCAAACGACCATCGTATATGGCATCTTGGTGCAGACCATAATGAGTTGCTGTGCTCGACATGAATTGCCAAAGGCCTGAGGCGCCTTGCTGGGAAGTTGCATGAGGGATGTAAGCGCTTTCAACAATGGGTAATAAAGCAAGTTCACCTGGCATGCCACGTTTTTCTAATTCGTCAACGATATAATATAAGTAAGGGGTGGCTTGCGTGGAGATCTGTTGCAATGCCTTTTCATTACGACTAAACCGTTCGACGTGCTTGTCAACGTGTGTGGCACGGTTTTCATGTGATTGAGCATTTGAGGCCAGTTGGAAGTTGTCTTGTAGACGTGTCCATAGTTGTTTGTGTGAAGGATTTCTTTTGCTTAACTGTGTACGATATATGTTGTTCGACCGACTTTCTTTTAGGCTTTCACAGGCGCTGAGTGCGAACACCATGCCAATTAGGATCCCCATTCGGAAGGCTTTCAATGATTTGGTCATGCAAAAGGCCTCTTTTTATCTGTGTTTTTCTTAAATGTGGTGCTTTTTCTACGAAAAGATCTGTAACGAGTTATCAGAACTCAAAAACTACTTTGTTTGACTTGCTGCGTCAACCGGCTATAAGATCAGTTCTTTGATCATCAAGTAAGACCTAATGCCAAAATCCTCAAAATTACTGTCAAGACTGGATTGGTGGAAGACGCCGCTGGGTGCAGCGTTCTTAACATCAGAAGCCATTCAAGTCCAAAAAAGAGTTGGGACTGTTTTTGGTTACCATTTATTAGTTTTGGGCGAATCAGAATTCTCATCAGTTGTCGCAGAAAGTCCAATTTTGCATCAGGTTTGGATCCACCCTGATAAAGTACACTCATCAGATGCCGCCATACAATCACGCTATGACAAATTGCCCATTGCTCCTGACAGTGTTGATCTCGTTTACTTGGCGCATTGTTTAGAGTTTATGCAAAATCCACATGAGGTATTACGGGAAGTGTATAGAATTTTACGTCCAGAAGGTTGTGTGATCATCGGACATTTTAATCCATGGAGCAGTTGGGGACTTTGGCGGTATCTCGTGCGCTATATTAAACCCTCGCTTTGGGATGGAGATTTTATTTCATTGTCGCGCCTGAAAGATTGGTTGTCTTTGTTAGGATTTGATCTGGAAGAAACACACGCACATTTTTTTCGGCCACCTATTGCTAAATCGAAGCTATTACAGCGCTTGGCGTGGCTTGAGAAAGTGGGCCGATTTTGTTTTCCTTTCTGGGGCGCAGGTTATGTCGTTGTAGCACGAAAACGGTTAATGATCTTAACTCCGATTAGACCGGTGTTTAAAACGGAAAAGCTTAAAAAAGAGGGTGGGGTTGAACCGGTTAGTGGTTCCTAGTTTTTAAAGTGTAGATCCACTTGCATTGCAGCGTGTAGTCCCGATAGGTGGGCCCCGCGCACGGTGCCATGTGTTCCATTGGTCATGAGATAATCGCCGGCAAAATATAAACCTTTAGATTCAGAAGCTTCTAGGTGTAGAGCTTGTTCAGCTTTCCAATTGTGGCCATAGCAGACGGTACTACCCAGTGCGTAGGGATCGGTATCCCAACGAGTTACATAGGTATTTTTTAATGCTGGGATCTTAAGGTACCTTTTTCGTAAGGGTTCAAGTGCTTTTTCGATAAGTTTTTGATCGGATGTGTGTTTAAACTCGGCCTCTGTTGCGTAAAAATCTGCTACAAGAATAGCTTTCTTCTCTTGTGAAAAATGAAATAAATTAGTGTAGCTTGGCCATTGATCGAGTTGTCCGCTGCCAGGAAATACAAAATGTGCATCTTTCCGCCAGAAAGGGCGATCAAATTCCAAAAAAACTTTGTTATGTTGTCCTACCCGCAGATTTCTCCAAGCTGCTCTTTTTTGAGCTGAAATAGGAGGATGAAAACCAACAGCTTTACTTTTAAGCACTCCTAATGGAAGCGTTGAAATGATACAAGGTGCGTTGTATCGTCGACTGGTTTGATCGATAATTTGTAGGTTACCTTTCGTAGTGCATTGGATTTCTTGAACAGGGGTATTGAGCTGAATGCGCGCTTTTCCAGATTGTAGGGCCTGTTGCACCAGGTATTCAGGCAGTTTTTGGTAGCGTCCACAGACCAAAGCATCCGTGGCAAGATAATCTTCGGAGGTGTCCATCAGTTCATGAAGTGATACGTGATCAGCCGTGCTACCGGTATGATGGCTAATCATGGTATGTAGGCTTTGCTTGATTTGAAAAATCATTGGGTCTGTAGTGGGGATCGTGCGTTGTAATCCCAAAACCTGTGCCAGAGTTGGAGGCTTTTTCCAAGGGCGTTGTTTGGCTTTTTGAATTAAGGCATGACACTGATCATAATAGGAATCAGCAGCTACAGTATTCTCCTCATGATTGGGAGGAAAATCAGATTGTTTCAGATCTAGTTTTTGGGTTTTGAGTTGAGCCTGCCTAAGCAAAGACATGAGAGGATTAGGATTCTTTGTGCTTGCAGGGTTTTGCAGTACACTTGCTCCGGCTTCAATTTGTACGCGATCGTTAAAATCAATGGAGTGGATGCGGCCTCCGACGCGGTTTTTAGCTTCCAAGATCAAGACTCGGTGGCCTAGTTGGGTGAGTTTTTTGGCAGCAGTGAGTCCTGAAATACCCGCCCCGATAATAATCACATTGTGTTTCATGAATGGCTATCTTGTTTGTATCAGAATATACTCACTGTTCAGTATAGACAGAAATGGGGCAATGACTTTGGCGAAGCCGTTTCAAGAAACCTCTGAGTTGATCCCTGGGCCTTCAGGTGTACTTGAAGCGTGCTTTTATCCAGGAGATCGTCAAGAGATTGGGATCATGTGCCATCCTCACCCTTTGTATGAAGGCAGCATGCAGAATAAGGTGGTGACCACTGTAGTTCGTACCTGGCAACTCCAAGGGTTCTCTACACTGCGGTTTAATTTTCGAGGAGTAGGGAAAAGCAGTGGGACTTTTGCTAAGGGGAAGGGTGAGCTAGAGGATTTACGCGCGGTGATACAATGGTTACAGCACCGACTACCCCATGCCCGTCTTTGGCTTGCAGGTTTCTCATTTGGTTCTTTCATTGCATTGCAAATGGCTTTGGAGCTGCCGAGCTGTCAAGGTCTCATTACTATTGCCCCGGCGTTGCGGATTTTTGATTTCTCAACACTGGCTCTTCCTACCTGTCCTTGGATGGTGATCCAAGGCGATCAGGATGAATTTGTGTCCACAGAAGATTTTGAGCGTTGGTATACAACGTTGGAAGGACAAAAAAACCTCAGTTTGCATAAAATCCCAGAGGCCAGCCACTTTTTTCATGGCAAACTGGCAAACGTAGCACAGCATGTACACGCTTTTACTGAACAATTTAGTATTTAAAAGTAATTCAACTATCTCTTTGACGTTTGTCTATTCTTAATTGATAATGAAAACAATTCTCATTTAAAAACGATGGCTTATTTGGATATGAAAATCACAGAGCTCAAAGTAGGCGACACGGTTAGGATCTTAGGCTTTGAACCATGCGATCGCGTCTACCAAAGCCGGTTATTAGCTATGGGGTTTGTGCCAGATGTTGAGTTCACGCTTCTTCGTGTTGCACCACTTGGGGATCCGGTGGAAGTAAAAATATTGAACACTACGGTTTGTTTGCGTAAAGCGGAAAGCCAAATTCTGCAACTTGAACCTATTGGGATCACGTCGTGAAGCTCCGGCCGGTGGTACTATTGGTTGGTAGCCCTAATTCAGGAAAAACCACACTCTTCAATACCTTAACCGGAAGCAATGCTCGAACAGGGAATTGGGCAGGTGTCACAGTAGAGGCTTCTCGTACAAACTGTGATCTCGGAGAGGGCACAATTGAACTGGTTGATTTGCCAGGTTGTTACGATCTGGATCCCAATGGTGATAATAGCCTGGATGAACAAGTGGCTCACGAACACCTGTGTTCAGGGAAAGCCGATATTATTTTGAATGTCATTAATGCTAACCATTTGGAGAGACAACTCTACCTCACGCTACAATTATTAGAACAGCAGATCCCAGTTGTGGTGGTATTAAGTCAAACGCATAAGTCTACTACACAAATTGATCCATATGTTTTACAGCAAGCCTTGGGTTGCCCTGTGCTCACTGTAACAAGTGAGCTGAAGCAAAGGCTACTCGGGATCATAGGAGATTGTGTTATGCAGGCAAGAGTCTCGCACGGATCCAGTGAAGGTAATGAAATCGTAAAAGCGCAAAGACGCTATCAAAAGATAAAACAAATTGTTGAGAAAAGCTGTCAACCCATTGAACTTCACGATAAAAAAAATATGACTGAAGTATTGGACACCCTTATTCTGAATCGCTTATTAGGAATACCGATTTTTCTGGGATTAATGTATTTACTCTTTATGTTTTCTGTACACGTGAGTGGGGTTTTTCAGGATTTTTTTGATTTAGGTTCGAAAGCTGTTTTTGTAGACGGTGTTTATCAGCTCATGCAACAGGTGCAAGCACCAGGTTGGCTAACGGGTTTGATAGCTTTTGGCGTAGGGCAAGGTATTAATATTACGTTGAGTTTTATCCCTGTCATTGCCGCTATGTTTTTTGCACTCTCTTTTTTAGAGGCTTCAGGTTACATGGCGCGAGCGGCGTTTGTGATGGACCGAGTGATGCGTTGGTTTGGACTGCCAGGTAAAGCTTTTGTACCCATGATTGTTGGCTTTGGTTGTAATGTTCCAGCCATCATGGCTACCCGAACTCTAGAAAACCGACAAGAACGTATTTTAACCATCCTTATGACACCCTTTATGTCTTGTGGGGCGCGATTAGCGATCTATGCGCTTTTTGCAGTAGCGTTTTTCCCACACAATGGGCAAAACGTGATTTTTGCTTTGTACTTGATTGGTATTGCCGTTGCCTTATTCACTGCTTTTATTTTAAAACGTACTCTATTAGAGGAGACGCGTTCATCTCTAATCATGGAACTACCGGATTATCGATTGCCTGGGTTGTATTTTTTGTGTCGAACAACTTGGTATCGCCTGAAAAGATTTCTACTCAAAGCAGGGCTTGTCATCATACCGCTGTGTATGATTATTGGTACGACCTTTTCGGTTCAACCAGGCAACACAAACTTCCTATCTGCTTTAGGGCGTAAAGTAACCCCTATTTTTGCACCCATGGGGATCAAGGCAGATAATTGGCCTGCAACGGTTGGATTGCTTACTGGTGTTTTAGCTAAGGAAGTGGTGGTTGGAACCTTGAATGCTTTTTATATTGAAGAAGCACGATCAACGGAACCTGTAAATGTGTCAAAAGAGTTAACAGCAGCCTGGCAAAGTATTCCTGCCAATTGGTCTAAGCTTAGAACGGCTTTTCGACAGCCTTTGTTAAGTAGTATGAAAGAGCAAAAAGTAGACTCAGGGGTATCGGCTATTCTAGTGGCTCGCTTTGGTGGAGCCAATGCGGCATTTGCCTATTTGCTCTTTGTCCTTTTGTACATGCCTTGTGTGTCAGTTGTTGCGACTATTGCACGTGAGCTTGATGGCGCCTGGGCAATGTTTTCTGTGGTGTGGACAACAGGCATTGCTTATACGACTGCGGTACTCTTTTATCAGAGTTCTATTTTATTTGATAATGCGTTTCAGTCTATTGGTTGGATTGCAGGACTATTGATAATGATGAGTGTTGCGATTAAGTGGTTACAGCGGCTTGGTAAGAAGTTGGCAAATCAACCAAGAAGGGTGCCAACACCTATCTCAGTTTCCCAGTAAACCCGCCTCGAAGAAGCGGGTTTTGGTGGGATAAGGCTATGGGTTAAACCATTTCCTTCAGTCTTTGCAAAGGTCTGACTTTGACCACATTGCGTGAAGGCTTGGCTTTGAACATCATTTCTTCGCCTGTGAAAGGGTTAACGCCTTTACGTGCCTTGGTAGCTGGCTTGTGCTTCACGGTGATTTTTGCGAGGCCAGGCAATGTGAATTGACCAGGACCCTGCTTTTTCATGTGAACCGCAATAATGTCTGTTAAGCTGTCCAACATGCTAGAAATTTCTTTTCTTGCCATGCCGGTTGTGCCCGCTAAAGTGGTTAACAATTGACCTTTGGTCATTGCTTTGTCTATTTTAGAAGGAACTTTTTCTAACTTGATTGGAGCTGGCTTAGCAACAGCTTTTTTAGCTGGAGCTTTTTTAGCTACGACTCTTTTAGCAGCAGGTTTCTTAGCAACCGCTCTTTTAGCAGCAGGTTTTTTCGCTGCGACTTTCTTAGCAACAGGTTTCTTAGCTTTAGCAGCAGTTTTCTTTACTACTTTCTTAGCGGTTGTACGAGTGGGCTTGCGTTTCTTCGCGGCCATATCATGCTCCTTTAAAAATGAATCAAACAAATTATACTGTTATCATAACCTTTGCAGTTCAGCAAGGGTTATTGCAGAAAACAGCTGAAATTAACGTTCAAAGCGACATTTTCTTGCACAAAACGAAGACAAATGCCGTAAAAGTCGGGGGTATGCTACCCTAGCGCTGTTTTGAAAGTCAATGTATTTGCACGGCTTTGCGTGCCCATCAGTACTTCAAGTGGAAATTAAAGTGCTGGTGGCTTGTATCTTGGGGCATTATTTTGTAGAATTCAGGCTTCCTGTCTAAATCGGCGGGTTATGTATTTTAATTTGTTGCTCTAACTTGGAGTTTATGGTTCATGCGAACATACAGTGCAAAGCCTAATGAAGTTGAACAAAAATGGCTTTTAATTGATGCTAAAGATAAGGTGCTGGGCCGTCTTGCAACAGAGGTTGCACGTCGTTTGCGTGGTAAAGATAAGCCAGAGTATACTCCGCACGTTGATACTGGGGACTTTATTGTGGTGACGAATGCGGCTGGTTTACGGGTTACTGGTAACAAAGCAGCAGATAAGTTTTATTATCGCCACAGTGGCTATCCTGGTGGTCTTAAGGGTGAGTCCTTTGAGAAGTTAATAGTACGTCGACCCGAGCGTGTGCTTGAGTTGGCCGTAAAGGGCATGTTGCCCAAGAATTCATTAGGGCGTGCAATGTTGCGTAAATTAAAAATTTACCCAACAGCTACACATCCACACGAGGCTCAACAGCCGGAAATTTTAGAAATATAACTTAGGTAATCAATACTATGGCAAGAACTGCAGCAAAGAAAAAACGTCCTTCACCACAGAACCAAGGAACCGGTCGACGCAAAACAGCGGTCGCACGTGTTTTCATGAAATCTGGAACCGGGAATATTGTTGTAAATGGTCAGGCCTTAGACGATTACTTTCCAAGAAAAACAGCGCGCATGATGGCTAGACAAGCTTTAGCTGAAATTGAAGGCATCATGGAAAAATTTGATATTAAAATCACCGTTAAGGGTGGTGGTATCATGGGACAAGCCGGTGCTATTCGTCATGGGATCACACGTGCGCTTATTCAGTATGATGAAGCTGAAGCAACAGTTGCTGGAGAAGAAGATGGTGCTGCCAATGAAAACAGCTTTCGACGTGTGCTGAGAAAAGCGGGTTTTGTTACTCGTGATGCACGAAAAGTTGAACGTAAAAAGGTTGGTTTGCGTAAAGCACGTAAGAAGCCACAGTTCTCCAAACGATAATTCTCATTATCGATTCAAAATAGGTTGACATACAATTATCAATGTGTGATAGTGCGCGCATCGAGGTTGGCTCTGTGCCAATCGATAATAATTATGTGGACATGGAAATCAGTCTACTCGCGTATCGAGGGTAACAAGCGTGTGTAGTAGTTTAAGTGTTCAGTATCACCTTGAACAAATAATCTTTTCAGATTTTGTTTCCTATTCCTTGATTGCACCAAAAATTCTTTTAAAACACATAAAATTTCAGGGGTATTACCTATGATAGAAAGAGAGGCTTTAGAAAAAGAGCTTATTGCTTTGAGAGCAAATTTTGAACAAGCGCACGAAGAAAGAAAGAAAGAGTTTGAAGCGTTGAAGGTTGGTTATGACCAAAAAGACAAAGAAGTGCAGCCACTGAGAGAGAGAGTTGGATCACTTCAGGAAAGTTTGGAGGTGCAACTACCAAAATGGATTTCAGAATACGCTGAAAATGCGGAGCTAATTAATACACGGATGGTTGAAGCGTCTCTTCAAATCAGTACGGATCACACGGAAATGTTTGAAGAGCAGCAACTAGCACTGAGAAAATTGAATTCAGATTTCGAAGGAAAAGTAGGAGAAATAGAGCTTGAAATTACCAAGTTCGAGAAAGAAAAGTCTGTTGGTGAAGAGTTTTTACTTGGGCATATGTTATCTCAACTTGAAAAAATACAGGATTTCGAGTCGGCGCTAAGAGACTTTAAACTAGCTGAATTTGAATTGATCCTGAAATTGCAGCCCGAGAGCTCGCTAAAAGATGAGCTACAAGCGCTTAGAGATAAAAATGATGATGAAGCAGTGGGCACAGAGACAAGTGAAACTTCGTTGTTAACTCTTAAAGATCAGTTGAGAGAAAGAAAAGCGTTATACTTATCTAGACTTGTCAAGATTTTGCACAGAGAATCTGATGAAGTTATTTCAGTAGACAAAAGCTCTGTAGGTAAAGTGTTACAAGCTGCTGCTCGAAGTACGGTATTTAGTTCTCCAATAGCTAAATCAACGGTTGATGAAAGTGGTCCGCTCTCATTAGAAGTAACAGCTGCGCTCAGTTTGGTTGTAGAGAGAGCAACGAGGTTACATGAAACTTTAAGAGAAGAAGAAGCTGAGACTGAAGCGTATGCGGAACAAATTATTGAACAGTTTGAAATTAAGTCAGCAAGGTGTGAAAAGCTTGTTAGTGAAAGAGATGATCTGCTCAAGAAGTTAGATGAAGCTGAAAAGAAAGCAAGAGCAGCAGAAAAAACTGCAGATTCTTTAACAAAACGCATGGAGGCTCTAAAAACTTCAACTAGGCGTCGTTCAGCACTCGGTGAAATCAGTTGTTCCCCAAAAAGAGGTGAAAGAAGTGATAGAGTTCTAACGCCACAATTCAAGGAAAATTCACGTTTAGGACAACAGAGCATGAGTCCAACTACTGTCGGTTCAGCTCGTAAATACATTCAGGAAAAAAGGTAAATACTAAATGCTAAGTTCAAAAGAAGATGGTGATAGCGAGCAATCTGAAAATAAAAACAATGGGACAGGAGAAGTCGCACCTCCTCCTGTCAGTGGAGTTAATAACGGGACCCAGCCACCACCAGCAATAGGCTGGATGGGGGGCATATTCCAAACTATTTGGTTAATGATTTGGCAAAATTTACTGGCTCGCTTTATGGCTACAACACCTTCAGCGGGTGGAACCGATAATTCCTCGATTACAGCTCCTGCTCCAGCAAGTATTGCTGATGTAGAGCATGGCACGTCTGATGAGGTAGTGTCGGCATCTCAGAGTTCAGTTGCAAGTGGTATTGCTACTTTTGAGAGGGCTGAAATGGTGGAGTTGAAAAGGAAGTTAGCAGAATCTGAAGCTCGAGAAAAGGCGTTATTAGCCAAGCTAGCTGCAGCTGAAAAAGAAGCAGAAGAAGCAGGTGATTTTGCTGATGATACGCTTGCGGAATATGAAAAATTTAAAAAGCGCTACCAACAAGCCTTAGCCGAAAAAGAAGCAAAAGGCGCGGATTTTAATATTGAATCGGGCGGAGCAGACTTAGAAGAATTCCGTCGAAGAAAAGAAGAAGAGTTGCTTAAATTACAATCAGCCAGAGGAATATTTGAGATGGAAATTGACAGGCTCAGAGAAGCTGGAGCAAGTGCTGAAAAAATTGCTGCTTTGGAAGCCAAAAAAGCAAAGGCTGATAAAGCAGTTGATGAGGCGGTTGTTGCGCTCAGTCCTGCCAACAGTCCAGTTCGCTTAGCAGCTTCAAAGAGTACAAAGAGTATGAGTAGTGGTTTGGTGTCAGATTCGCCTGCAAGTAGGTCTTTGTTAACACAGTTTAATCAAACGTCTACTGAGGTCGACACAGACTCCGAGCAACAAAAAGTGTTACCGAAATCGAAATCCACTCCTCAATAAAAGTAATTTAACAATAGGAATTTACCATGGCAGCTAGTTCAGAAAAAGCAAGAAAAAAACAGGAACGAATACTTAGAGCTCTCGGCTTGCGGTATGATAACTTTAAGCCCTTGGTTAGTGACGCGTTAAAGTCGTTTTCTTCAATAAATAAAACAAATATAGTTGAGTTTTTTTCGGAAGATACTTCTTCAGGTCTGAAAAAACTTTCAGATTTATTTTCTAATGAAGAAGATAAAAAGTGTTATGAAAATGATCTGACACGCATAAAGGAACTTGTTGAAAAGTTAAAGGAGATAAAACCAATTGTTGAAGCCAAGATCAACGATTTTGGTGAAGATAAAAAAGGCCAATTCATAACAAGATACAATGCCGTACAGACTGAAATTTTTTTAAAATTAAATGAACGCCTAGTTGCACTAGGAAATGACGAACATCCTATTCCTACTATTGTTGTTGAAGTTCCAGTGGTTGATGATGTTTTGCTCCATTCAAATGGTTCAAGTGAGCCTCATTCCGCTGTGGTACCCGCAGATGAACTTGAAAAGGCAAGAAAAAAACAGCAACGAATGCTTAGAGCTCTCGGCTTGCGGTATGATAACTTTAAGCCCTTGGTTAGTGACGCGTTAAAGTCGTTTTCTTCAATAAATAAAACAAATATAGTTGAGTTTTTTTCGGAAGATACCTCTTTAGGTCTGGAAAAACTTTTAGCTTTATTTTCTGATGAAGAAAGTAAAGAGTGTTATGAAAATGATGTGACACGCTTAAAGGAACTTGTTGAAACCTTAGAGAAGATAACACCAATCGTTGAAGCTAAGATTAATGATTTTGGTGAAGACAATAAGAGCCAACTTATAACAAGGTATAATGTTGTACAGACTGAAATATTTTCAAAATTAAATGAATATTTGATTGCACTCGGTAAGGATGCAGTAACGGTTCCTATCATTGCTGTTGAGTCTGCGGCAAAAGTAGAAAATTTAACTGCGCGAGTGGAACAACTTGACGCTGAAAAAGCTACTGTAACCAGCGAAGCGACAGAACTGTCCGATCAATTAACTGCGGCGCAAACCCAAGCGGCAGCGTCAGCGGCGGAAGTGACTCGTTTAACAGCAGAAGTGGCAAGTTTAGGTGAAAATGCTGCTACTAGAGAAACGGAACTAACCGATCAATTAACAGTTGCACGAGAACAAGCACAAAGTGCTGAAGCAAGAGTTGCTGCGTTGACAGCGGAAGTGGCGAGTTTAGCGGACGACAAAGCTAGAGCAAGTAGCGAAGCGACAGAACTGTCCGATC
>CAYGPC010000015.1:0-6689 GCA_964351705.1 uncultured Legionellaceae bacterium
AACTTTCTTCATGCTTTCAGATAAAAATTGCGTCGACACATGCAGGCAAAGTAGAAAATACAGAAAAACTGTCATGTAGGCAAATAGAACAGCTCCAACCGAAACACGATGCGATTGCATCCATTCAATTAATTTGATATTTGATTTTCTAAGTAATATCAGAATTAAGCCGCAAATCAGTAAGGTGCGCTCTGGAACTGAAAAAAACGATTCCCAACCAAAGCAATGGTTGATCCACTCCCCCAACCAAACTAAAACAAAACCGGAAAAGACAACCGCAGGAAAAATAGCACACAGATTAAAAATGGTCATAACAGCATTGTGTAGAAATAGTTTACTTTTATTTTTTTTAGCATTCATGATTAGAATTCGGGCAGGATTAGGTTTTTGCTTTAAATACACCGATACATAGGCTATCCCAACCCCGACAATGCTAAAGATTGCCCAGGGTAGAATACCTAAACCATAGAAATTCACCTGCAATGTTTTTACAAACTGTCCCGAGGCAACCTCAACAAATCGCGGATGCACTTGTGTTTGGTTCTCAATGAAGGAGAAGTAGCAAACAGTGCAAAACAATAACCCGACTTGCCACAATACTAAAGTGATGAATTGTTTTGTTTTATGTGTAAAAATTTGCAACTCAGGATTGGATAAAATACCAACTCGCGCATTTGCGCGCAAGACACATATCCCACCTAAGAAGACGATCACACTCGCAATATAAACGAGTTCACGCATGACGTAATTATGCAGCTGATAAGCCAAAAATAAACCCACCGCGAACATCACATTGGAGAGGCTCGCGGTGGATAAAAGTCTAGGTAACTTCATTATTGTCCTTGACTAGTTGCCTTATCAAGCGCTGCCTGTGCATTCTTAGCACCTTGGTGATTTTGTAAGGCGGAAAGGCTCAACAATGCTTCTACTCTTTCCATTTGACGATAGCGCTGATAGTCCATCCACACCTGATAGGCTTGCATTTTGAGTTGTTCTTTTTGTAACTCTTTGTCCTGCATACCGTCTAAACTATCTGCCCATTGCTTGTTGAAAACGCGCTTAATAGCTCTTTCTTCCATGAACTGCATCTCAGAAATAGCATCTTCGCCTTCAGGCACAGTGCGTTTAGCAATCATTTCTGCAAAGGGTTGTCGCATAATTGACAGAAGTGTTTCATCCCGCAATGCACTCACATAGCCTTTCTTTAATGTCGGATCAGCCAAAATCTTACCAACATCCATAGGTATATTCCCTTGGAAATTCATAACACTTGAGTTACCGAACAAATTAGACATATAATCTTGAGCCGCTTTGATTCGTGCTGTTGAATAAGAGGATCCCGTTAGAATACTACTCACCTTAACATCACCAAATACCAACAACGGATCTGTTTCACACACACCAAACTCTAAACCTGGTGAACAATAGTCGGTGAAGTGACGTGTAATTAAAGCGTCATCAGGCGACATTGGATTCAGGTTATACATATCACTAATGATTCCTGAGTTCTGCTGGCCTTCTACAGCATTTCGCACGCTGGTCATCATTTGGATAGCTTCTGGATTCATTACCGTAGGTAAGGGTATTGAACCACTACCCGACATAGACATAGCACTTGCTTGAGCAACTTTAGAAACCTCTGTTTCAATTTCACCTGCATATACAAACCAACCATATAAGACACCCATGATGCTTATACCAAACACCATGGCCCATAATTTTCCTTTATCACGTTTTTCTGCCTTCATGTCTCATTTCTCCCTATTTACGTTTTCCCTGTTATGCAATTACATGCTTCTCTTCACTCACTGGCCTCAGCTTCTAAGGCCTTTAACACCATCGACACCCTTTGCGGCGCTAGTACCCGCGACAATAATTGTAAACGCTCAAAAACCAAGTTCCGGCGCAAAAACAATTGCGCATAATAATCTGGCGTTTTGCCTTCCCCTTCTTCGCCTGCTTCTTCAGCGTACATTAAGAGTTGAGAGGCAGATCCTGGTTTAGCAACATCCAAAGCTTGCAACAAGCGTAGAGCTCTCCCAGCACTAATATTGGCTAGAACACGCACAAACTTAGACTCATTAACTAACTCAAAATCTTCTGCGTTGTCCATCACCTCGCCCAACTGAATCAAAGCGGCTTCCACTTCTGGTACTGCATCCAATACCCAACTCTCTACTTTTTCTAAGGCAACAATTACTCGATACAGAGTACGTCTATCGTAACTGTCCCAAAAAGCATTTACGGCATCTAAATGTAAATCCGGCATTCACTTACTCTAACATTCTATCTATTGATTAAAAGAATAAGCCTTTATTGACTAATCCGCCAGTAGCGTCCATATTTTTAAGGTTCGTAAAAGGAATTTGTTTATGGGTTTATTTAGCACACTAAAAAATACAGTTGGGCATGTAGTTGACTTTCGTGTCGATCGATGGACTAATCTCGAGTGGAACAAAAACGCACTAACCTATTTTTGGAAACAAGGTAGAGCTCTCGTTCGAATTGAAAAAGAGCAACACGCTGAAACTTTTGACCAGGCCATTCGGCGATTAGGAATGACAACAGAACAAGTTGAACACCGCATTCAATTTTTTAGATATACCTCCTTGTTATTTGTCTTTTCTTCCGCGCTACTTTTTGCCTACACCTATTACATCATGACTTTAGGTAACTGGATGGGCATGTGTGTCGGTGCTGCATTAACCCTCTTCGCTCTCATGCATGCCTTTCGTTTTCATTTCTGGCACTTCCAACTCTCACAACAAAAATTGGATTGCTCTTTAACCGATTGGTATAAACACAGTGTCTCACAACGGAGGCTAAAATGAAGCAACAAACCGTTAAAAAAATTCTTTTCTTTTTGCTTGTTTGCTTTGTTTGCCCGCAAGCACTGGCTACCGTGTTTTCAGTTATTCCAACCGATAAATCTCAAGCCTACTTAGGAACGGTTTTCGGTGGCAGCATCGGATCGATATATCTCAGTGCGGACAGCAGTCCAACACTGGCCATGATGTTTGAAAAATTCAACTACATTATTCTCACCGCAGGTGTCATGATTGTCTCCTACATTGGTGTAGTCTCAACCATTAACACCGCACGTGAAGGCCAAGCTCTGGGTTCTAAAATGTCTATGTGGGTTCCCATGCGTGCCTTCCTGGGTATGTTGCTCATGGTTCCTGGGCCTACTTCCGGCTATTGCGTGATCCAAATGACCGTCATGTGGGTTGTGTTAAATGGGGTTGGCGCTGCGAACTCCGTTTGGAATATTGTGGTAGATCAAATTGCTCGAGATCTACCGGTCATATCAGTTAAGACAAACCTTACCTACAACGCTAGTGATGCAAATGCACCAGCCACCTCAATTGATGATATGATTGTTCAACCCCTTATGCACGCAGCTACCTGTATGCAAACCTTAAATTCGCTCCCTCAACTTTCTGAAGTACCTACCATCTATACTGAATATGGTCCGATACGTGCATACATCGATATTAAAGATCCCAGTCCAGAAGGAACAGACTTTAAGCAAAAAGCCTACATGAACATTGGTATGGAAGGAGCACCTGCTCCTTACAATAAACTTTGTGGTCAATTTACAATTGAGGTAACCAAATCTAAAGCACTTGTCTCTCAATACGTGAATGTTTATGTCAACGCATTACAAACTGCTTTTAGTTCACTTGAACCCATCGGTTCTGATCTCGCTGCTGGCGGCATGGCATCTCCTGCTATTGCCTACGAGGATATTAGTTGGGATAAAGGCTATCGTGAAGGCGCTCGCAATGCTTATTACGGACAAATACTCAAAACACAACAACTTGACGCCACTGAAAAGGCCATTCAAAGTAGAAATGAATCTCAATATAATCCCGGGCTTGAAGTGAATTTCGAAGCCAAAACAGATATTTCTTCACTAAAACAGTTTGGTTGGATCCACGCTGGCAGTTTTTATTTTTCAATGGTGAAAAGTGGTACGCTTACAGATCAACCTGTGTTTGATTATGATTCCACTGTTGTAAAAAATTCTGATGTGCCTATGCATACTAGTACACCCACAACGGCAGTCAATGGTCTTACACAACTCAACTCGCTTCTAACTGATTTACCTGTACCACGCATGAGTGAATTTAATTATGCACAAAATTTAACCGATGAGTATTTTAAAGCAGATATCTCCGCTATGGATGGGGTCACTATAGAGGGACTCGCCAAAAATGTTGATTCAGGAGATGGCTTCCTTAATCTCGTTGTTGAAATTTTTGGACGTCCTGTCACTGAAGCGATCGTAAAACTTGCCCAGGACGTAACAGGTGCCCCAGGGGATCCGCTTGTCGCACTCGGGAAATTTGGTACGACACTCATGATTTCAGCTGAAATGGCAACATTCTTGGCTCTCATTGGTTCAATGATTGGGATGATTGCAGCCTCCGTAATGAGTTGTGCTAATCCAATGCCCTGGGGATTACAAACTCTATTTCTACAGGTGATACCACTCTTATATGGCGTGTTAATTTCATTGTGGATGCTAGGAGCAACCGCAGGTATTTACCTACCCCTGGTACCCTATATTATGTTTACTGGAACAGCCTTTGGTTGGATCATTTCTGTCATTGAAGCTATTGTCGGTGCACCAG
Source organism: uncultured Legionellaceae bacterium (assembly GCA_964351705.1). Lineage (GTDB taxonomy): Bacteria > Pseudomonadota > Gammaproteobacteria > UBA6186 > Azoamicaceae > CADEGZ01. The sequence goes on from CAYGPC010000015.1 coordinate 4,638, forward strand.
TTGTTGCACTTGCGTTAGCTCACCCTTCAGGCGAGGAAATGGGTAAAGTGGGTAGTCCTCTTGCGATTCTCGCTAACGTCTTTCTAAGACCAACGCTCATGATTTTTGGTTTTGTATTAGGAGCCACTCTACTGAGAGCCGGTCTCGATTTGCTCAATAATGGTTTTATTGCGGCAGTCAGAGAAAACACAATGCCTACCATGTTTAGTGCGCTAGCAGTGCTTGGTCTCTACATGGGATTGGTGTCCACTATAATTAACAAGTCGTTCTCTTTAATTTACATGCTCCCCAATCAAATCATGCGTTGGATGGGCGGACCTACAGAAAGCTCCAGTGTAGGTGAAGAAATGTCTAAAGAAGCGAAAGGTGGCTTTGATGGTGGCGCTCAAGCGGGACAAACTGCTCTACAAGGCGTCGGAGATGCAGCAGCAGGTGCTGCTGGAGGCGAAAAAGGCATTGGAAAACATGCCAAGGTTGATGCAGCAAATTCCAAAGCAGCTGAAGGCAGAGCAAGTGATGAAGCCAAGGAAACATCAGCAGACCGACACAAAGAAATGATGGGCGCTCTTAATAAAGGCGGTGGCGGTGGCGACATGCCTGGTGGAGCACCACCAGCACCACCCGGATAGATGTGTATTAGCCTTTAGGCACCGCATAGGGTATAGCACCACGTTTAGATTCAGATTTTTCTGCATGCTCTCGCCCTACCTCGGCATGTGTTTTTGGAACAGTAAGCATTTGAACCAATTGAAATAGCAATTTTACAGCTATTCTTACTAAACGCCGCTTAGGATCATAATTTGCTTGTTGCGCAGTCATCCCATAATCTTCAATTAATTCTTTAGTTGTATTATCTGCAATATTTTTTACGTGCTCTGCTCGACTTAGCTGGACATTTCCAAACATAACTTGCAGTTCATGGGCAATCAAAGCCTGCACTTTTTCATTCTGCAGCATCCTTAATTTTCCTTCATTTGTCTCCGCTCGAAGCTGTTTCAATACCACAGCTTGCTCAGTATGCTCTTCCAATGTCACAAGTTCTTCCAAAAATTCGCTAAGCTTTGTCCAAGCGGCGCTTGAATCCGCTTGTCTCAGTTCATGGGAAAGTTGTTTCATAAAAGGACCAATGCGTTCTTCTAATTTAAAACCTGGTAGACGTATAAGCGCCTCAAATTCCTCTTTAAGCCCAAATTTTACAGATAGTGCCTTTGCCGCCTGAAACGCAGGGGTGAATTTTTTTGTTGTAGGCATTCTATTCTCCTTTTATTTATTTCTAAGCAGCTACACCCCGAACACCAAGAAGCACTCAGGTTGCTAACATTAGACCATATTTTGGAGTTAAATGCAAGGACACAAGGGACCATTCTACCTACTTCTTGTCCTCGTCCTCAGGTTTGTCCTTATCGCCTTTGGCGATGGACAACCCGCCCGCTAGAGGTGGAATATCAACATTAGTGAAAGATTTAGTTTCTTTTTCTTCTGGTTCAGGTGGACTTAAATCCTTGTCGGTCTCTTCGGAGAGTTCTAAAGAAATTGAATCCTTTGTAGTAGGTGTTATGACATTTTCTTTATCTTCCACTTCAATCTCTGGATCTGACGCAGGTGCCTCTATCTCAGGCTCTAATGACAACTCTGACTCAGGTGTCTCAGCGCTAGGCGCCTCTATCACAACGGACTCCTCACTGATTTCTTCTGCAGGATCCTCTGCCTCAGGGACAGGGGTTTCGACTATCTCAGGTTCTAAGGATAACTCTGGCTCAGACGTCTCAGCGCTAGGCTCCTCTGCCACAACGAGCTCATCACTAAGCTCTGTAGGAGCTTCCACCTCAGGAACAGATGCCTCTATCTCAGGCTCCAATGACAACTCTGGCTCAGCTGTCTCAACGCTAGGTTCTTCTATCACAACAGGCTCATCACTGATTTCTTCTATAGGAGCCTCTACCTCTGGAACAGGACTCTCGACTATCTCAGGCTCCAATGACAACTCTGGCTCAGCTGTCTCAACGCTAGGTTCTTCTATCACAACAGGCTCATCACTGATTTCTTCTATAG
>CAYGPC010000015.1:6789-41613 GCA_964351705.1 uncultured Legionellaceae bacterium
ATCACAACAGGCTCATCACTGATTTCTTCTATAGGAGCCTCTACCTCTGGAACAGATGCCTCTATCTCAGGCTCAACAGCTGGCTCGTCTAAATCATCAAAGTCTTCATCATCAAATTTCATTAGCTCATCAAGATCGGGGAGCTCTGGCAAATCGTCTTCAAAGTCATCATCCACATCAAGTGCAGCAGATGGTCTGATCTGAAGTGTTGATCTGTCTAAAGGTTTTGCACCAAACATAACCATGACATCTGAAATAGCTGACAGTAAACCCTCAACATCTTGTTCGAATTTTATCACAGGTGGGAAGCGAGTAGCCTTTTCAACATCGTGAATAAGTCCAGATGCAATATCGAGCGCTTCTTGTTCAGTGTTACCACAAAAGCGTTGAATATGTTTCATTTCTTCTAGGGTTGTACCTCTTCGAACCAAAGGAAGCTCGAATAAAGCCTTGTTTTCTTCCCCAATCATTCTTAATACCATTGGGTTAGTAAATACTTTGGTAAATGCAGACATCTCGTTTTCTAAACCAGGATCCTCAAAAGGAATATTCAATTCTTTTTGCTTTTGCACTTCTTCTTCGAGCAAGGAGATCAATGCAGATACCCCTCGCTCAAAAGGTTTCAAATTAATAGCACCTTGGAAAGCCTGTACTAAGGTTTCAATATCATGGCTTTCAGCGCTAGCAGGCATTTCATAGGTTGGCATCGCAAAAACTTGTTTGAACCGCGACAATCTATCATCTAACTCATTAAGCTTTTCTTCACTGGGCGGCTCAATTTTCAAAAATTGATTCAAACGCATTTTCTTAACTGGTTTAGGTGCCGCGTAAAAAAGTTCAGCACGCACGATTTTGGATTTAAAGAAAACATGTGCCTCACCAGGTCGCTGATCTTTAAGATCTAACAAATCTATGCGTTGTCTTTTATCGACTGAAGCATTACGGGTATCCATGTAATTCATGGTTAAACTATTAGAGTCCACCTGGAAACCACTAACATTAGTTGTGTACGATTCACCTGCAACTTTGTTGAAGAACTCCCAGGTTTCTTGTGGATCTTCTAATTTCATACAAATTTTAACGTTACAGTTTGCACCAATGGAAGCCGCTTCCTCTTTAGACGCTTTCTGGAAAGCAGGTAAATCCTGCCCAGCAAAAATAGCAGAGAAACCTAATGAGCGCGCTTGCGCAGGCACAACAGCAAAACCTTCTACTGCATAATACCCATACTCATCCATAATCGTCACAAACGGGGATGGTGAATTCGTAGGTTTTCTGAGCACAACATCACGATAGTCACCCTCGACTTCATCCCCTAGCCCCGCTGCCATCATAGCCTTAAGTGATGCTACAATCACTTTGCCTAAATTGGATAATTCCTGTGGAGATTTTTCAAGTGCAGGAAGTAGTACAACCATAATACGACGATTCAATACCACGTCTTTAAAATCCACTTCGGCTAAGTTGGTTCGAATAATATGACCGTAGGTATCGGCCAACGAACCAAATACTCGTGTGAGCTGCATGGTAATAAACCCATGTTGCTCTCTTACTTCACTACCCTGATTGCCTTTTTTCTGTCTGTTATAACCTGGTAAATTGTAAACGTATGCACTTAAGGGTTCTAAAATCTGACTCGGGAAATCGTCCAATGAAACATTAAAAGTGTCAGTGACTGGAAATTTTTTATCCACTACCATCTGTTCTAGTTTTTCTAAAATAAAATAATCTCGAATACTGTTAGCATCTAAAAGAATATGACCTGCATCACGCATAGCGGTTAATACTTTCATCAGAGACTCTACAAAGTTGATGGCTCGACCTGTCCACATATCATCGCCGCCACCCTGCTTGCCGCTTGACATCAGGCTTACCACCAGCTGTGAAAGCATACTGGATGACCCCCGTGAAAATGGGTTCATTGTATTCGACAATCGGGTCTTTTGTGGACCTATAACATCTCTTGCACCTGTCATAAAGTTCACGAGCAACATGTCATCTTCTCGACCCATCGATCGCACCATTGAAAAAACTTTGGCAAATAGACTGTTATCACCTTTCCCATCAATATAAATAAAACCACTGCCGTATAACAATGAGTTGAATGCAAAAGAAACCAGTGCTTCTGTTTTACCACTACCGGTGGATCCAAAAATCAATACGTGTGTTCTTAGATCATCATTCGAAAACCACATTTCTTCTCTCGATACACGATCATTACCAAAATAAGCAATACCTTCACCCATTTTGGGTTTAGTCGTACCGGGGATCAGATCGTTATAGTCTTCTAATTTAGCCGTTTTGGGAATGCGAAACGGTAGTGTTGTTTTTCGAGTAATCGAGAAAAGAACTACACAAGTGCAAGCAAAACCCAAAATATCCGTAAGCAATGGAAAAACAAAAGCCACAGTGACACTCAACGTACATATAGCAAGTACAACTTCAGGCTTAGCTAGACCTTCTGCAAACCGAACACCTAAAGGACGAGTATCACGTGCTAGTTGACGAGCAGATTGTTCATGTTTCGACTCAAGACCTCGGATCATGTCTCTTGCTCCGTTGTCTTCTCACGTTCGGCAATTTCTTCTTTTTCTTCATCTGTGGGTTGGTAAATAACTTCAGACAAAGCTAATTCTAAACCCGTAACCGCTTCATCCACGCGTGGAGCACTTAATGCACGTCCTAATGTCATTTCATAGTACCAATGACTAAACACCCCCCCCGCTTCCACACAAGGTGTCTGTCTACCCACACTATTGATGGTATACCACAAGCGTCGGTCGATTGGCTTTAACCATAAAAAATCTGATGAAGGAACCACCCCATCTTCTCGAGCAAATAGCACCATAGAAATAAATAGCGTCAATTCATAAGCATGGCTATTTATCATTTTCTGTAGCCGTTCATTTTTTAAGTGTTTTTGCCAAAGTTCGTCAGCACCTGTACAATCGAGCGTTCCACTTGCCGCTGAACTCGCCAATTGTGCAACCAAATCATGTGCAGTCTTATCACGCAAACCACGTGCTGCAAAAATCGCAAAAATTGCACGACGATGGTTAGGCATATGGGCTAGCCCTTGAAAGGAACGACCAATTTGAACTGAGAATGCACGAGCCGCCCGCACTCGGTTAAGAGTAGCTTTATACTCCGGCAACTTCATTTTTGAAAATTTAGCCTGTGCAACTGCTCGTTCAATAGTAACCAAACGATTTTTTCTAGCAAACTGTACAGGCGTCATTGCCATTGCCCATGGCCCAGAATCCAAATCGGCTTCTAGCAAGTTTGCATTTTGCACAATTTTAATTTGCGGCCAAAGTTCTTTCTCTTGGGCTGCAAGTGTGTTCATATTAAATTTGGTCTTTAGTCTCATTTTTACGTTTCTTTTATAAACGACGTAACACAGAAAAATAAAATATGGAATCAATGGGTAACGCAGATAAGATCCAGCTGAATTGCTTAATACGTTGGCCAGATCAAGACTCAACCCCGCTGGTGTGAGATCTTTCGCTGTATTTAAAAGCATCCCAGTGCTTTGTGCTTCTTGATACGTAATGGGACCAATCCAAGGAACCCATTTTGGCACTAAGTTCACAAAGAAATGGATAAGTTCAAACTCTATAAGACGAACATAGATAAAAAACCATTTCAGTTGGTAATGGAAGAAATTCCAAATGACCGCGGCTGCAATAACAATGAGGACAACGAGCCAAAATACGTAATACGCATTCTTCTCTGCACCTTGATCTTGACCTTGTTGCGCACCCATGTATTAATCCGACAAAAGTTCATCTAGTGAAATTGCTTCTTGTGAATCCGCTTGCTGCATGAATTCATGCAAAATATCTGTGACACACAATAAACGTAAAACCATAGGGACGGACGTGTCCATTTGGACCACAACCCCCAGGGTAGTATTTTCTGCACGATCAAACGTCAAGCCTAGTCCATAACCGAAACAAAAGGTAGAAAGTTGGTCAGCTCGACGCATGAAAGCAGGCAACAAGCCAGTCAGCGCAAAAACCTTCTCATGACTCATCGGCTCACCCTTTAGGGTATAAGCACATCCCATATTCTTTGCAATGGCAGCAACTTGTTGTGAAAGATCCAAACTATATTCTCACCTACTTTAATTGATATTGATCTGGATAATTCTAGACCAACGCATTACCCTTTATAGAGCCTTTTTACATTTTAGACGATTTTAGACTTTTTTTTCTAGTAATCAAGTAAACCTAAGTTGACAAGCAAGTTATTTGGTTGCTTCAATGACTATTAAGTAGTCTAATAATGTAATAATCTTGAGGTTGAAAGCAAAATGCGAACACTGTTGGTTTTATTCACAAGCCTATTATTTCTGTTAGCGACTACTGGCTGCACTGTCCTCAAAAAACCTAAACGCACTAAGCACGGACGTGAAGAAAGCGTGCAAACTCAACTGCTTATGGCAGCTGAATCCATTGAGAAATCTTTAAACATTCTTGCTTCTGCCGAAAAAGCAAAAAGTCCACCCGTTTTGGAAACCACCCCCCTTAAATCACCTGAAGGTGGCATGGGTGGCTTTGTGGACATGGAATGGAGCGGCCCCATCGGCCCGCTGGTTGAAAAAATTGCTGACTTAACTGGTTATCGAGCTAAAATACTAGGCAAAGAACCTGCTATACCTGTCTTAGTTTCGATCCATGCTGAAAAAACACCTATTGCTGATGTGCTACAAAATGCCAGCTTACAAGCAGGCAAACGTGCTCTGATAATGGTTTTTCCACACGATCGTGCTATTGAAGTAAGGTACCTGCAATAATGCTCAAAACACTTGTGGTGCTCTTGTGCGCATTACTACTTAATGCTTGCGGCCTCAAAAGCAAAAAAAATGCCCCAGACAGTCTAGGAGGACTACAACGGCTAACCTTTACCGGCAGTTCAACTGTTGGTGCCATTCGTTCACAAGGACTCCGTGATACAGCCCTAAGTGTTGGCGCTCGTGGCGGTTTAGCTTGGCGTGCAGATGAGATCAACCAGGAACTTACCAAAAACAAATCCTATTTAACACGGATCTTTAACTTCAATTCACTGTTGCTCGATAAGAATGTGCTGCCACCTGTACTCACTGAAGCACAGAACACCTTGAGTCTTACTGGTGGAGATACCATTCGAATTGCTGATCGCACCTACACTATTTACCATCAGGCTCGATTTGTCACTGCCGCTCCACACTGGCGTGACTACCTATGGCTTTCTTATACCGCACCTGAAGAGCCGCATCGAACATTATTGCCTAAAACACGTGAAGAACGTTTGATTTGGAAACGCTATATTGAAGCAGGTTGGCGTGCAGGCGTACAACAGGCTAATCTGATCTTTAGGGAGAATACAGCACGCCTCAAACAAGACTATGAGGGTATGCTTCGCTACCGAACTTTACTTGCCAAAAATATGGTGAGTGCCCCTTATGTGGCTGAATTAGACATGGGGATCACAGGTGGTGGTTCGGATCTGACGGTAAACGATCGAGTATTACGTATCACAGCTTTCCCAACTCTACAAAACAATGGCCAAGAATGGAAAACAGAGATGACACCGCATGAGTGAATTTATTATGCCTAATGAACCAGTGCGCTTTTCAACAGAGGCTTTCGATGCCATGTTGATGCACTGTGTGAATGCCTCAGCCTCTGATATTACCTTACAAACGAACTCACAAATTTTTGCTGAAGTCCATGGCAAGTTAAAACCTATTACCGCACGCCGCTTATCAAATACGGAAGTGGGTGACATGTTAAATGGTATTTATGGTTCAAACGGTACTACCCAAATTTTCAGTGGAAAAGACGTCGATACACAATACGAAATTCGTCCAAACCGATCACAACGATTTCGTTTCCGTGTCAATGCAACCGGTTGCCAAATTGAGGGACACGATGGGATCCAAATCACTATGCGGACCATTCCTTCTGTTCCTCCTGATCTGGATTCGCTTGGGGTAGAAGAGGGTATTCTAGAAGCCATGTCACCAGAGCAAGGTACCATCGTTGTCACTGGATCTACAGGTTCTGGTAAAAGTACACTGCTGTCTGCCATTATCAAGAAACTCTTACAGGAACCCGAAGGTCACCGTAAGATGCTCACCTATGAATCCCCTATTGAGTTTGTGTATGACATGGTGGAAGCGCCTTCTTCGCTCATCAGTCAATCCGAAATTCCACGCCACTTACCCAGTTTTGCCTTAGGGGTGCGTAATGCATTACGTCGTAAGCCACGTTTGATTCTAGTGGGTGAAGCACGTGATGTTGAAACCATCAGCGCAGTTATCGATGCTGCATTAACGGGACACCCCGTCTACACTACTCTACACAGTAATGGTGTCTCCGATGCTGTTCGACGCATCATTTCAACCTTCCCAGCAGAAGAACGGCATGGCCGAGCGCTGGATATTCTTGAAACCATGCGTATGGTGGTTTGGCAAAAGCTTGCACCAAGTACCGACGGCAAACGTGTAGCACTCCGTGAGTATTTGGTTTTTGATCAAGAAGTCCGTGATATTCTGATCGATACCGAGGTTGAAATGCTGGCCGCCAAAACACGTCAATTGTTAAAAGAGCGAGGACAGCCATTAGTCGTGGATGCCAAACGTAAATTTGAAGCAGGGATCTTAGGTGAACGAGAGTATCGATTATTTGAAGCACGCGCAAAAATGGTGGATAAAGACTCAGGCCTAGACTAACAGGAGACTACTATGCCCATAGCAGACGGAACACACTGGCGAGACGCTTCTCGCACACCACGATTTTATTTCATGGATGCCTATGCGGCATTACCACTGCTTTTTATGTTTTTGCACATTACCTTAGCTACTTTCTTGCTTGCAATTGGTTGCGTCACTTTCTTTGTCATACTAGAGAAGTTTAATTTCACAGTCCCTATTTTTTCCAGATGGTTTAAAGCAACCTTGGCTGGTCCAGTGCGTATTGCTAAACCCTGGTGGAGAGAATAACAAATGCCACAAGAAAGAGCTTCCATTGCAGGGCAAAAAAGTAATTTCTATTCCCAAGGATTTCGGCAGCTGATCATCTGTGCTTTTGCGCTCTCTTTGATTGCATTTAGTCTGATTGGGTTAATCGTCTATCAACACCTCAATCGTCCAAAACCACAATTTTTTGTCACGACCTCCGATGGCCGTCTGATTGAAATTCAGTCTCTGCCATCTTAAGGTTTGGATCTCTTTACCGACCAAACATATCGGGTCTTTCATAGTCGTATTTAACAATTTGGATCCCAATGGGTGATTGTTCTGTTGGCACCCGCATAATCACCATCACGATCTCAACGTAATCATTGACGCTATACCCAATACTTTGATAGCGAAAAAGCATCGGTATTTTTACCTTCCACATATAACGACCCGAAAAAGGTTTTTCTAAAACCACATACGGTGAATCCATTGGTTCTGCGCTCATCACCAACTTATTCTCAACAAGTCTTTCAATAATTTTTTCATTTGCTATAGCAGTAGTAAAAGCACCATAGCCCGCTTTGGTGAAATGCTGGCGAACATCTGACATAATCCGTGGGTAGTCCTTATAGTTAAAAGTGTTGGCAGACATAGCCACCTGCACAACCCAATTCAACAAAACATTTTCTTCCATACTAGGTATATCGAGAGGCACTTTTTTCATCAGCTGTTCTTTTTCGTTCACAGCAAAAAAAGTTGGTGGTGGAGCCGCTGAACTCCTTAGAACAAAAATCAACTGTAATAATGCCGCTGCCAAAACAGCAAAAAGCCCAAGCAAAATCAATACCGATAAACTTTGATCACCACGGTACTTTTCTTGCTCTTTTACCTCGACGGTTTTTTCATCGGCATCGGTACTCACTGCCATTTCACAGATTCCTCTTCGTTAGACTGCCTGCAACACAAGCTGTTTAATTGCAAGTCCTTTAGTATAAGTTCGAAAAGAGGCACGCTCTACACGAATCAATACTACCCCTTTTTGTTTGATCACCAGATCCCTAGCATTCTCATACGTGATTAAAACCGGGATCCGAAAATCCCAACTGTAAGGTAAATTTTGATTCACTTGCCCTTCTCGACTTAAAATAGGCTCTTCCTCAATATCAATAGAAACCACTTGCCGCATTTCTTTGATCGCTTCTAAGTTAGTTGAAGCTTTCAACGCTTGGATGAATTCACGGTATCCACCCAATGTAAAGTACTGTTGTGCATCTTGTAGACGCTGACGCCAAGTGACAAAATCCATTGAGTAGGTATCAATGACGGCTTTAACTGCCCAATCCGAAACCAATTTAGGATCGGTATACACTGGCTTATCCAAACGAATAATAGGCAACAAACGACCATCCGGTGTCGTAGCGAAATATTTTGGCGTCGGCCAAGCCACACGCTGGTAAAAAACAAAACCTACAAGCACAACGATTAAGATCAATTGGAACACAACAACAAGTGCAATGTGACAATAATTGTCCCAATAAAATTGATTGCGTTTTAAAATACGCTCTAGGCCATGTGTTTCCACTAAAAGTCTAACTCCAAAGTGATCAGCTTGTTTGAGTATAGCAAGCCTTCCCCTGATTCCACACTACTAAAAAACTCATCTTGCAAACTTAAAATTGACGTATAACGAATGCTATACTATCTATGCGTAGTCCATTTAGTTTTAAGAGAGAAGAGTGTAACTTGAATAAAACCTTTTTATCCATACTCCAACTATTGTTGGTTGTTCAGCTTGTTTTGATTGGATTATGTTACTTCCAATTCTTTGTGCGCACGCCTGGACAATACATTGGTCAATTTCCTTCGAATGAGCTGTTCCGTATAAATGCATTCGATCGGCCCAATGTGTCGACAAAAGCTTTATTAAATTGGGCAACACTAGCCTCTACCGCCACGTTTACTTTTGATTTTGTTAACTATGAAAACCAACTAACAAGTCTAAAGGATTATTTTACTAACGACGGCTATACTAATTTTGTTGATTCTTTAAATAATAATGGGACCTTAGCCAAGATAGAAGAGGAGAAGCTGATTGTCTCAGCGGTAGCGACAGGTACTGCGATTATTTTAAGAGAAGAACTGTTGGGCGCTTTGCGTAGTTGGCGTATTCAAGTTCCAGTATTGGTGCGATACCAAAGCGCCAGTGTGAACGAAACGCGCCGACAAATTATTGAAGTGTTAGTCACACAAGTTTCTACGAGTGACGCACCTAAGGGGATTGGAATTGCTCAATACATTGCGCGTGGTGCAGGTGCTTAAGAGCGCAACCAATGTTTTGGTTAAAAAGGCGTATTACGCTTTAACACTCGCCCTTACCCTATTGTTTTTCACAACACTGATTCATGCAGAAGATTATTCCTATGATCAGCTACACAATTTAGTGCAACAAGCAAAAGATCGTGATGCCTTAGCACAAGCTGGTGGTGGTAGTGTTGGCGGGATCCCTAGTGCAGAAGGGAATGAAGACGAAGAATTCGAAAGACCTCCAAGCCTACGTGATGAAGCCTTTAAGCAACTTAAAAATAAAACAGCACCACTTACACCACAGCAAATTATAGAATTGCGACAGTTGCAAGATAAAACCAGTCAAGCCATTGCCACCACACCTAATGCGCCTCCTATTCCTGTTTCATCTACACTGACCGTCGATCTCTCCCCAGGCATTACGCCACCCGTCATTCGTTTGTCTTCAGGATTTGTAACCTCACTAGTCTTTGTGGACACATCAGGACAACCCTGGCCTATTTCTGATTACAGCTTAGGCAATCCGAGTGATTTTAATATCCAATGGGATAAAAAAACCAACACCATTTTTATTCAGAGTTTAACAACCTACAGCAGTGCTAATCTTGCTATTCGTTTATCCAAACTCGAAACCCCTATTATGCTATCCATTGTCTCCGGACAGAAATATGTAGATTACCGCGTTGATCTACAAGTGCAAGCACGCGGCCCTAATTCACTGCCCCCGATATCGGGAGATGATTTACCGATTGCCAGTCAAGCTTTACTGAATGTACTCGATGGGATCCCACCACCAGACAGTCAAGAACTTGAGGTCAGTAACGGCTTAGGTCGTGCTTGGTTGTCCAATGGAAAACTGATTCTGCGCACTCAACTTACTTTATTGTCTCCGGCTTGGAGCACAACGATATCAAGCCCAGATGGCACCCGTGTCTATGAGCTGATCCGAACCCCCTTCATTCTGGCTTCCAAAGATGGAAAGCCCATTGAAATCAAATTAAAAGGTTTGTAGATGGGAAAGAAAGCTGGAAACACTAAATCACGAACCTTATTACTACTGATAGGCATCATTGCCCTCGTAGTTGTAGTGATCGTGCTTATGTCCACGCGTAAAGCAGATCCACTAAAGGCAGAACAGTCGCAATCGGCTAGCGTGCCACAAATCACCTCTGTACCCGGAAATGTTACCTCAGAAAAATACCAAGAACTGCAAGAAGAAGACAATCGACGCCGCGCAGAAGAAGCAAAAGCCAGTGGTGGTAGCTCTGTTGCCACCATTATTGGTTCTCGTGATAAGGACGTTTTTGATGAAGAAACCTTTGGATTAGAACTTGGCTCCTGTCCAGTGTGTGACTGTGCGGTTGTCTCTGATGAAGTCGTCTGCCCTGCAGATCCAGAGCTCGCGCTTGATGAAATCGGTGAAAATAAGGAAGTCCTCAAACGCTTGCTCGACCGCTGCCCAAGCATGGCAGCTTTGATCGCTGCAAGATATCCAAACATGTTCAAAGAACTGATGTTAGAGAATCCAGCTCTTGCAAAAAAAATTGCAGATGCCGATCCCAATACCATTAAGAATTTAATGTCCGATCCTGACTTTGCTAAAAAGCTCGCCAGAACCAGTCCTGATGCCCTCAAGGCCCTACTTGCCGATGATCCAGAGTTCGCTGCTAAAAACGCAGGGCTAGTAAAAGATCTAATGAAAAACGATCCCGATTTCGCGAATCAAATGTTCGATAAGAACCCTGCCCTGGTTAAAGAGATGTTACTCGATGATCCGGACTTTGCTAAAAAAATGGCTAAGAACAACCCAGACGCGCTTAAGACAATGTTGAAAAATGATCCAGCATTCACCAATGAATTTGGCGCAAAGAATCCAGGTATTATTAAAGACTTCATGAAAAATGATCCGGATTTTGCCAAAACCATGTTTAAACAAAATCCTGGCTTAGTCAAACAAATGATGCTTGACGATCCTGATTTTGCTGGTCAAATGGCACGAAGCTACCCAGGTCTTGTACAAGAAATGATGGAAAATGATCCCGATTTTGCTAAAGCTTTGTTGGCAAAAAACCCCGGCATCAATTCAGTCTTAAAATCCGGCTTAGACGCAAGAGGACTACTCAACCCTAAACCCACCATCGATGAAAAGTTCAAAAAACAAAAAGACGATCGTGTGAAGCGTGCTCGGCAAACACAGCTCAATGAAGCACAACAAAAACAACTTGCCCTCATCTTAGCCAATATGGAAAAACAGGCCAAGGAAGCTAATACGTCCTGGCTAGAAATTCCTCCACAGCAATACGTAGCAGGTGGTGATGACGAAGGTGGTGCTGGTGGTGCTGGTGGTGCTGGTGGTGCTGGTGGTGCTGGTGGTGGTGGCACGGAAGAAGAAGGTCCACCAACCAATATTATTATGAAAGCAGGAACTATCGTTTTTGCGGTATTAGATACAACGGTCAATACCGATGAGCCAGGCCCCATTATGGCAACGATTAGTGAAGGAAAATACCGTGGCGCAAAAATTATTGGTGATGTTCAAACCGTAGCTGACACGAGTAGTAGCGGTCGACCTGAAAAAGTAGCACTCTCTTTCTCAACCATCAGTTTACCCGATGCTGATGCCAGTTTTGGTATTTCTGCAGTGGCAGTCGATCCCGAAACAGCTCGCACAGCCCTGGCCAGCAATGTTGATCACCACTATCTCCTACGCTATGGTACACTGTTTGCCTCTTCTTTTATGAATGGATATGCCAAAGTGATTTCTTCACAAGGCACCGTACAAACCGATTCAGGATCAGGAAGTTCCTCAACCACAACACCTCCACTGAGCGGTCGTGAACAAATTTTTGCAGCCTTGGGTGAAGTGGGTAAAAGTTTTGGAGAAGCAACAGCTGCCTTTGTTGATACTCCCAATACCATTACCGTGGATGCTGGAACAGGGTTTGGCTTATTAATTTTATCAGATGTCGCACAATAAAATGAGTATGGATTGATGAACGAAGAAAAATTACCTGAAAACGATCCTTTTAACGAGGAAGGATTTGACTTTGGTGAAGCCGACAATACAATGGATGAGAGCGCCTCAACAGCAAGCCCTCCACCGAAAAACCCTCGTGGCTCTAATAAAAAAATGCTCGGCATTATTTTAAGTATTGTTATCATCACCATTGGTGGCGTTGGCTATCGATTCTACTCTGCTTCTGCTGCTTCCAAAAAATCGACTTCCCCTTTGATAGCGCAACAGAAGACTCTCATCAAAAAACAATTGCCCAAACAAACGGTTGCAGTTTCAACGACACCCTCAAAGTCAATAGAACCCACCCCGGTAAAAACAACGGAAGATTTTTCGGATATTGAGATTACTGAGGCATTTTCCTCTGCGGACAGTAGTCCTAATGCAAAACAAAAAGCAAGCACGCAGCCTGTGAGTCTCTCAGAATCCGAATACCTACTATCCTCTACTTCACCCCTACGATTAACCAACGTGGATCCTATCCCATCAGAATTTCCTCCACCCGAAAAAGACAATTCATTGCAAAAATTAACGCAAACAGATCTCGAGCATCAAGAAGCTTTAGCTAAACTGAATCAAAATGTGCTTAAAGTCAGTGAGCAAATGGATTATCTTTTCACTAAGATCAAAAATTTAGATGTATACAGCCACGAAGTATCCGAAAGCCTAGGTCACCTGAATAATGCAGTCACTACCATTGATAATCAGCTGGTCACACTAACAAATACTACCTCTTCACTCTCTACGGATGTCGAGACCGTGCGAAATGAAGTGACGCACGTCCAAAAGGTACTGAAGGATGATGGGCTATATGAAAACCCCGTTCAAGCTGGAAATACCCGAGGTGAGATGGAAGAGGGCCGGATCTTAATGGAACAACCGGAATACAAAGTACACGCGGTGATACCAGGACGGGCTTGGTTAAAATCTGTTAAAGGACAGATGTTGACAGTTTCTGAAGGAGACACAATTGGTAATTATGGCAAAGTATTGGTTATTGATGCTGCAAATGGGATCGTTCTTACGAGCTCAGGCATTGCTTTCCGCTAAAAGACTTTCTCCATTTTTAGGCTTGCTCCTGTTGAGCGAGAATGCCTATGCGGCTGCTGATATTCAAACCATTATGAATAACGTCAGCCGTATCATTGTACCGATGACGGCCATGTTGCTTGCTATCTCTTATGCAGGTGGTGTTTACATGATCTTCAGTGGGGTCATGATGATGAAAAAAATGGGGAATATGTCTACTGCCTACCAGGCACAACCCGGAGAGCTTAGCGGACCCATGCTCAAGATTTTGATTGGTTCTGCCTTGATCTATTTGCCCAGCTCGACTGACACATTAACAAACTCCCTTTTTAGTACTGGTAGCTCACTTTTCAGTGGCTCCAGTATCGACTATGCTAATCTAGGTCAAGGCGCTTCCCTACTCGGTTACAGCAGTGGCAGCTCCCTCAGTTCGCAATGGGCCTCTATTGCCAATACACTTGTGCTATATATACAGTTCTTAGGGTTATTATCGTTTATTAAAGGACTCTTTATTATGGCAGCCGCAGCAGCACCTGGGACGCAACAAGGGGTTGTTGCTAAAGGATTGACACATATGATTGGCGGGATTATTGCGCTAAACTTTATGACAGTGGTAGATGTTCTCAATAATTCGATTTTTAGTTCATAATAGAAGGTAAGAAACAAAATGAAGGGAGATGAAGGAATGAAACAATCAAGGAAATTGGCTCAGCTGTGTTTGCCATTACTACTCGTACTGTCCAGCGCTGTGTTTGCAGCTGATCTGGTCTCATTGGCAGGAAAAGTGACAGAACAGGCCAATGCGGTAGCCAAACTCTTAAGCGTACTATCCTACGTAGCAGGTGTTGGGTTCGCTATGGCAGGCGTCTTACAACTTAAAGCGCATAAAGAAAATCCTCAGCAAATCCCGCTTAGTAAGCCTGTTGTGATGCTGGTCGTTGCAACCTGTCTGCTATTCTTACCAAGCATTCTCGATACCGCTGGTGCTTCGCTCTTTGGAGAAGAAGGCGTATCCGCTGCTGGAGCAGGTGGTGGCGCAGCACTCGGAGGTTAATCGATGTCAAAACTTCTGCCAATTGTCTTAGCAGCAAAAAAAGGCAATTGGCAAAGTTTTATGGGACGCAAGTCCAATAAGACTTTTATCAAGGTGTCACAAAAGATCTTCGAGCGCGACGCAAACACCTGTCGCTACTGTGGATTTCAGTCAGAAAAATTTCAAGAAATAGTGAATATTGATCAGAATTATCAACGCAATGTTCTGGATAATATGGCAACGGCTTGCAACTTTTGTGCACAATGTTTTTTTATTGATTCCTTAGGTTTAGACGGTAAAAGTGGCGGATCGCTTATCTATTTACCGGAAATCAGTCAAGCAGATCTCAACCATTTTTCTCGTACTTTATTTTGTAGTTTATTAAAAGACTCCCCCTACAAAGGAAAATTACAATCGGTTTACTTAAGTTTGTCCGATCGTTCACAACCGGTTGAAACCGTTTTTGGTGCTGGGGCTAAAGAACCTTCAATCTTTGGCCAAACCATGATAGATAGTGGACTAACAGAATCACAACAACAACATCCTATTTTCCTCGATCTCAAAATATTACCCAATCGAAAATTCTATAAAACACAAGCCAGCTACTGGAAAACGACAGCGTTCGCCCATATTCCACTATAATATTCATCACTTGTTGTTAGCTATTGGTCTAAAGCGGACATATGCGACTACGCTCTAATATGTAAAAGATCTTTTAAGGGTGTTGACACGTGAGTATTGCTGATTCCATCTTTGACACCATTGACGGTGTGCTGGTTTGGCTGAGTAGTTCCTTTGGACAGTTTGCAGAGACCTATTGCGAACTTGAAACGGCTGACAGCCGACAAACGCTCGTTGCCAAAGACGGCTCACTCATGTCCGTTCTGCGTGTACACGGCGCAACGTTCCTTGTTGGACCTGAAGAGTTCCAACGTATGCACTCTGGACTCTCACAAGGACTACAATCAGCCCTTTCACGCCCTGGACATGTCGTTCAATTCTATTTTACCCACGACAAAGAAACGGTTGGTAAAGATTTAGAGCAAATTATTGCTCCAGGACGACAAACAGCCAAAAAGCTCGGTCTAAACCTAGATGACTTGTTCTCAGAGCGTATCAATGAATTACAGCGCTATTGCGCGTCAGAAGCTCTCTACATCGTTATTTGGTCAAAACCTACCTCGCTCACACAAGCCCAGCTCGAACAGTCGATGAAAAACCGAGCCGAAATGAGTAAAACCAGTAAAATTCCTCCGCTTCGTAATGCCCAAAATTTCCTCCACGCTATCCCTGAGCTGCGTGATGGCCATGATTCTCTAGTGAAGTCCATGCTCTCTGAGCTCAACACCATGGGCCTCCTCACTTCGTTATTGGATATTCATGATGCCTGTCGAACTATTCGTACCAGTATCGATCCGGATTTTACTGATCCCAAATGGAAACCCTATTTGCCGGGCGATAGGATCCCTATTCGAGAGACTAAGAATTTCAGTGGCGATATTTCTGAAGTGCTGTGGCCTCCACTTGCCAACCAGCTGATCCCAAGAGATGGTGAGATCCTCGATCTGCGCACTGCTCGTATTGGGGATCGGATCTATGGCACCGTCACGATTGATTTATTTCCAAAAGAAATCTCTGCGTTTGGCGTACTGTTTAACCGCATGCTGAATGCAAAGATCCCTTGGCGAATATCCTTTCTGCTTGAAGGAGGAGGATTGCAAGCCCTTGGACTCAAATCCACACTAGCAACAGTGTTAAGCTTTGCTCACACCAATAATCGCTTGATTGGTAATGCAATCGATCTTTTGCGTTATCTTGATGTCAATACCGATGATGCCATTATACGCCTACAGGTCACTGCAACCACCTGGGCAAAAGTAGGCGAAGAAAAACTATTAAAATTGCGCGTTGCGGAATTGGCGAAAGGAATACAAGGTTGGGGCTATTGTGAAACATCAGAGGTCTCGGGCGATCCCTATGCTTCCATATTTTCAAGCGCTCTTGGCATGTCAACCAAAAGTGTTGCAACCGCGTCAATCGCACCCTTAACCGATGTAACAACAATGCTGCCATTCACACGCCCCGCCTCGCCTTGGGCAACAGGTGCATTGATGTTTCGATCACTAGACGGCAAACCTTGGCCCTACCAACCAGGCTCCACGCAACAAACCACTTGGATTGATCTTATCTATGCACGCCCAGGTTCCGGTAAATCGGTTTTATCCAATGCCACTAATTTAGCTTTGTGTCTATCCGGTGGGATCCAACGTCTTCCCTTTATTGCCATTGTAGATATTGGCCCATCTTCCAGTGGTCTCATTTCTTTATTACGTGAAGCCTTACCTAAAGAAAAACAACATTTAGTCGCATACCACCGTATGCGCATGCGCCCTGAAATGGCAATCAACCCATTTGACACACAATTAGGTGCGCGAGTACCCACACCTCAAGAGCGTGCTTTCTTAGTGAACTTCATATCACTGCTCGGCACCGCAGTGGGTGAAGAAAAAGCCTATGATGGTATTTCCGATATGGCAGGGATGATCATTGATGAACTCTACAAAACACTATCCGATTCGGGTAACCCACGTTTGTACACCGCCAGTATCGAACCCATTGTCGATGATTTGGTCAAAGAATTAGACATCAAACTTGACCAACAAACCACGTGGTGGGAAATAACAGATACACTATTTTCAAAAGGCTATACTCACGAAGCGACCATTGCACAACGTTTTGCGATGCCGCTGTTAGCGGATGCTGCTTCCATTTGTCGCACACAAATTGTAGCGGATCTCTATGATTCCATTAAAGCCCCTACCGGTGAATCTATTATTAATGCATTTGGGCGTATGATTTCAGGCGCTATTCGTGAATACCCTATTCTTGCACGCCCGACTGCTTTTGATTTAGGCGAATCCCGAGTCGTTTCCTTGGATTTAGATGAAGTGGCTAAGAGTGGTGGAGACGCTGCCGATAGACAAACCGCCATTATGTACATGCTTGCACGTTATATTCTTGCACGACACTATTATCTAACCGAAGATGTGTTAAAAGATCTGCCCGACACCTATCACGAATACCACAAAAAACGCATCCTGGAAATTCGTGAAGATCCTAAGCGTATTGTTTTCGATGAATTTCACCGTACTTCTAAAGCCAAAGCGGTTCGCGATCAAGTGATTGTTGACATGCGTGAAGGCAGAAAATGGCGCGTACAAGTTGCTCTCATTTCACAGTCACTGGATGATTTCGATCAAGTCATGGTTGAATTTGCAACATCCGTCTTTATCATGGATGCCGGACCCAAACAAGCCATCGAACGCTCTACTAAAGTATTTGGACTTTCAGACACTGCAAAGCTCGCTTTAGAAACCCGAGTCCATGGTCCTCGGGCGGGTGGTGCAACCTTTTTAGCACAGTTTTCCACTAAACTCGGTGTCAACACACAGTTGATCACCAGCACCATTGGCCCAATTGAACTGTGGGCATTTAATACCACCGCGGAAGATGCTCGGATCCGAAATACTTTGTATGAGCTCATAGGTGCTTCAGAGGCTCGTAAATTTTTGGCCCTCATGTACCCTAGTGGTTCTGCTGCAAAAGTTGTCGAGGAGCGTATGAGCCAGCTCAAAGAAAGCGGTGGACTAATAGAAGAAGACAACGATACCAGTGTCATAGAAGAACTCATCGAAGAAATTCATCAATTGTACAAAAAGAGCAAAGCCACAGGCATGCCCCCTTCTGTTAACTAGGACTTAGATCGCACTAGCCAAGCATACATCACTGGTATAACAAATAAAGAAAACAAGGTGCCAAATGACATCCCACCGATGATGATCCACCCGATGTGCTGGCGTGCAACAGCACCGGAGCCTGCGCTAAATACTAAAGGCAATGCGCCGCAAATCATAGCAAAGGTTGTCATGAGTACTGGGCGCAACCGTGAAGTGGCTGCTGCAGTCACGGCAGGAATTAACGATTGCGTAGCACGAAAACGATTCGCAAAATCAACAATTAATACACCATGCTTAGTAATTAACCCTATCAGCGTTACTAAACCAATAACGGTATACGTATTATTACTTCCTCCAAACCAGTTGATCGCAAGCAAAGCGCCGGTCACTGACAAAGGCACCGTTAACAAGACAACCAAAGGGGAGAGGAAGCTTTCAAACAAGGCCGCGAGAACCAAATAAATAAATGCCAAAGCAAGCCCAAACGTTAAAAGCATATTATTGCGTGACGCTTGATAGCGTTCGGCTTTGCCTCCAAAATGAAAACGTGCATCCTTTGGAAGATGTTTTTGAATAATGGGCTCCAAAATATTGATGGCTTCTCCCAAAGCAAGCTCTGGTTTTAAACTCACCTGAACGGCAGCACCTCGCATACGCTCATAATGCTTAATTTCATTAGGTTCTAAAACTTCCTTTAACGTCACCAAACTACCCAATGGCACCCACTGGTTTTGTGCACCACGCACAAAATACATATTGAGATTATCCAGCTCGGATCGTAGTGCTTGAGGTGCACGTACTTCCACAGCATAATCCAGCCCTTGAAAATTAAAATCGGTTGCTTTACGCCCTGATAAAAAGGTATACAGAGTATCTTCTATGGCGTCTGTTCGGACACCAAGCTCAGCGGCGAGCTGCTGATCCACTTGTACTTCAAGACGTGGTTTTTCCCACAGATGTTCACTCACCAAACCTTCAAAACCCGAATGCTTTGAGGCCTCAGCAATAATAGATTTAATCGCCCCTGAAAGGCGATCAGGATCACCCGAATACTGTAGAATGATTTTCAATGGCGCTTCGCCACCCCAACCGCCACCACCGTCAACCATGACCATTGGACCAACGATGCCTTTTAATTTTGGATCTAATGTTTGTATAATTTCTTGTGCCGTGCGACTACGTTCTTCTCGAGGTTTTAAAATCAGGTTCCACCACAACCATTGATCACGCCAAGCCCCTGTTAAGATCCTTTCCTTTTCTGGAACAGTAGCTAAAACGGATTCCACTTCTTTATACCACGTTTGGCGCACCGCCTCAGTGACCGTATTCGTTGCCTGAATTGATCCAAACATATAGCCTTCATCTTCTTTGGGCACTAATTCAGAAGGTAATCGCATAAAACTCCATACACCGAGCAATGCAATACCAACAAGCAATAAACCTATTTTACCTGGATGCCGCAAACTGACTGTTAAACTCTTTTGATACCGGCTTGTGAGATAAGTCCAAAACCGAACATCCTCTGCTTTCTTTAGAAATCGACCACATAAAGCGGGTGTGAGGGTCAAAGCAACAAAACCTGAAATCAATACACTCCCTGCAAGCGTCCAAGCAAATTCACGAAATAGGACAGCCGACTCATCGATTTGAAAAATCAAAGGCAAGTACACCGCAGCCAGCGTAATCGTCATCACCACTACTGCAAAACTGATTTCCTTCATACTAAGAATGGCTGCTTGCAAAGGAGTCTCACCTGCTTCTAGATGCTGATAAATATTCTCAACCACCACAATAGCATCGTCAACAACTAAACCAACCGCCAAAACCAGCGCTAACAAAGTAACTGGATTTAAACTAAAGTTCAAAAGCCACATTAAGGCGAAAGCACCTACTAAGCACAACGGAACTGTAATCATCGGCATTAGGGCTGCACGAACAGAACCCAAGGAAAGCGTAATAATAATACCCACGAGCGCTATCGCTTCCCATAAGGTATAACGCATCTCTGTGAAAGCCTCAAAAAAAGGCTTTGTTGCATTAAAACTGACATAGGCATGCATAGAAGTTGGCATTTTATTCTGTAAGTCTTGAATAAAAGACTGAACCCGCTCAGCCACTTCTAATGGGTTTGCTTGAGGTTTTGCAATGATTTCCAATCCCATTACATAGCGGCCATTTACACGAATTTTCAAATCCGTACTTTTTTTACCAATGGAGACGGCTGCAACATCACCAACAGTGACACGTTCCATATCTGTTGTTTTAACTATTATCTTGCTGAAATCCTGTGGTTTAGTAACAATCGCGCTGATCACTACAGATTCTGTAGACGTCACTCCTTCCACTTCCCCACCCGAAGCAAACGATTTCTCACGACTGACTGCATCCACTACTTCTTTGACACTTACTCCATGTTGCATCAGCGCTGCAGGATCCGGTTCAATTAAAATTGTATAAAATTCATTGCCATAATGCCCAAGGGCTGCAACCCCTTCAACCAAACGCAAGCGATCCTCTACATTACGCCTAATATAATCTGAGATCGCAGGAACACTACGCGTATCATCCTCAAAAACTAAGTACATAATACCTTTGTTATTTTCACTTTCCTCTAAAATTTCTGGTCGCTTTACCGCTTCCGGTAAGCTATTGATTGTTGATAAGACCCTGTCACGAATTTGACTCAATGCTTTATCATACTGCACACCCGTTTTCAGTTTGATGGAAACCACACTCATTCCATCTTGACTCGAAGATCCTAATTTTTGAATGCCATCTAAACCGGAAATCGCATCTTCAATCGGTTTAGTGACTTGATGCTCCACTGCAAAACTGTTCGCACCAGGGTAGATTGTTTTAATCTTAACTGCAGTATTGTTAGCATTCGGTGTGTGCCGCAATTCAAGCTGATGAAAAGCCACCAAACCCAAAATCAACAGTACGAGATTAATAGCAATTGCCATCACAGGCCGACGCACGAAAACACCTGAAAATAGCATTACCACTCTCCATCCCAATGTTCAGCAATCGCGT
Source organism: uncultured Legionellaceae bacterium (assembly GCA_964351705.1). Classification (GTDB taxonomy): domain Bacteria; phylum Pseudomonadota; class Gammaproteobacteria; order UBA6186; family Azoamicaceae; genus CADEGZ01. The sequence continues at coordinate 27,885 of CAYGPC010000015.1, forward strand.
GAGTGCCCTCTTCAGTTAAACCAGTGCGTGTGAGTACAATCGCGTCCCCTCGTTCAAGACCTGTCAACACGTGTACCCGACCACTTTGCCTTTCACCCACCGTAACCGATCTGCGTTCTATCTCACCTTTAGACACTACCAAAACAGCATAGCCTTCCATCGTCAAGATCAAACAGGATTCGGGAATCACAAGCGCTTGATCGTTTAACGCTAGAATATGTCGTACTCGTGCAGACATACCCGGCCAAAGCGATTGGTCTGGGTTCTCAACTTCTGCACGAAGCAAAAGTGTGTGCGTTTTTTGATCAACCACAGGAGAAATAAAACGTACCACTCCGGTCAAGAAGCGATTTGGCAAGGATTTTACACTTAATTCAACGGTTTGCCCTAAATCCAATTGAGAAGCAAAATGTTCTGGGATCCGATACGTGAGTGACAATATTTCTGTGTTTACTAAATCAATCAACTGCGCCCCAGCCACCAAATACTCACCTTCTTTGACAGCCCAATCGGTTAAATAGCCATCAAATGGTGCTCGCACTTCGGGAGCAGCGATGATATTAGCCAACAAGGTGCCTTCTTTTACCCATGAGCCAGCTTCTACCAACAACGTTTGCACTTTGCCAGAAGCGCCTGCCTTTAGTGATAATTCAGTTTTGGCACTGACTACACCTACGGTCTCAACTACGTGTGGCATCACGGCTTGCTTCACTTGCACCGTTTGCACCGCTAACGGTAACTTTACAGGCAAAGACTGTTCTCTAAAGTGCTCATACAATGGCTTTGTCAGCCCCAATAGAATCACAATAGCCACTAAGGCTACCCAAACAACGGGGTTTTTCTGAGAGGTAAAGAGAACACGCCATCGATTAAGTACTCTTTTTTTCATGCTTTTCTATCCTCAATTTGCAGTTTTTATGATATGGTATCGACCAACAACAACTATGAACTCAGGGGATCAGACTTTTGAATGACCTGCAATCTATAATTCAAGGTGCATACCTTAATCAAACGGCACTTGGCCCGGATTCCAAGGAGCCCACCTTACGTGCAGCGATCGAAACCACACTTGATGCACTAGAAAAGGGTACACTACGCGTTGCTGAATTTAAAGAGGGAACCTGGATTGTTCATACTTGGATCAAGCAGGCCATTTTGCTGTATTTTCGTCTACACCACAGTCAAGTTATCCCCGGAAACTGTACACAACATTTCGATAAAGTTCCTTTAAGATTTGCGAAAACAACCCAAGCGGAGTTTGAAGCAATGGGAATACGAGTTGTACCATCTGCAACTGTACGTCGAGGAACCTACCTTGGGAAAAAAACCGTCATTATGCCTAGCTTTGTCAATATTGGTGCATACGTTGGCGAAGGCACTATGGTGGATACCTGGGCCACTATTGGTTCTTGCGCCCAAATCGGCCGAAATGTGCACATTTCAGGCGGTGTTGGAATCGGCGGCGTCTTAGAACCCCTTCAGTCAAACCCAACTATTATTGAAGACAACTGTTTCATTGGTGCTCGCTCGGAAATTGTCGAAGGAGCCGTGATTGAACAAGGCTCTGTTCTCTCTATGGGAGTCTACATTGGCCAGAGCACACGGGTTTTTGATCGTGAAACAAACCAAACCTACTATGGTAGAGTCCCCGCAAACAGCGTTGTGGTCCCCGGAAATCTCCCCAGTGCGGATGGTCGATACAGTTTATACGCCGCAATTATTGTGAAACGTGTTGATGAAAAAACTCGACAAAAAACTGGAATAAATGAACTGCTACGCCTTTCAACTTCCATGGCTGTTTAAGATTGACAAGGAGTCCTCTATGAAAAAAACCATTGGGTTAACCCTATTATTGTTATTGTTTTGTTTGCCAACACAAGCGGAGGAAGAGTCCACATACCCCCCTGTCTACCACGTTTTAAAAACTCTATTTCCACAACAACATCATGCTTGGTTATCTTTACTTGAAACAACAAATATTATAGAACAAATCCCAACCACTCAAACCGATCCAGTCCAAGTCCTAGATACGTTAAACGCAAAGTTACAACAAAACTGGCTACGACAAGCGGGTACAGAACGGTGGCATTTAACAGATGATAATCTCTGTCAACAACAGAAAAATTCTATTTTAGAGAGCTTTAATGCACTCCATTTATATGACGAAAAAAGCCCTGCTCTCAAAGAGTACGATAGCGTTTTTTTGATGGGAGGAATTCAACCGAGAGTAGAATTGCGTCTTGATTACTTACTCAGTTTATGGAAACAAGGCGTGCGATTCAAACACCTTTATGTCTTATCGGGGCAACGCCAACTGATGCCAGAAAGAGAACCCATTTTCACTGAACTCCAAGCCTCTGGCATTGAAAGCAACGAAGGAAACATGATGGAACGCATTGTGTCACGTCGTCTCAAAACGGACTATCCGGTCACCATTATTTATGTGGAAGCACCCACCCCTAAATATGCATCTCGTGCAAGCACTGAAAGTACAATAAGTAAATGGAAAGCACTCTATGGTATGCACAGTGCTAACTCCAAACAAGATAAAAAACTCCTTGTTATCAGCAGCCAACCTTTTATTTCCTACCAGGGTGCTGTTGCTGCTCGAGTCCTATCCGATGATTTTAAGGTAGAATTCCTCTCATCAACTAATCACTACTACCACTTAGCTAATGGCTACCAAATTGATATTGTTGGCCCCAAAGGCAACCCCACCCCACTTACCATTGGTTTGGATAATCTAGCACGTGACATCTATGTGATGTTGCCCTGGCTAAAGCAACAACTTACTAACGACAAAAAGATAGAAAAAAAAACATGAAAATTGAACTTCTGTTTGAAAAGCTGTTCCCTCATAACCACACGCTTTGGATTAAACTACTGACCGTCACAGGATTAATCGATAAATTTGATCCAACAGAGTCAGATCCTAGTAAACTCCTAGATCAGCTCAATCAACTGTTACAAAATAATTGGTTGCGCAAAGCTGGAACTGAACGTTGGGATGTAAGTGACAATACACTTTCAGACACTGATAGAACAAATATTCTCGATACTTTCACCCAAATGAACTTGTATACAGCTGTACAACCCAACACCCAAATTTATGATTGTGCTTTCCTCTTGGGTGCATTAGAAACACGTGTTCGCTCACGTTTTCAACATTTAGTTGATTTATGGAAGCAAGGTGTTAAATTTAAGCGTGTCTATGTATTGGCCGGTTACCGAGAGCTCTTAACAGATCGAGAACCCATTGCTGAACAAATGCGCAAAGACGGTATTGATTTAAATGAAACTAACATGACGCAATATGTTGTCAATCAAATGTTACCTGAGGGATTTCCTGAAATCATCTATGTAAATGCACCCATTGAGGGTAATGCACCACGTGCAAACACGGGAAATACCTTCGCTAAATGGAAAGAGGACTATGGCACAGAAAAAAACATCCTTGTTATTTCTAACCAACCCTTTGTTTCCTATCAAGCTGCTATGGGATGCAAGGTTTTATCAGATAACTACAAGCTACCTGTCCTCCAACTTCATGCACATCACTATAAAATTGGTGATCGCGAAATCGATACTGTCGGACATGAAGGTAGCGCCAACACATTGAGTGTCGGTCTGGATTCTTTAGCGCGCGAAATTTATGCCAAGCTACCTTGGTTGAAACAACTTGCACAGCAACCGGCTAAGCCTATACTCCACTCATATTCAGGTTCAGTAGAAAATATTTACGTAGGTTCAACTCTGGATTTTGGCACTCTACAATTAGCTTCCAATGCGGATTCGAGTGACACAATCGTGAATGGTGGTGGTCTGCAACATAAATAAGTGCTGCTGTGTTTTACTAGAAAGCACTAAATGTGAAGGCATTGTACAAAAACGTTGCTGTGGTAAGGTTTTTATGTTGGTTTTTAGTGAAAAGAGATTTATCACGTATGATCAGAAGCAATAAAAATGGTTATGATGCTGTTGAAGCAGACTCTGATCCGAAAACACCATCAACCCCTGCCCAACCCTCAACTTTTTTGGGATTCCAATTCAAGTGGCCCTTCTCCAAAGCGGCCAGCACTGAAAACAGTCCACCAACTGAAAAAACTGGGTTAACCACAAGTAAAGGAACCAGAAAATACACCTAACGCTATTGGTTTTACAGACGAACACCGCTATGCTACGTTCTAAGTTATTCATTTTTAGTTAATTTGGGGGCGCACGATGAACAGTACAAAACGCGCTAAACACCGATAATGCCCTCGGAGCAGGCAACACTTCAATTAGCCAAAGCACTTATTGAGCGCCCATCGATCACGCCTGATGATTCGGGCTGTCAAAAGCTTTTGATTGAAAGGCTCAAAGCACTTAATTTTCGTATTCAGCCCCTCCCCTTTGGCGAGGTTAGTAATTTCTGGGCGATTCGTGGTAAACATAAGCCTACGCTGGTTTTCGCTGGGCATACTGACGTCGTACCACCAGGCGATACTGACCAATGGGATTCTCCACCCTTTCAACCTTCAGTTCGCGACAATTACCTCTATGGACGTGGCGCGGTTGACATGAAGGGAGCACTTGCAGCCATGATAACAGCCTGTGAGCGCTTTATTGCACAGTTCCCAAACCACCCTGGCTCAATTGGTTTCCTTATCACCAGCGACGAAGAAGGCCCAGCAGAGCACGGTACTGCCAAAGTCGTTAAGTATTTGCAACAACAAGGGATCTTCTTTGATTATTGTTTGATCGGTGAACCGACTTCCTCAAAACAATTGGGAGACACTCTGAAAATTGGTCGACGTGGCTCCCTACATGCTCGATTACGTCTTGTGGGAAAACAAGGACATGTGGCCTACCCTGAACTTGCCATAAATCCTATCCACCAAGCTGTCGCAGTACTGCACGATATGACTGCTCAACAATGGGATATGGGTAATGAAAGCTTCCCACCAACGACCTTCCAGATCACGAATATTCAGTCTGGGACCGGCGCGACTAATGTCATTCCGGCTTACCTAGAATGTGATGTTAATTTTCGATTCTCCACAGAATCAACCCCAGAACAACTACAATTACAACTCGAGGTGATACTCAAAAAACACCATCTGAACTACACTCTTTCTTGGCACCTATCTGGCATGCCTTTTTTAACCACAGCACATACCCTACGCGATGCTTGCAACCGTGCTGTTCAAGAAGTTCTGTCCACTGAACCATCCTTCTCAACCACGGGGGGAACCTCTGACGGGAGGTTCCTCACGGAGATGTGCCCAGAAATTGTTGAGCTTGGTCTGATAAATGCAACGATTCATAGCACGAACGAATGTGTTGCCATTGCCGATTTAGAAAAACTCTCTTGTATCTATGAGAGACTATTACAACTTATTCTCACATAAAGGAGTGAAATCGAATGAATAACCCAATACGAATCATCACATTTTTTTTAATAATAGCTAATCTAACTGGTTGCCAATGGTTGCACCAAAACCTAACTTTTGAATGTCCTCATGCTGCAGAAACACATGCCCAAGTTGAAGAGGATCCCAATTGGCAGCCTAATGAAGGTATGTTAGTACGCGCAGGTGATTTACTGATGCAACAACAGCGCGAACTCGGACACATCCCGAGTAATGCTATAAAGAGCCAGTACTTAATCCAATATTTAAATATTTCCCAACAGCGGGCAAATATTATCTTAGATGAGTTGGGTATTTACTGAGGAGGCGGCTTCATTATATTCGCCACTTTATTGCGAATATAAACTGGTACAATTTCTTTAGAGTTTACAGCTCGTGCTTTCTCAGACATCGCTATTTTAACAATGTCTTGTGCGTGAGGCATGCCAGTCGTTTCATACATCCCAGCGGGGCAGATAACCTTTTCTTTAACATCCAGTTTCTCTTCTGTAAGAGGCTGCATGATCCCTGCTGGATCGGCCGCAAATGTCCCCCAATAAAACTCTCCCATTCTTGCATCCAACCAGGATAATACTGTCTCTTTGCCTTGTTCGCGGTAAACGCCTTGAGCAATCGCTCTTAATGTTGAAACCGCTACTGCTTTTTTGTTCGTTGCAAAGGCAAAACCTTGAATTACACTGCAGGCAATTCGAACCCCGGTGAAACTACCAGGCCCACAACCAAAGGCTAAAAGGTCAAGATCAGGGAGCGAGTGATGATGTTGTTTTAATAAGTCGTCTACCATAGCCAAAAGTCGACGGGATTGCATTTGCTTTGCGATTTCAAAATGTTCAAAAATCTGATTTTCATAACCCAAGGCAACCGAACAAGCGTCCGTAGAGGTATCAATGGCTAATAGTGTACAAGAAGTGATCAAAATAGAGTACCAGTAATAAAAAAGGCCACCTGACTTACTCTATGCTAAAAGCACAAATTCTGTCAGGTAGCCTTTATCGGCTATTAAGCAGCTTTTTTGGCTACTTTACGCTTCCGACGACGAACGGGTGCAGCTGAAGCCTTCGACTTCCGAGCAACCTTTCTTCGCTTAGGAGCAGCAGTTTTCTTAGCAGCTGGCTTACGTTTAACCGTAGACTTCTTAGCTACTTTACGCTTAGCGGTGGTTTTCTTAGCAGCTGGCTTACGTTTAACCGTAGACTTCTTAGCTGTTGCTTTTTTGGCAGCTGTCTTACGTTTAACCGTAGACTTCTTAGCTGTTGCTTTTTTGGCAGTTGTCTTACGTTTAACCGTAGACTTCTTAGCAGCAGTTTTCTTAGCAGCAGGCTTACGTTTAACCGTAGACTTCTTAGCTGTTGTTGCTTTCTTAGCGACAACACGCTTCTTTGCTTTTGGTTTAGCAGCGCTAACCTTTTTCACTTTCTTTCTCGCCATTCTTGATCTCCTGTGGCTACTCTAACATTTAGACAATACAAACATAGCACAAATCTTATACCAGTACATAGTACAATAGCAATTTTTTTATACATCCAAAAAACACATTACAATTTGATACGAATTTTTTATTTTACTCTATACAATATAATTTATTTTTACACTCTATTTCTTCACAAGATTACATTGAGTATTTACTAACAACTTCTTTTTTAGAATGTAAAAAAACAAAGTTTTTTTCAGTTTTTTTACACATGCAAACATGTTAACAACATCCTGAACATCAATAGCATACAAGACTAACACTGGGAAAATCGAATGCGATTTTCATGTATGTTTTTCAATTTGGATAGGTCAAACCGAAATAAATCTCTACACATTTATTTTTGTTTTTTATTAACTATTTTATGAAAAGCAGGAGTAAGTTTTTGTGAAAAGCACACTCACTTTCTTTGATTAACAGCTGAACGCAAACAAATAATATCGTTTAAAATCAATTAGTTATACTTTTTTAAAACCACAAACACAAAAAAATGCTAGCAAGCTTGGAGAAAGTCTTTAGATTTCTATTTGTTGATGTATTTGTTGGCATCGGAAGAAGTTTCTGTTACTTCCTCTGTTGCTTCCATTGCTCTTTGAATTTGTATCCAAACAGCATCAATTGAGGCATCACCTTTTATACGACTAAATTTGCGTGCTTTATTCTGATACCAGTTGATTAAAGGTTTAGTTTCTCTGTGGTAGATACTCAAACGCTCCCGTACAACCTCCTCTCGATCATCTGCCCGCTGAACCAAAGGTTCTCCTGTCAAATCATCCCGCTGATCCGGATGAAGACTGGTGTGATAAGTACGACCCGAGGATAAATGGATCCTTCGACCACTTAAACGTTCAATGATGTCTGCATCAGATACATCAATATAAATCACATGATCAATAATAATACCGAGCGATTCAAGCGCTTTAGCTTGCTGTAAAGTCCTAGGAAATCCATCAAATAGATAGTGTGTTTGTTTTTCAGCCTCAAGAGTCTCTAGTCTATTTTTGACAAGTGTTATAATCATCTCATCCGAAACAAATTGCCCACTTTCTATTGCTTTTTGCAAAGACTGTCCTATTTTCGTTCCAGCCGCAATTTCTGCACGCAACATATCACCCGTCGAAATTCTAGCAGCACTATAGTCCCGACAGATCCGTTCTGCTTGCGTTCCCTTGCCAGCACCAGGAGCACCCAACAAGATTATGCGCATAAACAATAACTCCTTACTTTTCCAAAAAACCGGCAGTATACCAGCTTACCTATACCCATGCCATGTAATTTAAGCTGCTGATTAGTAAACTCTATAGGTTTTACTATAGCAAGTGCTGTGTTTTCTTTTGTTTATTTCAACAAATAATGAAGCTGTACTCTGTGTCCTCTACAATATCACACGCTCATTAATCCCAAAATTTGCTCAGACATGCTATATTTAGTTAAATAAGCCAGGGAGATTGTATGAAGAAATCAACACCAAATGACCGACCTACCCCTCCTTTTGTTAAAGATTCTATGTTATCTCGTGAATCTTGGAAGATTTTTCAAGTGATCTCAGAGTTTGTAGAAGGTTACGAGCGATTGGTTCATATGCAACCTTCTGTTAGTGTTTTTGGCTCAGCACGCTGTAAACCTGGTACCTCTTACTATGAAGTGGCTGAATCCATTGGGAATACACTGTCAGATTCTGGTTATTCTGTGATGACCGGGGGCGGACCTGGCTTAATGGAAGCCGTCAACAAAGGTGCCTATAAAGGCAAATCCTTTAGTGTGGGTTTGAATATTGTACTCGAAAATCAAGCCGATAATAGTTACCAGGATATTTCCCTGCGATTCAGACATTTCTTTACACGCCGCGTCATGTTCATGAAATATGCAGCAGCCTTTGTCGTGTTACCCGGTGGTTACGGCACCTTAGATGAACTTTCTGAAGTCCTGGCCTTGATTCAAACCAAGAAAACTCGCCGGGTTCCAGTCATTTTAGTCAACTCCACTTTCTGGAAACCACTTCTAGATTGGTTTACGCAACAACTGATTGACGAAGATATGATTGCCAAAGAGGATCTCAAATTGTTCAAGATTGCTGAAACCCCTGAGGACATTATCAAAATCATCGATGAGTTCTATAAAGGCAAGGAGATACCTGTCAAAACACTGCAGGATGATGATTAGAATAAAACGCCAATCCTTAGACTCAATTCAAAGGATTGGTAGCTAGAACCATTCTCGGTATTTAAGCGTACGGTCGCAAAGGTGCCCAAATTATTCTCGACACTCAAACCAACGCCAGCGGCATATTGATCCCGGGATGTCACAAAATTTCGCACCGTATAAGCACCTGGTTGTCCAACAATACCTGCTGTTGTGTCATTATTAAAAGCACCAATACTAATATGACTCAAACTCAAATCAGGCGTAAATCGCCCATAACCAAAATCGAAAGTCTTGGAAATCTTTAAACCTTCCTCACGACGCAAAGACATTGACGTTTTACGTTGGATATTTTGACTTAAAAAGTTACCAGCGTCTAATAAATGTTCCTGCTCACGCACATAGCTATAATTTAAGTGAAAATATGGCTCAAAACGAATATCGTTTACATGAAATACATAGCCCACACCAAGATGTGGGTTCATCGCAAAACCACGGTGATCGGCCCCAGCCGTATACGTTACCGATGGTGCACCAATCACTGCAGCCTGAAATTTTACATTTTGCTGCGTTTGATAACTTTGAACACCTCCGAGTATCGAACCTTCTGCATAAAAGTTCCCACTAAACCAAGTCCCATAGAATGTCAGGAAATTATTAGCTATACGAATATTACTCACTTTGTCGTTTAGATTCACGAGCGACTCGTAATGACCAAATCCAGCACCTAAAAAGACGTGCTCACGGGTTTGTGAATCCACTCCCGCCACAATTCCGTTACTCCGTGCTCGATACCCTGGATCCACCAACCGTGAATGCTGATTGGCAATATGCCCAAACCCTTGAGCCCAAATGTTAACCTTTCGATCACTGCTTTGAAGTAGATACGGCATATTATCCTGTGCTCGTGCTAAGAGCCCAGTGCGTGTGGTATTAAAATGCTTGCGATCCAGGTTGGATCGCCTTCGATTAAATGGATTTTCCAGGTTAAATGCATCAGCCCGAAACCCAACCCCACCAAAATCACTTTCATTACCCGCCTCTGCCTCAAAGCGCAACGAGGAGAGCCGAACCGTGTTTAATGCATTAATCATCGATCCATTCTCATGTACGGCACTCGTTGCAGCACTCAACCGACCGGGATTAAAACTATCCAACGCATTAACCAATGCTTGATAAGGTAAATTATTAAGCACGCCTAGAAGCTGATTCAGCTCTCCATTGAGAGGGGGTTCCGGCAAAGCGTCAAAATAGGCAGCAATGGCCTTCTCATTGGCATTACCACTTGCCACTTTGTCCAAAATTGAATTCTTAACAAAGAACAATTCCATTCGCACTTCATTACCTACATACGTGATTTCAGGCTTATAAATTCCTAATAGTGCATCAACACTATCGAATTGGCCGGTATGAACACCACCACTGATCAATAAGTATTGATCCCCCTCGGTAAAAGTGCCCCCTTCATTCACAAAAGCTAAGTGGCCCTGGAACGTTACGTTTCCTGTGATCAGTAGTTGAGAATTATTATTGGAACCCGGTGCGATGCGAATAGACGTTGTAGAACCCGCTTGTGGATTGTAATTCTGTAGAGTCAAATCCCCAATACTACCAGATCCTGGCTGCACAGTTCCTCCTGCATTATTGATCGTCGTCCCATTAACAATACCAGTTCCACCTAGAAGACCACCGCTGTTCACGGTTGTTGCTGGCCCAGACAACGTGGAACTGATGTACAAAGCTCCTTGATTGACCGAAGTACCACCTGTATGACTTAAAGTACCTGATAAATTAAGCACGTTTGGACCTGTTTTGACAACCGCTCCAGTACCAGAAATATTACGGCCATACGGCAGATCGCTTGTTAGGTTAAATTGCAATATTCCATTATTAGTAACACTCCCTGTGGTTGCAGGTAACCCCAAGGCATTCACTTCTAACGTTCCACCACTGATAGTAGTGTTTCCGGTGTAATCATTGGCAATAAGACTTGCCCCTGACAAACGAATAGTCCCTATTCCATTTTTTATAAAATTCCCTGCACCTGTTATATTTCCACCGAAAGTGGTATCTCCAGCAGTATCTAAGGTAAGATCTGCTCCACCCAAATCAACAGAGCCCAGCCCAGTTAATCCTGCAAATATCTGATCATTGCTATTTAACAAGAGCTGACTGCTCGTATTGGTCAGATTAATAAGGCTTACGGGATCCATTGCACCAGCAATATCCAATCTTAAAATACCAGTACCACTCACGGTTGCGTTGACAGAAGAACCTGGTGCTGTGGTTAGGTTTAGCTGTCCAGCTTCAACAGTTGTGCTACCCGTATAGCCGTTCCCCGCATTTGAAAGTGTAAGCGTGCCTACCCCTTGCTTTACTAAATTGCCTGCACCATTAATAGCACTCGCAAATGTCGCGTTCGCTATCTGATTGAACTGCAAAGTGCCGGTAACCAAAACAGGCACATCTGGCAAAGTACCAGTACTCGCTTCAAGTATGCCCGCTTGGATAATAGTATTTCCTCCATAAGCATTTGTTCCCAGCAGCGTTAACTTACCTGCATTATTTTTGTTTAAAGATCCTAGGCCTGAAACAACACCACTGTAAGAACCATCGCTTGACTGATCGAAGTTTACAAATGTCCCTGCAGCAACACTAATAGCACCCTGTAAACTAACTGTGTTTCCTGTCAGAGATCCTGCCGTAATTTGCGTCCCCCCCATATAGGAGTTTCCCCCTAATAATACAACATTCCCCGCATTTTGCTTTATGATCCCACCATTGCCCGAAATAATTCCGTTAAAGGTTACATTTGGGCTAGCGGTACCAAAAGTCAAAGTATTACCACCCAAAACCACTTGACCAAAACCTGTCAAATTACCAATAATTTGATCGAAACCATTTAAATTAAGCGTGGTTTGACCTGTCTGCAGGGTAACAGAGCTTGCAGGGTTCAACACATTAGGATTAGCCATAAATAAAAACGTCCCTGAATCTAATGCTGTCAATACAATATTGCCAAGCCCCGCACCCCCTAAATACAAAGCTCCATCACTTGAACTTGTCGTACCGGTATACGTATTTGCACCGGTTAGACGCACAATACCATCATTTACTTTAGTAATATTGCCTGCGCCTGAAATCACACCTGCAAACGTATAATCAGTCCCATCTGTGCCTACCGTTAACGTATTCCCACTTAAATCCACACTGGCGGTTGCAGAGGCTGAAATCAAATTACCAATCGACAGATCAAAACCATTTAATTCAAACACACCCGCAGCATTGTTAATTGTTACATTATCCGACACACTTTGTGCATTTAAAGCTCGATAGGTGCCTGCTCCAATCGTGATATTGTTTAGAGCAGCAGTGGTCTTATTCAACTCTAAAATACCATCACTTACAGTAACATCTCCTGTGAACAAAAGATCACCCGAAAGCGTTTGTGTCCCAGCGCCCACCTTCTCTAGCTCCCCACTTCCAGCGATATTACCTCCATAAGAAAATGAGTTACCAGTCCCGAACGTTAGCTTTTGCCCCGCTAAGCTAATACCTCCGACCGTACCAGCGGAAATCAAATCACCAACCGTTTGATCGAAGCCATTCAAGTCAAAAACAGGTGAACTGATGCCGGAAAAAGTTAAGCTGCTGCTGGGGTTTAAAATATCAGCATTCAATGGATACAAATATCCACCTTGGAGAGCAATGTTACCTAGTGGTGAACCACTGGTAGCAAGGTATAGACTTCCATCTACAACACTTGTTGTACCTGTATAAACGTTTAGACCTGACAATCGTTTGTTCCCAGTACCCCTTACAATAATGCCGCCACCGCCTGATACCGCTCCAGATAATTCCGTCTCTACAAGTGTTGTATTGCTAAAATCTAACGTCCCACTCCCAAGCACCACATTTCCGGCACCTTCAAGCTGATTAATAACTTGTGAAAAATTATTTAAATCAAAAGCTGCTCCACCATTAATCATCACATTTGATGCTGGAGCAAAAACATTACTGTTCCCTAAGGTAATTTTTCCTTGATTGGTTCCCAGATGACTAATGGTGACTGTTAAACCTGCACTGCCAATATTGCTACCTGATAGTTCTAGATCACCTACGCTCACCGTCGTGGTACCGGTATAACTGTTTGCACCTGATAGAATAGCCTGAAACTCTCCAAGTTTACTCAGATTTCCTGTGCCGCTGATAACACCCGTATAGGCAGCTGCAGCCACACCCTGGTCAATAGTCACTTGAGCATTATTAGTAATATTACCCGTTAAACTTTGGGTTGTACCCTGCAACGTTGCACCGTTACTCACCGTCGTTGGCCCTGCATAATCGTTATTCGGATCTGTGAATACCAAAGCACCTGCATGACCCGCTGAACCCACACTAATGGTTCCTGGACCTGAAATTTGTTCATTTATGCTCTGTGTTTGGCCATCTGCAATGTTAAAATGTACATTCGTTGCAGCTGGAAGCATACCATCAGCTGAGCCAATATAGAGCACTTGACCAGCAGCAACAGGTGCACCACCCCCTGCCCCCACAGCAGTACTATTACCTGAGGTATCAGTATCAGTTGCAGTGTTCTTAGTAAAATTAACGCTACCCCCATGACGCACAAAAATAGCACCACCTAAGCCAGAACCACCACCACCTTGACCCGCGCCTCCGGTAGCGTGCCCACCACCAAACC
>CAYGPC010000016.1:0-35118 GCA_964351705.1 uncultured Legionellaceae bacterium
CCTTTCGCACCATATCTTTATTAAAGGGGTTGATGCATGCAAGTGTCCATTGAAGAAACCAGTGCAATTGGTCGTCGTTTGACTATTAATGTGCCAGTGGAAAAAGTTCAAGCAGAAATTGATAAGGGGATGCAAGAAGAATTTCGGCATCGTCGTTTGGATGGTTTTCGCGCGGGCAAAGTGCCTAAGCAGGTGATTCAACGTAAGTTTGGCGCACAAATTCGACAAAAGGCCATTGGTAAATTAATCGAAACCAGTTTGCCGGAAGCCTTACAGAAAGAAAAACTTGAGCCCGCTGGACGTCCTGAGATAGAAAAGATTGACGCTAATGAAGAAGAAAAAGATTTAGTGTACACCGTAAACTTTGAAGTATTTCCAGTGATCGAGCTGCCGGATCTTTCTAAATTTACAATTGATAAGCAGGAAGTAAAAGTCACAGATGCAGATGTCGAAAAAAGCTTACAAGATTTGAGACATCAATCTGCGGATTGGAATGCCGTGGAGAGAAAAGCTAAGAAAGGGGACCGTTTAACCATAGATTATTCAAGCACAATGAATGGTAAACCTTATGAAAATAGTAGTAACCAAAATGTATTTATTGAACTGGGTGCCGATTTGTTCATTCATGGTTTCGAAACGGGACTCGTTGGGGCTGCTGCTGGAGAAACTCGCGAGTTGGATTTAAACTTCCCAAGTGATTGGCGTATTGAAAAACTGGCAGGTAAGCCCGTGCATTTTACTGTCGATGTGAAAGAAGTGTCTGAGAAGCAAGATGTTCCTTTAGACGATGATTTTGCAAAAAAAGTTGGTGCTGAGAATGCAGAGCTTTCAAGCATTCAACAGAAGATCCGAGAGAACTTAACGGAGCACATGAATTATCTGAGTGGCGAACATTTAAAGAAGCAATTGCTCGATAAACTGTTAGACGCTTGTGATATCCCTTTGCCTAAGGCTTTGGTTGATAGAGAAATATCTTTAATGCACGAAGATCTGCATCGCAAAGAAGGCAGCAAAGCGGCGCATACCTGTGAGCATGAAGGCTTGGAAGAGAGTGCACAGAAACGAGTGGCACTGAGTCTTGTATTTCGAAAAATAGTTGAGTTGGAAAACTTAAAGCCAGATGATGAGAAGGTAAAAGCTAAAATTTCTGAAATTGGTAAGTCGTATGGTAACGCAGAGTTTGTTGAAAACATGTATTATGAATCTGAGGAGTTGCTTTTAGGGATACGCAATACTGTGTTAGTCGATCAAGCGATTGATTCACTCATAAGTAAGGTGGTTACTAAGCCTAAGACAGCGACAGTAAAAGAGCTGTTGGAGCAACACAGAGAACAACACTGAGGAGGGATCCATGAGTACGACTGATACGACAGCATTAGGGTTGGTACCAATTGTTATAGAGCAATCAGCAAGAGGTGAGCGTTCTTACGATATTTATTCACGCTTACTTAAGGAACGTGTCATCTTTTTGGTAGGTCAGGTTGAAGATCACATGGCAAATCTTGTGGTAGCTCAACTTCTGTTCTTGGAATCTGAAAATCCTGATAAAGACATTCATCTTTATATTAATTCACCCGGTGGTGTTGTGACCGCTGGCATGGCTATTTATGACACCATGCAGTTTATTAAACCGGATGTCAGTACTTTGTGTATCGGCCAAGCCTGTAGCATGGGTGCGTTACTGCTGACCGGTGGTGCGAAAGGCAAACGTCAGGTTCTACCTAATTCTAGAGTCATGATCCATCAACCGCTTGGTGGGTTCCAGGGCCAAGCCAGTGATATCGAAATTCATACGCAAGAAATTTTAAAGACTCGGCATCGGCTAAATGAAATATTGGCCAAGCACACAGGTCAAAAATTAGATAGAGTCGAAAAAGACACTGATCGAGATAACTTTATGAGTGCTGAAGAGGCCGCTGAATATGGACTAGTGGACTCTGTTATTGTCGAAAGGTAGATAAAGGGCCTTGAAAAATGGAGATGGGCCCATATCTTAGAAGTGAACCAGCAAAAAGAGGTAAGACATGAGCGAAAAAAAAGGTGCCGGTGATGGTGGGAAGTTGCTGTATTGCTCTTTTTGTGGAAAAAGTCAGAGCGAAGTCAGAAAACTTATTGCTGGCCCCTCTGTATTTATTTGTGATGAATGCGTAGAGCTTTGTAACGATATTATTCGTGAAGAAGTTGAAGAAAAACAAAGCCAAGCCGTTTCAACAAAACTGCCTACTCCTAAAGAAATCAATCGAACTCTCGATCAATACGTTATCGGACAAAATTACGCAAAAAAAGTATTATCTGTTGCGGTTTACAATCATTACAAACGGTTGCAAGTGGGCGTTAAGGTAAAAGAAGACGATGTTGAGTTAGGAAAAAGTAATATCTTGTTGATTGGCCCAACGGGGAGCGGGAAAACACTCTTGGCTGAAACACTGGCACGATTGTTGGATGTGCCCTTTACCATTGCAGATGCCACAACGTTAACAGAAGCAGGTTATGTAGGCGAAGATGTTGAAAACATTATTCAAAAGCTATTGCAAAAATGTGACTATGATGTTGAAAAAGCGCAAACTGGTATTGTTTACATTGATGAAATCGATAAAATTTCACGTAAATCTGAAAACCCTTCTATTACCCGAGATGTTTCGGGGGAAGGTGTACAACAAGCCTTGCTTAAATTAATTGAAGGCACAGTCGCCTCTGTTCCTCCACAAGGTGGACGTAAGCACCCACAACAGGAATTTTTGCAAGTGGATACTTCCAGTATCTTGTTCATTTGTGGTGGTGCTTTTGCTGGATTAGACAAAGTAATTAAACAACGTTCAGAAAAAGGCGGTATTGGATTTTCTGCTGAAATCACAAGTAAGGATGATAAAAAATCTTTAAGTGAAACTCTACATCAAGTCGAACCTGAAGATCTAATTAAATATGGTTTGATTCCAGAATTTGTTGGTCGCTTGCCGATTCTTGCGACTTTAGAAGAATTAGATGAAGATGCCCTCATTCGTATTTTAAAAGAGCCTAAAAATGCGTTGACAAAGCAATATCATAAGTTGTTTGAAATGGAAGGTATTGATGTTGAATTCAGAGAAAGTGCTTTGCGCAAAATGGCTCAGAAGGCAACGGAACGTAAGACCGGTGCGCGTGGTTTACGTTCGATCTTGGAACATGTTTTATTAGACACCATGTATATCTTACCTTCACTGGAAGAAGTCTCAAAAGTGGTGATTGATGAAAGTGTTGTTACCGGTGAATCAGAACCGTTGCTAATATTCGAGAATTTTGAAAAGCCCGCACGCAATGCACAGAAAGATTAGGCGAATGCAGTGACGATGGAAACACCCGTACTGCCATTAAGGGATGTAGTTGTTTACCCACACATGGTGATACCGTTGTTTGTTGGTCGCGAGCGATCCATTCGAGCGTTAGAACATGCTATTTCTGGTACACGACAAATTCTATTGACTGCACAAAAAGATGCCGTTGAAGAGACCCCTTTAGCCGATAATATATATAAAATTGGAACGCTAGCAAATATCTTACAGCTGTTGCGCTTGCCTGATGGAACAACCAAGGTTTTAGTAGAAGGTATTGAGCGTGCCAAAATCGTAGAGTTTTTACCTGAAGAGACTTTTTTCTCTGCTCGTATTGAATCGGTTGTAACTGAAATGGTCGATAACCAAGAGTTGCAAGTGCTATTACGCTCTTTGCTTGCGCAATTTGATCAATATGTAAAGTCCAGCAGTAAATTCACCAATGAAGTCATTATGTCCCTTACTTCTATTGAAAACCCTGTTCGTCTGGTGGATACCATGGCTGCTCATATGTCATTAAAAATTTCAGATAAGCAACGAATACTGGAGATGACCGATTTCAAAGAGCGCATCTTTGAACTCATGAGTCTTATTGATGCAGAAGTTGAATTATTGCAGATGGAAAAGAAACTGAACGTCAGCGTTAAGGGGCAGATTGAAAAAAATCAACGAGAATACTACCTTAACGAAAAAATGCGAGCGATACAAAAAGAACTGGGTGATCTGAATGAAGATCATGCTGGGAAAACCGAGATTAAAGAGCTCCTGAGTAAAATTAATAAAGCAGGCATGCCTAAAGCGGTTAAAGAAAAAGCCGTTGCTGAACTTAATAAACTAAAAATGATGGCACCATTGTCAGCGGAAGCGACCGTTTCTCGAAATTACATAGATTGGATGTTAGAAGTGCCGTGGAAAGCCCGGAGTCGGATCTCTAAAGATCTGGATAAAGCTGAAAAAATATTAGATAAAGAGCATTATGGACTGGAAAAAGTTAAGGAGCGGATCCTGGAATATTTAGCAGTTCAGTTGCGTGTAGACAAAATGAAAGGACCTTTGTTGTGTTTGGTTGGCCCACCGGGAGTTGGTAAAACATCATTGGGGTACTCGATTGCACATGCCACAGGACGAAAATTTATACGGATGTCGTTAGGTGGTGTGAAAGATGAAGCGGAGATCCGTGGACATCGGCGCACGTATGTTGGCGCATTACCCGGAAAAATTCTACAGAAACTGGCCAAAGCCAAAGTTAAAAACCCTTTATTTTTATTGGATGAAATCGACAAAATGTCAATGGACTTTCGGGGTGATCCGGCTTCTGCATTGCTCGAAGTCTTAGATCCTGAGCAAAATAATGCTTTTAACGATCATTATTTAGAAGTCGACTATGATTTATCCGATGTGATGTTTGTGGCTACTGCAAACTCGGTGAATATTCCACTGCCTTTATTGGATCGCATGGAAGTGATTAGGTTATCTGGTTATACCGAAGATGAAAAATTGAATATCGTGACACAGTATTTGATACCAAAACAATTACAACAAAATGGGCTGGCCGAGAAGGAGCTGCAAATTACTGAAGCCGCTATCTTAAATATGGTGCGCTATTATACGCGTGAAGCAGGTGTGCGTAGCCTTGAACGTGAAATATCCAAAATTTGTCGTAAAGCGGTGAAAATATTATTACAGGATAAATCAAAAAAAACCTGCATGGTGGATGAAAATAATTTAGAAAAATACTTAGGTGTTCGACGTTATCGCTTTGGTCGAGCAGAAGAAGCTGATCAGGTCGGGCAGGTCGTCGGATTGGCGTGGACTGAAGTCGGTGGCGAGATCCTGACGATTGAATCCATGACGGTTCCGGGTACCGGTAAGGTGACCAATACAGGCAAACTCGGTGATGTGATGAAAGAGTCTATTCAGGCTGCAATGACGGTAGCTCGTAGTCGCAGTGGGGTTTATGGTATTCCGAATGATTTTTATGAGAAAAACGACATTCACATTCATGTACCAGAGGGGGCGACCCCTAAAGATGGACCGAGTGCAGGTATTGGAATGTGTACGGCATTGATTTCGGTGTTAACTGGGATCCCCGTGCGCAAAGAAGTGGCTATGACGGGAGAAATTACGCTGCGGGGGCAAGTTTTACCCATCGGCGGACTAAAAGAAAAATTGCTTGCCGCCAGAAGAGCCGGCATTCAAGAAGTTATTATTCCAGATGAAAATGAAGCCGAATTAAGTGAAATCCCTAAAACGGTCTATGAAGGGCTTAGTATCCATTTGGTGCACTGGATTGACGAAGTATTAGATCTTGCTTTAGCCGAGCCGCTGGGCACAACCGCAAAGGCACCTCTACCAGTTTCGGCAAAAGTAAAAAATGTGGAAAAGCGCACACGGCACTAAATAAAGTTATCCTTAAGACTTACTATTTTTTATGCATATATTTGACGCACTACCTACAAACTTGATATAAAACACTTTGCTTTGTGCTTCATTTCTTATGAAGTACTCCATTTTTACTGTCTTTTTTAAGGGGATGTCTGTGAATAAGAATCAACTCGTCGATTCTGTTGCTCTAGCTGCTGATTTGCCAAAGGCGCAAGTAGCTCAAACACTTGATCTTATTATAGAAACCATTACGCAATCACTGGTACAAGAAGAACAAGTGGCTTTGATTGGGTTTGGAACATTTACAGCCAAAAAGCGTGCTGCTCGTGTAGGGCGTGATCCAAGAACCGGTAATCCTTTACAAATACCGGAATCCAATGTCGCTGGTTTTAAATCAGGCAAAGGATTGAAAGAAGCTTTGAATGGCGTCAAAGTAGCTCAGTAAAGTGAAAATGGGTGTTTAGCTCAGTTGGTAGAGCGTCGCCTTTACACGGCGAGGGTCGGGGGTTCGAGCCCCTCAGCACCCACCATTGTCAAAACATGGAGCGGTAGTTCAGTTGGTTAGAATATCGGCCTGTCACGCCGAGGGTCGCGGGTTCGAGTCCCGTCCGCTCCGCCAACTTAGAGAAATGGAAAGCGTGAGGTTCAGTAATGCTACAAATGTTTCGCGATAGAGCACAAGGGATTGTTACCTGGGGGATCGTCGGAGTTATTTCGATTGTGTTCGCCTTGTTTGGTCTTTCAGATTCCTTTTCTTTTGGTAGTGATAAAAACACAGCCGCTCAAGTCAATGGTGAAAAAATCTCTTGGCAAACGGTTGATGTGATGTACCGTAATTTATCCCATCAATACGCTGATCAACAAATGGATCCACAAGCACTTAAAAATCATATTATTCGGGTTCTTGTGCAGCGCTCAGCACTCACAACCGATGCTAGAAAAAAAGGCTTTCGTGTGGGTGAAGAACAAATGGTTTCGCGCTTGGTACGAAATCCAAGTTTTCAAGAAGAAGGCAAGTTTTCCGAAAAGAAATATCATTCTGTTATTGCGCAAGCCGCCTATACCGATCGCAAATATCGTGAGGAATTAGTACAAGATATCCTCGTTGAACAGGTGCAGACTGGTATTGTTGCTTCAAATTTTACAACACCAGGTGAGCTCAAAAAGATTGTCGGTATCGTGGATCAAACTCGAGACGTAGGCTATGCCAAAATTCCAGCTCATTACTTTAAGAAAAAAGTAAAGTTAAGCCAAGAGCATATTTCTGATTACTATGAACAGCATAAGGCTGAGTTTATAAAACCTGAAGAAGTGACATTGGAATACATCGAGCTTTCGTTAGACCAACTCGCCAGCGGTATTAAACCTACGGCCAATGAGGTAAAGTCTTTTTACGAGGCAAACACCGAAGCCTATACTTTGCCTGAACGTGCCGAAGCACGCCATATCTTAATCAGTGTTTCAGGTCACGACGAAGCAACTGATACCATTGCAAAATCCAAAGCCGAAGCGCTGATTGCGGCTCTGAAGGAAGGTGCTGACTTTGCAGCTTTAGCAGAGAAAGAATCACAAGACAGTGTTTCCGCTAAACAAGGTGGTAATTTGGGTTGGATTTCCAGAGGTCAAACCGTTCCAGAATTTGAGGCAGCTGTTTTTTCATTGACTCCAGGTGCGCTACATCCAGAACCAGTGCGTTCCACTTTTGGTTATCATGTGATTCAGTTGGTTTCACACAAAGCGAGTAGCGTTCGTCCATTCAAGGAAGTCAGCGATTTGGTCAAAGAACAGCTTGTTCGTGAAAGAGCATCAGAGATATTCACCCAGAAGAGCGAACAGCTCGAACGGTTAGCCTTTGAAAATGCCTCTAGTCTTGCCTCTGTTGGAGCTGAGCTTGAATTAGACGTGTCGGAAACAGCGCCTTTCGGTCGCAGTGGTGGAGAAGGTCTCGCAGCGCTGCAGGATGTGATACAAGTTGCTTTTAGCGAAGAATTTTTACAAGGTAATCGTAATAGTGATCCCATTCGCTTGTCCGATGACACTTTGGCTGTCATTCGCCTCAAAAAACATGAACCAACGCGCCAACTAGATTTTGAACAGGCAAAATCGGATGTGGTTGCAAGACTGACGGATCTAAAGATGGCTTCTTTGCTACAAGACTTGACGAATGAGTTTCAAGAAAAAATGAAGTCGGGTAAAAAGCCTAGCGTGATCGCTCAACAGCATGGGTTAAAATGGATAAAGAAAACAGGTATTACTCGGGGTTCATCTGAAGTTGATAATGATATCCTTGGCGCTTCATTTCAAATTGCTGCCGCAGGTGATACAGATCCAAGCGTGCGACAGTTTATTCTGGAAGATGGCAGCTATCTTATTTTGTCGCTCGACAAAGTGAAACTCGGGGATCTGTCATCCATGGATCCCAATGCAGTAAGAGGTTACAGTAGTAATCTTACAGAGATGTCAGGGCAACTAGATTATATTTCTTATATTCAGCAGACAATGCAGACTGCAAAAATTGAAGTGTCAAAATCTTTATAGCAGGGATGGATCTGTAGCGAATGCAACAGAATATTATTGAAATAAAGGGTGTTTCAAAATACTACAACGATCATCCTGTGTTGCAAGATGTTTCACTTGAAGTCAAAAACGAAGAATTTCTAACAATCCTTGGTCCCTCCGGCTGCGGTAAAACAACGCTTTTACGTCTCATTTCAGGTTTTGAAACACCGAGTGATGGCATGATTTTAATGAATAATCGTGATGTATCGATTTTACCGCCACATCTGCGACACGTGAATACTGTTTTTCAAAGCTATGCGCTGTTTCCACATATGAATATTTTTGAGAATGTAGCGTTTGGCTTGCGTTGTCAGAGATTGCCTAAAGACGAGATAGAGCAGCGTGTACGGGAAGCCTTACGCGTTGTAAAGTTAGATCGCTACGCTTTGCGTAAACCACAACAGCTCAGTGGTGGTCAGCAACAACGTGTGGCTATTGCTCGCGCTGTTGTTAATGAACCACTTGTTCTATTGTTGGATGAACCCCTAAGTGCACTTGATTATCGATTGCGAAAAACGATGCAATTGGAGTTAAAACAGCTGCAATCACAATTAGGGATCACCTTTATTTTGGTGACGCATGATCAAGAGGAGGCACTCTCAACAGCCGATCGGGTAGTGGTCATGAATGAAGGGGTAATTGAACAGGTGGGTACACCTCGCGAAGTGTATGAAGAACCCATTAATCTTCATGTTGCACAATTTGTAGGTGAAGTGAATATTTTTAATACGAAGGTCTTAAGTGCAGATGAACGCTATATTCAAGCGGAGATCGAGGGTAAAGTATTTGACCTAGAAAACACTAAACACTTTTCGGAAAATGAAGCCATTCACGCCTTGCTTCGACCAGAGGATTTAGAGGTTTGGGGAAAAAATGATGTAGATGAACATGCCAATATGTATGAGGCAACAGTTTTACAAGTTATTTACAAAGGTTCAACCGTTGATCTGGTTTTAAAATTAGAAACGGGTACACAAGTGCTTGTCACACAATTCTTTAATGAAGATGATGATAAACTGAGTTTTGAGTTGGGTGAATCCGTTTGGGTTAACTGGCATCTCGGTTGGGAAGTTATTCTAGCTGATGAGTCAGCTTAATGGGCTTTCGCCGCTTTTCTATTAGTGTTACTTGGATTTGGTTGGCTGTTTTTGCACTCATCCCGAGTTTTCTGTTGTTCATGACCAGTGTATTAACACAAGGGGATAGTGAGCTGGTTCGCCTACAGTTTACGCTGGATAATTATTTGAACTTACTCAACGCAAACTATGTGCGCGTGTTTTTCAGATCATTTACTTTAGCAGGCGCTTGTACTATTGGTTGCCTTGTTTTAGCTTATCCATTTGCTTATTCAATTTCTTGTATGCCCGATCGGTTTAAGGGGATTCTGCTTATTCTGGTGATGATTCCATTCTGGACAAGCTCACTGATTCGAAGTTATGCGATTGTTGCTATTCTCAAAACTCATGGGTTATTGAATGGGTTTCTATTATGGACTGGGATCATTCATCATCCACTACAACTTCTCTACACCAACACTGCAACTTTAATTGGGTTGATCTATGCACTGCTTCCATTGATGATTTTACCGGTGTATGCAAGTATTGATAAGCTGGATCCATCGCTAGTAGATGCAGCTCGTGATCTGGGAGCTAAAAAACATCAGATCTTTTTTAAAATATTTCTGCCGCTGACCATGCCTGGCATTTTAGCGGGTAGTGTTCTTGTTTTTCTGCCTGCCATGACGCTTTTTTATATTCCTGATCTCTTAGGTGGTGCTAAAACGATATTGCTAGGAAATATTATTCAAAATCAATTTTTAGCTGCACGAGACTGGCCAATGGGTGCAGCAATCAGTATTGCGCTGACAGTAGGAATGGGGGTTGTGCTTTACCTTTACTGGAAGCGATCACAACGCTCGCCGGAGTTGATGTATGAACCGACTTAGTCGATTCCTTTGTTTAAGTTTTGTGTATTTTTTTCTTTATGCTCCTATCGTCGTGCTCATTGTTTATTCATTTAATGACTCAGCACATTCTTTGCTTTGGCATGGTTTCACGACTAAATGGTATCAACAACTTGTTGATAATACGAATTTACATATAGTGGCCTTGCATTCACTCACCGTTGGTATATTAGCGGCCACAACAGCGACCCTGATTGGTACGTTAGGGGCTGTCTGTCTTTACCGCTATCGATTCTTGGGTAAAAAATTAATGCATGGTTTGATTTTTGTGCTGATCATCTCACCTGATATCGTCACTGGGATCTCTCTACTGATCTTATTTTCGGCCTTAAAGGTTCCCCTAGGATTTTGGACGCTACTTTTATCCCATATTACTTTTTGTATTCCATTTGTGGTCGTAGTGGTTTATTCCCGGTTAGTGACATTAGATAAGAATATTTTTGAAGCCGCTAAAGATCTAGGAGCAACCGATGGTATTATATTTCGTAAAATTTTAGTGCCTTTACTTTGGCCCTCTATTATTGCTGGATGGCTGTTGAGCTTTACCTTGTCGTTAGACGATGTCTTAATCAGCTTTTTTGTGACAGGTCCTCAGTTTGACATTTTGCCATTAAAAATATTCTCAATGGTCAGAGTAGGGGTCAAACCCGAAGTAAATGCCTTATGTTCGGTGATGTTTGTGTTGACATTAACCATTGTTTTAACCTATCAGTTTTTGTTGAGGAAAAAGCAAGAATGAGAATCACACTGATCCTAATTTTGTTGATGGGCATGTCTGGTGTGCACGCTACTGGTAATAAAGTAGTGAATGTCTACACTTGGTCTGGCTATATACCAGACAGCGTTATTCAAAAATTTGAGGAAGAAACTGGGATCCGTGTGAACTATTCAACCTATGTGAACAACGAGGTCTTATACGCCAAGTTAAAAGCCAATCCAGATTCTGATTATGATGTCATTATGCCATCCAGTTATTTTGCAGATCGTATGATAAAGCAGGGCATTCTACAAAAAATTGATTATCAGCAGCTTGTGAATGCCAAACAGCTGGATTCTATTTTCCCAAATCCCACTTTTGATCCAAAGAATGAATACAGCGTGCCCTACTTATGGACCAGTACGGGTATTGTAGTCAATGCGAAATACTATGAGGTCAATCAAATCACAAAGTGGCTAGATTTGTGGGATCCACAGTATCGCGATAAGCTCTTGGTCTTAGATGATGCTAGAGAAGATTTTTCAATGGCGTTATTAACGCTGGGTTATTCAGTGAATGATGAAAATGAACAGCATATTCGAGCAGCATTTGAGCGCTTAAAATCTTTAATGAGGAATATTAAGATTTTTAATTCGGATACGCAGCACTCTATATATCTTGATGAAGATATTACGTTAGGCATGGGATGGAATGGAGACATTTACTTAGCGGCTCGCGAAAACCCAGCGTTAAAATTTGTGTACCCAGAAGAGGGGTTTATTGTGTCTATTGATGGATTTGCTATTCCAAAATCTGCAAAACATGTAGAGAATGCACATCGTTTTATTGATTTTGTTTTACAAGAGAGCATAGCCAAGAAAATTTGTTTGGAAACAGGTTTTTCCACAGTAAACCGAAATGTGATAAGCAGCTTGCCAGAGGCTATTCGCAATAATCCCATTTCATATCCAGATGCTGAGACAATGAAGAGAGCAGCCTTTCAGGCAGATGTTGGCAAAGCCGTTCCTATCTATGAAAAATATTTCGAGCGTCTAAAGCTCGAGCAGTAGTTCTAGATAAGAGAGCTCAGCCTATAAACATGTAACTAGTTATGCACAGCTGTCTCTGTGACCTTTTCTGGTTTGAAAGTTTTCTATTAGGTGATTAAGATGTAATCTAACATTGAATATTTATACTGTTCCAATATGTTTGACTCAACCGGAGCCAAACACATCTTATCTGGGTGTTTTAAATTTAGGTCCAGTTGTTGCCTACCACAAGCATTGATGGTAGAACTTTGCGTTCTGCTAGTATTCTAGTGCCCGATTAGGGTTTTATTTTAGTAGTCGATGGGGGTTCAAAACGTTCAGATTTTTTAGAACCTGTTTTCGCTCTAAACCCAGCTAGTAAGCTTTTGGGTTTAGTACCGGAAGCTAATTGATCTTTGTTATCTTTATGGGGTGTAAACTCCTTAGGTTTGCTTCCCTCGACTAATTGTAATAAGCGAATTTGGTCGTTGAGGGTACCGTGATTTTTTGCCATTGAAATTAAAAATTCCACATTGTTCTTCTCGGGGTCGTGACTGGTGTTGATAAGACTAGGCTTGAATTCTAAAACATCAAGCACTTTACTAAAGTCAGTTGAAAACTGATGAATTCCTACTTCTAAAGACTCCTCATTTTTACGTAAGATAGCATAAGCTGTTCCACGGCTACCGGCTGGCAGGTTCATGCTATCAGATTTGTGAAGCAAATATTTCCTAATATGATCTTCTTGTCCAGGATATTTTGATTCCAAAATTTCTTGAAGCCTGTTGAGAAGTGAGATTCGCTGCGATAAATCATCAGTTTGTACTATTGCTTCAACATAAAAGCACTTGCTTTCTTTAAACTCATCAAAAGTAGTACAGCTAGAAATTTTAGTAGGATTTTCTGATAGGATAAAAAACATGTCTTCCAGGTAGCCGGATTCTTTGGAATTACCTACTTCAAATTCAAGGTAATGATCTAGGCGATCCATTTTGCCAGAAGAGATTTCATCTTGGAAGAATTCCTTTCGCACTTGATATTCTTCCAAGTACTTATCAATTTTTTCATCTTCCCCACTATATTTTTCCTTCATTATCTCTGCTATTTTAATCATTAAAGGCTTTTGCTTTTCTAACGGTAAATGTTTGATTAATTTCAAATAACAGTTCTCCGAACCTTCTATAAATTCCCTTAAGGTTTCGCTGCTGCTAATTTTCCGTTTACTTTTTGATAAAAGATCAATAACAGTCTCTACATACTCTGCTAGCACGTCCGGACTTAAACTTTGGTCTGTTGGGGCGGTTAAATTAGTGAAATCCATTTTTTCTATTCTGGCCTCTAGAATTGAGCGGTATGCAAGTGTGACAGAATTATCAGTTCGCCCCTTTTGTCTTTGACTGAAGTACTTGGAAACGATTTCTGTCGAGTCAGTTTCTTTCTCTTTATTACTCGTAGTGGAATTCGCGCGTTGTTTAGCAGCTACCCTGGCGAAAATCCCCTTTATATTTATAGATTTTATCTTTGATTTCAAAACGGTTTCTGTCGAGTCAGTTTCTTTCTCGTTAGAACTAAAAGTGAAATTCGCACGTTTTTTACGTTCTAACCCTTTCAAAATCTTCTTTGTTTTTATAGATTTTATCTCTGATTTCAATAAGAGATTTGCAGAGACGGCAACTAATATTCCTGCAATTGAACCTCCTGATGCTATTACTGCACCTGTCATGCCACTACCAACACCAACTAATAAACCAAAACCAGTTCCAGCAGTAGCCGCAGCACCAGCTCCCCCAACAGCAAGCAAAGCACCACCTGTGAAAATGGCTCCAGCAATAAATGCTGCAGTACCTACTGTCCCAGCAAAGACATAGAGGGCTGTCTTATACGGATGCTCTTCTCTGTAATTTTTAAAACTATAACCCATACTACGCACTCATTTTTGATATACTTTTTTGATTGCCAAAATACTGTAAAGTTCATTATTTAGCATTAAAAAGTTCCAAATGAAGCGGCAATGTTGGCATTTACACTCTTTTGTGTAGTAGCACTTATAAAAAAACATTGCGAAATATAAAAAATTGAAATCGGTACAATTCTCAGTAAAACCCTTACACTCAGAATACTAATAATAAGTGTGTCTACCCTTTACCGAATATGTCACGAGCTCTAAAGCTATGTGTTCTCACTAATGAAGAAATTTCTAGGTGCTCAGGTCGGCCCATATGGGGGGAGAGAAATTGCAAAAAAACCAAATGAAATAATACAGATTTGTTAGAAAACAGTTGACAGGCATTATGGATCTTCTTACAGTGCACACATTAGAATACAGTGATTGACCTTAATGTTATTCGATATTTTTAAAACTTCAGACACCTGTTTGTTGGCAGGTCTCCAAGGTGATTATGATCACGAGAAGGGGCCACTAGATTTATTTACACTTTCTGATTCATCCGTTGGCTACTTAAAAATGCTACTAGACGCATTAGAAAGTCATTGGGCAATTGGATGGATCCAAAAAAAACCTCAAATACCACCTAACGCTTCCTTAGATATAATAAAAGATTCCATTCAAGTAATGCGAGAAAAATTTACCTCGGATGCTCATGTGAAATGGTATGAAGAAAATGGAAAAAGTTTAAATAGAAATGAACCCTGGTTTGCAATGGAAGCCGGGGTTCAAGGCTATCATCTTCAAGAAATAAGAAAAGAAAAAGAGCACTGGCATTTACAAGGGCATTATTCGTATTTTAGTGAAGAAGGCTTGCTACACGCTTTGGAGATAATTGATAAGCTAAAAGATTACCTAAAAGAAATTAATATTGATATTAGATCTAAGAGCCGAAAATTTACGATAAAATCTAAAAGTGAAGAGAAGTTTTTATCGAAATATCGGGAGTACTCTAATGGTTTAAAGGCGTTCATTAATGATGAAGAAAAAAAATTAAGTGCAGCAATTATTTCTAGACTGCAAAATACATTTGAAATGAATGATATCGAAAATGGTGATGTGCTAGATACTTTGGTAAAAAAACTGAGGAAAATATCTGCCATTGCGCCACCAAAAGAGGGTTTATATAGTCCAAGTAGGCCTTTTATAACGCTAAGTTCTGGTATTTTTTCTGAATTCCATAAGTTTCTAATAAAAGCAAGTCCTGGAATTTTAAGTGAGATG
The DNA here is from genome assembly GCA_964351705.1 of uncultured Legionellaceae bacterium. Lineage (GTDB taxonomy): Bacteria > Pseudomonadota > Gammaproteobacteria > UBA6186 > Azoamicaceae > CADEGZ01. The sequence continues at coordinate 15,110 of CAYGPC010000016.1, forward strand.
CCATATATGTCAGTTAAAGGTGCTGCAATTCCTTTTGAAATATATAAGGACAAAAAAGGCTTCCATATTTCCTCACTCAATAATAAACCAAAATTTAAAGAATGCTACAGTTCAGAAAAACATTTTCCGCTAGTTTTAAGAACGTTCGCTCAGTTTAACATCTCATATTATCACTATAAGAAGAGCAGCCTAAATCTGTCAGGGGTTTTAAATCAGTTTGCATGTTTAGAAAATAGAATGTCATATTATTACCAAGGGATAAGTACAAGGGTATGGGACAATGCACTTTCAAAAATAGCAGACGATCTAATGAGCTCAGTTTCAAATGAAATAGAGTACTTAAAGAAAGAATTACAAAACTTTAGTGATGAAAAAATTACTTTAAATAAAAAATATTTATCGTTAATTTATAGTTTTCTAAGATGGTTTCACAATCGATTCCCTAATAACCTTGTCTATCCAGTAGTATTTGACGGGATAAACGCGGTTCTAAACTTAGTTAAAGAGAGAATTAAGTATTTTTTACTCAGTAAAAAATTCATACTAAGTGATGGTCAAGTTGACAGAGCTTTATTATCAGTATGGCTTTCGAACTTTGAAGCAGTTGATATCGAAACAAACCGAACACATTATGAGTTGATAGTTTCTCGGGAAACAGTTGAAGAAGAAGTGGTGGGGCTAGACACGGCTAATGCGATTCTTATAACGAATAGTGAAAAAATGTATCATTTAAAGGCTGGAGTATTTGTTAGGGATGCAAATCGAAATCTAATGTCAATAAAGGGAGTGGATAGAGGAACTGTTCCCTATTTAACTTCAGAAAATAAAAACATGAATGACCAAGGACCTATTGAATGTAAAAAAATAGCTGAAGGCGATCATGAAATCATAGTGTCTGTTCTGCTGAAGACTAAAGAAATATCGGAAGATAGATGTATAGCTTTAAGAGATTTTAGTTGCTTCTTGATGGGGGATTCATTTCTTAGTGTGAAAGAGTTCCACACAATACTAGAAACGTTTTTTGGTAAGGCACATAAAGAATGGGAAGATTCTATAAAGTATTTTATGAGCTCAATAAATCCCAAAGTCGAAATCAACTATTGGCTATGGCTTCAGAAGTATGCGCAGGCATCAGGTCAAAGCGAGTTTGTTACACAAAATTGGATTACCGATAACCTCGATAAGATTGATTCTGCAGTAAGCTATATAGTACAAGGTTTTACTAGCGACAAAGATAAAAAAACTAGAGCATTAAACGCTATTTATGCAGCCTATCAATTGGTAGCGTTAGCAAAAAAGTTAGATGCAACTTTAATGGTGCAAAGAATTCGAAGACTAGAAAGTGCTTTTGATGAATGGACACAAAATTTTGATGGTTCTGAAGTGTGGTGCTTGCAATTTTTTAGAGACATTAAATCGCAAAATTATTATATGATTTGTTTGAGAAAGCGATTAATGCATCAACTCAATCACCACGCAAGCCTTGAGGATATACATGATGAGTTTTTAAATATATCTAAAATAGACGAGGTAGGATCACTTATAAATGACACTATATCTGTATGGTTGTTTCAAAGTTTGTCAGGTATTTTTTCTTTAACCAAAGATTTGCTTTCGCATAAGAATATATTTTGGCTTCTTAAACATGACAAAGGTTATCTAGATGAACTATTAAGATGCTACGCGACAAATGAGATATGGATAGAAGTGGAATTAATTTGTCTTGAATGCATAGAGGGAATTACACGCAAGATTGTAAGTGGGGCTAGTGATATAGCTATTCTCGAAGAATATTGTTGCCTAATGGGAAGGCAGCTACCAGATTTTCCGAGAACAAAAATTCCTAGGGATCGAATGGCGGATCGGCTTTCTAACTTTCTCAAAGGTGACTGGTCAGTATATGGGCAGGTGATTATAAGCTATTTTGGATCCGATTTTACCAGGGTAAAGTATTATACAAAGTGGTTATCTGATTTGTTAACTGGAAAATTAGATAACCCAGATACTGCCTATGATGAGTACACAGAAAAAATAGCAAATATCATTATAGTAAAATCTTGCAGAGAAAAAGAAGTAGATACGCTTTTTGATTTGATTTCAGGTTTTGTCAATGATCCGAGCGATAATGGTGTTGCATGGCTGCAGATAGGAAACTTGATGACGAAATTAAGCAGCTTCAGTCTTCCAGAGAAATGGCAGAAAGTCAAAACCGCTTTTGAAACCTTAGAAATGCTTCGAGCAATCGTTTTGGATATTGTAGAATTAATCACAAATGAATTGTTTTTTAATGCAAAAGAGAAGCTAAAGCTTATTTTATTTCATATTGGCGCATATCAAAAGTTTCTTACAGCAAATGCCTCAAACCATATACGGTGCTTTTTACATGGTCAAATTATTTTGTCAGTCAGAAGGAAACTAGATACCCCGGGTGATTATTTAGCAAAAAAAGCAATGAATTTTTCCACTCTGCTTCAAAAGGAATTTTGTAGTAAGTTGAGTGAACATGAATGCAAACATCTAATTGACGAGCTGAAATTCTATGTTGAAAATGCTTTCATTATTGCACAGTATAATCAGTTCGCTCTTATGAAGTTTGAGGTTGCATACAGTTCAAGTGAGTTTTTGCATTCAGCATTAGATTGTGTAGTTGAAAAAGATTCGGTTAATTTGATAGTCGATGTCTTAATTAAAGGCATTAGCAGAAAATCACAAGCTAACCTGAATGAATTGCTGGGCAGTTTTAATGTGCAAGGGTTGGAAAAAGTAGAGATTGAATTCATATTCATTTTGCGAAGTGTTCTACTGGGAATTGAATGTGAGAAAGAAGCCCGAAAATCACTTGAGCATAATTTACGTGATGCTGAAAGGTCTGCACGCAAGTCATCTGTTGTTCGTACGTGGAACGCTCGGTATCATGACTGGCGCACAAGTTTTCAGAACGCATTCATCGCTCAAACAGATAATAAAGTCCAAGCCGAATTATTTTTTGAAAGTGTTAATCTAAGAAGGTTCGAATTTTCTGATAGCCAATTGTCAGAAAGGCTGTTAGCACTACGCTGTGACCTCCCGACTCTTAGGTATCCCGAGGAAAATCCAGATTATGAATTTTCAGTGAATATAGAAATGCCAGGTAATGAATATACGGTTAGATCCTTTGCTAGATTCTTTTTAAATGACGAAAATTCGAGCAATTTTGATTTATTCAAAGGTGAAGCATCTCGTAGTAAGAACCATATATTTAAAGTGGAGCCCTATACTAGAAAAGTCAACCTCGCAAAGTATTTCGAGAAGAGCAGTAAGTTTATATGGGATGCTAAAGCCTTTACACGCCGATTTCTAGTAGCGACTCTCATAAATGTCGCATATGATAAGCCTGATCAGGAGGAAGCTATTCCTTCAATTGGAGTAAGTCGACATTTCGGAGGGTGTCAGCCATTTGTTACACCAGTTTATATTGATCGCAATACGGCGTTTTTGGGTACGAAGGATGTTATCTATTGCTTTGATGAGATGCATGAGGTTGTAGATCCACAAGTCACTGAGGATTTTTGCAGTGTAAATGTGTTTGAGTTGCTGTATTTTTTTGAAAAGGATATCCAACAGCAAACCCAAAGATATATGGAAGTTTTTGATGATGCTTTTTGGGAGGAATTAACACATCAAGGGGCTAAAAAATATTCTCAGCTAAAGCCCTACATAAGGCCGACAGATTTAACGCAGCTTTATATCAATATTGTAAGGCTACAGCAAATACTAATAGACTTGCGAATGGAAAAAACACAATTCAGTCACTTTGATCTTTTAGAAGCTTACAATCCTCAGCTTGCCGCATTTTATAAGAGTCAATTACTTTTACTCGAGGTAAATCCTCTTGAGAGGCTACGGCTAGTGTGCGAGAGTATGCCACTAATCCAGGAACAACAGACACGTTGTTATGGCACTCAACCACAAGTAAGTTTGTTAGAGAAAATTGACTTTAATGAAGAGATTAGCGCCAGAGATTTTGTTTGGAAAATTGCTTTTGCTAGAGAAGAGTTACTACGTGGGAAAATGGAAGCGTTTAGTTTGTTGTCTCCCGAATGCCAGAGAGCAGTAATCGATTCTTTTGGTGTTGAGTCTATAAAAGTTAAAGACAAAGTAAACATGCTGTTGTGTAAAAGAGGGAAGATTGAGCTTTTTAATTTGAGCACAAGTCTCGCGAAAACTTTACAGTTTGACGCCATAAAATATATTCAGTATTTAAATCTTTTCGATTCTATGCAGATGACGGAAACAGTCATTAAAATGTTGTTTTTAAAGTGTCAATTGTTGAGAAAAGTAGTTTTAAAATCTCTTCCTGCGTTGCAGCAACTAGATGTTCAAGAAAACACCCAAGGAAATATTCTAGAAGAATTGATTGAACTAGTTGTTAGCGAATGCGAAAAATTGGAGCGGCTTGTTATTAAATCGAAAAGTATGAGAAAATTTATCGCCAGAGGAAACCCTAGGTTACTTTTAGTTGAAAGTTATTCACCAGTTTTAGAAATGATTGATTTCTCGGACTGTTTGCTTTTGTCAAAAATTGCTATTCCGACGCATCAATTACAAGCAGTTTTTCTTGATCGAACTAAAGTTAATAATAAAATTCTAAGAGCTCTTTTTTCTAAAGAAAAAAATAGGCACCTAATGCCCGAGCTGTCAGTTAGTGGTGTTCTTGGGTTGCCTTTTAATGCTTTTTTTCAGTCATATCCTACATTAACATTTTTGGCATTTAGATTGAATAAAAAAGCACTGCACTATATAGAACAAGAGTTACAAGAGGGTAAAATCCTTTCGATGCAGAATGCTAGTGATCTTCTCTCTAACTATTTAAAGGCTGTGCCACTAAATAGATTTATGGGATCTGCAATAAAAGTATATTTAGCCGATCTACTAAATTCAATTAAAATCCCGGGGTTACTATTGAGACGCTCTCAAATAGTAAACGAAAATAACATCAGCTTGCTGCTCGATTCTTTAATTTGGGTTCCCTCTGTTAGAGTTATTAGCCTGAGCAATATTTCCTTAGGAGGGGATCATGTTGTGAAGTTGATTAATCTGTTTAGGCAGTGCGGAAACCTTCGTACGATATTGTTATATGATAATTCACTAGTGCTCTCGGAAGTTGAGAAAATTATCAACGCGTTGGAGAGAACAAGTATTTGCAGTTTCGATTGCTATCAAGCGTTTAGCATGCCGAATTCTTTGCAGATTCGTGTGAGTAAAATTCTGGAAGAAAATCGGTTGCAACAGCAAGCAATTGATGCGCAGTTGGAACAACTAGATCTAAGAATTGTTCAATTAGATGATCTCCTGTCCGGAAAAAACGATGAAGGTTACCAAGTGAGAAATGATGAGAGACATATAGAAGTTGAAAAACTAAAATCAGACATCTTAAATAGTTTAGCTGTGCTGCCAGCAGCGTATAGGGATAAAAGAGAGCTAGCCTTTGCAAAGGCAACAAAAAAGGACGAGAAAAAAATCATGTCTTCAACTGCTTTGCTGTTTAATTTTTCCCGTCTAGAATTAAGACCGAGAAAATTAAAATTAAAAATGGTGGGGGACCTAAAATCACAAGTCTCTTCACATGGATAGGGATAGCATTCACTTAAAAGGTTACTCCATAAATGCGAGCAGTCCTCAAGTAAACTTGCTGTGCTTGTGTTTTCCACGCTTCTTCTACTGGTGTAGATCTAGGAAATTCTGCACCTACAAGTCTTTGCTCGACTCGGATTCTAGCTTCTCGGTCTTGCTGTGATACTGAGTTCTTTATGGACTGAATAGTATGAAATTTTAAAAAGGCACTAACAGGGGTTGATAAATGCTGAAAGCTTAGCTAGACGATTATTTTGAGATTTTAATAGATTGTATGTAGGCATGTGCGTGTTATACAGAATTGCTCGAAAAGTTGAAGAGGGTATCTCCAAAGCTTCAGGTAACTAATGAATATTCTATTGCAAATTATGAGCGTCTTCGTTAGTATTCGGAATATATTTTTACTATCAATGTAAGGGATTTCGCTATGTCGCCTAGATCTAGGGAGGGTCAAAAAGTTGACCGCTTTTGTTTTACCGGTTCACGGAATATTAAAAAAGCTCGTGTAGGAACTCTCGAAAGTATTATTGAAGAGATTTCACTTCTTACTGATTGTGACAGTTTAGGTTTTGATACTACAAGACGAAATTCGCATGAGAGCAAGAGAAGTAGACTTGAGCAGGAGTCGTCATTTAGGTTGACCTTGACGAATGCAGATGAGATATGGTTAGGTGATGAATTAATATGGGAAGCATCTAGTGATGTAGCAGCAATGCCATTTTCAGGAGAATGGGATAGCGAGACCAAGAAAAAATTTAAATCCGTTTCTGAAAAAATTCTTTTTTCAACCGAAGAAGATTCTTTAAAGCTATCAAAAGTTAATTATAGGGTTTTTAGATCAGTTACTGAAATGCTAATGGAAAACTACAAGATTGACGGCAGTAAGTATACAATGCTTCCTTCGGAGTCTAATGGACAAAGAGCAAAACTCATTTTTAGAAGATATAGAAACTCCTTGGAAGTTGAATATGAATATGAGGTATCTGTTTTAAGTCAAAATTCATGTTTCTATGAGTTCGACTCAGACTATAAAAGACATCAAATGCAAAGCGTTACTTACGCCACTAGAAATTTTGATGATATTTTTCTTGAGCCAGAGTTTGCACTATATGATTTTAAAAAAAATGTTTTTCTTGAGCTGGTATCCGCTGATGTTAGAGAAGAAAAGAATGGCAGAACAAAGTTCCCAGTGAATTATGATGAGCGATTTCATCCTGGAAACATCAATTATGCGCTTTATAATCGGAAGAATGAGCAGTTTTACTTTGTTGATAGAAATGGAACTACAGTAAAAATCAAATCCACTTTTTTTCAAACTTTCTTTATTTTTAATCTTGAGCAAGGAATGTTTGAAGAAAAGCCACTCAGCTGCTTGTATACATGTTGTAAAGAATTACTTGAAAAAACACATGTGCTGTATTCTCCAGGAGAGGGAAAATTCTATTCCGAAAGGGAGAATACCCTGGAGGAGATACTTGAGCCCAAAGCTCAAAGGGTATTGTTGTTTGGGCATCAGGAAAGGCAGTTTATAGAACTTCAGGGTGTGCATCCGGGCTTGGTTACTACAATTCCCTTAGAAGGTAAGTATACTCTTTTTAATCAGGATGCATGCAAATTCATTAAAATTTCGAGCTCAGGTCAAATTGATAATCAGCGATCACCATTAAGAGATAATGAAAGTCTGGAGCACTTGCTTCGACAGGAATCTCTGAAAATGCGCTTCGAGTTCGATTGTCGTTCTCTTGCTCCCATTAATGACTCTCTCATTTTTCGGCCATTGTTGAGCTATAGAGCAAAAACCCTGGCATTGATAAAAGTTGGAATCAATTTAGATGTGGATGCTTCAAAAGAAATAAATGCAACAATTAATTTAGAAGTTAAATCAGATCAAGATTGTCCATTAGTATATTGTGGTCCCAAGCAACTTAATGGTGTTCAGTCTATTGAACATTTCCCTCAACATCAAAAGAATAAGTCGCGTGTTGAAGTGAAAGATATAAATCAATTAATTGATGCGTCCCAACAGAAAAAGGGTGTTTACATCCATGCCTTACTAAATTCGAAAGATAATACTGTAGAACTGCTCTCGCATTTATTGAGTTTTTTTCAAGAGTCGCTATTGTCGGCCCTGCTAAAGCATAGACGTCAAAGTTCCCATGTGTATTCTGACAGCGAAAACAATCAAGCTTTTTCACTAGACCTCCTTCTTGAAAATTTCTTTGGGGAATTAAGTGATAGCGAGAAGTTTCAAAAATTTTTGGAAATTTCAAAAAGAGAACTAGAACAAACATTTCATAACCTTTCACGCAAAACCTTTATCTTACTGTATGAATTATATAGAGATAAATTTATTATTCTTTATGAATCGGTTGATAAAGTGATTGAAGCGCCAGGGAGTCTTGCTAGTAGTGTCGGTGTTAAATCTGAACAGTTAGCAAATATAGCTTTTTTTACTCTAAAGGCTATAGAGCTAACAGGTGCGGCTTTAGAAAAATCCTCTGCTGAGGAAGGCTTGTATTTTAGTGAGGTTTTTAATAAAAACGAATGCAGCCCCGATTCAGACGTGCGGAATTTTTTTAAACAACTGTTTTTAAATAACTTATCTGAAAAACATTTCATGAATAATGCGTTGTACGCAAAAAAGTTTTTTTTGGCCGCGTCAAAAATATATCTTCAAAATTGTGAGAGTTTTATCGGTAATGCTCACGAAATAAACATTTATCTCTCTGAGGAGCCAGAGCAGAGCAAGAGGTTCGATAATGAGGTGGACATTTGTCAAACAGAAGTTCGTTTAGTAGAGGTTCGCATGCCTCAATTAAGACGAAGACTAAAATTAGCCAATAGAGAAAAGATAGCCGCGCTATTAAAGCTAAATCCTTTGTTGCAATCTCTGAATGATTTGTCACTTCGATATACAATTTTGCAATTTATGAAGCTTGCTCCATATGCGTACCAAAACTCTGTTTCATGGTTTTTTATTGCAGACATAGTAGGTGGAACAATTGGTGGGCTTAGTGCTCGAAGTTCTATTTTGCACCCAAATGATCCAGTTGGATTGAAAATGAGATTGTGGAGGGGATTTACAGATGGTCTGGTTATTTGTAGGTTCAATTTAGGCACAGCAATTGAATGGTTTTTAGATATAAATCCAAAAGATGGAACTGTATCAGATAAGGTTTTTTTAGAGGAGATTGCACCTATTCCGGTCACTTTAGGAATGTTAAGCATGGGCTGGCTTGTAATGTCTCCAAGTTTCAAGGATCGATTATTTCAGACGAATGAAAGAAAAATTATTCGGTTGATTTTAAATGTTATAGTAAAGTCTATCTATGCATCCGGTGTTTTTTCATTCCTTATGAGGAATTTTACAAGTCTCCCCAAAGGGCTTGTTTACCAGAGTATTCCCTTAGGGCTAGGGGTAGCTTTTGCGCTTCCTGAGTTTACAAAGCTTGAACTTGTTAAGAGTAAAGTCGGTGATTGGTTTGAAACGACAGATGCGATTATAAGCTACACTGCAGGTGCTTGCTTTTCAGTATTGCTTGTTGAGGATTTGATCGATGACTATATTTCAGGTGATTGGATATCATTTGTTAGCCGGATTACCTTTTGGTCGGGGGTGTCTATCTTATCCTTTAAATTTAACTGCGAGCAGGCTTCAGCTTTTGTTAATGAGTACAATGGCAATCCTGAATACGTGATACAAAGAATGCCACTCGGGCAGGAAGTTGATCCAGAAAATCATCCGTCCGTTCCTAAAGACGTCGCTCAAATAATGTGTAAACCCAATGCTGATTTAAATCCAACCGAGAAAAGTAAGCTACTTTTGTACATGCACAATAATCAAGGAAGTATGAACTTGAGAGATTTGGCTTCAGGAGAACCGAACGAACCATCTCAAAAATATAGGGAAATGTCTTGTCGTATTCTATAGGTATAACTTTATTCGGATGAGAAAAGTTGTTTCCCCTCGTAAGCTTGCAAAGAAAGAACAATAATTGTTGTTCGGGTTTTCACTGGCACACATGCTCATTATGTTTATGATGGTCGATCTTATGAACGGTTGGAGTCAAGAAAATGGGTAATGCCCCAACATTTGTACGAACAATTATTGGTTGAACGAGGCCAGCTTAATCATTCTTGTGAAGAGTTTACAACAGAAGAGTATAGAGTTGAGGCATTTGGATGCCGATGAAATTTGTAAAACAATCAAGCAAGGCATTACTGCTCTGCGTATCCCAGAAGAGGCTGCTGAGGAAAGGGTTCATTTAATGAAAGACTGCAAGCTAAAAAATGCTGCAGTTGTCCTGTTTGCTAAGAAGATTATTTCACATTTTGGTTTCAGATGGTGAGATTTCGGCGGTGTTTCTGAGACGGACTATTTTGAAGATAATCAAAGAATTTAAGGAAATGCTTTTGAGATTCTAACTGAGGCGAGTGATTTCTTACGACGACACTTAACCGTTGCTAGCTTCTATCAAAATGATAGTTGTATAGCGAAACATTGCTGTCTCCCCCAGTGTGCAAAAATTATAATCAGAGTGGGCTTGTCAGCAATAACGGCCATGAGCATCAATATACGCAACATTATGAGTCCTAGATCCAAAATCATCATTCTTGAGCTCATGAATGATGATGGTATTGCAATCTTTACATCATTGCCAGTCTTGTCCCGCATTGCCTGATAAACAATAGATTTATCATAAGCTTTATCAGCAGAAAAGCGCGCAATGTTTTGAGTAACATTCTTACTTCTTAATGGATCGTTAACTGGGGTAAGGCCGCATTTCTATCGAGGATTTAAATTAGTTTTACAACAAACACTTGCAACTTATCTGGCTCTGGAATAATAAAGGTTAAAAATCAATGATTTTTGTTTCCATTTATAAATGATTAGAGGTAGAATTATCGTATTAATAAAACATGAGTGGGGTTGTTATGGCGGCAGGAATATACTTTACATGGGCATCAACAAAGTCTGACTATAGTTTTTTTCATTCTTCTTATGAAGAAAGAGATAGCAAGGTCGTTGCATTTCAGACCATGGAAGTTAGTTCTTCACAGCTTCGTACTGATACACTCAGTAAGGGTGGTACGGTTCTTGCCTTTACATCCGGAAAGAATAATTTTTTAGCACATTTTCTGTTTTCTGAAATATCTTCCGAAGCAATAATAGATAAAATCAACAAAAATTTTGATGTTAAAGCACTAAAAGCGGATTCAAAGTTTTCAATTGTTATGTGGCGAGATACCTTTCTAACAAATGATCGACCCCTGGCCACTATAAAGACAGCATTAGAAACATTGGGTTTAGAAAATAAGCTCCATGATATAACGGAAGCTAGTGAAATTGGCCTTACCGGTTATCTTGGGGTTAATTGTAACGGAACGTTTGAAAATCTAATTGGTGAACCACCTGTTAAATTAAGAAATGAGGCTTAACAACTTAGTATGGTTTTAATTCTAGTGCTACCACTAATTTAGGTTCCGTCAAAGCCTAATACGAATTAACTAAAAAATGTAGTAGAGTAATTCCTTGGATGAAAGTCAGAGGAAATAAAGGTGAGATATCCCCTTTGCCAAGCCAATAACGCAGGACTTCGCAATCAAAAAATACATTTAGGTTATGAAAATTATCAATGCAGGGATTGCGCTAAATATTACAATGAACGCACTAAGACCCTATATAATTTATTACATTTTGATGGATGCAATTGAACAAATGGCGTTGAGAGAATTTCCCATCAGCCATGAAACGGTTGGGCTCTGGTCTCAGAGTACTAGGACGGATTTAGGGATCAAGTTTCGTCAAAGATTGTTCAAATAGGTTGCACATGGATATCACTTACCTGTTCGTGGAAGGCCGTTGGTGCTATTTATACACAGCAATAGCTGCTGTAGCATTTCTAGAACTAGCTGGCTGGATATTCTAGATGATGATTGTTTTTAAATATTTTAAGCGCTTGGGTGCACTGCGCGAGGGCTTCGCAGAAGGAGGCGTCTAGGCTGTTGTGCTATAAATCCAGCGATTGTAGTTGGGTGCATTGCATGAGGGCTCTACAGAAGGCTTGAAAGGAGGCGGTGTCTAGGTCGTCGAGGTTGTTGCCACATAACTTCAGCGATTGCAGTTGGGTGCACTGCGCGAGTGCATCACAGAAAGCTTGAAAGGAGGCGGCGTCTAGTAAGCCAAGGTCGTTGTCGCTTAAATCCAGCGATTTCAGTTTTGAGCGTTCTTGTCTTGAAAGTCTATAAAAAGCAGTTAATTCCATTATCCTTTTCTTCTGGTTATGCGATTTTGTGGCCATATTATCATATTTGTAGAAATATAGTCAATAAGCAAACTATTTATCTGTCAATCTATGATGGAGCTTGAAAACCCTATAAATCCAGGTGTTTTTATTCAGGGTTACCAACGACGACGAATGACAGTTGCTGGGGATCGAGAAGACTGATTGCTACCTTGTTTACTTCCTCCAAGGTGATTGCTTGAATTTGAGCGTTACGCTGATTAATGTGATCAGCGGGCAGACCATCCAGATAGGAGGTAAGTAGGTAGCGACTGATGCCAGTAGGAGAGGTAAAGTTTAAGGCAAATCGTCCAATGAGACTTGTTTTAGCCGCTGAAAATTCTTCTGGTGTGATGCCAGTGTTTTTGATTTTTTCCCATTCCTGTTGAATTAATTGAATAACCTTATCTACCGTTTGGTTGCTCGATTCAAAATTCCCAATGAGTAGAGAAGCCTGTTCAAGATCAAAAAGGCTTGTTTCAATGTTATACACTAAACCTTGTTCTTCTCGAGCGGTAAGCCAAAGACGACTGGTGAATGCTCGACCGCCCAGAACATCATTTAGAATCACGAGTGGTAAAAAGCGTTGATCCGTTCGAGAAAGACCTGCTTGTCCAAAATACACGCCACTTTGCTGTGAATTTTTAGGGATCACTCTAATATCACCGTTGGTGTGGATGACAACCTCAGAAAGAGAGGGTAGGTTTGCTTGAGCGGGTAATTGGCCAAAGACATGGTCGATGTGAGTAGAAAGGGCTTTAGGTGTTATATCGCCCACAACAGAAAAGGTAAGTATATCTCGCGCAAACCTATCTTTTAACGCTGCTTGAATGTCTTTTATTGTGATAGATTGTCGTCCTTCAAGTGTGCCGCCCGCGGGGATTGCATAAGGCGAATTAGCAAAGAAATTTTGAATCAGCGTTTTACTTGCAAACTGTTGTTCTGTAGAGGTGGAAAGTCTAGCATTATTCGGATCAAAGTTTTTCATTTTAGCCAGTTCTTTCTGATCGAACGTCGGAGTTGCTATGAAGATCTTAAACTGATCGAGCACTGCTTTAAGATTTTCTTTGGGGCACTTAAATGAAAAGAAAATATTATCCAAGCCTACTTCATATTGAAATCCGTTTAAGACACCAAGAGACTTTAAGTTTTTTTCAATTTCAAAGCGGGTAGAGCCTTCAGTCGTTCTTTCAAAAAGCAGCTGTAGAGTCAAGTACGTGAGACCTGCTTTGCCTTGTGGATCGGTTTTAGAGCCAGCACCTTTTAATGCAAAATTAACTGAAATGAGTTCGTTACTATCATCTGGCACAAAAAGTACTTGAATGTTTTTATCAGTCTTCCATTGTTGGATCGGTACTTTTGCCAATGCAGAAGTGGTAAAAATAACAAGCAGGATAAAAAGTAGTCGGTGTATCATGTCAATTCCTATTGATGTACTGTCGGAAGCGCTTGTAGTTTAACTAATGGCTCAGAACCCAAGGTTTCTTTTGCAGCTTTTTTGATGTCTTCTGCGGTGACGCTTCTAAGCTGAGGCATCCAGTTCTCTATATCTTGGAGGGTGTAGTCCACACTGAGGCCTTCTCCGAAGAGATCAGCGATACCGTAAATGGAGTCTTGACGATACAGCGCTTCAAAGGTCCATTGTTGCTTGGCCGTTTCTAGCTCATGTTGATCAACACCTTCTGCAATAAGACGTTTGATTTCTGCAGTAATACTTGCTTCGAGAACCGGTAAGTCGAATGTGTTATAAGGTGCAGCAGTAATAGTGAAACTATAGGGATCATAATAGTGTCCCGTGTATTCTGCGCTAACAAATTGAGCAAGCTTTTGATCTTCGACTAAATTTTTATTAAGACGCCCATAAGTGCTGTCGCCAAGGATATCTTGTAGAAGTGTTAGGGTTGTGTCTTGTTTGAGACCGCCAAGACGAAAGTTCGTTGTAGGGTAGGCCCATTGAATGAATGTTCCACTCAATTGTGGATCGCGTAACTGTGTCATTGAGGTGGCGCCTCGATGTTGAGGCTCCTGCAGGCGGTTGCGTTTAGGTTGTGCTCTATTTTTCAGTTTGCCATAGTATTCTTTTATCTGAGGTTTGATGTCTGCGAGCACAACATCGCCTGAAATGACTAATATAGCACTATTGGGGTTGTACCATTTCTTATAAAAAATTGAAGCATCTTGTTTGGTATAGCTGCGAATATGCTCTTCAAAACCAATGACTGGGGTACCATAAGGGTGTTCCCAGAAGAAGTTTGCATTAGCGGCTTCGAATAAGCGTCGTTCAGGTCGTGAGTCGACAGTTGAGCGTCTTTCTTGCAAAACAACTTCTTTTTCTTTTGCCACTTCCTCGTCAGTCAGTATGAGATTTTGCATGCGATCCGCTTCCATTTCCATCACAGTGGCTAAGTGCTCTTTGGCGATGGTGACAAAATACAGGGTTCGATCCCATGAAGTGTTAGCATTTTGTTCGCCACCCAGATCGTTAATGACTTTTTTAAAAGTATCCTTTGGAAATTGCTTGGTGCCCTTAAACATAAGGTGTTCTAAAAAATGTGCAAGCCCCGTTTTATTGGTGGGAGAATCTGCTGAGCCTACTTTGTACCACAATGAGTGATACACGACTGGTGCCCGGTGATTGGGGATGATAACGACCTGCAGCCCATTATCTAATTGATAGGCGTGATAGGTGGGCAGTGCCTTTGCCAGTACCAGAGGTGAAAACAATCCAATGAGAATAAGGAGGATGGGTTTCACAAGCTACTCCTTTAACGAAAATAAGTGGGTTTCGATTGGACAAACAAGGTTTGTTTTGCCCTGTTGCAGAGCATCTTCGACGCGATCTAAGTGATGAGTAATGTCATGCAAAATTTCATCGCCACAATGTTCACTGAGAGTGTGTTGCTTGGCGGAAGCAAGTGCTATTTGATACCAGTGTTGAGCTTTTGTGAGATCCTGTAGTACACCTTTACCGCATTCGTATAGTTGACCAATGTGATAGTAAGCTGCAGCTTGTCGTTCAGGCGTAATACTAGGTAAAGAGGTTTCATAGTCTGCGCGCGCATAGTTATAAAATTGGTAGGAAAGTTGGGTGCTGGCTTTGGCATGCATGCGGTAGTAGTCCCCAAGTAACTGTTCAGCACGTGGATCGCGCACTAAGCTCGTGTAGAATTTTAAGCCGGTAACCGCCAGTTCGCGTGCAAAACTGGTTATCAGAACAATTAGAATAACCAGGTAGAAAACCCGAGAAATGCTTGAGTGGGGGCACTGTCCGTTTGTCATCAGAAACTCCAATAGTGAGTAAACTAAAAATAATATCTAGTTACCCGTTCAATGTAACGCATTGACACTTTGCTTGACAATTTTTAATTTTCAGGGATGATAATGACTCACAATGGTGTATAGCCAATGAATTTTATGTTAATGTGACGGCTCGTATCTTTTTTTACAGAGTTTAGTTATAGGCCAACGCTTAGGAGGCGAAGTGGAAATGAAAAAAACAATGTCTGGAGCCAACGGTTCTAATACAGTACGTAATCATTTAACCGGTGGTTTAGTTGCACTGGGTGTTCTGATGAGCGGTAGCGCTGTTGCAGCAAGTTGTCCTGATGGGTGGGAAATTGGTTCCATGGGAGGTGTTTCTTATATACATCCTGCCGACAGCACCTATTGGTTTAAGTTGAGTGGTACACTTCGATTCGACCAGACTTTCTTCATGGGAAGTGCAAAAGATAAGCAAAACAACTTTCCAAGTGGTGGTAACGTAAGAACCGCTGCTCTCTTTATGGACGGTGGCGTTGGTGAGCATATTGAATACACCATGGGGTTAGGCTTTGACGGAAATGATGTTAGTTTCGAAAACACGTTTGTTTCGTATTCAGGGCTGATGGAAAATAACCAAGTATACGCTGGGCGTATTTCTGGAAATTGGTTTGGTTTGGATAATTCTAACAGCAGTTCTTGGAATCCGTTTTTGGAAAAAAGCTTAGCTGCAACTGCTTTTTACCCAGGCGATGGCCTAGGTGTGGGTGCAGATTTTTGGTGTGACTTAGGTGGCTTTACGTTGATGGCTTTTCAGCCTGACCAACGCAGCAGTGAAGCAACAACCCCAGGCGTTAAAGATCATTGGAGAGGTACTGCGCGTTTAACCGTTGCACCTGTACATAATGAAGGTGATGTTTGGCATTTTGGTGTGTCATTGGCCTATCGTGATGTGGTGAGTTCTATTAATGGAACTACGCCAACCAATGTCAATTCGAACACAGGTGTTGGTTTTCGTACAAGACCATCCGCGCGCGCTCGTGGTGCAAGCACATCTTATTTAGTGAATACGACTACCGGTAATGGTGGGGTCAACATTCGTGCAAACAATGTACGCATGTTCAACCTAGAGTTTGCTAAACAGCAAGGTCCTTTCATGTTAGAAGCTGAATACACAAATGCATTTGTGCACCGTATTCAAGATGCATCCAGTCGAGGTACTTTGCGGTTCGATGGTTGGAACACTCAAGTACGTTATTTGCTGACTGGCGAATCACATGCTTATGATGTACGTAATGGACAGTTTGGTTCAGTTACACCAAACTCCAAGAATGGTGCGGTGGAAATTGCAGCACGTTATGATTACATCAACCTGAACAACAAAGATGTTCGTGGTGGTTCAGAACATGATGTAACCGTTGGGTTGAACTGGTTTGTAAACCAACAAGTTCGTTTATCTGCGAATTACATTCGTGCAGATATCAGACCTGCTAATGATGCAGCGAAAAGAACGCTGGATATTATTGGGATGAGAGCTCAAGTACGCTTTAAGTAGTCAGGTACGACTTCTTATTAAAAAGGCCTCTTTTGAGGCCTTTTTTTTAATTTACAGTTGTTTTTATTGAGCCATCTTTAAGTTTGATGGTGATTTCATCTTTTGATTTTACTTGTTTTACCGAACGTATAATTTCTTCTGATTTTTCAAAAACGATAGCGTAACCTCGCTCAAGTGTGTTTAGCGGGCTTACTGTTTGTAGAGTGCGCATGGCATTTTTCAGTGCGATGTCTCGATCGCGTAGAAAACGCTGCATAGAAGTTGTAAGTTGTTTTTGAATCATCGCAACCTTTGCTAGTTGCTCTTTTATTTTGTCACCTGGATGCTGCAATCTTTTTTGCAACCAATCTAATTTTTGTGAACGGTGCTGTAAGTAAAGTGCAATCCGTTGGCATAACTGTTGTTCAAGTAATGAAAAATTTTGTAACCATTTATTCTGATCCGGCGTGATCAATTCAGCAGCAGCGGAAGGAGTCGGTGCACGCTGATCGGCGACCATATCAGCAATGGTTGTATCAATTTCATGCCCAACACCACTAATAATGGGTATTTTACTAGCAAAAATAGCCCTGGCAACACTTTCCTCATTGAAAGGCCAGAGATCTTCAAGCGAGCCACCGCCACGAGACAAGATCAAAACATCCACTTGGGGAGATTTATTTGCGTAAGCAATAGCACGCACGATCTCATCTGCCGCTTTGGCACCCTGGACTAAACTGGGGTAGATGAAAATGGGAATACTAGGAAATCGGCGTTTCAGAACACTTAAAATATCTTGTAGCGCTGCGCCACGCGATGAGCTGATGATACCAATTTTTTTGGGCAGAGGCGGTAGAGGCTTTTTGCATTTTTGATCAAAGAGGCCTTCAGCATTAAGCTTTTTTACCAGCAAATCAAATGCTTTCTTTAATCGCCCATCACCCGCCAGTTCAGCTGAGCTAGCAATTAATTGATAATCACCTCGCTCGGTATAAAGACTCACTTTTCCTTGTAACTGAATTAAGAGACCGTCATTTAATTCGAAAGGTAATCGCTGTACCTCTCTTCTGAAAAACACACAGCGCAGTTGTGCCTTTTGATCCTTGAGTGAAAAATAGACGTGTCCTGAAGGGTATTTTCTAAGATTAGAAATCTCACCTTCAACCCAAATAGCAGGGAAGGCTTCTTCTAGTAACCCTTGGGTTGCCTGATTGAGCTCGGAAACACTAAAGACAATCTTAGACGCCATAGTAGGAATAACCTGTGAAATAGAGCATCATTTTACGTTATATGAACCAGAAATCCAATATTGGATCATCTTCTACGGGGTGGATAATTTAAGGCAGGCGCGGCGCTCTCGAGCATTAAGTCTATCTTAGCTAGGTATTCTGCCGGTATTTCTTTTATTTCTTGAATGATTTTTAGAGCTTTTCGTACTTCTTCGAGTCCAGTCAGCACAAACTCTCGAACTCCGGAAGGGTAGCGCGGATTGTAGTCTTGTTTGTCTTTAAATTCTGCACGTAACAATAAGAGAACTCTTTCATTAGCCGATGAAATGGTTCCTGTGATTTGATCTGACTGATCTGCGTTGGATACTAAAAAAGAACAAAGCACATCGTTTGGTTGAACACCTCTACTTAATTCAAAAGACCAATGGGTACCGCGAGCCGAGGGTGTTGCAGCTACACCATTTGTGGATTGAAAATAAAAATAATTTTCTTCAGTTAAGTCATCTAGGGGGAAAATCATGAACATAGCTATCTCAATTATGTTGTTATTAGTTGTTTACCTTTACTGTGCGAATTGTAACCGGGATACCTTTATGATTCAATGATTGTGTCAGACAATCTACATTTTGAGATGGCTTAAATGCAAAACACCTATGATGATACTGATGTGTACTGGATGAATGAAGCCTTGAGACTGGCTACTCTGGCTAAAGAGTCAGGTGAAGTGCCAGTTGGATCGGTATTGGTTTTAGACAATAAGAAAATCGCAGAAGGGTGGAATCAGCCTATTGCTACTTGTGATCCCAGTGCGCACGCTGAAATTAATTGCTTGCGTGCTGCAGGCACTGTATTAGGTAACTACCGTCTGGTGAATACAACGCTTTATGTTACTCTAGAGCCCTGTGCCATGTGTGTAGGTGCTTTGATTCATGCGCGGGTAGCTCGAGTTGTGTTTGGGGCTTTTGATCAGAAAACGGGTGGAATAGAACTTTTAGCACTCAGAAATTTTAATCATGTTTTTGAATATGTGGGTGGGGTGTTAGAAACAGAGTCACAGAATCTGCTGCAACAGTTTTTTAAAGAAAGAAGAGAGGGCACATAGTGTTTTCTCAACAGAGAAAGCCAGCACAAGCAAGTGTCTCTACTCAAAGTTATCCACTAAAACCTTGAATAGAGTTGTGGATAACCTGGTGGAAAGATTTTTAGTGTGGAGCTTTGGCTAAATTAGGTAATGCAATATTGAGTTCTAACACAGAACGTTTTCCGTCTTGTTGTAGCTGAACGTTGATCTGTTCAGGATCAATTTTCACATACTTACAAATGACAGTAAGCAGTTCATTGCGTAGGTTAGGTAAGAAATCAGCGGCTTCTTCGTCTGAGCGTTGATGAGATAGAACAATCTGCAACCGCTCTCTTGCTGTTGTTGCTGATTTTCGAGGTATGCTACTGAAACCTAGAAGTTTTTTGAAGATGCTCATGCCGGGCTCCTATTGAATATGTTTAGTCCACCAAATAGTTTAGATTTCCAATCCTTGGGTGCTTGCACCTCTTCACCTAACAAACGTGACACAGCATCTTGGTAAGCACGTTTAGCATCACTCGGTATACCCAAAGTGACCGGGATCCCATTATTAGAAGCGTTCAGAACTGAAGCAGATTCAGGAATAATGCCAAGTACCGGTAGCGCTAAGATTTCTTGTATATCTTCAACGCTTAGCATTTCACCACGTTGTACACGACTTTTCGCATATCGAGTAACTAAAAGATGTTTTTTAAGTTCTAAATTGAGTGCAGCACGCTTGGATCGACTGTTTAAAACACCAACAATTCGATCGGAATCCCGTACAGAAGAAACTTCAGGGTTAGTGACGACCACTGCCTCATCAGCAAAGTGCAGAGCGAGAAGTGCGCCACGTTCAATACCGGCTGGCGAGTCACAAATAATGAACTTAAATTGTTTTTTCAATTCATCTAAGACTTTTTCAACACCTTCTTGCGTAAGCGCATCTTTATCACGTGTTTGTGACGCTGGCAAAATAAATAAATTGTCAGAACGCTTGTCTTTAATAAGCGCTTGGGCCAGATTGGCAT
>CAYGPC010000016.1:35128-39464 GCA_964351705.1 uncultured Legionellaceae bacterium
TCGCCTTGATTAACATTCAGATAATCAAAAATAACACGTCGTTCGCAGCCCATCACCAAATCAAGATTTCGAAGACCGATATCAAAATCAATGACGACTGTTTTATGACCCCGGTTGGCGAGTTCGGCGGCGATGGCCGCGCTGGTTGTGGTTTTACCCACGCCCCCTTTTCCTGAGGTGACAACGATTACTTTTGGTTCTGACTTAATCATCTGTTTTTTTCCAAACTTAGCTGTGTGGTAATTTGTATGTATACTAAAACGCTTCAACGTGCAAGCGACCGGCCTGCATGGAGATATTAACCGGCAGGCGCCAAGCCGATTGATCCATATCCTCACTGATCATGTATTGTCCTGCGATAGAAACAAGTTCGGCTTCTAAACTTTGACAGAAAATGTGTGCATTCTGATCGCCAGTTACACCAGCAAGAGCACGTCCACGTAGAGGTCCATAAACGTGAATGTGACCGTCTGCTAGTAGTTCTGAACCATGGCTCACAGAAGCGAGTACGATTAAATCACCACCACGCACGTAAATCTGTTGGCCAGATCGAACGGGTTCCGTAATAACCTTGGTGTTAGTCCCGTAGATTTCCTGGCTTTGAGCGGTGTTTTTGTGGAGTTCCACTGGGGGTTTTGGCATTTCGGCGTTGATGGGTTTGGTTTCAAGCGTTGCTTTGTTGGGTTTAAGACTTTCTTTATTGCTGTCTTGTAGAATCGGTAACCCAGCCGAAAGGGCCGCAGTTTGTTGTTCGGGTGTACCGCCTTTGATCCCAACAGGTTTTAGGGCATTAGCAGTTAAAATTTCCATCAGCTGTTTAAAATTAAGTTGGGGGATTGGATTTTGTTGGTTCAACTTTTGTAGATCAATGACTACAGGCGCTTGATGAAAAAATTTAGGTGCCTGTCCTATTTTTGATTTCAGCTGTTGTTCAAAGCTTGCGATGTCTGTATCTAATATCTGTAGCGCAGTGAGAGGGTATAGTCCGCCTTTTAACTGGAATGTGAGTGTTTTTTCTGCGGAGGTCGGATGATTGGTCATGGTTCACCTCTAATAATTAAGGATTTTATTGTATCTGTTGGCAACAGAACCTGTCAAACCACCAAATTGGTTTGTGTGCTGAATATCAGTCTTGTTCACACTAGGTTTAGGGTGTTTTAAGGTGTTAGGGTTGTTGGGTGTTGTTTCCACTTAAAAAACAGTCGGCATTTTCCCTAATAGAAGTTTTGGTCTCATTGTTGTTATTGTCTACGACAATTGTGCTGACCGCTGAAGTTGTTCTGAAAAATAAAGTCGGTTATTGGCGTAGTACACACGCTGAGAAAAGCGTGTTGGTCTTGACTGCTCTGAGTGAAGTTTTGCGGCTGCAGTCTTGTGAGCAGCCAATCGCTGCAATTAGGCAGAAGTGGCAAAAAAAACTTCAAGCGATTTACCCGGAAACACGCTTATCTATTAAAAAGAGTAGGATACAGAATTCATGTGTCTACACAGTCGAATTATTGGATCGTCCAGTGCATTTTCAAATCGTAGCTGCGGGAGCAGTTTAATAAGCCTGTGTGTGGGGATGGCATTAGGATTAGTCACATTATCAATAGGCTTTTCATGGCTGAATAGCTTAAAGCGAAACGTATGGTTGCAACAGCAAAACACGAACGAACGTCGAGTGAGACGAACGTTAACACAATTCTTCAGCCAAGATATTCGTTTTGCTGGGTATTTAGGTTGCAGAACACGAGATAAGCATTTTCCACTTCGTTCGAAAATAGTAGATTTCAAACAACCCTACACTGCTTTTCGTACCGATAGGATCGTTTTTGGGTTTCAAAACTCCCTAGGAAAATGTAGAGAGTTTTTATCCAAAGGTGCGTGTCAGCGAGCAAAGCCAGAAGGTGACGTATTAGTGCTTCATAATATTCCCAAAGCGCAAACGCGCTTAACTGAAAACATGAAGAGCACAACTTCTGTGTTGCAAGTAGCCAAGAAAAACGCGATGCGAGAAGGATCAGTGGCTTTGCTATCTGATTATTGGCAAGGTGATTTGTTTGTAATCAAGGCAGTGCATGCGGATCACATCTGGCATGAAAAACACATCGGTCTCAATCAGGTTGATGCGATGAGCAAGCCATACCATCAAGGGGCTGAAGTCATCGAGTTGCAAACGATTGCTTACTACTTAGGGATACCTGAGCGCTATTCTGGTTCCTCTCAACACTATGCACTCTATCGCGATGATCTTATACATGAAGCGGATGAGGTGATGGGTGGCATTGACAGGTTTGAAGTGCTCTACGGAATGTTAGCGCCGAATGGCATTTTGTATTATCAACAGGCAATCAATATAGAAGAAGATGAATGGGCAGCTGTTTCAAGCGTTCAGATTATTGTGAAAACAAAGGAGAATACGTGGGAACATGAATTTGCCATCCGAAACCGGTACAACACTACCTCTACTGCTTATATTTCTCGTGGCAATTTCAATGTCTACCATTCAACTGATAAAAAATGATGAATGGGCGGCTAAAATAACCCGCAGTGTTCATGAACATTGGGTAGATGAAATTGAGCATGAGAACCAACTGTTTTTGTTTGAGAGCCAGGGTGGATGGGATCCTCATGATTGTTTAGCCTTTATTGCCGATGATTTGGGTTTTGCAAATCCTGCTGGGGTTTGTTTGTATTCTAGACGTGTAAAGTCTCTTGAGACGTTTGTGGTTGAGCGATGCGGTTAATAGGCATTTGTTTGCTGGCCATTACTTTTAAAATAGGTGCAAAACCGCTGTTGGGCTTTTCGGATCGGTTATGGAATGCTAAAACCCACGTGTTTTTGGGAAACTGTACGCAAGTGCCAGCAAGAGCTAAAGCTATTCAGCCCAAAGAAGCTTGGATTGATAACCAATCTTTTTTAGTGGATTTTATTTATGTGGGCCCACCTCAAACGCAAGGGTTTCAAGCTATCAAGGCTTATCAAACGTTTGTACGCATGGGTAGGCGTTCAAAAATCTATGCCTTGGCGAGTGAGGGTACTCATGGTGGGGGAACTTTATATCGATTGAGTGAAGAAGGTGGCAGAACGGAATCTTATTTTTCATTACCATACCCCATAGAGGAAGGCTATCTTGTGGTTCAAGACGTCCTCTTGAAGCAGCGTTGGCATACCTTATTAATAGTAGTGGGCACAGATCAGGAGCAAAGTTGTGTTTACCTTTTTGATATAAGCGATACTGAATCCCCATTACAGCCAATGCTACGTTATGAGCAAAACGAATTTTCGCGTATCCAAGCCCCTCCCGTTTGGGTAAGACTTTCTAATGGTGTGTTTGGAGTCTTTTTGATAGGGAATACCCGAGGCGGGTTAATAAAGATAGGTCAGACAGCTGCTTTATCCTCGTTCACGGTAACAGGAGGCGCTTTTTCAGCCTTAAAAGCGGTAGATAGATTTTCTGTAGGTTGGGTTAGTGAAATCTACGGAGTGAATGCGGCTGGACTGTGGCGTTTTGACTTGGAGCATACCCCTTGGATTAAACCCAAGCAGATATTAAAACATCAGATCAATGGGGGAGTGATCCCGTTTTTGCACCCTAGCCTAGCGGGTTTACGCTTATATTTTTTAGGAGCTACGAGAAAAGCAGCCGGTTTATTTCGCTACGATACCTTATCTAGAGAGTTATCGTTGGTGTTAGCTGGGGACTATCAGGCTATTCATCCTCGTGCGGGCAAGCTCTTACTGATGCCGAAATGGAGTGATGGGAAGGTCTCTGTTATTGATGAAAATGAGCAGATCATGGTGCAGGGTGTTTCTTTAGATATCGCATCTTCCAGAACGATCACTACTCGTGTTTTATGGGATCCAGTTCAAAAAATAGAAAAAATAATTACTTTGAATGCGAGTTGCCAACTTAGTGTTGTAGAACTTAGAACAGATAAAAACCGTTATAATAGAGTAGGTTACAGATTTTTAGAGTGATAATTTGTTGACAAAAAAAATGTTGCATGTACGTTGACACAGGTTATGAAAGGCAGTACCTTTACGTACTTAAGTTGCCACGTTGTGGCATTTGTTCGCGATGTCTGCTAGCATCTAACAAATACGGTAGACTTACCACGAATGAGTCGATTTGTCGTTTAAAAATTGGGTTCTTATAAGAGCCTTTACGTGTGTCAAGTTAGGAGAAAGTGTTCATGAAGAAAATGAAATGGATTGGATTAACTCTTGCAGGTTTAGGTGCGGTTGCTTCCGGTAACGCCCTTGCTCATATGCAAGTTGAATCAGATGGTGGGTTGAAGGTTTTTAATACTCACGATAACGCGCATTGGTTTGCATTGAATGGTCGTGTAG
>CAYGPC010000017.1:0-32150 GCA_964351705.1 uncultured Legionellaceae bacterium
GGAGGTATTACCGAAGACGATGCCGCTGGTTTTACCGGAGGTGGTGGCGGTGCTGGAGGTATTACCGAAGACGATGCCGGTGATGTTACCGAAGGTGGTGACGATGCCCCTGTCTTATTCTTTGCTGTCTCTCCTTGAACAGCTGCAAACTTTTCCGCAAAGCCAGTAGGGATCACTACTCTTCTGTTTTTAGCAGTAATGTATAACTCTAGCAACTCTTTTTTCCGTTCTAAAGAAATCTCATCAAGTTCAATCCTCCGTGCAACCATCTTTTTTTCAAAATCAGTTCCATTAGCTACAGATAGTTTTTCCAACTCTGTATAATCTATATCATCATCTTCGATAGAAACACCATTCATTTTTTTAACAATAGCTTCGAGCGCTTCTATTTCTTGCTCTAACTTAGCCTTTTCTGCTTTTATTTCTTCTTCTGATACCTCTTCGGCCTCAGAATCATCAGAAGTATTATCAGCTGGATCACGAGCCGAACTGTCATCATCACTGAGTGATCTTGTTGATGCTGGCGATGGATCAACTGGCTTATTTGTACGAGTTGCACCAAACATTTCAGCAAAGCCAGGAGGAGTTTTCACTTTTCCAATCTTTTTGCCAGGAATATATGACTCTAACAAATCAACCTTTTCACCTAACGAAATTTCTGAAAGCTTCTGAAAAATAGGACTTGCACTAAAAGCTGCCATAGCAGGATTTTTTTTCTTTTTTGATGGGCTCAATTTTTTTAATGCTTCATAATCTACACCACCCTTATGATCGAGAGGAACACCCTCTGTTTTCTTAATAGCTTCGAGTTCATCTACTTTTTTCTGTAATTCAGCTTCAGAGTCTGTTGAATCATCTGAATCATCGTTATCCCAATCGTCTTCCCACTCATTTTCTTCACGAACTTCTTCGCGATGTAAAGTGAGCATTTTCCCAAGTTGCATTAAATAATCTGAAGCAGGATTTTGACCCTTAGGAACCACTATCCCTTTTGATCCAGGCGTCTCATTGGCTTTGTCAACATTGCCGACACTATTATCCAATAATATTGTCCCCGCTTCAAAGTTCAGACTCGAATCCTTTGTTTTCCACTGTGCTTCCGCACCATCCATATGTCGATTTTTTCGGTGTTTATTTTCGCCTTGACAAAGATTTAGTATTTTATACTCACACTCAAAACTTCTAGGATTAAGATTTTTATTTTTCGTAGTGGCTTCTGCTAGAGCTGCCCGGTACAGAGACTCTTCTTCATCTGTTAATTGGGGCAATGTTTGAATTACAAAATTGTCTACTACATATTGATCAATATCTCCTGACGGAATTTCCATTTTTTCTGCCAGAATCTTTAATGTCTCATGAATTGCTTTAGGGAAATATGAAAAAGAGGTGATGGATAGTTTATGCCCTTCGTTCATTGCCGCTTCTAGCTGCGCTATTAGTTCGTCCTCATTTTTAAAGGTTAGCTCCTTCTTATCATAAAGCGCTCTTATTTTCTCTCTAACCCGTTCTTCAATTATTTTTCCATCTTCACCTGCTAAATTCGCTATGTCATCCATTAATAATGTATGGAGATGTTGATTAACCAGTGTTTCATCAAAACCTAGACAAATGTGTAATGGCATTATTTTCCCTTCTTCGACTTTCTGCATATGCACCGAGTTCCCACAGGAAAACTCAGCACACTCTCTAGTATGACCACTATTTGAAAGGAAAATTCGGGGTAAAGGGTGACATGGCTTTAAAAAAGCCTATATAAAACCTTGTAAAATCATATAATTAGGATTAACCGGGTGCAAGCTCTGATATAATTTTGTCGATTCTGTTCCAATCCACTGCTTTATTAAAAGTATCACTACCTTCCAAATCTCGCAGTTCAATGGCTTCACTCAATTGTTTTAAGGGTTTATCTGGCGCTTCCGCCACTTGCAAGATTTGTGTAAAAGCACAGGTTCGAATTATGTTTGAATAGTGATCCGATTTTAAAATTGCATAAAGTTCTTGTAACACTTTGGCATTTTTAGTTTTCTCATAACCCGTACCCCATGCAGTCAATGCAGCACATTTTACATCATCGCTAGGATCATTTAACCAGAATTGATAAGCTTGGTTTTTGATAAATTCCTCATCGTGAAGAAAAATGAGCGACTTTATCGCTTCTTCTCGAAAAGCGGCGCAGGGATCTGTTAAATAAGCAGAAATCTCTCCTCTCAAACTTTGAAGCCCCATATTACCCACATCCATCATAGCATCAAATATTTGTTCGCAATGTTTCATATCCGTTGGACAACCTGAATCGTCTCTTGGGGTACTCTTTAAATCAATAAGTGTATTTTTTAAGGCTTGGGTATCAATTTCGGACATTGTGCTCTCCCTATTAATTTAGCATGTAAATCTTTTAATCGACTGAGATCTGATAGTTTGTCTTGCAACAGTTTTATCTCATATTTTCCTAGCTCAGCACTAAAACTTCGTTTTATCTGCAATACGGCTTTCGTTAAAGTTTGCTGCGCCATATCCGATTTCCTGCGATGATCGACGAAACGACCATCAAAATCACTTCTGATTTTAACACCCCTGCCCTCTTTAAATAGAGCAGCAATATCATCAGGTGTCATGTGCTTTCGGATGATAGCGTCAACTTTCTTGTGATCAACTGTAACACCGATTTCAACATTCCGCCATTTTTTAAGATAGGTATTACGTGCACTTTGCCATTCCTCAACCAAAAAGCGCTCATGCACCAGTAAAGGCTCTGGTAATAGCAACCCAGGACGCTTGAGTTGTACTTCTGGAAATCCTCGAGTCTTCAATCGCACTTTTAAGGCCTTGTGAACCTCAAAATCATAACTCTTTAGAGCAGGTAGCCTGACTTGGTTAAGTGCCGGCTTCGCAATAGGTAATGTATCAATCACTACTTTAAGTTCAGAGAAAGCTTGTGGCTTCGTCTTGGTAAACATGAGCACAGGTGCTCTAGCAGCCGTTTTCATCAAGCTTACTCCACCGGTCGCAAGCAATCCGACTTCTGCACCCACACCACCGTTAATGAGGCCAGCATCCCAATCATTACCCCGTTGGTACTCTGCCTGAGCAAGACGTAGCCGCTGATCTACGGAAGCAACCAATGCTTGTCCAGATTCTTTTAAATGAGTCGCTAGGTAACCCATGGCATCTAATACTTGGCGATTTTGACTATAGGCTTCTCGGAAAGCAACATCCTGTAAATGTGGTTCAGTAAGTCCTTCACCAATGGTATGAGCATTTGTTATAAAGCTTACGGTGCCTGC
Organism: uncultured Legionellaceae bacterium; assembly: GCA_964351705.1. Classification (GTDB taxonomy): domain Bacteria; phylum Pseudomonadota; class Gammaproteobacteria; order UBA6186; family Azoamicaceae; genus CADEGZ01. Next base: position 3,285 of record CAYGPC010000017.1, read on the forward strand.
CAACATATCCCAGGACAGCTCAGCAACAGTGGATAAGCTGCCTACAGCTCCCGCAGTACCACGTTTCATAATACGTAAAAAGCTATCTTGCTTTGCTGTCTCTGCTGCATCTAGAGCATGAACTTCCTCAACAAAACTCTGTAGTACATTTACAAATGCCTGCTGTGCACCCAGTAGTATCGCTTTCTCAGCAGATGCTTTGGGTTCGACTTCAATTCCAAGTGCTGCAAATTTTTCTTGAACCTCCATAGGTGAGCCTTGCACTATTGGATTTTTTCTTACTGCGTGTTGTGCTGCTTGCAACAACTCCTTTTGTCCATACAGTTCACCCAAACGTTGTACCATGCTACCCAATGTAGCCGAAACCATATGTAAGCTAAAATCCTCTGATCGCTTTAATAATAGCGATACACCACCAACTGCTGCACTGTGTAAGCCTACACGTGCTGCGTAAGACACGGTTTTCATTGCATTCAATTGCGGTTTAGGCGCTATAGCTTGTCCTAGCCCGTGCGCAGCTGCGCTAACCAATACATTTTCAACAAAATCTCCGCCGTACAATAAAGTTTGTCCTACAGCTAAAACAGAGGATTTTGTTGCCTCTTGTATTATTTCCCTCAAAAAATCTTGTTTAGCGGCAACAATGGATCCACTTAATGCTTTCGCCATCTCATGCCCAAAAACACCAAAGAGAGCTCCTTCTAGCGCCCCCCGGATTGGATCTTGACGATGACCAAGGGCATTTATTGAACCAAAGACAGCACCTTCTGTAATTGCTGCCTTCAAGCCACTCAACTGTAACAACCGACTTGCTATCAAAGTTGAAAAATAAGCCGTAGCACCAATGGTGGCAACACTTTTGACAATCGCTTGCCTACGCTTGCGCTTCGCCGTTCTTTTAGCTTCACGGGCAACAGAGTCCTCTCGTTTTCTTTCAGCTTGTAGGCGTTTTGGGCCTTCGCCAAAACTCAAAACACCACCGGTAATAAATTGACCAGACGATGTTAGTGATAGTGTGTCGTAGTTTCCCGTCTTTGAATCCAAGTGCACGGGACCTAAAGCGGTGATGCTCGTGGGAAATATCTGCTGCATTACGCCATTATAAACACCACGCTTATGCGGCTCTCTAAACGGCGTCTGACCCAAAACCATTGCTTCATCAATATGCTTCACATCAAGTGTCTTAATGCCTTCTTCACCCACTGCAGCAATAAGACCTTGTAACGCTAAATACTGAATTGATTGATAGTCAACACCCAATGCCTGCAATGTGTTTCCAGGCTGGAGATGCTTCACAACGATCTGTTTTTGAACGGTGTAACATTTATTTTTAAACGTTTTTTTACTTTTTATCTCGTCTGTAACTGTTTTTGTCAATTGCACAACGCGTCGCGACTGAGTTAAACGTTCAAAACGTTTAAAAGTAATACATCCCTTGGCATACAAATGTCCTGTGATCATCAGTTGTGAAGAAAGTTTCGAATTACCTTCAAGCACAATATCCTCAAAAGAATAAATCCCACCAGCGCCATCACTAGGCGTTAATACTTGAAAGGCTTTAGGGATATACACCACTGGCGCTAATACCGTTTCTTCTTTTTGCGAGGCATGCACAAAATTAGTTTCAACATAAACAAGCATGGGAGCGTCTTCCCAGGGATTCTGTTTAGCCACCGCCTGAGTGTTTTCCGTGTGAAGAAGTTTCAGGGTATTGTGATGTAATTGTCTAATCATCTGCTCAGGATCTGTTAATTCCTCGTTTAAAAAGCCTCGCTGCAAATTAGCCAAGAGTGCTTTTACCAGTAATTCCTTTTCCTGTGCGGCAGTAAACAGTCTCCTCCTGTTGTGGATATTGGCTCTTACAAACCCTTTCGGATCTGCCACCATGACCATATCCATTTTGTGCATTGAATTAAACTGAGGCATGATTGACTGAAATACAGTGTCTCCTCTCTCAGCCACTATTTCATATAATGCACTGGGACTGGCATAATCCATCAACGCCCAATGTGTTTTAGTATCGCCCTGACTTACTGCTAACTGTACAGTAGACTGAGTATGCCCGATATGCCCTCTTTCAATACCTGTTAGCTTTACCCCAATAGCGGATAGGATCCCACTAAATGAAAAGGATGTCGCGTTCACCGTCAGAGAACTCCCAACACTAAAAATAGCGGGAACAGGCTTGCCATAAATACGCTCGAGTGAACAACCCTGTGGGGGTGCCCACCAGAAATTGCGTTTACCACCAAAATACCCACGTACAATACTGTCCTCAAAAGGTACAAATGTACGCTTCATAGGCAAATCACCCGAATAACTCTTATAAAACATCTGGCTACCGATAATTTCCATCCGACCATGATGCGTTAAATGACCATGCACAATAAACAAGGACGGAACGGAAGCTTGACTTTCTCTTTCACCAATCTCTCTGTGAGCAGCATGCGCTCCATCCCAACCAACCGGCACGGTATAGTGATTTTTTTCTTTTTTAATTAGTAACTGATGTCGACTGTCGTCTGCATCCAAAACCACATTACCTAAAATAAGAGTATCACTAGCAATATCCTCCAAATGCTTTGCTTTGACACACAAATCACCCTGACTTCTTAGTTGAGCATGATCCCACACCAAATTTTCGCTTTTGAATTGCAAACAACGAACACTTGCTACTAAAGCAGGCCTGGGCTGATCTTTGCTTCCTATCGTTATTCTTTGTCCCGCTTCACAATGTAGAGTATCCGCTGCAAGCAACCTACCGCAGATCAAAAGATCTTTCGGGGTGGAAATCATAATGTTTGCTTCATCTGAAATGAGTGTTGCATAATGATCAGGAGCCCCCAACTCAACGTCTACCTCTGATTCAATGTGGATGGTACCTTTCGCCTTTTGATCTCCCAAGAACTGAATCGATTGCGGATTTTCTGAGCAAACACTGTGTTTCAAGCCACCTAGAGGATTACAGAAAACCTGCTCAATCTTGACTTGATTTGACCAGTGAAAATGTAAATTTCCTTCTGCAAACACAGTATTCTCGGTTGACACAACCTTAAATCCATCTGTCCATACCTTTATATCCCCTTTGCAAAACAAAACATCAGCAATCACTAATTGCTGCGCACGCAATTCAATATCCGATTCTCCGACTACCTGCGCCAAAAACTCTATTTTTGCACTATTCAGTATAATCGTGTTTGCCTGAAGCTTACCTTGCTGTTGAATCTCAGGTGCAAGACAAATAAATCCCCCTTTGATATTTAAAGGATCCTTCAGTCTAACTTTTTGATCGCTTTCAATTTGAACATGATATTCACACTTATCCATATGCAAAAACAAATCATTTTCATCAGTCATTTTTAAACTGAAGTCTGAAAAACCTTCTAACACGCGGACTTTAATCCCGGCTGTAAACAGGGTTTGATTGTAGAGCACCTTGCTCACCTCACCCTTTTTTTCTACTAAACGAAGATTGTTGTTTTTTATTTGAATGACGAGTTGTGGATAGTGTTCACTCTGTGGCATGGTTTTCTCCTTCAACCTATTGATGCATACGTAGTGAGTGAGTATGACGTTTTGGCTGTAGAGCACCATCCGATTTTTAGCCCAACACAAACGTTGTTTTACCCTAAAATCTGTGCAAAAATAGATTTTACATGCTTTTTGGGGGGAAAGATGCAAATAAAAAGCCGGTGCTTTGGTAACAAACCAGGACAGATCTTGTATGCCCAATACCACGACACTGAATGGGGAGTTCCGGTCTATTCAGATCAAGTGCTTTTTGAGTTTCTCATTTTAGAAGGTGCTCAAGCAGGTTTAAGCTGGGAAACCGTCCTGAACAAGCGCGAGGGCTATCGTCGAGCCTTCCACAATTTCATACCAAACAAAGTAGCTAAAATGACAGATACCCAATTAGAAAGCCTGCGTGAAAATCCAGCGATCATACGTAACCGTCTCAAGATCTATTCTGCAAGAAATAATGCTCAAGTCTTTTTGCAGATTCAAAAAGAGTTTGGGGATTTTTCATCTTATCTATGGTCTTTTGTTCAGAATAAACCTATAAAGAATCATTGGAAAAAAGTCAAAGATCTTCCTGTAACTACAGCTGAAAGTGATGCATTGTCACGAGATCTGAAAAAACATGGGATGAAATTTGTCGGCTCAACGATTATGTATGCCTACATGCAGGCTGTCGGCTTAGTAAACGATCACCTCACAACGTGCTGGTGCTACAAATAAGTATATTTATGTTACCATTTTTGCTATAATTCTCTTTTATTCTCAGGAGCTTGCGCATGTGCAGATTTGTCGCCTATCTAGGCAAAACTGATATTCTCCTGGGTGAACTGCTTGAAAAGCCTGAAAACTCTTTGATCAGTCAAAGTCGGCAGGCTCAAAAAGATACCCACAACATTAATGCAGATGGTTTTGGCCTAGCTTGGTACAACAAGGAGGTCTCTCCAGAAGCTGGGATCTTCAGATCAACCCAACCTGCCTGGAATAACAGCAACCTTCGACACCTCTCAAGTAAAGTTAAATCTAATTGTTTTCTAGGCCATGTGCGTGATTCTACAGTCGGAGACGTAACCGTTAATAACTGTCACCCTTTTGCTTACCAACAATATTCATTTGTACATAATGGTACCATTGCCCATTTTGAAAAAGTGCGCCGTGCCTTAATGCAAGAATTAGACGATGAAATATTTTCTAAAGTAAAAGCACAAACTGACTCGGAGCATTTGTTTTTTCTGATCATGCAATTCTTAAAAAATGATCCTAACCATAGCTTAGAGCAAGCGGTTCTTAAGACATTCCAGTGGATAGTAAATTTTCAAGAAAAGAGTGATGCAGAACATTTTTCCCGCTTAAATATCGTCATTACGGATGGTGAGGAGCTCATCTCTACTCGCTTTGTGACTAAAGAACAACCAGCATTTTCATTGTACTATGCGGTTGGTAAAACTCTGAAGCTTTCCAGTGCTGTTCCAAAAATGGTCGGTGGGAGCACACAAAACACCGTAATCGTTGCTTCTGAACCTTTGACAGATTGTGGCCAGGGGTGGCAAGAAGTTCCAGTGAATCACTATCTAATCAAAAAACCTAATGAATCACTAGCTTGTAAAGCGTTCTCCCTTCTCTAGCTCATGGTATTTCTCCTGCACACCAATTCTAGCCTTTTATTTATAGCTGGGAGATCCAATAACACCAAGTTGTCGGCACAACATGTACACTTATATCTCTAAATCCAAAGTTATCGGCGCTAGGGCTTACGCTTTTTTACAGTACCCACATAAAGGCTGGTCTGAAAACGCTGAAACTAAGAATTGAAAGCTCTTCAGTAAGTAGGCCATTGGATTTTTTGGCCCGGCCGACTGTGATACCATACCTTAAAATGTAAGTGCATATGCTGGGGTATTGCCAATGAATGAGCAACTGTTAGAATCTATGCGACATACATAGAAAGTAGTTGATTAGCTCAACTTTTATGGATGCACTCCCTCCACACATATATAAAAATCTGGAGTATCATCATAACGACGAATTTAAACCAGCTATTAGATTGCTCCACACAACAGCTTAAACAATTGCGGTCCATTAATTTAAGTCGAAACGACCTCGGCTACCTCAAAGCGTCTACCTTCCAAACGCTGTGTGAAACACTGGGGCAATGTTCACAGCTGCAGTCCATTGATTTAGGTCAAAACTATCTCGGCTACTTCAAAGCGTCTACCTTCCAAACGCTGTGTGACGCACTGGCGCAGTGTTCACAACTGCAGTCCATTAATTTAAGCTGCAACTATTTAAACAGACTCGGTGCGTCTGCCTTCGAAGCGTTGTGTGGATCGCTACAAAAATGTTTCTATTTAACCAGCATTATTTGCACCGATTCTTTTTTTGAACCACGTAGGAAAGCAGCTATCAAGGCTATCGTCCAATCACATAAAAACCTTGTAAAACTCGAAGCGGTAAGGCTGACTCTAGCACTCATGTGTCCTGATGAAGCAGTTGATAGACCCAGCATGCCACTCGAAGATGTCCAGAAAATTTTGTCGTATACACAGTTTCACAAAGTGAATTTTGGTCCAAAATTATGGGAACGTGTAGCCACAGCCGAGCTAGAACGCAGTACAGCCAAAGTAGCTACTGAAATCGAACCACCGTGCACCAAAGAGAACAAAGCGAAATGCGCATAAGCCCTCAATAGGTGCAGAATTTTTAGTAGTAATGGAATGAATACTATAAAAAAACGTTAATTTTAAATCATTTTATGAGTGGTTTTTTATTTTCCGAGCTTCCAGCTTGAGGCAAACATTTGCAATGAATGCACGCAGGTTTTTCTTTCTGTCGTTCACCTCCGCTGCTTCTTGTTTGCATTTAATGGCTTCTATTAGAGTGGGTTGCCCTTTAAAAACGGTTTTAAGACTTACATAAAAATCCAGAATGCTATCAATCCCTTTTTCTTCAATGACCAATTTAGAAATCCTTTCAAGATCTTCCTCTTTAAGATTTTCTATACTTTTTACCACCAGGGCTTCCATTGCAGGATCATCCCAAAGCGGCATAACGGTTGATTTCTCATAAAGTTTTGGATCTTTTTTAATAATCGTTTTCTGAACGTTTTGCCCTAAGGCGGACTCAATTTTTGGCATCTCCGGTTTAATACCTGCTTTACGTTGCTCTAATTTTTTTGATATATTTTCAATTAATGCGCGTAAATTATTTTTCCGATCGTCCATTGCAGCAGATTCTTGTTTTGATTTTATGGCTTCTAAAAATTGTGGCCTTTCTTTGAAGACTACTTTAAACTTTGCGTACAGCTCAAGTACACTACCAATGTCTTTATCTTTTATTTTTATAGTAGCAATCGCTTCCAAGTCTTCATCTTTAACCGTTTCAATGCTTTGAATTACTAAAACTTCCATGGCTAGATCATCCCAGAGTGGAACGACGGTTATATGACTTTCAGTACCCATGTATATACCTCAAAATCTTTAGAATGTTCTTATAGAGTGGGCAATGATTTAGATCAATAGTTCAATCGAACAGCTAGAAAAACTGTGGTTTTATGTGGTGATTTATTATGCAGGGGTTCTTTCTTTTTTTCTGCGACGTGACGATTTTAAACTGTTCGCATTTGAGAGTGCATTGGCAAGAGTTGCCCCAGAATCGATAGCAAGACCTAAAAGTTCTTGGGTCAAGTGATCAACATCTTCTTTTGCAATACTGCGTTTAATCGTATCAAAAACGGATACATTATTAGCAATCACTTTTGGAAATTCTTGCGAAAACCGCACGTTATTCCGTAACAATTTACTACCATACTTCGGATGCCTTAAGAGATAGTGCAATGCATTTTGGGATAACCCTGTTTTAGCTTCAAATTTGTTGAGTACAACACCAAAGCTGATCGGAATATCAAAATTTTCCTGTAACTCTTCTATTGATTGGTAAGCCATGTCTAAGCCAGACAACGCAAATTTTTCTGGTATCACTGGCGCAAGCACTAAATCAGCTGCGAGTGCGCAAGCCGCAACCGACTGCCCAAGACTCGGTGGACAATCCACAATAATGACATCATATGTCTGCTTAAAATTTTGGAAAGGTACACGGTAGACTTCTTCTAGTGGCATTTTTTTAAGACGTAACACTTCATCTAGCATTGCATTTTCAAATCGACTGGGTAACAAGTCAACCCCAGGCAACACTTCTACAATCGCTTCTTCGAAGGTATGGTTATCTGCCAAAATATCAATCATGACTGGCATGTTGTCTGCGTTCTGATTAAACGCCAACGTTAAGTTTGCCTGCTGATCCATATCAATACATAAGACCTTAGCGCCATACAAACTTGCTCGAACAGCAAATTCATGAACCAGTGATGTTTTTCCAGTTCCACCTTTTACAATTTGGAACACAATTACGCGTGGTTGGAATGAGAAATCAAATAATTGTTTAGCCGTTTCATGACCAAAATATAAATGATTCGAAGACTTTGAATACGGTAAATCGCGATCATTTAGAGCCGAAACTACCCAGGCCTTGTTCTTTCCAAGACTTAAAGCGGCATCTGTAACAGTCATTTTAGGATTCATGCAATTCTTATAGCCAATTTTAGTTTACCTTTCCTGTTAGCAAATCAGCTCACTTTGATATGCTAAAACTCTCACCACAGCCGCAGGCACTTTCTGCATTTGGGTTGTTAAACTTAAGTGATTCGTTCAACCCTTCTTTAACGGAATCTAATTGAGTACCCTTTAAATATTGTAGACTGTTTTGGTCAACCACGATCTGTACTGTCGCATACGTAAACACTTTATCATCTGGCTCTACCGTATGAGCCAAGTCTAATTTGTAGGATAGCCCTGAACAACCCGAATCCACAACGCCCACACGTATACCTATAGCGTCTTTTTGTTTCTCCAAAATTTTACTTAGAAAAATGCTCGCACTCTCCGTTAAAGTAATATCGTTCATGTCATACTCCCCAGATTTTTAATAACAGAGACCACCCGCTCCACCTCTGATAGAGTGGTTGTTCGACCAAATGAAAAACGTAAAGAACACCGTGCTTGTTCCTTGCTAAGTCCCATGGCTTGCAATACATGGGATGGTTCATTCGACACAGAGTTACAAGCCGAAGCTCTTGAGAAAGCAAAATTCTGCAAAGCCTTCATCAGAGTTTCTTCAGGGAGCGCGGTAAAACAAATATTTAGAATATTTGGAATACATAAGGCTTCCTGGCTGTTCAAACGCACATCAGACAAAGTTGCTATCTCTGACCAAAAAAAATGACGCAAATTCTGATAGTGTGAAAAATTTTCTTTCATTTCACCAGATGCAATACTACAGGCAGCACCCATACCTACAATCTGATGTGTTGCTAACGTACCTGCACGAAGCTTCCTTTCCTGACCACCTCCATCAATGAGTGGAGTAAGACGCACACGCGGTCTATCTCCTATATATAAGACACCAACTCCCTTAGGCCCATAGATTTTATGCGCTGAAAACGATAGTAGATCAACAGGCAGTGCTTGAACATCTACCGGGATTTTACCCACACTTTGGGTCGCATCCACATGAAAAAAAATATTGCATTCACGCATATAAGATCCAATCTCAGCAATAGGTTGTTGCAGTCCGGTTTCATTGTTGACATGCATAATAGACAGCAAGATAGTATCTTCTCGAACTGCAGACTTTATATCTTCAACAGAAACCAATCCATTTTTATCAACATCCAAATAAGTAACAGAGAAACCCTGCGACTCAAGCCTCCGACAGCTATCAAGTACAGCACGATGCTCGGTTTTACAAGTAATGACATGCTTTCCTTTATCTGAATAATAGTGTGCAACTCCTTTTAAAGCGAGATTGGTCGCTTCAGTTGAACTGCCGGTGAATACTATATTACGTGGCACTGAATGAATTAATTGTGCAACTTCTGCTCGCGCTTGATCAATTTTCGCTTTAGCACGTTGACCATAAATGTGATCAGAAGCTGAATTGCCAAAATCATTTTCCAACGATAAACAAGCGACCATTTGTGTGACCACTCGTGGATCAACTGGTGTGGTAGCCGCAAAATCAAGGTAGATGGGAGCTGAATTAGTCATAAAATAAACTATACTGGATTTTAGTAGGGTGTCAACCGATACTATAACGAAAATTTTTTAAGTCGACATCACAATAATGCCAGTGTTAAGTTATACTTATAAGTTAAGTAATGCCCAAAATATTAACAACCATCCCGAGGTATTTAAAACGTGTATCTACAGAGCTTAGTCCTACTGTTATGCATACTTTACGGCTCTGTATTCGTCTTTGGTAAATTAGCTCTTACTTATGCCCCTCCCTTCTTCCTAACGGGCAGCCGCATGATGCTTGCCGGCGTCATTCTGTTGGCGTATCAGTTTGTCTTTAATCGGAGCAAATTTACGCTCAAGAAGGAACAAATCGGTCCAATAATTGTTATCGCTGTCTCCGGAGTCTATCTAACCAATGTTCTGGAGTTTTGGGGCTTACAATACATGGAGTCCGCGAAGGCTTGTTTTTTATACAGCTTATCACCTATTATGATGGCTATTCTTTCATACGTTTGGTTTTATGAAAAAATCACCCCGCAAAAATGGTTAGGCCTATCGGTTGGGATCATGGGATTTATCCCTCTCTTAATTTTACCGGCGTCCAGCACAGAAGACAGTTCTGGACGCTGGTTGTTCTTTTCATTTGCAGAACTTGCCTTAATCGGTGCAACAGTTGCTAATGCTGTGAACTGGCTTGCCATGCGAGAAAACATCAAAATACGTAAAGCCAGTCCCATGATGACAAATGGGATCAGTATGATCCTCGGAGGCAGTCTAGCACTATCACATTCCTATATCGTTGAACCTTGGGCGCCGATCCCAGTAAAAGATTTTTGGCCGTTCTTACAATGGTTCTTGATTTTAATGGTGATTTCAAATCTGATCAGCTACAACTTACATGCTATGTTGCTACGTACATTTACGGCAACCTACCTCTCTTTTGCGGGACTTTCACAACCATTTTTTGCAGCCGTCTTAGGCTGGTTGTTCTTAAACGAAGTGTTATCCCCCTATTTTTGGTTTTCACTCGCCACCGTAACACTCGGACTCTACCTTTACTACCAAGCTGAGCTTCGTCGCTCAGAGCCTGTTGAGGTTCCCATTGCACCAGAAATCAATAACGAGGTTGATTGAGCCAAAAAATGTGATAGAATGTGTTCTAGTTAATTAACTCGTGAGTTTAGCATGCATCCTTATCTTAATATTGCCGTGAGCGCCGCACGACGGGCCGGAAAAATTATTACACAACACTATGAACAGTTGGATCCAGATAAAATTTCTGAAAAAGGCTTAAACGATCTAGTCACATATGTGGATACAACCTCTGAACGCGCCATTATTGACACGATACAAAAAGCTTATCCCAACCATGGGATATTAGGAGAAGAAAGCGGTGAGCACCCAGGTGATGAGTTTACTTGGATAATTGATCCATTGGATGGCACGATGAACTTTGTTCATGGTTTTCCACAATTTGCGGTGTCCATTGGGATCCGACAACGCAATCAAATGGAACATGCTGTTGTCTACGATCCACTCAGTCAAGATCTCTATACCTCAACTCGGGGCTCAGGGACTCAGCTCAACAACCGCCGGATCCGTGTCTCTAAGCAAGAGACTATGCGCAGTGCTTTGCTCGGTGCCTTTAACGATTATCTTCCAGTTTCATCCACCAAAAGTGAACTCAATATCACACAACTCCTTGCAGAAAAAGGTGCTGAAACGCGCAAGAATGGTTCAGCAGCACTAAACCTTGCCTACGTTGCTGCAGGACGTTTAGATGGTTTTTGGGAATCCGATCTGAAGCCTTGGGACATTGCCGCAGGCATACTATTAGTTCGAGAAGCAGGTGGTTTTGTTTCAGATTTTCAAGGTGAAAATGAATTTTTTAAAAGTGGTAATGTCATCGCTGGCACACGAAGGGTGCACCAAGAGCTACTGAATATCATTCAGGAAAGTTAAGGATCCACCGGTTTCGATTTAGGCAAAAGATCAGAACGACTTAACCCTAGCCACAGCGCAAGTGCGCTCGACACATAAATCGAAGAGAAGGTTCCAATCAAGATCCCTAAGAAAAATGCCATGGAAAACCCAAATAATACCTGCCCACCAAAGAAAAGAAGTGCCAAGACAACCAATAAAGTCATCCAAGAAGTCATAATGGTACGGGAAAGGGTCTGGTTAATGGATAAATTCATAATTTGAAATGGTGTCTTTTTTCTCACCTTACGAAAATTCTCACGCACTCGATCGAAGACCACAATCGTATCATTTAAAGAATAACCTAACACTGCCAACACAGAAGCCAATGTTGCGAGATCAAACTCAAATCCAAATAAAGAAAAAGCACCCAAGATCAACACGCCATCATGACACAACCCAATAGCAGCACTGACAGCAAGTCGATACTCAAAGCGCATTCCAATATACAACATGGTTGCCAAAATTGAGATCAAAACAGCAATACCACCTTGCTCTACCAATTGCTCACCGACTTCAGAGCCAACGAACTCAACACGACGTATCTCAATATCATCATTGTGTTTTGTTAGGGTGACTTTAATTTTATCGCTGACTTTTTGCTCACCCTCGCTTTCCTCAGGGTTTGCAACTCGAATTAAAATATCCCGAGTAGAACCAAATTGTTGGACTCGGACCGAAGTAAACCCGTCTTGTTCAAGATGCTCGCGGATCGTGGTTGGACATGTTTCTTGTACAAAACGTGCTTCGATTTGAGTACCCCCGGTAAAGTCCAAACCAAAATTCAGCCCCTTAGTACATAAGAGTCCCAGAGACAATAACCATAAGGTGATAGACAGCACACCGATGTATCGGCGCATCCCCATAAAGTCAATGTGTGTTTCTTTTCTAAAAAATTCCATCTAGATCCCTACCCGCAGTTTGCGAATGCGCTTGTTTCCGTAAACCATTTCAACCATCGCTCGTGTACCCATAATAGCCGTCAATAATGACGTCAAAATACCGATACACAAGGTAACCGCGAAACCCTTCACTGGACCGGTACCAATGGCAAATAATACAACCCCTACAATCAACGTTGTCAAATTTGAATCAATGATGGTAGCAAAGGCAAATTCAAACCCCCTTTGGATACTTGCTCGCGCGGACATACCACCCCGGAGCTCCTCTCGGATCCGTTCAAAAATCAATACATTGGCATCGACTGCCATACCAAGCGTCAACACAATACCGGCGATACCTGGCAAAGTAAGCGTTGCACCTATCAAGGACATGACTGCCAGTAGCAACACTAAGTTCATCACTAAGGCTAAATTGGCAAACATACCAAATAAGCTGTAATACAGTGTCATAAAAATAAGAACCAATGTCAGTCCAGCCGAAACAGAGACAACCCCCATGCGAATATTTTCTTGTCCCATACTAGGGCCTACAATACTTTCTTCAACAATTGAAATAGGCGCGGGCAAAGCACCTGCTCTTAAGAGTAAAGCTAGATCACGCGATTCAGACACCGACAACCCAGTAATCTGAAAGCTACTGCCCAAGACATCTCGAATAACCGCAACGCTAATAACGTCTTCGACCGTTTTTCCCTCTTTGATCTCAACATAAACCACAGCCATGCGCTTTCCAATATTGGCTCTAGTCACTTTGGTAAAATGTGAAATATCACCACCTAAACGTACACTTACAGAGGGTGCACCATTTTGATCTTGTGCTGCACTCGCACCGGTAATTGCCCCGCCTGTTAGGATAGGCTGCGTTTTTAATAGCACCGCATGTTGAAAACGATCAAAATAGATCTTTGATCCAATGATGGATTTTCCCTTCAACACTTTTTCAGCATCGTGCTTAGGATCTTCAATTAAAAATTTTAGAGTAGCGGTTTTACCCAAAATGTTTTTTGCATAAGCGGTATCCTGGATCCCAGGTAATTCAACAATCACTCGATTTAAGCCTTGTCTTTGCACAACCGCTTCGGCTACTCCTAATTCATTCACACGATTTCGCAGAATAGCTAAGGTTTGTTCAACAGTCTCACGTCGGATTTCCTGAATCGTTGCAACGGACAGCTCAACATTTAGAAAAAAGGCTTCACCACGTTCAATGGGAACAAACAACAGCTCGCGTTGAGTCCGGCGTAGAAAGGCATACGCTTCATCTCTTAGTGCTTCTTCAGAGAAACCGATGGAAAACTGTTCACCTTCTTGTTCAAGTCGCGAATAACGAATTTTTTCCTCGCGTAAAGTTTTAGGTATTTGGATATAGTAATCATCCATACGCCTCGTCAAAGCCATTTCAACATCAACTTCCATTAAGAAGTGTACACCACCACGTAAATCCAGACCCAGTTTCATAGGCGTTGCACCAAGTGCACGTAACCACGTTGGTGTCACTGGCTTAAGATTCAGCGCCACACTGAAAGAATCACCCAATTTTTGTCGAATGATTTCCTTTGCTTTTAACTGATTATCTGGATTTTGAAACTGCACAAGTAATGTATCGGGCTGTTCTATAGAAATGGCTTGCCACGTTAAGTTTGCTCGCGTCAAAGCCTCTTCAACTTGTTCTTGGGTCTGAAAATCTACTTTCCGGCCTTTCAGTCCTGTTACCTGAACAACAGGAACTTCCCCGTACAAATTAGGTAAGGCGTAAATAACACTGACAAGTAAAACAAACCCTAGGAAATAATATTTCCAACGTGGAAAAGTATGCGACACAATAACATCCTTATCTTATGCCAAAGATTTCATAGTCCCTTTAGGTACACTCGCCGCAATCGCTTGCCGCTGAATAAAAATCTCTACGCCTTCAGCAATTACAATCACTAAGAAGCTTTCGGTCATTTCTTTGACGCGCCCTAACACACCACCATTAGTGATTACTTCGTCACCCTTTTGCAAACCGCCGACCAATTGCTGGTGTTCTTTGGCACGTTTGCTCTGAGGACGTAAAATCAGAAAGTAAAAAACGGCAACAAAAACCGCCAACATCAAACCTTGAGCAATAGCACCTGAGCCTGCCTCAGCGGGAGCGCTAGCAAAAGCCGGAAAAGCAACCATCAAAACTATAAGACCAAATACATTTTTCATACTGTACACCTACCTCTCTTGAGAAACACACTACTCGGTCAGTGTATCATCAAGCAGCGTCCGGCAAAATACCTGGATAAAATAAAGTTGATTAACCACCTTAAAAATTAAATAACACTTGGACTAGTCATATGCATTTGCTAAAATCCCCACTCCTGCCGGGATGGCGGAACTGGTAGACGCGCCGGACTCAAAATCCGGTGGTGGCGACACCATGAGAGTTCGAGTCTCTCTCCCGGCACCACACCTAAGATATTCAACTTATTTTTTACTTTAACTCAAGTTGGGAGTCAGCCGATAAGCCGGGTTCTGTCGTGAACAGTCATTTATCTGGGCCATCGATCACTCTTTGGCTCAAGCAACCTACCCGAACTCAGTGTGGGCCACACCATCGAGTTCCTATTTGGTCTTGCTCCAAGTGGGGTTTTCCCTGCCATTGACTGTTACCAGCAATGCGGTGCGCTCTTACCGCACCTTTTCACCCTTACCCTTTTACAGGCGGTATATTTTCTGTGGCACTTTCCGTAGACTCGCGCCTCCCAGGGGTTACCTGGCACTTTGCCCTCTGGAGCCCGGACTTTCCTCCCAACCCCATAAAGAGGTCGAGCGACTGTCTAGCCAACTCCCACCACAGAATACCAATATTTCTTATCCCAAGACAAGTACAACTCTGCTAAAATGTGCTTATGTACTCCTTCAATTTCAAGCCTCTTTATTCCATTTTGCTGCTCGCAACGATCAGTTCTTCTGTTTTTGCTAACTCAGCAAAAAATCTTGATCCGGCTATTACTAAATTGAAAGCACATATTCAAACTCAAATCCGCAACAAACGGATCCCAGGCTGCGCAGTCGCAATCGTACATCGTAAACAAGTCATATTTATGCAAGCCTTCGGAGTAAAACGTATTGGAAAAAGTGAAAAAATTAATACCCAAACACTATTCCAGTTAGGCTCAGTTTCAAAACCAATCGCTGCATCACTGCTTTCAATTTTAGAAAGCGAAGGGTTGCTTAAAATGGACGATCCCGTTCACCACTATGTCAATCGGTTTTCTCTTAAAGGCAACCGAAACAAGAAAA
Organism: uncultured Legionellaceae bacterium; assembly: GCA_964351705.1. Taxonomy (GTDB): domain Bacteria; phylum Pseudomonadota; class Gammaproteobacteria; order UBA6186; family Azoamicaceae; genus CADEGZ01. The sequence goes on from CAYGPC010000017.1 coordinate 19,027, forward strand.
ACTTGAAAATTAAACACGTCTTGAGTCATTCCACTGGAATTCCAAGAGCAGGTTTTAATAATTTGATTGAAGCACAAATCCCTTACGTTAAAATCCGAAAAACCCTGCAAACCACCCCTTTACGTACTGCAGTAGGTAAGCGTTACGATTACAATAATGCCATGTATGGCATTGTGAGTGACATCACACACTCTGCAAGTAAAAACTCTTTCGCACACACACTCAAAGCGAAGCTGTTAAAACCATTAGGCATGAATCAAACATCTGCAACCCTAAAGGAACTCCTAAACAATAAAAACAAAGCGAGCCCCCACGTGAAAAATCGCCGAGGCACCGTTGTCCCCTGTTCCACCTATTCAAAAGGCTACTACGCCGTTGCACCGGCTGGTGGTATTAATTCCACCATCAAAGACATGAGCCTTTTTCTCAAAGCACAACTGGGTGGGTTCCCACAAGTATTAAAACCTCGCGCATTACAGAAAATTCAAAAGCCGCAAATCCCCACCAAAAACATGTTAAGTTCGTCCCGAGTACCCAAATTGATTAAAAATGGACATTACGCACTTGGGTGGCGAGTTGCCGATTTCTCTCGACATAAACTTGTTTTTCACGGAGGTTGGCTTAAGGGGTTTACAAACTTTATTGGTTTTGTTCCAGAACAAGATATTGGTATCGTTATCTTACATAATGGTGAATCTAAATTTTCAGCTGATGCGGCTTTGCAATTTTTTGAAAATTACTTCGGCATTCAAACAACTAAAAAAGTAGCGAGCAAGAAAAAAACGAAAAAGCAAATCGCTCCCAGAAAAACAAAAGTGAAACGCAAAACTAATGTCTCGCGCCCTAAGATAAAGCGAACAACGGTTAACAAGCGTAAAGTGCAACGGATTAAAATCAAACGTATCATTACCCCACCTGGCTCTTGAAATAACAGCTTCGTTCTTAAACGTACAAATTTACAAACTCGCGGATACCAAAATCCGAGCTGTGTGTGAGGTAATCCGCCCGAAGTTTTTACTGCGATTTTAATCCGTTATTTATCCAATGGCATCAACGCTTTCATTTTTAGATACTACTCCAATGGCAACCGAAAATCGTTCGTATCTTGATGAAGGTTGGAAAGAAGCTTTAGAGCATTACTTCCAAGATTTTATGGCGTTATGCTGGCAAGAAGCTCACGGACAAACTCATAAAAGTCTGGAAAACCACTGGTGAAGAGACTTGGGTATTGATTCATATTGAGATCCAAGCACATCCTATTATTAATTTCTCTAAGCGGATGTTTATATATCGTTATCGAATTTTTGACCGGTACCAAAAAGACATTGCTAGCCTAGCTATTCTGATTGATGGACGAACACAGTGGCGTCCTACTTTTTACGAGTCCTCACTGTGGCAATCGAAGGTTCGTATGGATTACCCGATTTTAAAGTTAATAGATTATCGTGAAAGCAAAGATGAACTACTCAAAAGTAGAAATCCTTTCGCCTTAGTCATTTTGGCCCAACTAAGTGCCATCGAAACGAAAAGTGACCAACCGACACGATTGATAACTAAGATTGTATTAACCAAGAAACTCTACCAACATGGCTGGAAAAAAGAGCAGATCTTAAAACTGTATCGCTGTCTTGATGCAATTTTAAGTCTCCCCAAACCACTGGAGTTAGAATATAATAATGTCATTGAAGCATTTGAGGAGAAACTGAACGTGGCTTATGTAACCACTGCTGAACGCATCGGAATTGAGAAAGGCATCCAACAAGGATTAGAAATGGGTGTTGCACAAGGTGTACAACAAGGCATGCAACAAGGAGAAATTGCCTTACTCAAGTCGTTACTGGAACATAAATTCTCGTCTATCCCTCAAGCCTATCTACACAAGATGGACCGTGCAAGCTCAGCTCAACTCCTAGAATGGGGGAAAAAAGTACTCTCTGCACAAAATCTCGACGAAATCTTTACAGGCAGTTAATGGCCTTGTTCAATACTGGCAAGATCCTTTCGCTAGGATGACAGTTTATTCACAGCATATTCGTATAAAATTCGTTTCTTGATACCCGTGATTTTTGAAGCAAGATCGCTTGCCTGCTTTTTAGAAAACTCTTCCAATAATATTTTTAGAACTTTCTCCGCTTCGGGTGTTATTGAAGTTTCATCTCTCTGTGGAGCACCTGAAACCATTAAGACGAATTCACCCCGTTTTTGATTAGGATCGCTCTGTACCCTTTGTAAATGTTCACTCAAGGTACCCAAATGTGTACTTTCAAACGTTTTAGTTAATTCTCGTGCAACCGTCGCTTCCCTTAATTCACCCAAAACAACACCCATATCCTGTAAGGTCTCCTCTATGCGATGTGGGGCTTCAAAAAATATCAAAGTACGTGTTTCTTGAGAAAGCGCCTGCAAACGAGAAATACGCGCAGCCCCCCTCGCGGGTAGGAATCCCTCAAAAATAAAACGATCGGTTGGTAAGCCAGAAATAGACAAAGCAGCGATCACGGAACAGGGACCTGGTACGGTAAGCACTTGGATTTTTTTTTGATGCGCCGCTCGGATCAAACGAAAACCTGGATCGTTAATCAATGGGGTTCCGGCATCCGAAACCAGTGCAATACTTCTACCTTGCTCTACTTCAGCAAGGATCTGATCCGTTCTATCTATTTCATTATGCCCATGTAATGAAAACAGCGGTCTCTTTATCTGAAAATGATTAAGAAGCTGATGGGTACGACGAGTATCTTCGGCCCACACTTGATCAACGGCCTGTAGGGTAGCCAAAGCCCTGCTGCTCATATCACCCAAATTACCAATTGGCGTGGCTACAACATAAATTTGTCCAGATGTGAGCATAAATGTTTCCTTTAATAGGGTCTGATCCCCACAATTTTCAAAAAAAGCACCCCCTACTTTAGCGAGATCCGTATTCTTCGACAATAATAAAGAAAAAACTATTTTAAATATTTTATTAGTTAGCCTGCATAATAAAAATGGATTGGAGGACAAGGTGACACACAATAGCCCAGATCAAACAGCTGACAAAAGCTTTCTCATCCCGCTGAGTGTTTTGTTCTGCACCCTGAATACGGTCTGTTATTTTGCAGCCAGCAATGACTTTATCTTCTTGTCTACATTGCTCTCCAAACGTGTATTCATTTTTCCCATGACTTTAGCCATTGGCATACTGCTATTCCAGCTGTACGGTCAGGCTATCACAAACCGTATCATTGCTTTTGCCATTACATGTCATCTTCTGGCTTGTCTAGTGACACAAGTGGTTTTCGAACAACCCACCTTCCTGCCAACTTCTTTTTGGCAGCTGGGGCTTATTTCTGCTGGCTCGCTCTTTCTGGTTCAGCGCATAAACTTATCTTTGTTTTCTCAACAGCAATTTACTTCTCCTCTATCCCAGGCACTCTTGGCTATGTTCACCGCCCTACTCGTCGACAGCGTCTTGGGGTTATTTTTAGTAACTCTATCACTTAGCGCCTTTATCTACACACTTGGGATTTCAATTTTAGTGGGTGTGTTGAGCAGTAGTGTGGCTTTACAGCTTACCCATTACATGCAGACAACCAGTCAGTCAGTCCAGCATGATCCAGTTTACTCATTAAAAGTAATAGTCGCAGCAGAAACAACAATTGAAAAACACATTGCAAATGTCGGTTTTTTAACGGAAAGGGATTAATTTAGGTTTTTAAACAAGGAACGATGCCATGATCAGAGAAGAACGCAAACACGCTACTTTAGATCCCAAAAGGATCCAAGAGTCAGAAGAAACCTTTGAGTACGGGCATGCTGAGGCGCAGTTTTACCTAGGCCAAATGCATGAGGAAGGCAATGGAACCGATCAAGACTACAGTAAAGCATTAGACTGGTACCAAAAAGCTGCCTCTCAGGGTAATACCAAAGCACAATATTGCTTGGGCGTTATTTATGATAAGGGCAATGGAGTAGCACGGGATTTCTCTTTGGCGTTTCAATGGTATGAAAAAGCCGCTGAACAACAACACCCTAAAGCACAGTATGCTATTGGATCCATGTGTTATAAAGGTGATGGTATTCCACAAGATCACGAGAAGGCATTACATTGGTGGAACGAGGCTGCTTCACGTGGTGACGACAAAGCACAATACAACCTTGGGTTGATTTACCATGAAGGTTTCCAGCTGCCGCAAAACTATAAGCAAGCTTTGGATTGGTATGAGAAATCTGCTCTTCAAGGCAATAGGGATGCACAATACAATCTCGGCACTCTTTTTAAAGAAGGCAACGGCACTAAACAAAACTTCAAAAAAACTTTGGAATGGTATGAGAGTGCTGCCAAACAAGAACATATTCTTGCACAATATCAGCTAGGTTTATTGCACGAGCTTGGCCAAGGCACCGACAAGAATGATAGTCTGGCATTCAACTGGTATGAAAAATCAGCCCAGCAAGGTAACTCTGAAGCTCAATATAAACTCGGGCTTTTTTATCGAGATGCACGAGGCACAGAACAGGATCCTGAAAAAGCTTTAAACTTCTTTGAGCTTTCTGCAACACAGGAACACTTGGAAGCACAATACCAGCTTGCTCGTCTTTTCGAACAAGGCATTGGAACCCCACAGAACGAAGAAAAAGCGTTTGAGTGGTATGAAATTGCAGCCAGCAGACAACACATCGAAGCTGAATACAAACTCGGTGTTTTTTACGCAAAAGGCCTCGGTATTGCAAGCAATCACGAACAGGCTTTGGTCTGGTATGAGAAAGCTGCACTACAAGGACATCGGGCTTCCCAATATTGCTTAGCACAACTGTATCATGAAGGCCTAGGAACTGCTCAAGATAAAAGTAAAGCCTACCAATGGTATCAAAAAGCTGCCAAGCAAGAGCATGTTAAAGCACAATATGAGCTAGCTTCTTTGTATGAACAAGGTATGGGCGTTCCACAAGATTATGGTAAAGCACGCGCTTGGTATGAAAAAGCTGCTGCGCATGGCGATCCAAATGCACAATACCAACTTGGATACATCTATGAGAATGCTCAAGGAACACGTCAAGACTATCGTATGGCCTTTATGTGGTATGAACGTGCTGCGAAACAAGCTCATACCCTTGCTCAGCTGCACCTAGGTATGTTGTACGATAAAGGTTATGGTACTGAGAAAAACTTAAATCATGCTTTTGAATGGTACGAGCAAGCTGCCAAGCAAGATAATGTTCGAGCTCAGCATTTCATTGGCTCGATGTATTATAAAGGCGATGGGATTGAAAAAAGCTATAGCTCAGCCCAACATTGGTGGGAAAAGGCAGCAGAGCAAGAGCATGCTTCAGCACAGTTTAATCTCGGTTTAATGCACTATGAAGGAAACGACATTGAGCAAGATTACACACGTGCGCTGTACTGGTGGGAACGTGCCGCGAAACAAGGCAACTCCAAAGCACTACATAATCTTGATATGGTTATTGATCGAGATGTCAGCTTCACTGAAGAAGACACTGACATGGAAGTCGACGTAGAAGCAGAGGAAGAAGAAAAAAACAGCTGGTTAGCAAAGTTCTTCATTCTACTCGAATCCTGGATCAAAACGTTACGTAAGAGACTTAACGCCTAAAAATAAAGAATGCAGAAAACAGCTGGTCCATGCTGTTTTCTGCGTTACAAACCTTTACTGAATATAAAGACAGCCCAACTCTCTTCACACCCAAAATTGCCAAAACGCCCACTTATAATTGCTGGAACCCATATTGTAAAAGCCCACGGAAGCAGATTTTCACCCTATGTCGACGCTCGACAAAACCTTCTATAATAAACATTAGGTTTGTTTTTTTATGTTAGATACAGTAGGTTAATTCAATGATTAAAAAATACTCTATTCTTCTCGGCATACTGCTCTGCTCATGTCTCTTAATAGTTGGTTGCTCAACAAAATCAGAGCTGCGACAAAAGCGCATGACCCAGAACAAATTAAAAACCGCCGATTACTATTTAAATTTAGCGAATGAAGCCGATGGAGTTCATGCCGTTGAATATCAACTGCAAGCTGCGGTGAGTTACGTTCGCGCCAGTGATGTTGCACCTGCTCAAGCAATCTTAAGAAACATTCGGCTCGACGCTCTAAAATCCGCTACTCGAAAATCTATTTTAAATGCACGATTGTCTTTACTGAAAAAAGATCTTCGCAAAGCTCAGTTTTTATTAGAAAAAGCACTCGAATTTTTACAAGAAAATAAAGCCCAGTCTGAACAACCTAGATTATCCTCTGGAACTAAGCGTTCATCGAAAGCTGAACGCATTGCCCTGCTATTGCCTTCCACTGGACCCCATGCACAAGCTGCAAAAACAATTCGTGATGGTTTTTTTGCAGCCTACTATCAAAGTCGTGCTTCGCAAGATCCCAACTCCAGCGTTAAGATCTATGACACCGGAAAGGGTAATAAAGTATTAGAAGCTTATGAACTCGCTCTGGAAGACGAACCCAATTTTATCGTTGGGCCTTTAACCAAAGCTGAAGTGCAAAGTATTGCTAAATTAGATCTCAGTATTCCAGTATTGGCTTTGAATACAATTAGCGACACTCAATACCCTGTTTATAAGCTTTATCAATTTGGTTTATTGCCCGAAGATGAAGTCATGGCAACAGTCGATTATGCCATTGAGCAGGGTCACCGAAAAGCGTTGGTGTTGTCTATCCAAAACGATTGGGGTGATCGTGTAGCAGAAAGCTTTAAGCGCTATTGGGAATCACGTGGTGGCAGCATAGTGGATTCAAAGTCCTTTAAAAAAGCGAGAGTAGATTCTAAAGTGAAAGCATTGCTGAAAGCAAAGAAAGATAGCAAACGTGAAGACGCTGATATGATTTTCCTTGCCGCGACACCTGAAACAGCGCGCCAGATCAAGCCTCTACTCAATTTCTACCATGCGGAAAACCTCCCTGTTTTTGCAACATCTGCCGTCTATACTGGTAGCCCTGCACCGAATGAGGATTCTGATCTGAATGGGATCCAATTTTGTGACATGCCTTGGGTGTTACAACACTCACACCAACTTCAAGAGATCCAAAGCAAAATTGAAAAAGTCTGGGGTGAAAAAGCTAACCGCGCACCACGCTTCTTTGCACTGGGTATGGATGCCTATAAATTAGCGAATCAACTAATTCGTTCGGAGCGATTTCCATCTAAAGGAATCTCGGGCCTCACGGGTGATCTGAAAATAAACCCTTATCAGCATGTTCAACGGGGCTTAGTCTGTGTTAAATTTGAAAAAGGGGTCCCGATCCCTGAACTTGAAGATGAAACTGACAGTAAAAACTAGATCCAATGGAGAATGCCGATGATGTTGTTTCCCCGATTCATCACCCTAAGCGTCGTTGCCCTATCCTTACAAGGTTGTATCGTTGCTGCAGCTGCCGGAGGTGCGGCGACTGGTGCCGCTTTAGCCATCGATCGGCGTAGCACCGGAACGATTGTTGACGATCAAACCATTCAGATCAAAGCAACTCACGCCTTGGCACAAAGCAAAGATTTATGGAAAAAAAGCCACCTTACCGCCATTAGCTACAATAATGTGCTGCTGTTAGTTGGACAAGCCCCAACGGATGCCTTAAAACAACAAGCAGAAGAAGCTGTCAGTGAAATTCCTAAAGTTCGTCGTGTACACAATGAAATTGAGGTGATGGCTCCTACTTCGATAGGTGCTCGCTCAAAGGACACCTGGATCACAACCCAGATCAAAACCAAAATGATGGGACATAAAGACATTGGAGCCACTCGATCAAAAGTCATCACAGAAAATAAAGTCGTCTACTTGATGGGATTAACCACACCCGAAGAAGAAATTGCGGTAACGGATATCGCACGCGCTACACCAGGCGTTGAAAAAATTGTGCAAATATTTGAAGAGTCGTCTACTTAACAACGGTTAGGTGAGAACGATCACCTTTTCCTTTACGACTTTTAGTTTTATTTTCCGTGTCTGTTTCTATACTCTCAGGTGGTGGATCACTTTCATCTTCAGAAAAGACCATACCGCGCCCGTTCTCTTTAGCGTAAATCGCGAGAATAGAAGAAATCGGTGCATGGATCCGCCGTACCCGCCCACCAAAACGAGCCTGGAATTCAACTGCGTCATCACCTAAGTGCAACCCATGTACCGCAGCTACTGCGATATTTAACACAATTTGCCCGCCATCAACATATTCTTCTGGAACCTCTACATTTTTTTCAGAAGCATTCACAACAACATGTGGAGTGCACTGGTTGTCAACAATCCAATCGTAAAATGCTCGAATTAAATAAGGTCTGGTCGAAGTCATGTGCTTACTCCAATTATCGCATCGCTTGTTCCGCTTCGGTTAAACTGGTTTGAAAAGAGGTTCGCTCAAAAAGCCGAGTCGCATAATCCAATACAGGTTGTGCTTGTGGTGGCAACTGAATACCCATTAAAGGTAAACGCCATAACAAAGGTGCCACGCAACAATCTTGAACTGAAAAGGTCTCACTCATGAAAAAAGACATTTCTTTAAAGATAGGCACAACACTCGTTAGACTCTCAGACAGTTCTTTACGTGCCGTTGCTTTTTCAGCTTCGGGACCATCAGCTAACAAGGTATCCATCAACGTATACCAATCACGATTCATACGGTAAATCATCAAACGCGTTCGAGCACGTGCAATTGGGTAAACGGGCATCAAAGGTGGATGAGGAAAACGCTCATCTAGATATTCCATGATCAGTTCTGAACGGTACAAAATAAGTTCCCTGTCCAACAAAGTAGGAACGCTACCATAAGGATTTAACTCATAAAGCTCTTCTTTGATCCCAGTTGTTTTATCGACATCTAAGATATCGACCGTCATCCCCTTCTCCGCCAGGACAAAGCGAACACGGTGGCTATAAGGATCGGTTGCATTTGAAAATAGCGTCATAACCGATCGCTTACTTGGTAAGGCCATAATTTACTCCTTCGGAATATCTTTCCAATATTCTCGTTTTAAAAGACAGGCAAATACAAAAAATATTCCTAGAAACAATAGAACCCACAGCCCTATTCTTTTTCTTTCCAGTTGCATGGGCTCAGAACTATACGCTAAAAAGGCCACAATGTCCAAAATCACGCTATCATAGGCGGCTTCACCACCTTCTTCAGCCAGTAACTGTTCTTTCAAACCAAACAGCACATCCGGCATAGCAACGTCTGGATACAAGTAATTGTTAACACCCCAAGGTTTGGTGTCGTCTAAGTAAAAAGACTTTAAATACGTGTACACCCAATGGATCCCGCGCGACCGAGCAATTAAGCTTAAATCAGGTGGGGCAACACCAAACCAAGCTACTCCTTGTTCTGGCGTTAGTGCTGTCTGAATTGTGTTACTTAATTTATCACCCATAAACATAAGGTTATCTGCCACCGCCGTGCTCATGACCTCACCTTCTCCATCCACAATCCCAATGTCTTTTGCCATCACACTGTAACGCACATATTTCAAGCTGTGACAGCCTGCACAATAGTTCATAAAATGCGCTGCCCCTCTTTGCAAAGAAGCGGGATCTTTTAAATCAATCCGGGCACGCATCAAAGGAATATCGGCCTCCTCTGACAACCCAGCAGTAGAACAAAGTAAACCCATGAGTAAAAGCACATACTTGATCATTAGAAGGTAAGCCTCTCAGGTTCAGGTTTCACTTTGTCGATCGTAGTATAAATAGGCATCAATAAGAAAAAAGCAAAATAGATCACTGTAAATGCCTGCGCTAAGAATACGTAAACAGGAGTCGGTGGATTAGCACCTAAAAAGCCTAGCATCAAAAAGCTTATGACAAACAAACTTAATGCAATCTTAAATAAAATACCTTTGTAGCGAATGGACTTAACAGGGCTACGGTCTAACCAGGGTAATAAAAACCATACCCCAATGGACGCACCCATAAGCACAACGCCCATCAATTTATCAGGAATCGCACGCAAAATAGCGTAATAAGGTGTCATATACCAAACCGGGACAATATGCGTTGGGGTTTTAAGTGGATCGGCCGGTGCAAAATTGGGTGCTTCTAAGAAATAGCCGAAAAAGTCTGGTGCAAAGAAGACGACCCAAGCAAACAAAATTAAAAAGCCAGCTAATCCCATAATATCTTTGACCGTGTAATACGGATGAAACGGAATACCATCAAGTGGGACACCCTTCTTGTTCTTGAGTTTTTTAATTTCCACTCCATCAGGATTATTAGAGCCTACTTCATGCAAGGATAATAAGTGCACCCCAACGAGCCCAATAAAGACTAAAGGCACCGCCACTACATGTAGGGCAAAAAACCGATTGAGTGTCACCCCTGAAATATTGTAATCCCCACGGATCCATTCCACTAAGCTATCACCAATAAAAGGGATCGCCCCAAACACTGATGTGATCACTTGTGCGCCCCAAAAAGACATGTTGCCCCACGGTAACAAATAGCCAAAGAAAGCCTCAGACATTAAACAAATGTAGATAAACATCCCTACGATCCACAGCAATTCACGTGGTTTTTTATACGATCCGTATAATAAGCCTCGAAACATATGCAAATACACCACAATAAAAAAGAACGAAGCGCCAGTAGAATGTAAATAACGTAATAGCCAACCCCAAGGTACTTCACGCATGATGTATTCAACCGAATCAAAAGCACCTTCTGCAGTCGGTACATAGTTCATGGTTAACCATATGCCCGTCACAATTTGGTTCACCAAAACAAACAACGACAATGCACCAAAGTAATACCAAAAGTTAAAGTTTTTAGGCGCATAGTATTGCGCTAGATGTTCATTCCACAATTTAGTCAGCGGAAACCGATAGTCCATCCAATTGACAAAAGAACGCAATACACCAAACATTATGCACTCTCCTCACTGTCGTCACCCACTACAATAATGGTCTCACTCAGATATTTATACGGCGGCACAGTTAAGTTTGTCGGTGCCGGTACCCCTTTGTAAACACGACCTGCCATGTCGTACTTGGAGCCATGACAGGGACAGAAAAAACCACCTTCCCAACTAGGTTCAATCGAACCTGCCTCAGGCTTATACAAGGGAACACAACCCAAGTGGGTACAAATACCAATTAAAACCGCAATGTTAGGTTGAATAGAACGATGGGTATTATCCGCATACTCTGGCTGAATAGATTCTTTAGAATCCGGATCGCGCAACAGAGAAGTCACCAAATCAAGACTCTGTAATTCTTCATGGGTGCGACGCACCAAGAAAATAGGCTGACCACGCCACGCCACCGTAAGTTTTTGTCCAGGCTCAATCTTACTGATATCGACTTCAACGGGCGCACCCAATGCGCGAGCCTTAACGCTAGGTGCCCAAGAAGCAACAAATGGAAAAGCAGCACACGCAGCACCAACCCCACCAATTACCGTTGCCGTAGCCGTTAAGAACCGCCTACGCTCCTTATCCACCTCATCTGCACTCATTGCAAACCGTCTCCTTCACCCACATGTGATAGGTCTCTCCCTTGAAATGAACTATTAAAACCCGATAATACTACCAGAGTTCAGAACATTCTGTATAGGACAAACCCTGGATCGCTATACAATCATTAAAAAGCGTGCTTAAATAACGAATTAACTTTGTCTGGGAAAGGTTAACCAGATAACAAAGTTTGTTCATCTTTGTAATACAGGAGAGATTTAAAGTGAAGAAGACACTAGCGATACTTGCAACACCCATCATCATGCTTTCTGCTACTAGTGCTGTTGCTGGACACAAACTCTGGGATTCCGCAACAATGGCTCCCTACGTTGGATTTGAAGCGCAATGGCGCCACATGAACTTCGATGCTGGTCGAGGAGATAACTTATTCAATCACAACTCGCCACAAGGTAACCTGTTTGTCGGTTTGCAGCTTAATAAATACCTTGGCGTTGAAGGTGGCTATCAAGCTACTTCACGTAAAACACGCTCAACATTTGCCGAAGCTGGCGATGTTGTCGCTGGAACAACATTGATTGCAGGAGAAGCTGCTCGATTCGATTCAACCATGTACATTCATGGTCCACACATTAATATCACTGGAACCTACCCAATCTGCAAGGATTACAAACTTGATTTAATTGGTTTAGTAGGAATGGCTCGATTACAAGCTAAATTCACTCGTAGCGCAACTTGGACATCTCAAAACGGCTTCTTGCCAGCACCAGCCACAAGAAAATTCCAAAAGAAACGCTCAGTTCTAAAACTAGGTGCTGGTCTTCAACACATGCTAACAGACAAGTGGGGCGTCCGTGGAATGGTCGTTTTTGAAAACACATCTAGACTTGATGCACCTGCTGTTTCAACCAACGGTGGAATTGTTCAACCAGGACAATTCATTAGTGCAAAGAACACTGTTAACTACAGCTTTGGTACATTTATCAAGTTTTAATAAATTGCGCAAAATAAAAAAGGGCTCTATCAAGAGCCCTTTTTTTTATCTAGATAACACCCCTAAGTGCCATATTAGAAGCCTGCCATCCCGACTCTTTTGCTGGAGCGGGAGCTGCTATAGCAGCGGCAAAGGCTGGGACAAATGGTACAGGTGGGGCTGGTGGAGGAGCAACAACTGCCGGAACCGCAGCAACTTGTGCAAGTGCTTGATCACGTTCAGCAGTCATATTAATTAGTGCCTGTAGACGTGCATCCCGGTCTTGAGTCATCGCATAAAGCTGCTGTCTCAGTGCAAGCATTTGTGCATCCAGAGCTACTTTCACAGCTACCTCTGCTTGCCTTTCTTTATCTGCAACTTGAGCAGCAGTAAACATAGATCCATTTTCTACGGTTAAACGCTCATTCTCGTCTTTTAGACTTGCAATTTGTGCTTTGAGTTTTGCATTTGGTGTTCCAGGTGGAATTGGTGGTCTAGCCAAGGCTGTAGCAAGTCGCGCCTCTATTGTATCCTTTTCCGATTGCAGTCTGTCTAGATGTCTGGACATATCAGTGGCTTTGTTACTTAAGATAGCTTGTTCGTCCGCTAAGGTTGCCACTTCTACTGTCAAACGAGTCACTTCCGCCGCTGACGCTGCCGCTTGGGTTTGCGCCGCGGTTAATTGAGCGGATAATTCTGTTTCTCTAGTAGTAGCATTTTCACCTAGACTTGCCACTTCCGCTGTCAAC
>CAYGPC010000018.1:0-29955 GCA_964351705.1 uncultured Legionellaceae bacterium
GCACAACTTCCAGACTTTAATTAGTTTTAAAAAAAGCATAATTATTGGTTTGTACTCCGCACTTTTTGCTATTGCCCTAGGTATGTTGCCATCCGCTGTATTCGCGGGTAACTTTCAGGTGACAAGTACGGCGGATGGGGCATTCATCAAGCGAATCAGGATCCTGATTTCAGTAATATTACCTTCGATGTTGGCTTAAATCAGACGATAACCTTGAACTCACAAATGGTACCGTTAACTACGGATATGAACATTGTGGGCTCAAACAATCTTAGAATTGATGGCAATAATTTATATGTACCTTTTATTTTGCACTCAGGACTAGCACTTGTTTTGAGTCTGGAAATTATCAATGGTAATTCTTGGGGTGGGGCATGGCGGCGGTAGTGCTGGGAATGTTAAAAATTCAGGTGGTGGTTTAACATTAAGTAACAACCCGACTGAGGCAAGCTTTACTGCTGAGATCCACGGTCAGTATCGGTATGATTTACGGCGCTCCAAAAGTGTATTGAATTCACAATTTGTGGCCGGTGGTACAGTGATCAGCTTTGTGTTAGTTTTGGTAAAAGATTCTTTAAATCACAAGCTGAAATTTCAGCATCTTATGATATGAATTATCGTAAGACCTTGATAAGTTCCACAGTCATGTTAAAAGCCAAAATGTTTTTTTAATCACCAAGAGAGGTATTTTTAATACTTCACTTGGTGATTTTTAAATGATCAGCCTGGTGAATTCTTTCGTTCACTAGGTGTTACGATGAAATTCATGATATCACCATTTCGAAAGATTTCGATGGGGTAGGTTTGGCCAGGAGTAAGATCTGCCACGGTTTGTAATACAGTGCGTTGGTCATTCACACTCACTTCATTGATCTTAATGATTACGTCTCCTGGCAGGAGGCCTGCCATTTGTGCTGGGCCACCTCGAACGACTGCTTGTACGTAAACACCATCCCCTTTTTCATATTTGATCAGGGTTCGGATTTCTTTGCTGAGTGCAGGTGCCATAACAACACCTAAGTAACCACGAATAATGGGCTTACCTTCAATCAATTTTTGCATAATTTCAGTTGCTGGATCGATGGGGATAGCAAATCCGATCCCAAAGTTAGTCATAGTTGCCGTGTTGGTAAAAATAGCGGTATTGATGCCGACTAAATTGCCATACGCATCAATTAATGCACCGCCTGAATTTCCAGGACTGATTGCGGCATCCGTTTGGATCAAATTAGAAAGTACCCCAATGCTTGAGCCTGAGCGTTCTGTGGCACTGACGATACCTTGTGTAACCGTTCTATCAAAACCAAAAGGATTGCCAATGGCAAGTACTACATCACCCACACGCAACTTTTCTGATGAACCCATGTTAATAATAGGGAGATCTTTCAGTTCTATTTTTAAAACGGCTAGATCTGTGCTTGGATCGCCACCTATAACTTTCCCGTCTACTGTGCGTCCGTCAGCGAGCGTCACTATTACTTGATCTACATCTTTGACGACGTGATTATTGGTTAAAATATAACCTTTTTTATCGACAATAACGCCAGAGCCTTGGCCTTTCATAATTTCAGTTGGTGGCTCTATGTTTTGTCCTGGTTGGTTTAAGTGATTTCCTTGAGGTGCGCCAAAGAAATAACGCAGCAGAGGTTCTTGAAGCAGCGGATTTTCAATAGGAATTTCTTTAGTTGTACGAATACTGACTACCGCAGGAGCGGCTAATTCTACAGCGTCTGCGTATGATACAACATTAGAGGCCATCACCGGGGACGGTTTAGTGCTGGCGTATGAATTACCATAAAAATTAAGCTTGCCAAGGGCATAGGGCGATACAACCGTAATAACAGCTGCAACAATCATAAGTTGAATAAATTTCTTGAAGTAACCATTTGAAGAAAATTTCATGTTCTTAATCCTTTTCTATGCTTCCAAGTAGCCTCTATTTTAGCAGATTTTAGCAAAATAGGTACTAAGTTCAACTTAGTGAAACGACTAGTTGAAAAAGTTTTCAATAGCGGAGACTTGCTCTTTAGGATCTTCAATGCGATTAAAAGTGTGGCGAAACTGAGCGCTTCCGGATTGGCCTTTACTGTACCAAGAAACGTGTTTTCGAGCGATCATGGTGCCGGTGTGTTCACCATAAAATTGGTAGAGGTTCTCTAGGTGTTCCAATAGAATTTTTTTAATTTCAGTAGGATGAGGTTCAGCTAAGATCTCGCCAGTCTTCAGATAATGATCGATTTCTCTAAAAATCCAAGGTCGACCTTGTGCTGCACGCCCAATCATAATGCCATCGGCTTGTGTTTTTTCTAATACTTCTTTGGCCTTTTGTGGAGTTTGAATGTCGCCATTTGCAATGATTGGGATCCTGACGCTGTCTTTAATCGCAGCAATGGTTTCATATTCAGCATCACCTTTGTAGAAACAGGAACGAGTGCGACCATGCACTGCTAGAGCTTGTATGCCAGAAGCTTCAGCAATTTTAGCAATAGTAGTGCCATTTCTATTTTGCATATCCCATCCGGTTCTGATCTTGAGTGTTACTGGAATGGAAACCGCGTTAACAACGGCCTCGAGAATACTCTTAACGAGAGGCTCATCCTTAAGCAAACAAGATCCAGCTAAAGTGTTGCAGACTTTCTTGGCAGGGCAACCCATGTTGATGTCAATAATTTCAGCACCTTCGGCTTCATTGAACCGCGCAGCTTCTGCCATGAGCACAGGGTTAGCGCCTGCAATTTGAATCGAACAAGGAAGGGTTTCCCCTTCATGATTAGCCCGGCGTCGTGTTTTTAAGCTACCACGCAGCAGTGAATTTGAAGACACCATCTCGGAGACAGCCATACCCGCACCTAAGCGTTTACACAGTTGGCGAAAAGGGCGATCGGTGACGCCTGCCATCGGAGCAAGTATTATATTGTTTTCTAACTTATGTTTACCTATTTGCATATTGTTATCTTGGTTAGTTTGGTAATTGTATAATACCTACTCTAGTCCCAAAAAAACACTCGAAAGACAATCAGCGTCGGGTTGCAGTGATGCGTACCCATTCTTCATCGACAGCGGTTTCAAAGTTGGTGAAAGCTTGATCGTAGGCGGTTTGTACCAAGTGTGCTTGGTTTTCAAGAATACCACTGAGTACAAGCCTTCCGCCGGGCTGCAACAATTGAGTAAATGTCGGTACAAGTTGAACTAAAGGATCCGCAAGAATGTTTGCAAGCAAGAGATCAGTATGGGATTGGATAGGCATTTCTTCAGGTAACGTTAAAGTAAAACAATTAGGATCAAATTTATTTTGAATGAGATTGTCACGTGTACTTTGAAGTGCTTGTGGATCATGATCTACAAACAGTACATCCTTAGCCCCCAGTTTGCATGCAGCAAGTCCTAAAATACCTGAGCCACAACCGTAATCTATTACATTTTGATCTTGTGGGGGGTTATCAGCAAGCCACTGTAGACATAATCGGGTTGTGGGGTGGCTGCCGGTGCCAAAAGCAAGACCCGGATCGAGCATAACATTAACAGCATCAGGGTGTGGGATGGTTCTAAAACTTGGGCAGATCCATAAATCTCCCCCAAAGTGCATAGGGTGAAATTGCTCGAGCGAATTTCGGATCCAGTCTTGGTCGGGTAAGTGTTCAATCTTGAATCTTTGTATATTAACCGAGGTGAATTTTTTGGCTAAGTCTACTTTCAGCTTTTCAATATTTTGGGTATCCTCAAATAACCCCACAACCTGTATATGGTTCCACAAAGGTGTCGTATTTAGAGTAGGCTCAAAAATAGGTTGGTCTTTTGCATCTTGAAACGTAACTGATACAGCACCAATGTCCTCAAACGAAACAGAACAGTATTCGCCGTGTTCATGTGTGGTGTCTAAGGTGATCTGTATGAATCCCATTAAGTTGAGAGTTTTTTCTCAAGATAGTGGATGTTGGTTTCACCTTTTTGGAAGTTAGCATCGCGCATGATATTTCGATGCAGAGGGATGTTGGTTTTAATACCCTCGATCACAATTTCATCTAAAGCATTTTTCATGCGAGCAATAGCGGTTGCTCGATCAGGTCCATAGGCAATGAGCTTGCCTATTAAAGAGTCGTAAAACGGTGGCACAGTGTATCCGTGATAGAGATGTGAATCCCAACGGATCCCCATTCCACCGGGTGCATGAAATTGTTCTATTTTTCCGGGACTTGGAACAAAGGTTTGAGGATCCTCTGCGTTAATCCGACATTCAATTGCATGTCCTTTAATTTCAATATCTTGTTGTCGGAGTGATAACTTTTCACCGGCAGCAATTCGTAATTGTTCTTTAACGAGATCAGTATTCGTGATCATTTCAGTGACGGGATGTTCTACTTGGATCCTAGTATTCATTTCAATAAAATAGAATTTCCCTTGTTCATATAAGAATTCAAAAGTACCAGCACCGCGATAATTCATCTCAACACAAGCATTGACACAACGTTTGCCAATTTTTTTACGCTGTTCATCTGTAATGCCTGGGGCAGGGGCTTCTTCAATGACTTTTTGGTGGCGTCGTTGCATAGAGCAATCACGTTCACCTAGTGAAATAGCATTGCCTTGCCCGTCAGAGAGAATTTGTATTTCAACGTGGCGTGGATTTTCAAGGAACTTTTCCATGTAAACGGTATCGTTGTGGAAAGCAGCACTGGCTTCACTTTTTGTAAGTGCAATTGCGTTCAAGAGTGCGGCCTCGCTGTGCACGACTCTCATACCACGACCACCACCGCCACCGGAGGCTTTAATCATTACAGGGTAGCCAATTTCACGAGCTAGACGCAAATTCTCTTCAGGGTTATCCTGAAGAGCTCCATCGGAACCTGGAACACAAGGTACACCGACTTTTTTCATCATACGGATAGCAGAGACTTTATCACCCATTTGTCGAATGCTTGAGGCTTGTGGGCCGATAAAAATAAAGCCACTTTGTTCTACGCGTTCAGCAAAATCTGCATTTTCGGCTAGAAATCCGTAACCAGGATGGATGGCAACTGCGTCAGTAATTTCAGCTGCACTGATGATTGCGGGTATGTTTAGGTAACTCTCGGAAGGACTAGCGGGTCCAATACAAACAGATTCATCGGCCAGTTTGACATGCATCAGATGGCTATCAACTGTAGAATGTGCCGCAACCGTTTTAATACCCAGTTCTTTGCAAGCTCTTAGGATCCTAAGAGCGATTTCACCGCGGTTAGCAATAACTATTTTATCAAGCATCATTCAATCACAAATAAAGGTTGTTCAAATTCAAGTGGCTGCCCATTCTCGACCAAAATATCTCGAATGACACCTGAGTGGTCACATTCAATTTGGTTCAACATTTTCATGGCTTCTACAATGCACAGGATATCCCCGGGTTTAACCGGTTGTCCTATTTCTACAAAAGGTTTTTCATCAGGGCCTGGTGAGCGGTAGAAAGTACCAACCATTGGAGATTTAACAGTAGTATGTACAGCAGTGGTCTGAGCAGGTTCAGCAGGTAATGTTATTGTTTGGGGGGGAGTAGCCATTGCGGTTTGTGGAGGCAAATGGATAGGTTCGTGAGCAGTTTGATTACGATTGCGACTGATCCTTACTGATTCTTCTCCTTCACATACCTCAATTTCAGAGATCCCTGACTCCTCTAGTAATTCAATCAACTTTTTAACTTTACGAATATCCATGAAAAACCACTCTTGTTCAATCGAATAAAATAGGATTTTGCCGGAGTTTAAAGAACTTGTCTACTATTTTATGTGTTTTTAAGAAATTAGGACAAAAAAATGCCAGCGGTAAACGCTGGCATTTTTAAGAGAGCTATAAGCGGCTAGTTACCACCAACCTTCTCTGCTGCCACCTGCGGCGTTTCCATTGGAACGTCGAGCGTTGCCACTGCGACCACCGCTGCCACCTGCTCCACCACCGGATTTTTTCTCTTCGGCAATGTTGACGCGGATTGGACGACCATTTAACTCTGTACCGTCAAGCGCTAAAGCTTTTTGGGCAGCTTGTGGATCGTCGAAAGTGACAAAGGCAAACCCACGAACTCGACCAGTAGTACGATCGATTGGGATCTTAACTTCCGTTACGGTACCATGAACTGCGAAGACTTCTTCGAGTTCTTCTTTGGTGGTTGCGAAAGCTAAATTGCCTACAAATAATTGATTCTGCATGTTACGTGTCTCCTGAGACTCTATTTCAAACGGCTCCTACTCCTTTAGAAATAAGGGCCGTTAGGATGCTTATTTCGCTGGGACTTGGATCTACGTGGACTCAATCTGAGCTGCCACGTGTGGGATTATAGCGTATTTAAAGTCTCAGGACACCCGTTTTTTTTATCCATTTCAGTCTTAGTAAGAGATGGAATATATTAGAAGACTAACTTTTTATGAGAAAAGAAATAATTTAAGGTTAGATGCTTAACAATAACGCATATTTTAGATGGCTGTTGCTAGACGTGGAGGGCTAAAAAGAGGATATTAGACACCTTTATTAAGGGAAAGGTAGAATTCAGTTGAAGTCGCGATTACGCCGTTGGTTCGGTATGAAAAAAAAGCAAAAAAAGCCTGGCCAAATTCGAGAGCCCAGTATCGTTGTACGCGCTGAACATCAGATTTCCCGGGCAAATATTCCTAAATTTGTCTTGAAAGTTCTTTATACCTTAAATGACAATGGCTATGCGTCTTATCTAGTGGGTGGTGGTGTCAGAGATCTGCTGCTTGAAAAACAGCCCAAAGATTTTGATGTGGCAACCAATGCACGACCTGAAGAAATTAAAAAACTATTTCGGAATTGCCGATTAATTGGCCGACGTTTTAGGCTTGCGCATGTGCACTTTGGTCAAAATATTGTAGAAGTGACGACCTTTCGGGGTGAGCAGGGTAACAGTAAGCCTAGTAAGCATCGAGTGCATTCCGAAGAAGGAATGCTTTTGCGTGATAATGTGTATGGTTCTCTTGAGGATGACGCCTTTCGTCGAGACTTCACCATTAACGCATTGTATTATAACATCGCTGACTTCAGCATTGTTGACTATACCAATGGGTTATCTGATCTGAAGCAGCGTCGTCTAAAAATCATAGGTGATCCAGAACAACGGTATCGAGAAGATCCAGTTCGTATGCTTCGAGCGGTTCGATTTGCGGCAAAGCTTGAGTTTTCTATTGATCAAGAAAGCGAAGCCGCTATACTCGCTTCAGGAAACTTGTTAGAGCAAGTATCAGATGCACGATTATTAGATGAGCAAGTCAAACTTTTTCTAGGTGGATCGGGTCTACGGTGTTTTCAACTGTTACGCCAGTATCGTTTATTTGAGCAATTATTCCCGTTAGTGGAGCAAAGTCTAGGTTCCTCAGATCTACAGGTAGAGCAGTTTATTGAAAGTGCTCTTCAAGATACCGATCACCGCATTCAAACTGGGAATTCGGCAACGCTTGTGTTTCTATTAGCCGTGTTTTTTTGGTGTCCTGTTATGCGAAAAACAGATGAGCTTATTACAGAAGGTTTGCTCAGGATCCCTGCGTTCTATGAGGCTTGTGATTGGGTGTTTCTGGAGCAGCAAAAACACATGGCCATTTCTAAACGTTTAGTTCAAAGTATTCGAGAGATATGGATGATGCAATCACGGTTTGAGCGCAGAACTGGGAAGCGCGTTGAACAATTTTGTGTGCATCCAAAATTTCGTATTGCCTATGATTTTCTTAAGCTGCGGGCTAAAATAGGTCCCTCCGAAACACAAGCACTTGCGCAGTGGTGGGAACAGTATCAGGCTGCGGATTTGCAAACCAAGCAAACGTTGATGAGTGGTGTGAAACCAACAAAGCGCTATAGGCGCAAACGAAAAAAGCAGGTATAATTCATTTTTTTGGTAAAACAGGAGTGGCAGCATGAAACCCTATATGGTGATCGAAGGACAAATACAAGAGCTCGAGCAATTTGAACAAAAAGTTGCCGAAGCGTTAGAGCTGGGATACAGTTTGGCCGGTGAACTCATTGTTCAAACACATGCTGAGCAGTTAAAACTTTATCAACCTATGTTACTCGAAGAAACGGAAGATGATATTGAGGAC
Source organism: uncultured Legionellaceae bacterium (assembly GCA_964351705.1). Lineage (GTDB taxonomy): Bacteria > Pseudomonadota > Gammaproteobacteria > UBA6186 > Azoamicaceae > CADEGZ01. Next base: position 8,073 of record CAYGPC010000018.1, read on the forward strand.
TGGGAAGAGGAAGATGAAGACGAGTATGAAGATTAATTAATTCAGTGTCTGGCTACAGGCGAACTATCTGTTATTAGAAAAGTCTATCTCCCCATGGGGCTCTTTGAGTCATGGGGGCATATGCACGTAAAATAGATATGGACTGGGCTTGTGGCAGATACAGAAGACGACTCGGATAGTAGTGCAGATGGGCAAGGTGGCGGCGGTGGTAAGTGGTACGGCAAATGTGGTCTCCGGATCAAGGTTCCTCCTTGGATAGTCCGTGGAGAACGCCCAACCGAGCAAGATCTCATCACTGTAGAAACGAGAACGGGTTTTACAACAAAAAATAGCACTTATCAGAAGAAAGTCACTCCAACTCAGGCCAAAAAAGAGCTTTTAGATTTTTTCTTACCCTTTTTTCCGCCTAAATTTAAATACATAAACCAGATTAAAAAATTTGTTGCCTCACTTGATGTTGTTATCATGCAAGAGGTAAAGAAATCCCCCCCAACAACACCAGAAAAGATTTCTGGTGTTCATTCTGACAAAACACAGTTAAAAGGACAAATGTTTGTCATCGCTCCGACAGTGAAACACACAGCCACTATCAAAACTGCGTCACATAAAAGTATTGATCACATTGAAGTAAAGACAGCTTCTACAGCTGTAGAGAAAGAAAGGGTACCACAGGTGATGAATGATCCTAAAGTGACTCGATTAGATACTCCCCTTGAGCTACAACCTGTAAAAGATCAAGAACCATTGCCTTTTGATATTGAAGAGATCATTGTGAGTGTCCATGAAGTTGGGAGTCCTGAATGGGCTGATGATATTTTAAACCATCCTTCTACGCGCAATATTATTGAGATGCAAATGCTTCCCTTGGCTTTATATCTATATCTTCAGGAACTGTCTGATCGCTGGGTAAAAGGAGAAGTCGGATACTTTGCTAGCGATGATAATAAAGTAGGAATAGAGATGGGAAGTATCGATTCCTCATTGGGTGTTCTTATGGGTATCACTGAAGCAGAAAAAACGATCTTACGTGAAATTGCATTGGATGAACAACAGACTCTCTCCCCACTTAGCCCGGATGTAGAGATAGAACCCCTACTTCCTCATGCTGTCGAGGTTCAAGTACCCGATGTTCCAGAAGAGCCTTTACCCAAAGCGAGCAATGCACCTCAAAAAAGCTCAAAGTCAACGGGAACTCTGGTGGAACCTAAAGAAGCGCTGCCGAAAAAGTCTGTGCCACAGGTTTCTATCCAGGATAAAAAAAGTTTTTTGAAAATGCTCAGAAAGTTGGAAGAGAAAGAAACCATGCAAAAGCTATTATCCTTTTATGAGGAAGGGATGGAGGAAGCGGCAAAACAAGGAAAAGATATTAGTGTTTTAAGGCATGTGGGAAACCGAAATAAAAAGTTACGAATGAGTGTTCAGAGGCTTGAGCATGAAACGCGTCAGTTCCTACAGGATAACCCTGGTTATCATAAGATAAAAGGCGTTGGATTGAAGGTTGAGATTTTTGAGCTTGAAGCGGAAATCGCTAATTTTTCGTCAAAAATAATTTCAGGAAAAGAAGTAAGTCCTGTTCTGTTTTCAAAACAAATAGCGGCGCCAAACAATAGAATGCAAGTTCAGTGGGAGTCTTTATTTGAAATAGGTAAGGATCCATTTTCTGAGCAAGATAAACGAAAAGTTCACATTCATGTTTCAGGTAATTTGCAAAAAGAGTTGGAACACTTGGATTTACCTATGGATCAGATCAAAAAGAGTAGTTATCTGTTTAAAGCTAAAAAGGTATTTGAAATAGAAAGTTCTGATCCAAGGGTTGCCTTTAAACTTTATTTGTATGCAAAATCACAAGGTGTAGAGTCAAAGCTTACAGAAAAAACTTTAAACCTAGTGGAAAATTCAACTTTGAAAATAAAGTCAGAGGGCAAAGTAGTAAGCTTAGGTGAACTGTATAAAAGAATTGAAGGGCAAAATGCCGAGCAAATTAAAAAATCAATGGATGGGTTAGAAGTGAAAGCAATTGTTAGGCATAAGCTAGATCATAACCCAGGTAAATAAAATAGCGTTTGTAACTGATCCTCAGCTACCTTCTAGACTTTTAACCTCCTCGATTTTTTTGGAATGAATTCCACTGCTACTCTAAACTGTTTTTTAAAATCAGATACTTAGTTTTATTTGCTTATCTACATGGTATAGAATGTCGGGGTTGCAGCGTTGTAACCCCTAGCATGGCTCATCAGTGAGTAGGAGATTCAGTTTATGTCAAAATCAGCTTGGCTGGCATTGGAGGCGCATTATTCAAAAGTAATGTCTGAGCGCATAAGTGACTTTTTTGTTCAAGATCCTGGACGATTTAGTCGTTTTTCTTTACAGGCTTGTGATTTGCTGTTGGATTATTCCAAGCAACATGTGACGGAAGAAACTCAAAAAAAGTTAGTCGAATTATCTATTGCTAACAAAGTACCAGAAGCCATTCAGACCCTATTTTCAGGTGGTCTTGTGAATGTGTCAGAGCAAAGGCCTGCTTTGCATTGGGCTCTCAGAGACCAAAGTTCTAATCCAATCGACATGGCGGGTTCCAACATAAAGCCTTTGATTCAAAATGAACTTGCCAAGCTTGAGCGGTTTGTTGATGCGATACGCTCTGGTAAGCACGTGGGTGCAACGGGTAGTCCTATTCAACAGGTTGTGTGTTTAGGTATTGGGGGCTCAGATCTAGGGCCTTCTTTGGTGTGTGAAGCATTGATGCCTTATCGACAAACGGATATTCAAATACATTTCATAGCCAACTTAGATGGTCAAAGTTTGGCGCAAACTTTAAGCAGGCTTAAACCTGAGACAACATTGTGCGTGATAAATTCTAAAACATTTACAACGTTGGAAACTTTAACCAACGCAGCTGAAATGAAAAAATGGTTTCAACAAGCGTTAGGAGATAATTACCCTGAACAGCATTTAGTGGCTGCAACTGCTGCACCTGAAAAAGCTGTACAATTTGGAGTGTCCGAAAAAAATATTTTTCAATTTTGGGATTTTGTTGGTGGCCGATACTCTGTTTGGTCAACGGTAGGACTGCCCATCGCATTGTTAGTGGGTATGCAGAACTTTAGAGCTTTTTTGACTGGTGGTTATGAAATGGATCGACATTTTAAAACAGCCCCCTTAGAGCAGAATATGCCAGTGTTGATGGCTTTGTTGGGTGTATGGAATACGAATTTTTTCCAATATGCAACACAAGCTATTATTCCCTACGCAGATGCTTTAGAAAAATTTCCTAGTTATTTACAACAACTCGAAATGGAAAGTAATGGCAAACAAGCTGCAAGAGAACAAGGATTCGTGGCTTGTAAAACATCTCCAATTGTATGGGGTGGTGTTGGTTGTAACAGCCAACATGCTTATATGCAGCTTCTGCATCAAGGTACGCAAGTTGTACCCGTTGATTTCCTTATTGCAGCAAAGGGTGAACATGAATATTCGCAGCATCAACGCTTACTTTTGGCAAGTTGTTTGAGTCAAAGTAAAGCCTTGATGGAAGGTGAGCAAACCAATGATGCGGCTAAGCACTGTCCTGGTAATCGCCCAAGCTCGACACTGATGTTTGAAAAATTGACGCCTAAAGTATTGGGATCACTTATTGCTCTTTATGAGCATAAGGTGTTTGTGCAAGGGGTTTTATGGAATATAAACTCTTTTGATCAATGGGGGGTGCAATTAGGGAAGCAACTGGTTAGCAAAATTTTACCAGAGCTCATAGAGCAAACGTCTCACTCAACGTTAGACGTTTCTACTCAAGGACTCATCGATTTTGTAAGGAGTAAAGCTAATTAATTTGCGGTGCGTTTTTCTCGAATCTCATCAAGCGTTTTACAGTCGATACAGAGTACGGCTGTTGGTCTGGCTTCTAATCGGCGAATACCAATCTCAACGCCACAGGTTTCACAATAGCCATAGTCTTTAGCGTCGATTTGTTTAAGTGCCTCTTCGATTTTTCGAATTAACTTTCTTTCACGATCTCGAGTTCGTAATTCCAAATTAAAAGTTTCTTCTTGAGTGGCTCGATCGTTTGGATCGGCTAGTACGGTGACACTGGCTTCTTTTAGCTCATTGATTGTGTTATCCACTTCTCGCATGAGATCGCCTTTCCATTTATTGAGGATCATTCTGAAATGAGCAAGTTGCTTGTCATTCATGTATTCCTCATTTTTCTTAGTTTTATAAGGCTCAAATTTATACGAGATCATGGATTGCAGAGCTGTCTCCGTTGTCCCATTCGGTTTTTTCTTTTTGGTCTTGGTTGTCATTAGGATCCCTCGCCAATCTACATACCCCAGTCGTGGACTTATAGCACGAACTTCTAGCCTTTTCAATGGGTGCGGTTACACATTCAAGTTTTAGGTGCCTTCTGCCGAAAATAAGAATGTAGACCAACTCTAGGTGATATTTTGAAATTTAATCAGGTACTTAGCGAAGCGACTTTACTTAAAAGACATCATCGATTTCTGGTTGAAGTGGCGCTTGGCAATAAAAAAAGAAGGATGCTGTATTGTCCCAATTTGGGTGCTCTGCCCAAGTGTGATGTGTTAGGTAGTCGAATTTGGTTTGCCAAGGCGAACTTAATTTCACATGGCACGTTGGATGTTTGGGAATTGGTTGAAGTTGATGGTGGGTGGTTGGTCAATATTGATCCTAAACACGCAAGAACCCTGGTACGCGAGGCGTTGCAAGAAGAATGGATCCCTCAGCTGAAAGGCTATAAGTTTTTGCAACCACCGATTGTTCCCAGTCTAGAAAGTGGTATTGAGTTATTGTGGCGTGAAGATGGTGAGCAGTGTTTTTTGCATATAGAGTCTGTGTTGTACGGTGACGAAAAAGGTACCGGCTATTTTCCAGAAACGGTAAACCAAGGGATCGCTGCGCTTCGTGACTTGATTGCAGTGCGTGAAATTGGACATCGGGCGATTTTACTATACTGCGTACAACATAACGGTATCCAGTGTATTTCACCAAATGATCAAGTGGATTCAAATTATAGTCACTTGTTAAGAGAAGCCATCAACAAAGGCGTTGAAATTATAGCTTATCGAGCTAATATCAATCTGAGTGAGATGATACTTGATACAGAGGTTCCGGTTCTGCTGTCCGCAGGGATTGATCTGAAGTCCACGTTTTAAATACAGATTCAGCGGCTTCTAAAGTGCGTTCAAGTAATGCTGGGCTGTGTGCTGTAGAGATGAATCCAATTTCAAAAGTAGATGGTGCGAGGAAAACTCCTTTTTTGAGCATTCCGTGGAAAAATTGTTTAAAATGCTTTTGATTACACTGTTCTACGTGCGTGAGATTTTGAATGGTTTCATTCTCAGTAAAGAACAAGCCAAACATTCCGCCTATACAGCGTGTTTGTAAGGGAATGGAGTATTGCGTGGCTAACGATTTTAGTGATTGTGTTAACCTTTTGCTTGAAGCGCTCAGTTGTTGATAGACATCCGAATTTAATTCTCTTAAGGTAGCCACTCCAGCAGCAACTGTAACGGGATTCCCTGATAAAGTGCCTGCTTGATAGACTGGGCCATTCGGGGCTAAATTATCCATAATAGCTTTTTTTCCACCAAAAGCACCCACTGGTAATCCGCCACCGATGATTTTACCCAGACAAGTTAGGTCTGGGTTGATTTTATAGTGGGCCTGTGCACCACCTTGTGCTACCCGGAACCCTGTTATTACTTCATCAAAAATAAGAAGACTTTCATGCTCATCACAGAGTGTACGTAAACCGACCAAAAACCCAGGCAGAGGCAGAATACAATTCATATTCCCGGTAACGGGTTCAACGATAATGGCAGCAATATCTTGTCCATATTGCTTGAACAAAGCACGTGCGGCTTCTAAATCGTTGTAAGGGGCAAGAAGAGTGTGTCGAGTAGAATCATTTGGAACGCCTGCAGAGTCTGGTATACCATAAGTCAGCAAACCTGAGCCACTTTTAACGAGTAACGCATCGGTGTGACCATGGTAGCAACCCACAAATTTTAAAATCTTATTGCGTTGAGTTGTTCCTCGAGCTAAGCGAATGGCGCTTTGTGTTGCTTCGGTTCCAGAGTTAACAAGTCGCACCTGATCCATTGAAGGAACCAAAGTAGTCAGAAGCTCAGCCATCTCTACTTCACCCGGAGTCGGCGCTCCGAAACCAAGTCCGTTTTGGACTGTTTGGTTAACTGCCTCTATAACACGTGGGTGAGCATGTCCTAGGATCAAGCAGCCCCATGAATTGACGTAATCGATGTAGGTTTTTTGATCAACATCAATCAAATGGGCCCCCACACCTTGTTGAAAGAACAGAGGATTACCACCAACGCTCTTGAAGGCTCGTACGGGGGAGTTCACTCCTCCCGGAATAACTGTTTGTGCCCTTGAAAATAAATTGCTAGAATGCGACATTCGAGCATTTTACCACGGTATTCGTTTAAGTTTTACCTTTAAATTTTGACTCAAGGTAAGTAAGTTAATTGGTTACCAATTTTACCATAAGAGGAACACTATGCAATTTTCAGATTTTACAGATCCAAACACACTTGTTTATTTCGGGCTCACCTTAGTGACATTGATTGTTTTTTATATTTTAGTTTTTAGAAAACAGAGCGAAGCGATGAAAAAAGTCAAAGACAGTTTAAAGCTGCAAGCACATGCAAATCGGCAGTTGGATATGATGGTGAAAGAACTACGTCGTTCAAATCGCTTTCTTGCGCAATTAGTAGAGCTTGAATATTTTGATGAGCCACAAGAAGGTCAGGCAACAAATAAGCCAAAACAGGCGCAAGAAGCCGCCAGCGAACAACCTGCAGTGGATAGTCAGTTAAAACTGTATGTAGGTAATATCGACTACACAGCAACTGAAGCCGAGCTTGAGACTTGCTTTTCTGAGTACGGAGAAATAGAGGCTGTTAATATTCCTGTCAATCGTTATACCGGAAGAGCACGTGGTTTTGGTTTTGTAACCTTTGTTTCGAAAGAAGACGCACAAAAAGCGATGGCTTTAGACGGAACAGATTTTAGAGGACGACAAATCCAAGTGAACTTTGCTAAAGAAAGAGAAACAGATTAATGAAAAGATACATGTGTTTATTATGTGGATTCATTTACAATGAGGCTGAAGGGTGGCCAGAGGATGGTATTGCACCAGGTACGAAGTGGGAAGACATTCCACCGAATTGGCGCTGTCCAGATTGTGGTGCAACTAAGTCTGATTTTGAAATGATTGAAGTTTAAATCTTTGAAGTAGGCGCTACTTTCTGTAGCGCCTATCCATCTACCCTATTATTTTCGATATGTCTTTTCAAATCTCCAATGCTCAGCAGCGCTCTGCTTGATAATATTACCTTCTATTGGCGCTGAGGGTTGTTGTGGCATGGAGTGTGGGTGTTGATGAGCTCCCTGAGGTTGTTGTTGGTTTCTGTAGTGAGCTGGGGGTTGCTGGTGTTGGCCTTGCGGTCCTTGTTTACAGCTCGAACAGCCTCCTCCTCCTCCTCCTCCTACCAGACCACTTTTGGTTGAGAAAAAGAAGGTTACTTGTGCCATGCTGATTAAGCAGAAGAGACTGACTGGAATTAAAGAGAGATAGTAAAGCACGCAATTTAGCTTAGACTTATCACAAGATTTTTCTTTGTGGTGACCTGATTTGATGTTGTGGAGCAGTTCATGGTTTAAATGCCGAACTCTACTCCGAATCAAAAAGAGATCCACAATCATCCAAACCAGATTGATGGCTAAAACTGCAATGATGAGTTTGAACAGTAGTGTTTGAAAAAACAAGAACGTGAACAGTACAGAGACTGAGAATAAGGTGAACATCACGATGCCTGATTTTAAGCGGTTTAGATAAAAATGATGTGCACCCAGAAAACCACCTAGAAATAAACTAAAGAATGCGGATGAGTAAGATAGATTACTTTTTCCATAACTGTCACAGGCGTGTTGAATATCCATATTTTTCCTTAAAACATAAAAAAGCTTAATTGCTTAGAATGATTTTAGTGTCGTAAGTATTACAATTGCAACTAAAAAAACGGTTGGTATTTCATTTAAGTAGCGATAAAAGACATGAGAATGTCGATTATTGTTTTGTGCAAACTGTTTGCGTAAATAATTACAGTAAAGGTGGTAAATAACTAAAACAACCACTAATCCTAATTTGAGATGAAGCCAAAGCATGTGTTTGTACAGTGACCAGGCGTATAAGTGAAGTAACCACAACCCTAAACCGATAGTCAGTACTGCGCCGGGTGTCATGATGCCGTAATAGAGTTTTCGTTCCATGATTTTGAAGCGTTCTTGGCTGATGGTGTCTTCACTCATGGCGTGATAGACGAAGAGTCTTGGCAAATAAAATAAGGCACTGAACCAGGTAACCATCGAGATAATGTGAAAGGCTTTAATCCATAACATCCGTGCCAGTTCCCTATGTTAAGCGTTAAAACCAAAGCTTACCATGGAGCATTTAAGGACTTCAATGAGAGTTTGGGGTGAGCCGTTATTCGATCTAACCAAACATTCACGTGTGTACGAACTTTAGTTTGCCACGAGGTATTTGTGTGGAGATAACACTGCAGATACGCAGTCAGCTTGTCAAAAACCCGTTTTTTCTCAAGTTGTTCGAGTCGTTCGTGTTTCCATTCGCTAGAAGATTCTTCCGATAAATTTGTAGTTAAAAACTGTAAACCTTCAGGAAAGAGAGTTTTAGGTACACCGGCAAAGCGCATAAGACGAAAATTTGGGCTGTGGTGGTATTGTCCTTGGTGTGAATAGGCACAGAAAAAAGCGGTGTTTACGTTTGCAGTTGACGGTAACTTTTTTTGTATTTTAGAGGTGAACTGTATATGTCCAAAATCTAAAACAATTCCTCCGCGAGTGTTTGCGAAGTGTTTTAACGTTGTGCTGATGTTATCCTCACAAGGCAGTGTAGATTGAAAATGGATATTAGAAGTTTGCACTGTTTTCAGTAGCCAAAAAACACTTTTATGATGTTCCATTTCATTGATGGTGTACTCTGTATCGGTTTCCAATTTTTGTTGATAGGCCAAGATGAGTTGAGATAAGCTCAGCTGTGCCTCATTTTCAAAACACAGTGTAATAGGCGTTGAGGGCGCTTGGCGCTGTAACCATTGAATGACGTCAAGCAATACAGCAGCGGGTAGATCATCCAGCTGCGAACTTCTCACAGACAAAATCAGTGGTTTCATCAATCTCTCCTAGTTATTTCTATTTTATTAGGATTTGGTTTTGAGCTAGAATACCACAGGAGACTAATTAATCTCAATGACTTTCTAATAGGTTGTTGGGCGCTGATTTTTTCTATTTAGTTGATTTTTAAGTAAAAAATAAAGAGGGCGGTTGTTTTATGAGTACTGAATTGAGGCCTGATCCCATTTCGTTTACAGAATCAGCTGTTAATAAAATCAGGTTTTTGCGTGAAAAAGAGAGTGCGCCAGATCTTAGATTGCGGATCTATATTGTGGGGGGCGGGTGCTCGGGCTTCCAGTATGGGTTTGCTTTTGATTCTCAAATGAGCGAAGACGACCAAGTGTTTGGTTCAGGGGCGGAGTCTGTGATCGTAGATCCGATGAGCTTGCAGTATTTAATAGGCGCAAAAGTCGATTACCTGGAGAATTTACAAGGTGCTCAGTTTGTTGTGCGCAACCCGAATGCAGAAACCACCTGTGGTTGTGGTTCTTCCTTCTCTTTGAAAGAGGAGGAGTAGACTATACTTTTATAGAATTTCAGTTGTTCAAGGAGGATGATACAAGTGAAGACTTATTTACAAAAAGGCTTGATGGTTTTATGCCTATCTGCACTAGTGGTTTCATCGGCTCAGGCTGATAAATGCTTGCGATGCCCAGTCCATTCATCTCAGGAAGGATATTTATTTGTGCAATCTGCACAACATGCAACGGTAAGCTCTACTGGGGACGATACTTATGAAGTAAAATTAGATAACGTGACACCCTATGTGACGTATTTTTCTGATCGGCCTAAACGCTATGCGAGTTCAATGCCGATGAATGAGTTTCTAGCATTATGGCATGATCCAGGTTCAGATGGATTCAAAGGAGATCCACCCAATGTAGATCTTCATGGAATTAAGGATAAAGAAGGAAAAGATTTAAATCTGGTTTTGGTTTTAACCGATCCTATTTACAATAACGACACTCGAACATTACGTTATACGGCGCATCAATTATCAGACAGTAAAGCAAATGTTGTTGCAAAAGCAGACTTAGATGATGTTGTTTTATTCATTGATAATGTTTGTCTGACATGTTGGGGTGGTTAAGCTGTAAAAATACCACCTAGAATAACTGGTGATTTTGCGCCCGTAGCCGTGGGGCAATTACCAGGTTTTCCCGCAAGAGTTTGTTTGGCTAGCCAGGCGAAGAGCAAACTTTCAACCCAGTCAGCGTGTATGCCTAAGGCTTCAGTGTTTTGTACAGTACAATGAGGCAGCTGTTGGGCTAATAAGGTAAGTAGATGCGTGTTGCGCGCACCACCCCCACAGATAAAAACAGATTGCGTATCAGCGGGTATTGCTTGGGCAATGGATTGCGTTGTGAGTGCAGCAAGCGTTGCTTGTACATCATTAGGTGTGATTCGTGGCAGTGTTTGCAAATACCTTTCAAGCCATGCCAAATGGAAAAATTCGCGGCCGGTACTTTTAGGTGGTGCTTTGGCAAAATAGGGATCGGACAAGCATAGTTGTAACAAAGCATTGTCTACGGTGCCGGATTGCGCAAACGCGCCATCATTATCGTAGGGTTCTCCGCAGTGCTTTTCGATCCACTGATCTAACAGGCAATTGCCTGGTCCTGTATCAAACCCATAGATTTTGGCATGTTCTGCCTTAGGAAGTATTGTGACGTTGCTTAAACCACCAATATTGATGACAGCACGATTTTCAGTGGTAGAATGAAAAAAAGCGTTATGAAATGCCGGTGCAAGTGGGGCACCTTGCCCTCCTGCAGCGATATCACGACGACGAAAATCGGCAACTGTGGTAATACGAGTCTCATGGGCGATCGTATTTGGATCACCAATCTGAGTAGAGAAGGGATACTGTAGTTCTGGGAAATGAAAAATAGTTTGTCCGTGGCTGCCAATACCCTGGACCTGTTCAGGTTTTACTCCACTTTCGCTTAGAAGTTGCAGCACGGCTTGTGCGAAGAGGTGGCCAAATTGTTTGTCTAATTGGTTGCATTCATACAAACTGCTTTGCTTTGGATCTCCTTGAGTAAGGGAGAGGCTTGCTTGTTTTACAGTATTTGGGATGGGATAGTTTACTGTATGTAGTATTTGGGGTTGAGGAGCTGAGAAATCAACCAGTGCAGCATCAATGGCATCTAAGCTGGTACCCGACAAAAGGCCGATGAAGAGTTCATTCATTAGCAGCTAGTTGGAGTTGATAGTCATATTTATCTAAAAGCTCAACCATTTGCTTCGCATGTGCTAAAAAATGTTCTTTATGTGCTGAAGGAATGGGATCTTTCTTAGGTAAGGTAACAGTGACAGGATTACGGTGGATCCCATCAATGAGAAACTCGTAGTGCAGATGAGGTGCAGTAGCAAGCCCAGTGCTACCAACAAACCCTATAAGTTCGCCTTGTTTTACTGTTTTGCCAACACGAAATCCTTTAGGGAATCGTGAAAGATGTGCATATAACGTCGTGTAGCGTGCACCGTGTTTAATTTTAACTACTTTTCCGTACCCACCTTTATTACCTACAAAAATGACCTTTCCACCAGAAGTTGCCTGGATTGGTGTGCCGCGAGGTGCTGCATAATCGACACCTTTATGTTGACGCATCTTATGTAAAATAGGATGTTTGCGTGGTCCAAAATGTGAACTGATCCGAGTAAAGTTTACAGGGGCTCGAAGGAACGCTTGTTGCATACTGTAACCATCGGGAGAGAAGTAACTGGTGCGACCCTGAGCATCCGTGTAGCGAACTGCTTGGTATGTTTTGCCATTATTGATAATTTCAGCAGCCAAAATATTTCCAGTCTGGATCCTTTCACCCTCTAAACACTTTTCTTCGAACACGACTCTAAAAGTATCACTAGGGCGAAGATCGAGTGAGAAATCAATGTTCCAGCCAAAAATTTCAACCATCTTAGTGACGAGACGCTGATCAAGTCCGGCTTGTTTTGCAGACAGAAATAATGAATTTTCAATTTCACCTTTTCCAAAGGATAATCGGTGCTCGAGGGGCTGTTGTCGTTGATCTACTTGGAAACCATCTTCAGTTCGAAAAACCATTAAATCATTACCGGGTTCAATGGTGAAGTTGATTTCCATCAACTGATGATCCTCTAAGCGAAGTTTTAGTTTTTGGCCTGGGTGAAGCGAAGCCAGATGGTAACCCGATGGGTTAGTATGAATAATGTCGTAAACCTCTTTGGCGGTGACGCCAAAGCGCTTTAAGATCCCAGTGAGTGTGTCGCCACGACGCACTTTTACAGTGGACCATGTTTCATTGATGGTAGCGGTTGGAACAGTAACAGTAGGATTGAAATCAATCTCTTCTTCAGCTACTGACAGTTCAATCGGAACACTGTGAGTTGTGTTTAACGGTTCTTTATTGACTGACAGGAAAAAAAATACGCAAGCTAGTGCACAGAACCCTAAACTGAGATGCAGAGTCCTTTTGAAAAGAGGAGATCCCATGGAATTTGTTTTTGGCTTATAATCGAGTATCATAGTTGGAAGAGGTCCTTACTTGTTCATTTAATTAGTTAATGAACACATTTATTTTTGGTTTAATTACCTTTTAAAGTAGTTCCTCTACTGGAAGAGAGCAAAACTCTTATCGGCTACTGGGCATAGAATTACCACAAAACTGAGGAAATGAAAATACCTAGGTGAATGTTATTATGGAAATAGGTCTATGAGTACAACATTGTCCACAGTGACACGCAACGCGGTTGACGTGTTGGTTGAAGCTGAATTAGAAACTCGTTTGCAATCAGGAAAGCCCTTGCGGATCAAAGCAGGGTTTGATCCCAGTGCGCCAGATATTCATTTGGGTCATACCGTATTACTGAATAAACTACGAGAACTTCAATTATTGGATCACCATATTTTATTTCTGATTGGGGATTTTACTGGGATGATCGGGGACCCCACTGGCAAAAATGTGACCCGCAAGGCTTTAACTCAAGAAGAAGTATTGGAAAATGCAAAGACTTATCAAAAGCAAGCTTTCAAAATACTGGATCCTGAAAAAACAGAAATAGTCTTTAATTCCAGCTGGATGAACAAATTAGGCGCCCAAGGGTTAATTAAACTGACTTCCCACTATACGGTAGCGCGTATGTTAGAACGAGAAGATTTTAAGGCACGTTACAAAAACTCGCAGCCAATTGCGATCCATGAATTTCTATATCCCTTAGTGCAAGGGTATGATTCGGTTGCTTTGAAAGCTGATATCGAGATTGGGGGTACCGATCAGACCTTCAATTTATTAGTCGGGCGGGAACTCCAGAAACACTATGGGCAAAAACCTCAAATTGTCATGACATTTCCTTTACTTGAAGGGTTGGACGGTGTGCAAAAGATGTCTAAGTCGTTAAATAATTATGTTGGGATCACCGAGTCTCCACAGGAGATTTTTGGGAAGCTGATGTCAATCTCTGATGATTTGATGTGGCGCTATTATGATCTGCTGAGTTTTCAAGAAGCGACAAAAATTTCAGCTCTGAAACAATCTGCACAAGAAGGTGCGAATCCCAAGGATATTAAGGTAGCGTTGGCTAAAGAAATAGTGGCACGATTCCACGATACAAAAGCGGCAGAGGAAGCGCATGTTAATTTTATTGCTCAGTTTCAACAGCATAAGCTACCTGAGAATATGCCTCAAATTTCTTTGACAATTGAAAAAGAAATGCCCATCGCTAACCTATTAAAAGAAGCTGGCTTGGTTGCAAGCACCTCTGAAGCGTTGAGACTTATTGCACAAGGTGCTGTAAGAGTGGATGAGCAAAAAATAGAAGACAAAGGTTTATTGTTTGAGCCTAAAGGAGAGTATATTGTTCAGGTTGGAAAGCGAAAATTCGCGCGTTTGATTCTCTCTAAATCTTTGAAAGAAATGTTTTGAATTTTAGTTAACCATTGAAACTTCTCTGCGCTCTTAAAGTTGTGCAAACCATATTGCGAGTTAAGTCTGGGATCTGCGTGCACAAATTTTTTGTATATTACCTTCGATGGCCACAGAAGCTGCGAGACAGGGAGGCTAAAAGTCGAATTTAAGCATAGAAAATAGTCGACGCGGTGTAAAGCCATTTGAGATCCATGCGTATTCATGAAGTGAATACGCCTTGGAGACGAGGGTGTATAGCCGCATCTTCTGTGTAATGGATTTCGCTCTCTGCCTCCCAATCGCCCGGACGGTTCTTTTTGACTGTGCTTTTAATTCTGGGAGGCTTTACAAAAATATCGAAAATCGTAGTGTTTGCTTGGCTTTAATATAGATCTGTTTTTAGTAGCAAGGTCGATCTAAAAAAAATAATTCCAAAAACCTTAAAAATACGGGTTGTACTCCACAAGAAAATGCTAAATCTATGCCAGCTGTTTGTTTTTAACTTCATTTTTTTCTTAGAGTGGAGGAATCTGGTTTGTGCTTATCAGATGGTTGAGGTGAAGGTTTTTTACGCTTGAGAGCGAATAGTAAATTTCGACCTTCTTTTGTATGTTTTGTCATTGCAACACTAACAGGAGAAGCATCAGGAGCGTGACGCTGGTTTTTTTTCTTCACTCCTCCGTAAAAAAAATGTTTTTGATTATTGTTTGGTGTCTTCTCTATAACTTCCTTAAAATCTCTCAACTGACTGCGCGCTTCTACAAACGTAATGCTTGCATTGTTTTGTCCTGGGCCATACGCAAATTTAGAAGAATTATGAGTGTTTTCTCTCAATCGCATATGAACCATCCTTCCATCATTGCACCTCATTGACAATGTAAAAACATCATTTTCTTTTCTGACAATCAATCTTCCTGAATTGCTTTCTTTATGAAAAAAAAATTCTAGATCTTTTTCACTGGAAATGCCAAGTTCCTTAGCTTCTCGGTGTTTTTCATCAATTTCACGCGGTGAAAACTCAGGTTTTCCATCAATTTTTTTTTGCTGAGCGTCCTTCAACATTGCTATTCTCTCTTTCACCGAAGGGCTTTTTGGAGCTTTTGGCGCCAAAACCACTTTTTGTTTATCTCCCATGACAAGGTGCGCGGCTTCTCCTGTTTTGTTTTTTATCTGCTCAGTAAAAACGCTCAGTTTTGCAAGCATCTCTTCCAATGAAAATGCTTCTGTACTTCCACTCCAGGTAAACTCTCCATCGGCACTTTCTTTGATTTTTAAATGCGTTGTTTTACCGTTGTAACCCTTCATCGATAAAATATAGGCTCTGGACTCTCCTCTTTTAGGATCTTCTCGAACTGTCCATTGACGAAGCTCACTCTTTGTTTCTTTAAAATAACGTTCGACATCCGCTGAGGTGCGAATAGCGTTTTTTTTCGTTTGTGCCAGTTGCCTTTTAAACTCATCAGCCAACGTTTCTTTATAAAACTCAGGATTACCAATCACAAGATGTCGATTTGGACCTACTTTGTCTTTTTTGTTCTCAACAAATGATTTTAATTTAGAAATCGCTTCATTAAATGAAATATCCTCATCTTCTTCACTCCACGCAAACCTCCCTTCAGAATTTTTTTTGATTTTTAAATGCATGATGTTGCCATTATGGCCTTGCATGGATAAAACATAGGCCTCTTTCTCATTGCTTCTAGGATCACTTCGAAGAATGTATTCGCCAACTCGATTGTTTTTTTTATTGAAATAGCTCCTAACGTCCTCTAACGTATGAATGTTTGCTTTTTGTGCCACTTTTAATAGAGCATTGAAGTCCATAGGAAATAACCTTAATCGTCAACTAAAGGTTATATCGGCAATGGTTGAAAAAGCATGAGAAAAAGTCATATGTTCTACAATAAAAAAATTCTCGCGAAAATAATTGGTTGTTGACCTTGCACCTAAGTAGCTGTATTTTTTTTAACTAATACAAGCAACTTTTGGGAGGTAAATATATTTCCACTCTACTGCCCTGCTAATTGATTAGACATTCCGAAGGCGTTATTTTAGTAACGAACAAGGAGAAAAAAGATGGCAGAACCGTACAAAAGAAGCGTTGGACAGCCAAATGTAAGTTTGCTCTAGAGCTAAAGATGCTGAGAGAAGGCGGATAGTCCTCGCTAGTCGTGAAGTTTTTAGTAGGAATGGACTGAATGCTATAAAACAGGCGAAACGACGTCCAGTCACTTGAGAGTTCTTTAATGAACGAAGTTCATAAAAAATGACGAGGGTGGCCGAGGCTAAATAAAATTGTCCCGGTTTTTGACTGTGCTTGTAATGCAAGGAGGCTTTACAAAACTATCGAAAATTGTAGGACATGCTTGAATTCTAGTAAATCAATAGTCTCGCTTGCGAGTAGATTTTACTTAGGCTATGATTTCGTTTCGTGCTGGCGTAGCTCAGTTGGTAGAGCAGCTGATTTGTAATCAGCAGGTCACGGGTTCGATTCCTGTTGCCAGCACCATTTTCAGATAACCTTCTAAATTAAAAAAAGCACTTTAACTTTAGCGTGGTCGTATGACTTTGTAGTGTGCGTTTGTAGTCGAGATCGTAGCTTCCTGTGAGCGCAACGGTTCGGTTATTGAAATAGGCGGTGAAGCTGGCACCTGCATTGACACCTTTTTTGGGTGGGGTAATGATATTACTGACACCAAAAATCGGCCCACCATTTACAAACGTTGCACTGAGTACACTGTTTGAACGTTTTAAATCATAGAGATAGAGGGCATGAGCTTCCACGCTGAAAGTATTGTTGGCATTGTTTTGGGCTATATTTCCACCTACCGCAAGTTGCGTTGCATCAGAATTCGATTTCATGACAGTTAAGTTGGCATCGTCAGCGCCACTTTCAGTATAGGGATCATTGCGTAGATGCACATATCGTATAGAAGCCATGGGTGATAAAGTGAAATGGTTCATAGGCATGATAAAACCGAGACGTGCGTTGCCCCCAAATTGGATTCCTGAATAACTGGAGCGTGCAGTTTTGTTGAGTGTCGGGATCACCCGATGACCCCTGAAACGCCCTTTGGCTGCAAAGGCTGCTAAATCGACAAATACGGATTTATGATCCAATGCTGTATATAGTGTGGCTTGGGTATTACCGATGGCAACCGTGCTACCGGTTTCATCGCGACGACGCATCAAACTGTCCGAATAACTTGCAACGGCACCTATACGCATCTGCTCATTTATCTTGGTGTCCGCCATGAGACCTGCACCAATGGTTTTAGCATGGTAACCCGAGATGCTTTGATCGGTTTTCTGATGAATACTTCTGTGCAGAATAATCGGTCCAATATAATGTTCAGACTCTATATCGTCACCAGCGACGTATCCAGTATGTTGGGTAGTATTGTGGGCAAGACGCAGAGTTATTAATCGCGTTTGGATCCGCTCCATTGGAAGTGTAACTGTTGCAACATTCAGCTGCGTAAGACCACCGTTGACGCCTTCCTGAATAAGGCTAGACAACACATCTTCGGTTTGTTCTGCGGTTTCGGCTCGATCTAAAGCAGCAAAAACTTCTGGCATTTTCTTTTCGTCAGGACTGGCAATGATAGTATCCAAAGCCTCTGATAACCCAGTGAATTGAGGGATCTTATTGATTTTTTTGATTTCGCCTAGGGTAAGATGTATCTGTAGAACATTGTTTTGTACTCGAGGTGTAACATTAAGTAAAACACTAGGGATCACACAAGTGATGTTTTCAGCTTTTAACGTGCCAGTTGTACTAAGCACCTCATAGGTTTGTGACGCTTGAAAATTGCTGCCATTATTTGGATTGTAGAGATGTATACAACCATCTTTAATGGATGCATCACCGTCTATAGTGAAATGATCTGAGGTTCCATCAGGGTATACTTTGATTTTTAGTATGCCACCGGTATTTTGGTAGTAGTTACCAGTGAGTGACTGTTTTGGCGTGCCGCTAGTTAAAAGTGTGCCCGCATTATGCAAGTTTCCTTGCATAGGGTACTGTAAGTCGAGAGTGCCTAATTGTTCAATCACTAATTTATCGTGCACTGTCGTAAGGTTTTTTGCAGTCAAGGTGGCATTAGGTTTGATCAAGATATTGTTAGCAGTGGTCTGTGGTAGGGAAGTGTTTTGGTGTGCAATAATTGAGGATTGTCCGCTGATTGTTCCACTCAAACGCCCCCCATTGAGATGTAAAGTGCTACCCTGACTAAAGGTTGTTTGGCTTAAAACCCCATCGGTATTTACATGAATGCTACCTTGTGGACCTACAGACATTGCTCCTGTTGTGGGCAGTATTTTTCCGTTGAGATTGAGGATGTTGTTGATATTCATTGCTCCATCCTGTAAATCGATGGTGGAAGCCTTTGGTAGCGTAAGTGCGGCGTTAAGGTTTAAAACACTTTTATTATTGCCAAGCCGAATTAGCTGACAGTCCTTAAGAAGTTCAGTTTGATTTAAATTGAGCGTTGCGCCGATGTTTACTTCATTAACATTGGAAATAGAGTGAGTTAAAGTAGTGTTTGCTAGGATGTTTACGGTTGAATCATTGGATTCACTGCTGGCTGAAATATTTTGTACCTTGCCGCCATTAAGTTCAAGTACAGCTGTGCCGTTGAAATAAACAGCTCCGAGTTCACTACCCATTGGCAATTTCAGTGTGCCGGCTATCAATTGTGTTGGCTGTGTGGTTGAGTTCTTGCCTCTGAGTTCTAAAGTACCTAATCCAATTTTTTCGATTGTGTTTGATCCACCAATCGCCCCATAGAGCTTGATGATACGCTCAGATCCTACATCAAAAGTGGTTTTTGTATTGAGCATGCCATAAATGTCTGTGCCTTCTGCGACACCAGAAACATGGCCCTTTCCAGTAATTAAGCGGCTATTTCGAATACTGATATCTTTATAAACACTGCGTATGACCACATGGGAAGTCTCACGCAAAAATAACGTGCCACCCAAAGCGGATCCACCATTACCTCTAGGATGAATACCAAGGATCCCTCCTTCACCGCCACCAAACCCTCCACTTGGGACTTGGTTTGGGTTTCGACTACCTGCGCCACCACCACCAAAACCGCCTAAACCACCGTGTTGATTACCACTGAGTTCATTTGCACCTGCACCACCACCGCCGCCATAGTCGCCGCCGTTGCCACCGTCATTGCTGTTGAGTTGTGCGCTAACACCTCCAATACCACCACCGCCACCACTGGTACCATTATTACGCATTTTTTTGTCGGTGTTCCAGGCTGCACCCGATCCACCGCCACCACCATTTTTACCGCCAGTTGCAACGGAGAGTGGGCTATCAAGAGGTAGGCTTCCATTTCCACCAGGTGCGACTTGCTCTAAGATCCCATCCGTGCCATTTCTTCCTGAAATACGATTATTGGGTGCGTGTGCGCCTGTAGCAGCAAGACCACCACCGCCTCCAGCAATATCATGCCAACCAGAGCGACCATTACCGCCATGCCCTTGCAACATACCACCACCGCCACTGCAGCCGGCGCCTTTATTGGCAGGAGCATTTCCACCGGTCGCACGATTGTTGATAAAATTGACGTCTTCGAAGGTAACATTCGCGTTTTGATTAATGAAGGAAGCACCGCCTGCGCCAAGTGCACCACCACCTGTGATTTCAGCGCGGCCACCATTACCGCCCTTTGAGTTTCCATTTTGAAGAGTGAGATTTTTAATAGAGACAGTGCCTTGGTGTACAAAAAAAGGTGTGTAGCGTGTTCTGCCATGAATAACTAGATTGGGTGCATTATTACCATCAATAGTCATATCATTTTGGATGGGGACCATCGGTGTGTTGAGTAGTATTCTGCGATCCTTAGCGTTGGGCAAATCAAAGGCAATAACGCTGCCGGGCTTTTGATTGGCTTGGTGAATGCAATAGCGTAGCGTTCCTTGATTGCCTGAGCCACTAGTGGTGTCTTTGGTTGAGTTAACGGTGAAATACTCTGCACCCACTGTATGAGCGTGTAAACAGCAGACAATGAGTGAGCTGCGGAGGTATTTGTGCATAGTGTTTCTCTTCCCTAAACAAACGACAACACGCGACAGTAGGTTGCCTCGTCTTCACAGTTTAGCAGAAGATAGTTTGCTTGCTAATCATTGTTAGTGTGTAAATACCCCTATTGGCTGGGATAATGTGAGTTCAATTGGGTAGCTCGGCGCAAATAAGCAGCGTAATAGTCTTCCAAGCTTTGAGTGATGCTGTTGTGGCAATCTGTGGTTTCATGCAGAAAATCCACTAGTAGCCTTTGGTTTGAGTCAAGTTCGTTGGGCAGTTGGGTTCCAGAAGCATTTGGGAGCAAATTACTTAGACCACCCATGGTGGCGTAAGCGACAGTTGTCATCATTTGCCATGCAGCATTTTGTGCTTTTTGTGAGTGTGCGTCATAAGTATGTCCCAGAAAAGCAGTATCCATCGGCGAGAATTCTGTAGGCCAACCAAAGGCGCGCGTATGCATGCCACCAATAGTGGTTTTGAGGTTGGTCTGAATACCGGGTAAAGTACACATTAAGCTAAAAAGTTTTCCGCGACGATGATAGGCTGTTAAATGTAGAGCAGTGTAGCGTTTAGCATCTTGATGATTTGGATCAAAAGAATTTCGTGTGCGGATCCTCACGCTTAAAAATTGAAAAATAGCTGCTTCTTTTTCAAGGCTCATTTTAGTGTTATCGGCAAAAACATGAAGTAGTGTTTGTTCAGAACGATTTTTGTGGTCTAACATTTCTGGATCGCTGTTTAAGAGTAGTTCCAGGATGGGTAGGCTTGGATCTGGCAAACGCAAGACGAGCATGGGTAGAGTATCGCCATCGCCAGAAGTGTCACTGAAACGGTATCGTGCAGGATCCATTGAGAATTTTTTTTCATATTGATTCAGAATGGAAACAATCGCTAAGAGATCACCTTGCTTAAGTGTTGAAATAATGCTTTTTTTCCAATCTTCCTTCGTATGTGGGAGAGTAGCGATGATGGCATCAAGATTGGCGGTAGTGATGTCTTCCGCTTGCAGATTTTCTGTTACAAAAGAATGTCCTAAGTCTATAGGATGAAAATTATCGTCGTTTGAGTCTCTCAGCATGACAGTGTAACTCCCTGTAACAGGTTTGAGCGGCAAGTTTCGCATGCGTTAAGTAGCCGAGTCAAAATATTGAAATAAGTTTGTTTTAAAACTTATTAATTGTTCTTCGCTCGCTTTCAAAATTGGAAGATCAGAGAGCGAATTCTAATCGGTAGTTGACTTCGGGGTGTGGTTGTGGAAAAATGCCCGCTTCGCGCGTACCTGGGGTTTTTATTAGTCTTTTAACTCTAGTTAGGTTTGAGAGGAGGGGTTCCCGAGCGGTCAAAGGGAGCAGACTGTAAATCTGCCGGCTCTGCCTTCGAAGGTTCGAATCCTTCTCCCTCCACCAATTAATGCGAATGGTTGGGTGGTAAGTACATTGCGCGGGTGTAGTTCAATGGTAGAACTTCAGCCTTCCAAGCTGATAGCGTGGGTTCGATTCCCATCACCCGCTCCAGCTTGTAGTGAGTGGAGTTATGTCGTTCTAAGCACTAGCTAGGCCCACATAGCTCAGTGGTAGAGCACTTCCTTGGTAAGGAAGAGGTCACCGGTTCAATCCCGGTTGTGGGCTCCAGTATATTGGGTTAAACGTTTTTAGGAGAATGGTTTCGTGGCTAAAGATAAATTTGAAAGAGATCTTCCGCATATTAATGTGGGTACAAT
>CAYGPC010000019.1:0-28500 GCA_964351705.1 uncultured Legionellaceae bacterium
GGTATTGGTGGAGGCAATGGTGCTCTATCAGTGGGTGGTAATGGTGGAACGTATGGAGGTGGCGGCGGTAATGATGGCACTGGTGGCACTGGTGGTTTCGGTGGTGGTGGCGGTAGTGGCGGAAATCCAGGTGCTGGTGGCTTTGGTGGTGGAGCTGCTAAGAACGGTGGTAATGGTTTAGGTGGCGCTATTTTTGTTCGTAGTGGAGCATCCGTTACGATTCAAGATTCAGGCAGTATGAGTGGTAATACCGTTACGGCTGGTAGTGCGGGTGTAGGCGGATCTGATGGCACCTCTTCTGGTGAGGATATGTACATCCATGGTGGAACTGTAACTTTTAATATGGGATCAGGTAAAACATTTACGTCAACGAGAACTATCACAGGTGGTGGTGGGATTAATAAAACGGGAACCGGGGTTTTAGTTTTATCTGGTGCTAATGGTTACACGGGTGGAACGACGGTCTCCAGTGGAAGGCTACACGGTACAACCACAAGTTTGCAAGGTAATATTACGAATAATGCGGAAGTACGGTTTACGAGCGGTGGAGGAACTTATGCCAGCACCTTAAGCGGCAATGGAACTTTGCGCAAGCAGGGTGGGAGTACGATCACATTATCGGCAGCAAATACGTATACCGGATCCACGGTTGTAGAAAGTGGGATACTAATTTTAACTAGTAGTACTAGCAGTAAAGGATCGGCAACCATTAATAGTGGTGCTACTTTGCGAATGAATACTACTAATGCTTTTAATGCGTCTAGGGATGTTTCAGCAACAGGTACTTTTGATTTGAATGGGAGAAGTCAAACCATTCGAAATTTAAGCAGCAGTGGGAGTGTTCTATTAGGTGGTGCTACTTTGACGTTAGGCTCAACTGGTGCAACTTTTAGTGGTGTTATTTCAGAAGCGGGGAATGTAATTCGTAATGGGTCGGGAACCGTCATTCTATCTGGAGCAAACACCTATACAGGTACAACCACATCAAATAGTGGGACTTTAACCTTAAATGGTAATGGAATTGGAACACTCCATATTAATGGAGGCAGTGTTTTAAATTTTAGTGGATCATCAAGTGGCAGTGCAAATATTAACAGTGGGACACTGAACTCCACTGGTACCATTGCAGGAAATGTAACCATTGCTTCTGCTGGAACCTTTAATACACAAGTTGTGAATGTTATCAATGCAACCAGTAGCAATGTTGTTGTGGATGGTAATTTTAATTTAAATAATTTCAGTCAGCGGATTGGTGATCTCAGCGGAGCGGCGACAGGTCGTATTGCCCTAGGCTCAGGGACATTAACGTTTGGGGATTCAGCGAATAGTACTTTTAGCGGGATCGTTTCAGGTAATGGACATTTGATTAAGAATGGAACCAATACAGAAACCTTACCAGGCGCCAATGTTTATACAGGAACGACGACCGTTAATAGCGGAATCCTAAATTTAACGGGGACAGGGTTGGGTGCTATTACGGTGACAGGAGGGAGCACAGCAAACGTCACCGGTTCCACACCCAGTAATGTGATTGTTAATAATGGGACGCTTAATTTTTCGCCAGGTAGTATTGGCGGTAATTTAACGGTGACCACTGGAATCGTTGTAGTCAATAGCACGGTTTTAGGCAATGTTGTTATGAACAGCGGCACAACAAATTTGACAGGTATTGTGCAGGGTGTTGTAACAGTAAATGGTGGATCGCTTAACTACACCAGTGGTGCAAGTGGGATTGGTGGAAATTTGTTGATTGATGGAGGCACATTTACGGCATTAAACGCAGATGTGTTGACAGTTCCAGAATCACTCATCGTGAATACCCCGGGTTTATTTGACATGAATAATTTCAATCAAACTGTTAAGGATTTTAGTGGTTCAGGCAATGTTACCTTAGGTACTGCAGTGCTCACTTTTGGCACAGGCACAAACACTATTTTTAGTGGAGTTGTTAACCCAACGGCGGGCAGTTTGATTAAGCAAGGTAGTGGTACGGTTACTTTTTCTGGAAACAGTTTTTATACCAATGGCACAACGATTTCCGAGGGTGTGCTACAGGTTGGAGTGGACGATGCTCTACCTGTAAGTGGCAATGTTTTGGTTCCAAATGGTACGACTTTAGATGTGAATGGGTTTAATCAGACCATGGCGGATTTAACGGGATCGGGCGCGGTTACCTTAGGGAGTGGAACGCTATCTATCGGTAGTGCCACACCGTTTGTGCCTTTCTCAGGTGTTATTTCTGGTGTTGGCGGTAGTTTAGTCAAAAATGGCACGGGTGTCATAAGTCTTGAAAGTGTGAACACTTATAATGGGGGGACGACTGTTACTGCAGGGGTTTTGCAGGGAGATACATTGGGTGTTCAAGGTAATATCATCAATAATTCTGTTGTGCTTTTTACTCAAGGTGCAGCCTCTGGTAGCTACACAGGCTTGATGACTGGAACAGGGCAGTTAGAAATTGGAGCAGTAGGTGACACCGGAATAGTAACGTTAACTCAAGCCAATACCTATACAGGTGGGACTTATATTAATTTTGGTACTTTGAGAATAGGTATTAATAACGCCATTGCTACTGGAACAGATTTGTTTATAAGTGCAGATGGCAATCTTGATTTAAATGGTTTTGATATAGATGTAAATGTGGCTTCAGGTTCAGGCACTATTAGTATTGGATCGGGTGGCGTTTTTTCCTTAGGGGATAACACGGATTTTACTTTTGACAGTAATATTATTGGTCTTGGTAGTCTGAACAAACAAGGGAGTGGTACTGTCACCCTAACAGGCACCAATAGCTATCGGGGTGGTACGACTATTTCAGGTGGCGCCTTGCAAGGTGCTGTTGGAAGTTTGCAAGGTAATATTTTGGCTTTAGCTGGAACACAAGTCATTTTTGAACAGGCTACAGATGCCACTTATACAGATGATATGAGTGGTTCAGGTGAATTGGTCAAAATTGATACTGGGATTCTGACGTTGACAGGAGACAACAGCTATACGGGCGGAACGACAGTCAATGGTGGTTCTCTACGAGGACATGCAACGCGAAGTATTCAAGGTAACATCACCTTGAATGGGACCACGAGTTTACTGCTAGATCAATCTGTGGATATGCAAACAGATACTTACAATGACGTCATTAGTGGTACAGGGACAGTAACAAAATTAGGTCCAGGTACATTAATTTTGACTGGCGATCATTTGTACACGGGCTTAACTACTGTTGAGGAAGGACAACTTACATTGGCCAGTGGTGCAAATTTGGCGAGTAGTGTTTTGATTAACAAAGGGGCCACTTTTGAATTAAGTGGAGGCGCTGTTGCGGGAAATATTACAGGTGAGACGCCAGTAGATTCAACTTCGGTTTTAATCATTAGCGCAGGGTTTTCTACAAATGGAATTATTCAAAATGTTGGAACGATTCAAAGTACAAATGGCAACTTTACCATTACAACAGGTAATGTGCCACAAGGATTTGAGGTTTTATCTGTAAAAGATTCTGGCGCTATTCATTTAGGTGTTATGGGTTCACCATTACCAAATTTTACTATTCCAGCAACGGCCAGTTTAGTGGTTTCTGAAGCTAGCGGTAGTGGGGGCACGGTGAATGCCACTTACGGTCCTTTAATTAATGAAGGGACGGTGACGGTTTATACTAATGGCTCTATTACCGGGGATACCCTCACGAATAAAGCGCTTATTAACTTGTCAGGTGGTACTATCTTAAGTCCTATTGTGGGTGAAGCGGGCTCTTCATTAGTGACGAGTGGGAATACTCAAACAGGCAATACCATTAATCAGGTGGAAACGATTACAGTGGCTTCTGGTTTCTTCACTATTGACAGTCCAATAACAAATTTTACAACCTTTACAGTAGATGCTGGTGCAACTGCTCTTCTTAACGGTGTTGATCTGGCTATTCCAAATATAGTTGGCAGTAAACTTGCTGTCAGCGGGCAGTTTGATATGAATGGAAGATCCATTACAGGGGGAGCTGATTCAACATTAGAGCTTAATAATTTATTTGCAACCAATGGTGTTATTGCTGGGGTTGGCACTATCGAAGTGAATAACAAAGAATTTTTAATCAATAACTCTCCTACGGGATATCATACTTTTAAAATAGGTGCAAATGGTATTGTGGGATTAGCAACGAACTGGGTGATACCCAGTAATGTGATTGATTTTGAAAACAAAGGTATCCTTAATATGGGTGCACGCAATATCATTATTGGTGGGAACAGTGTTGTGACTAATTTAGGGATTTGGGAAACGAGTGGTTCAATTTCAGGATCGGGTGGAACCTATTCCATGACCGTTGGAAATGGTGGTGTTTTTACCTTGAATAATCCTGTAAGTGGTTATTCAGCTCTATCGATTGCTTCTGGTGGCACTTTAAATTTAAACGCAGGAGGCAGTTTATTGGATGCCGTAAATGTTGTCCTAGATAATGGAGGGGTATTTAATATTAATAAAGGTGCTTCCTTTAACGCAAATATTAATAATGCTCTACCTGCAACAGGTACTGTTAATGTTAATGGTAATTTTGTTCCTTCGGCAACAGGCACAATTAATACTAATATTCTAAATATCAGCTCAACAGGTTCACTTACTTTAACGGATAACCCAATTGTCGCAACAACCGTAAACAATATGGGAACTATTATTCATACGGCTACCACACCAAGAACCATTGTTGGAAATTTTGTGCAGTCAGGTCGACTGGAGATGCTGATCGCAGATGATGGAACACCTAGCCTAATTAATGTAATAGGTAACACCACTTTTAATGGTGGTAAGATCAAAGTTACGTTGCCCGGTGGTGGTGATAGTTTGGTAAGTGGAGATTCTTTTGATGTGCTAAATACCACAGGTGCATTTACTGTAAACCAGTTTCCAGAAGTGTCGGCGCCACTTTCTTTGTTTTTCAGCTTCAAGCCTAGCGTGTCTGGACAAAATTTACGCTTAACTGTCGCTCGTCGGTCGTTTGAATCCATTACTAAAAATCCAGTGCTCAAAGGGGTAGCGAAAGGGTTAGATCAATTGATAGCACTTAGTGAAACAGATCCCAGTGTGATCAGCAGGTTTCCTGTATTGAGTGTTATTGGTGCGCAGTCAACCGAAGAACAAGTAGAAGATATTTATCGACAACTGTTGCCACATGAAGTAAATGGTGGAAGTGTGGCTGGCAGTCGCTTAATTCAAGACGCTGTGACGGATAAAATCATGGGTCGACTTCATGCGTTTCGTAGTGGAGCAGGTAACTTGCTTGAACGTGGTTATGTTGGGGGAGATGTGCTCGACGGCCAAAGTTCCTATGGCCCTCTTGTGTTTGGTAATACTGCGCGACAAAGAACGCGTGGACAGATGGCAGGGTTTAGTGCTGTAACCGGTGGGTTTGGATTATTAGCGGATACCCCCATCGGTGATAATTTTAGAGCGGGTGTGGCAGTAACCTATGGTGCAACCTATGTGAAACGTCAAGACTTTACTGGCAATGTGACTACTGTTCAAAGTTTGCAGGCTAGTTTTTATGGTAGTGCAAACTATGAAAATTTGTTTATGGATGGTGTCATCATGTGGGGCCACAATAATTACAAAGGGATCCGTAATATCCAAATCACAAACCAAGTAGCACACTCAGATTATAAAGGGATCCAAACAGGCGGTCGTATAGAAGGCGGTTTTTCCATTCCAATAGTGAACTTAGAACTTGCCCCAATGGCGAGTTTACAGTATACGCGTCTCAATCGCTTGCGCTATACCGAGCAAGGCGCACCAGGCACTAACCTGCGTGTGGATGCGCGTGGCACGACAATTGCAGAGCTAGGCCTAGGTGGGAAAATTACAGAAGTCAGTGAGCCAGACTCTTTTCTGCCAGAAATGCATGCTTTCTATTTATATGACATAAGGCCGCCCAAGTTCAATATCACTACCAGTTTTGCCGGTGGCGGTGGTGCTTTTGTGTCCAATGGTCCAGAACCTGCACGGGGTGGCATTAACCTGGGTGTTGGGGTTTCGGTCTTCTTCACGGAAGATATTTTCATGAATGCTGGTTACGATCTGTATGCTAAAAAATCGTTTGTCAGCCATTCAGCCTCGTTTAAATTCAGAGTTGTATTTTAAAGAATGAAACGGCTGAGATCGTCATCTTTTGCTAAAGACTGTAGTTGTTTATTCACATAGGCCTTATCGATAGATATGCTTGAGCCTACCTTTTCTGTTGCGGTAAAGGAAAGTTCATCCAGCAGTCGCTCCATGATAGTATGCAGTCGCCTTGCACCAATGTTCTCAGTTCGCTCATTAATTTCCCAGGCGATTTCAGCCAAACGTTGAATACCTGTTTTCTTGAATTTTACGGTAACGCCTTCAGTTGCCAACATGGCTTGGTATTGTTTAGTTAAGCAAGCGTTTGGTTCCGTCAAAATGCGTACAAAATCTTCAGCGGTTAGTGCTTCCAGCTCCACACGTATAGGCAGTCGTCCTTGTAGCTCTGGGATCAAGTCGGAGGGTTTGGATAAGTGGAATGCACCAGAGGCAATAAAAAGAATATGATCAGTTTTTACCATCCCATATTTTGTTGAAACGGTGCAGCCTTCAACTAAAGGAAGTAAATCGCGTTGTACACCTTCACGGGAAACATCACCGCTACCACGTTGTTCTGTGCGCTGTGTGACTTTATCAATTTCATCTAGAAAAACTATACCCGCTTGCTCCACTTTCCTGAGCGCATCGGCTTTGATGTCATCGTCATTCACTAAACTACTGGCTTCTTCTTCACAAATCAGCTTAAGAGCATCTTTGACTTTTAGTTTTCGTTTCCGTGTTCGGTCACTAGAAAGGTTTTGAAACAGCCCTTGAAGTTGGCTGGACATTTCTTCCATGCCGGGTGGCGCCATGATTTCAACACCGATTGGATTATGAGAAAGTTCAATTTCAATTTCTTTTTCATCAAGTTCACCATTGATGAGTTTTTTACGAAAAAGCTTTTGGGCAGCAGTGTGATCTTTATTTTCTTCTTTACCCTCATTAAGGGTAGGTGGCACTAAAATGTTGAGTACTCGGTTTTGTGCAAGGGTTTCGGCTTTTGCTTGTACCGCATGAATAGCCTCTTCTTTGGTTAGCTTAATAGATACATCAACTAAATCACGAATAATCGAGTCTACATCGCGACCGACGTAACCGACTTCTGTGAATTTAGTGGCTTCAACTTTGATGAATGGTGCATTGTCCAGTTTAGCTAAGCGGCGCGCTATCTCTGTTTTTCCTACACCGGTCGGCCCAATCATGAGTATGTTTTTAGGTGTGATCTCTGGTCTCAGTGCTTCTTCTACATGCATACGACGAAAGCGACTACGCATGGCAATTGCTACCGAACGTTTAGCGGCGGTTTGGCCAACAATATGCTTATTAAGTTCTGTTACGATCTGTTGTGGGGTTAAAGCATCTAGTAAAGTTTTTTTCATTCGTTGTTACTCTTGATTTCTTCGATGGTAAAGTTATGGTTCGTATACACACAAATGTCACCAGCAATAGCTAAGGATTTTTCGACCACACTACGTGCATTCAGCTTGGTGTTGTTGAGCAACGCCAGTGCTGCCGCTTGAGCAAATGCACCACCAGAACCAATAGCAATCATGCCTTGCTCAGGTTCGATGACATCACCATTGCCAGTGATCATGAGAGAATGTTGTTTGTCTGCGACAACGAGTAAAGCTTCCAGACGACGTAGAACACGATCGGTGCGCCAGTCTTTGGCTAGCTCTACAGCTGCTCGAAGCAGGTGGCCTTGATAGGCCTCTAGTTTTTTTTCAAAACGCTCAAACAGGGTAAATGCGTCTGCAGTGCCTCCAGCAAATCCGGCAATTACTTGTTCCTGATACAATCGACGGACCTTGCGTGCGTTACCCTTCAAAATAGTATTGGCTTGCGAGACTTGTCCGTCTCCACCAATAACGACTTGGGATCCTTTACGTACACATAGGATTGTCGTGCCCCTCAATTGTTCCAAGTAGTTACTCCTTATCGCTGTAGAATTAAAATGCTCTGAATGTTTTGTTTTTCTAGGCGCCTCTTTTTCTGTAAAGCAGAGGCTTCTGTTGGAAAGGGTCCCAAAGTTACTCGAAATCGAGTACCATTTTCGGTTTCTACTTTCCGGATCCGTGGTGAAAAATGCTTCGCAGATAAATGTTTTTTAAGTGCAGTGGCCTCTTTGCTATCCTGATAAGTTCCTACCTGAATGAGGTATTGTGCAGCGGCAATTCTCTTTTGCACTTTTACAACTGTTTTTTGTGGTTTGCTTTTGGTGATAATTTTATGGGATTTTTTGACATTAGGCATTGTGCTCTTAGGGCGTTCACTTTTAACGGTAACACGCTTGATTGTCGTTTTAGGTGGCTTTTGCTTTACGGTACTTTTTGTGGCTTCCTTTGCTACGGGGACTTCCATACCCGGAAGTAAATGATAGAATTCAAAACGCTGAGCGGGCCTTTTTTGAGTTGTCTTTGCTATCAGTTTTTTCTTTTTGGCTTGTGTCTTTTTGAGAGTTGGGCGTTTAGTTAAGGTAAGGTTAATAGGTGAGCGATCATGGAATAAGGCAAATAAAACTGCAGTGCCAAGGATCCCGACGCACATGCCTGAGAGCAGCCAGGTCCAGGGAAATGTGGCTGATTGTGTACTACGATGCGTTTTACGTTTGGTGCGCGAATGATTCGCCATAGATTTATACCTTTGACCTGCCAGCCATTTAAATAGTAAACTAGATAACTAAATTGGCCCTAAAATTCAGTTATTGTATCAGAGTTATTTGGGTCTGCGTGCCCATTTAGAATATAATGATTCGAATATAACACAGATAGTGGGAATAATTATGGATTTTGCAATTGTTGTAGGGTTGTTGGCTTTCTTTGCCATTTCGGTTGTTTTTATGAGCGTAAAGCAGGTGCCACAAGGTTTTGAATGGACAGTGGAGCGATTTGGTCGCTATACACAAACCTTGCGCCCAGGGTTAGCGATTATTGTCCCTTTCATCGATCAGATTGGAGCAAAGCTCATCATGATGGAACAAGTTGCAGATATCCCTTCTCAAGAAATTATTACGAAAGATAATGCTATGGTGAAGGTAGATGCTGTTGTTTTCTTTCAAGTAGTTGACGCGGCGAAAGCAGCCTATGAGGTGACCGATTTAGAAAGAGCATTGCGTAACTTAACACTAACCAATATTCGAACAGTCTTAGGATCACTTGATCTGGATGAGGCGCTTTCGAAACGTGATCATATTAATTCACGCTTGTTAGTTGTGATCGATGAAGCCACAGCTCCTTGGGGTATGAAAGTCAATCGAATCGAAATTAAAGACATTGCGCCTCCACGGGATCTTGTGGAGTCTATGGCAGCACAAATGAAAGCCGAGAGAGAGAAAAGAGCCAGGATTTTGGAAGCGGAAGGGGTCCGTCAATCACAAATTTTGCGCTCCGAAGGTGAGAAAAGATCAGCTGTGTTAACAGCAGAAGGTAAACGAGAAGCGGAATTTTTGGCCGCAGAAGCGCGTGAACGTCAAGCGGAAGCGGAGGCAAAGGCCACTGAAGTTGTTTCCAGCGCGATTACGCAAGGGAATGTACAAGCGATTAATTATTTTGTCGCACAAAAATACATTGATGCCTTGGGGAAAATTGCTTCAGCGGAAAATCAGAAGGTCGTTTTAATGCCATTAGAAGCAGGTAGTGTTATCGGCAGTTTAGCGGGAATTAGTGAATTAGCCAAAACAGTGTTTGAGAAAAAATCATGATGATCAAAGCATGGATGTTTACTTATCTTTTTTGGCTGGGTTTTTCTGTTCTTCTCATCACGCTTGAAGTGTTGCTTGGCGCAAATTTCTTTTTATTGTGGATGGGAATAGTTTCAGCTGCTATGGGCATCTTGATTTGGGGATTGCCTGAAATACTATGGCAGTATCAGTTAGTGCTATTCGCAGTTGCTTCTTTAGTCAGTATGGTCGGGTGGCATTACTATCTGAAGCGGCATCGAAGTGAAACCGATGCTCCAAGGTTGAATCGACGTGCAGAACAATATATCGGGCGCACCTTTATTTTGTCTGAGGCGATTGTGAATGGTCGCGGAAAAATACGTGTAGACGATTCTACTTGGCAGGTAGAAGGACCGGAATTGCCTGAGGGAAGCAAAGTGGAAGTCACGAGTGTAAATGGAGTGATGTTGATTGTTCAATCAAGGTGAAAGTTAACTGACCCTTGAAAAAGTACTCGTATTTTCAGTACACTCAGGTAAAATACTTCTTTGAATAAAGATTGGTGGGAAGGATATAAGGTTTTATGAGTGGTCAGAGAGCGAATCGATATGAAATCACTCAAGCAGAATTGCCTTTAGCTTGTCCTAGATCCGATCAGACGCTTTGGAATGCGCATCCAAAAGTGTATTTGCCAATAGACTCGGCAGGTGAGGCGGTTTGTCCTTATTGTGGAACAGTGTATGTACTCAGTAAGGGAGAGAGTAATTGAAAAAAATATTTGTGGTAGGGCCTGCGTGGGTTGGGGACATGGTCATGGCCCAATCGTTATTTCGGACTATTAAAGAACAAGATGACTCTGTTGCCATTGATGTATTGGCGCCACAGTGGAGTCGAGCTTTACTAGATCGCATGCCTGAGGTGCGACAATCGTTTGTGATGCCCGTTGGACATGGTCGTCTTGATTTAAAACAAAGATATGCCATAGCGAAACGCTTACGAGTAGAAAATTACACACAAGCAATGGTGTTACCTAATTCTTGGAAGTCTGCATTGATTCCTTGGTGGTCAAAAATCCCGTTGCGCACAGGGTTCTTAGGGGAATGTCGTTTCGGTTTATTGAATGATTATCGGCGTCTAAATAAAAAAGCGCTACCGAAAATGATCGATCGTTTCGCACATCTTGCTTATGATCGAAATGCATCACCAACTAAAACGGTTCCTTATCCACGGTTAGAAATTTCAGAAGAAACGGTTCAAGCAGTTTGTCACAAATTTGGAATCACTGCTGATGTTTTACAACGTCCTATATTAGCCTTGTGCCCTGGCGCTGAATTTGGTGCGTCAAAACGTTGGCCAGAAAATTACTACGCTGAAGTTGCTCAAAAAAAACAAAAAGAAGGTTGGGCGGTTTGGATTTTTGGTTCTAAAAATGACAGTGTTGTTTCGGCTAAAATTCAAGCGGGTATGGACGAACAGTGCTTGGATCTAACTGGAAAAACAACACTGGACGAAGCGATTGATTTATTATCATTAAGCAGTCTTGTGTTAACTAATGATTCGGGACTCATGCATATCGCTGCTGCTTTGCAAAAGCCATTGGTTGCTGTTTATGGATCGACTGATCCTGGTTTTACTCCTCCGCTTGGTGGAGCTTCGCAAATTGTGCGTTTGTCGATGTCTTGTAGTCCTTGTTTTAAGCGGGAATGTCCATTGGGGCACCATAAATGCATGCAGGAACTATACCCTGAAAAAGTGCTTAGCGTAATTGATGCTGTGGTAGTTTGATGCGTGTTCTAATTATTAAAACGTCCTCTTTGGGTGATGTTATACACACTCTACCAGCGTTAACGGATGCTCTTCATGCGTGTCCTACCATTCAATTTGACTGGGTGTTAGAAGAATCATTTCAGGAAATACCTAAATGGCATCCAGCGGTTGATCGAGTTTTGCCCGTTGCATTACGTCGGTTTAGAAAGCATAAATGGAAAATGCTTCGAAAGGGTGAATTGATTCAATCACTACAAGCAATTCGCGAAAAAAAATATGATATGGTGATTGATGCTCAAGGATTGTTGAAGAGTGCAGCATTGACCATGCTGAGCCGTAGTCCTTTGAAAGCTGGTTTTTCTTGGCGATCAGCTCGAGAATCTCTCAGCAGTCTGTTTTATAAGAAACATGCGATCGCTTCTTGGGATACACACGCTGTTTTGCGTAATCGAATTCTGTTTGCAAACAGTTTGGGTTACGTGGTTCCGAAGGATGCTGTGGATTACGGTATTGATTGCCAACGGTTGCCCACGGTTTCACTTGAAGGCCCCTATTGTGTCTTTTTGCATGGAACCACTTGGGCTACAAAACATTGGCCAGAGATCTATTGGCAACAACTTGCGCAAAAAGTAGCCGAAGCGGGTTTCAAAATACAATTGCTTTGGGGCACTGAAATCGAGTTAGCTCGTGCTAAGAAGATTGCAGCGGTTACCGATAAAGCTTTTGTTGTGGCAACCAAATTGAGTTTGGTTGAAGTAGCTGCGGTATTGGCTTCTGCTCGTGGAATTGTGACTGTTGACACGGGTCTTGGGCATTTGGCGGCGGCGGTGGGTGTGCCAACTGTGTCACTTTATGGTCCAACTGATCCAGGTTTATCAGGTACGTATGGTCAGCAACAGTTACATTTAGCTTCGCAATTCCCTTGTGCTCCGTGCTTTAACCGAGAGTGCACTTATACTGGTGAAAAAACACAGAATCCACAATGTTTTGCTGAGTTGTCCCCCGAGAAAGTATGGTCTCATTTGGCACAACAGATCCAGGAAAAGGTGAGCGCATGATTTCAGTAGCTGTGCCTTTGTCTAAAGAAAAATTTTCGAAAGAAACATTGAGTCATTGGTGCGCAGTGCTATTGGCTTTTGTAATACCCATTTCTACCGCCGGCACACATATGGTTTTGTCCCTGTTGATGTGTGCTTGGGTTGTTTCTGGAAATCTAAAGGAAAAAGTGCATATTATTAAAACGCACCCAGTATCTCGTGGGGCGATTTGGCTTTTTGCGCTTTTTTTACTAGGTGCTTTGTATTCGGAAGGTACGCAAGAAGATATTGTCAGACAACTTGGAAAAATGAGCAAGTTACTTTATATACCTTTTTTACTTCCTTTGATGCGCTCTGTAAAGTGGCGGTATCTTGTGCTTATGTCTTTTGTCAGTGCGATGATGTTGGCTCTGCTATTGGGCATGTTGAAAATGTATGGTGTGGTTGCTATTGGTCTGAAGTTTGGTCAAGCCTGTGTTTTCCGTGATCACATCTATACAAGTTTTATGATGGCCTTAGCTTGCTTTTTTTTAGGCCATAGTTCATTGGGTACTCAAAAAGAGCTGCAGAAACTGCTATTTATGAGTCTTGTAGCGATGAATATCTATTATCTCTTTTTTGTGAACACAGGCCGCACGGGCCAAATTATTTGTATTGGCTTATGGGGCCTTTTTTGCTTACAGCGGTTTGCCTGGAAAGGTCGACTGGTTGGATTGCTTGCGTTGGGTGCAATAATTCTACTGGCTTCAATGAACTATACACCTTTGCAATCTCATATTAATACAGTTGTTCAGACTGTCGAAGAACAATCTTTTGAAAAAATGGACAACTCTCTGTTAGAACGTATAGCGTACGCTAAAAACTCTTGGAAGCTTGCTTGGCGACATCCTTGGTTTGGATCAGGAACAGGCAGTTTTAATCAGGTTTATAAAGAGAGCATTGAGGTAAATAATGAGCAAACGACAAAAAATCCACATAATGAATACCTAAATATCTTCGTACAGCTGGGTATGATAGGGCTGTTGGTTGTGCTGATGCTCATGGGTGCTTTGATTAAACTGAGCTTTCGCTTACCAAAACCTGAAAGATGGTTTGCGCATGGGTTACTTTTATCTTTCAGTATGGGCTGTATGGCGAACTCTTGGTTAATGGATTCTGCCTCAGGCTATTTATTTATTTTGCTAGTAGCGGTTTTTTACGCAGCATTAAATGATGGAGCAACGCATGATACCCACTAAGATTTCAGTTGTAGTCACTACTTATAATTGGCCTCATGCGTTGCGTTTAGTCTTAAATGCATTAGTCTCTCAACGTACCGATTATGCATTCGAAATTATTATTGCAGATGATGGTTCACAAGAAGAGACGGCCCAATTAGTTCGAACGTTCAAAGAGCGTAGTGAAATCCCCATTTTACATATTTGGCAAGCGGACACAGGTTTTAGAGCGGCAACCATTCGCAACAAGGCCGCGTTAGCGGCTCTAGGTGATTATTTGATTTTTCTGGATGGAGACTGCATTCCACGTAATGATTTTATTCAACGGCATGCAAAGCTCGCAAAGAAAAAATGTTTTGTGGTAGGCAACAGGGTTTTACTCAGCGCGAATTTTACTTTGACGGCTATTACTGAGGCATTACCTCTACATACTTGGTCTGTTTGGCGTTGGTGTCTTGCACGATTGCAAGGCCACTGTAATCGTGTGTTGCCCTTTGTTCAATGCAATCATGTTGCCTTTGAAAGCAAAAGTGCTAGATGCTGGCGTGGTGCTAAGGGATGTAACTTAGGTATGTGGCGTGATGATTTGCAGCAGATAAATGGCTGGGAAGAAAAGTTTTCAGGGTGGGGCTACGAAGACTCCGATTTGGTTATTCGGTTGCTGAGTTCAGGGATAAAACGTAAAAGTGGGCGGTTTCAGATCCCAGTCATACACCTTTGGCACAAGGAAAATGATAGAACACGCGAAGCTGACAATCTACATTTATTAAATAGTCGAAAAAATGGATTGATTTTATGTGCCGAAGAAGGCTTAAATCAATATGAATAATAGGTAATGCGATGAAAGTTCCAACTCTTAATTTTAAAAAAATAAATGTTTTAACGGTGGGTGACGTCATGCTTGATCAGTATTGGCATGGTGGGACCTCACGAATATCACCAGAGGCACCCGTCCCTGTTGTGCAAGTAAATCGTATGGATGAACGCCCAGGTGGGGCAGGAAATGTAGCCATTGGTGTAGGGGCATTAGGAGCGAATGTTGCTCTTTTAGGTTTAGTTGGAACGGATATGGCAGCTGATACTTTAGAAACATTATTGCTGCAGAGAGGTATTGCGTGCCAACTTGAAAGGTTACCTAAGCATAAAACGATTACAAAACTTCGAATCATGAGTCGCAATCAGCAGATGGTGCGTATTGATATGGAAGAGCCTTTTGCACAGCACGCTGAGAAAGAAATCCAGGCGCTCTATAGCCGTTATGAAGCAGCGCTTGATACAAGCGATATTGTGATTTTATCAGATTATGGCAAAGGAACCTTGGTCAATGCAGTCGAACTGATTGCACTAGCGAATCAAAGACAGATCCCAGTTGTGGTGGATCCGAAGTCCCAGGATTTTTCTATGTATCGCGGTGCAACAGTATTGACTCCCAATTTAAAAGAGTTTGAGGCAGCAGTTGGGAAGTGTGAATCAACAGAAATTTTGGTGGAAAAAGCGTTCGCGGTTCTTAAAGAACACAATATTGGCTCTTTACTAATTACGCGCTCTGAAAAGGGGGTAACAACCATTTCGGCTGATGGAACGGTAACCCATCTTCCTGCCGTTGCACGAGAAGTGCATGATGTTACTGGTGCTGGTGATACCGTTGTTGCCGCTTTATCTGTTGGGATTGCTTCAGGGTTTACTTTATCCCAAGCAGCCAATCTTGGAAATATTGCGGCTGGCATTGTGGTGGGTAAGTTAGGAGCTGCTACGGTAACTGCTCATGAACTCGAACTCGCTTTAGGTGAAGATCAAAATGTACCACTGGGTGTAATGCCCGAGTGCGAGTTGTTGGCAGCTATAAATGTGAGTAGAGCTCGAGGGGAAAAAATTGTTTTCACCAATGGATGCTTTGATATTCTTCATGCTGGACATGTGATGTACTTAGAACA
The DNA here is from genome assembly GCA_964351705.1 of uncultured Legionellaceae bacterium. Lineage (GTDB taxonomy): Bacteria > Pseudomonadota > Gammaproteobacteria > UBA6186 > Azoamicaceae > CADEGZ01. Next base: position 15,698 of record CAYGPC010000019.1, read on the forward strand.
AGCAAAAAAACTGGGTGATCGTCTTGTGGTTGCTGTCAATGATGACGCTTCCGTTAGTAGATTGAAAGGAAGTGATCGACCTATTAATATTCTAGAAAATAGAATGAGTGTGCTATGTGGCTTGAAAGCAGTTGATTGGGTTGTGTCTTTTAGTGAAAACACGCCTCAGCGATTAATTGAAGCAATCTCCCCTAATGTGCTAACGAAAGGTGGCGATTATGAAGATACAAGTGTATTACCAGGCGCTGCCTATGTGCAAAGCCAAGGCGGAGAAGTAAGGGTGCTTGGATTAAAAGAAGGTTGCTCAACCAGTCAATTAATCGAAACTATTTTGCTGGATCAGAATGTGGTGAGCGAATAAGACAATCCACATTTTGTCTGAGATGTTTGGGATTGATAGTGCCCAAAATAATGCTACTGACACCAGGCTCTTTTAAGATAAAGTCTAGAGCGTATTGGATGGGATCACTGTTGTGGATCTTTTCTAAATGCCCACTAGCAAAGGCTTTCTTGATAAAAATCCCTTTATGACGTTTATGTGCTTCTTCTATAACGGCTTTCTCTTGTGTGTGCGTTGGGTTATAGGTAACCATAGCGATGTCGGAGTGATCCAATGCCAACAGTCCACCTTCTACAGTTTTGGTAGACATGCCGTAGGCTCGGATCAGACCTTTTTGTTTCAGGGTCTGTAAGAAGTCTAAGATACCAAAGTGCTTGATATTATAACTATCACGACCATCCGAATGTACTAAGACGATATCTAAATAATCTGTTTTAAGTTTTTTGAGGCTGCGTTCAATACTTAATTGAGCATGCTCGGGTGAAAAAATGTAGCTGGATTTTCCCTGCTCAAATTCTTCGCCAATTTTAGTGGCAATGATCCAGCTTTTACGATCGGTCAGTAGTTGTCCAAGTCTTTCTTCACTGGATCCATACGCCGGTGCGGTATCCAGTAAGTTAATACCCAGATTTTTAGCTGTTCCTAAAAGCTCGGTGACTTCTCGATCGGAAGGCAGCGCAAACCCTTTGGGGTATTTCATGGCCTCATTACGGCCAAACTTCACTGTTCCAAGGCCTAAACGGGAAATAGTGAGGTTTGTATCGCCTAATAAACACATTTGCATATGTCATATTCTAGCAGAAAGACCTAGGGAATATAACCTTGACAGGTTCCAGCATTGCTCGTAGGATCACACGCTCACCGGGGGTGTCTAACACAGAATAAGTGCTAGGCTGAAAAAACGCAGGGGCGTTTAACTCTTAGTACCTGATCTGGGTAATACCAGCGGAGGGAGTGTGATGCGCACAAAAACTGCTTTATTATATCGTCCGTTATTCAAACACACAACGCTCTTGTCGGTGATTTTTGGCACAGTCGTGGAATATTACGATTACGCCTTATATGGATTTTGTGCCAGCCTGTTCGCAGAAAATTTTTTTCCAGATTCGGATCCAACCAATGCACTACTGAAAATATTTGGTATATTTTTACTTGGATCTCTGTCTAAACCATTAGGCTCAGTGTTTTTTGGATCTGTTGGGGATCGCTTTGGCCGATTGGTTGCACTCAAGCTGAGTATGCTGGGTATTGCAGTACCTACCGCATTAATTGGACTTCTTCCAACATATGATCAAATAGGTTTTGTTGCACCAATTTTTTTAATAGTGTGTCGGTTGCTTCAAGGCATGTGTACGGCAGGCGAATCAGATGGGGTTCGGATCTATATTTATGAATCTATTGGGAATAAGAGTCCTTGCTTGGCCAATAGTTTGACAGGGATGTCCTGTATGCTTGGGATCTATTTGGCCTCACATGCGGCAACTTATGCAATAAGTTTAGGCAATTATCGACTGCCCTTTTTAATGGGTGGGTTAGCAGGTATGGTTGTTTTTTTAATTCGAAATAAAATGATTGAACCTGATGAAGCTATGTTGAAAAAAACGGAAATTTTTGAAATAAATTTAAAATCAGTTCTGCTTAAAAATAAAAAAAATATTATGTGTTGTGCTTTGCTTTGTGGATCGGTTGGGGGGCTATACCATTTTTATCTTGTTTTTTTGGGGCATTATTTAAGCATTGTTGTACAATGGATCGATCCTAAGAGAATGGCTTCGTACACATCATGCGCTATTCTGCTATATACATTTTTTTCACCGGTTGCTGGATGGGTGGCTGATAGAGTGGGTCCAGCAAGACTGTTAAAATCGAGCGCCTTTTTTTTGCTAAGTGTTGTGTTGTTAAATGTCTCTGCGTTTTATCAGGGGATGTTTCCATTTTGGTTGATGGGTCTTACCGTGATTGCCTTGTCTTTTTTTCAAGCGCCTGGGTTTGTTGTGCTAATGCAGAAAATAAAGGTTCAAGAACGATATCGATGTATGAGTCTAGGACATTCTTTGGGCTCGATGATACTCTCTGGAACGACGCCATTCATTAGTCTTTGGCTCTGGAATGCTACAGAGCTGCCAATGGCACCCTTTGGGTATTTTGTGTTTTTGGCCCTGCTGGGGCTGGTGACGGCAGTGAAACTCACTGATCGTCGGTAAGAGATAGAGTCCCAGGGGTATAGGTGATCTGTTATTTTACCCAGTTTTTTTATTCTGAAAATCGAATAGAATTATCAATACCTCCTATTGAATCGGTCTAGTAGTTAATGAGCACAATTTCTGATTTTATTCAAGCAATCAAACATTTTTCTAAGTATGAATGTTCAAGTGATTCGCCCTATATTCGTGCAGTTGAAGCCGGTCAAACAGCTAAAATTATGGTAATAGGATGTAGCGACTCTTTAGTTGATCCTTTGTCATTAATGCAGGCTCAGCTTGGTGAATTATTTGTACATCGTAATATCGCTGGATTAGTTCCACCGTACAAAGAAGGTGAGCAGAAAGACTATCATGCAACCAGTGCTGCTTTAGAGTATGGTGTCGCCTGTTTAAAAGTAAAAGATTTGATTGTATTGGGACATGGTTATTGTGGTGGTATTACTGCTATGTTAAAAGAGGAGTTCCCCGATCTGCCACAGTCCTTCTTAAAATCATGGATGCAGATTGTTTCTGAGGCACGTACAAAAGTTCTTGATACTCACCCGAATGCTAGTTTCGTTGAGCAGCGGAAATTATGTGAAAAAGAAAGCATTAAGATCTCCCTAAAGAACCTGATGGGTTATCCTTGGGTTGCCGAACGGGTGCATAAAGGCTTACTGCATTTGCATGGTTGGCATTTTGATCGAGGGGAGTTGACAGTTCATCACCCCAGTTCAAATACATTCGAATAAAAAATCCCATTTCATTATCTTAAAGACTTAAATAAACTCAAATGAAGCTTTTTCCCATTTTGGCAAGGCAACTTCAGGTGTAGTCAGTTTAAGCATTTCTAGCGTATTCATTTTGTGTGTGGGCTGAATGTTCTGTTTTTCCATCCGTTCAATTATTTTATCACTCAACAAAGGCGCAAAAGCCAATTTGGTTGGCCAGGCAACCATTTGATTGCCGGTATCCTTGATAAAAACCGTATCTGGGCGCTTTTTATTGGGTTGTAAGGGCTCTGCGCGATCAATTGAAAAACTTGCCCATTGTGTGCTGGACAGATCCAGCCACGGAAATAAGGTCATTATTTCTTGCTTCGCTAATTTCATTTGCTGTGTTGGATTCTGATTGACACCGGCTTCGGCTAATTGTCCACCTAAGTACCAGATGGTTTTTCCGTCTTGCGCTGTATGTGTTGTAATGGTGAGTCTGGGGGTGGTGCCATTCCCCATCCAATGTGCAAATAACGGATATGCATTTTCTGATTTCATCATTACCATGTGTAGTGGGCGGCGCTGCATAGGCTGTTGGGTAGACAGTTGCTCATTACCGGTACCAGCTGTAAAGAGGTAACGTTGTGCTGTAATGCGCACAGGACCTTCTGGTTGTTTGAGTTCAATATATAGGATATTTTCCGGATCGGCTGGATTACGTTGTAGATGGTATTGTGAACTTGTTATTTTGAATAACGAGGATTTAACCGGTTCAGATAGTGCCTGAAGTAGCGAGTAAGGTTCAATGATCATTTCATTTAATCGATAAGCTTTCCCACGGAATTGATCATGCTGCAACAGAGTTGGCAACTCTGATTTTTTTAGTTTTTGAATTCGACTTTTGAGTAATTTACTGGCAAAAAAATTACTCATATTGGAAGTGATAGTTCCAGTAGAGCAAAGCAGTTGGTGATCGGATAGCAGGGTGGTTGCTTGTAAATCAAGTTCACCCGTACCAGCAAGTGCAGCTTTCCAACGCTCAGGCATGGATTCAATTGCAACAGAAGCATCTGAAAGAAGGCCGGTTAAAGCGTATTTAAGTCCACCATGAATGATACCTTGTGCGCAGATGGTCTGACCACTGCCTAAGGCATTGGTTTCAAGTAAAATTGCATGGTAGCCAAGTTTTTTGAGGCGGTTTAAGGTCCACAGTCCTGCAACACCACCGCCAAAAATGACGACATCAACATGAATGGTTTTCTTACTCATGCAGTGATCATAGCAAAAAAGAAATCGGAAGGATATTGTTGTTATGGAGATAGCGTACAAAGGATTTACCGCAAAGATCTGTTTTTCTTCCACAACTGATAGCTTTTATGGGGAAGTAGACAATGCAGATATGCTGATTGCCTTTCAGGCAGATACATTAGGACAAGCTTTATCTGCAATGGAAGCTGGAGTGGATCGTTATTTAGCTTTAGTAGAAGAAAACGTAGACTTTTCTTAGATGAAATGGGATGATTCGTGGATGTTTTCCCAATACGCTTTACTCAGATCTCTGTACTCCTTATTACTGAACCTTTGTATTCCAGTTATATTACTAAGGCTCTGGTGGCGAGGACGTTTGAATGCAGAGTATCGCCAACGCTGGTTGGAGCGTTTTGGCTTAGGTAAAATAAAGGTGGCGCCTGGTGGATTTTGGATCCATACGGTCTCTGTGGGAGAGTTTTTAGCAGCAGTACCTTTGATCCGTGCGCTGAAAAAACAGTATCCTGAACGGGCGATTACAATTACGACTACCACGCCAACCGGCTCTGCCCAAGTAAAAAAAGTTTTTGGGACTGAGGTTTTCCATCGATATTTTCCCTATGATATTCCTTGGTGCCTTCAACGTTTTTTGCGACGTGTGGATCCATGTGCACTAGTGATTGTTGAAACAGAACTTTGGCCAAATTGTTTATGGTGTTGTGCTCAACAACAAGTTCCAGTTTTTATTGTCAGTGGGCGATTATCGCTACACTCGATGAAAGGCTATCAGCGTATCGGTTTTGTGACCCAAAAAATGTTAGAACATGTTCAGATGGTAGCAGCGCAGTCGGTGGAAGATGGAGAGCGTTTTAAGCAGATAGGGCTTGATCCAAAACATCTAGTCATTAGTGGTAACATTAAATTTGATTTATCACTCCCTGAGAAATTTTCAGATCAAGCCAAAGCATTGCAAACAAGTTGGGGGCATCAGCGATTTGTATTGATTGGAGCGAGCACACACGAACAAGAAGAAGAGAAATTACTGTCAGTCTTTCGTGAAATAAAGAAACACATAACAGATCCTTTGTTAATTTTAGTACCACGCCATCCGGAAAGATTTCAAGCAGTAGCACAGCTTATTCGAGATCAGAGCTATTCCTTTAGTATTAGAAGTCAAAATGAACAGCCCACTCCACAAACTGAAGTTTACTTGGGCGATACGATGGGTGAACTGCCTTTAATGTATGCGGCAAGTACAGTAGCCTTCGTGGGTGGAAGTTTAGTACCTATTGGTGGACATAATCCACTCGAGCCTGCCGCAATGGGGTTGCCGGTTGTCGTAGGTCCACATACTTTTAATTTTGTGGACATTACTAGTCTTTTATTGCAAGCGAATGCTTTGGTGCAAGTTACACAATCATCAGAATTGATTGATTGCTTATTGTCTTGGTATCAGGATCCTAAGCTGAGACGTCAAGTTGGCTTAGCAGGAAAAACCGTGGTTGAAGGTAATCGTGGTGCTGTAGAAAAAATCATGAAATTGCTGAAATTTTGAAAGTACAGTGTTGCAATGCCATGAATAGGGCTAAGCTATTTTTGCTGATATTATCCAGACTAATTGGCAATCCTTTAGGACAGAATCAGAACAAAGAGCGCAATGCAATAAAAAAATGAATGGGCTTTTTAAACTTTCTTTTTGTTAGGTTTCAGTAGCCAATCATTGATTTGTTCAATGTCTTTAGGATTTAAGATCCCAGCCGTTTGTTTAAGTCGAATGCTTTCTAAAATATAGTCGTATCGTGCATTTGCGTAGTCTTGTTCAGCTTGAATAAGGCTGGTCTGTGAAGTTAATACATCTACAATAGTTCGTGTGCCTACGTTGAAAGAAGCTTCAGTTGCCTTTAACGCGCTTTTATTTGAGACAATGGCTTGTTTTAAGGCTTTTACTTGGCTGATTTGTGTAAGCACTCCTCGATAAGCTTGACGTGTTGTGCTACTTACCTGACGACGCAAGGACTCAGTCTCTTTGAGATATTTTTCATACAAGTGTGCAGCTTGTCGTGACTTAGAAATTACTGAGCCACCTTTAAATAATGGAAAAGTTATTTGTAAACCAACAGTAGAGTTTGTATTTTTGGGAGCAAGTGTGTTGCTAGTGCTTCGATTTACTGAGCCATTAAGATCCAGCGAAGGCATATGCCCACCTTGTTGCAAGCGCACTTCTGCTTTAGCCGCTTGAGTCAAGAACTGGGCGGCTTGTAGGCGAAAATTTTGCTCTATTGATGTATTCACCCATTTTTCTAGCTCTGTAGGATCTGGTGGTGATAACAAGAGATCCTTCCGCAAAAATTGTAAGTGACTTATTGGAACACCAGTGATCTCAGCCAACTTTTCTTGCTCGTTAGTGAGCTTATTTTCTGCAGCAATGACTTGTGCATAGGCGTTATCTTGTTTTGCTTTCGCAATTTGTACATCGGTAACAGCAATTAGTCCGACTTTATAGCGCTGTTGAGTTTGTTCAAGAAATTTAGCAAAAGCCTTATGTTGTGCTTTGGCAAATTTAAGCGCATCCGCAGATCTTAAAACTGTAAAATAGCCCTGAGCAGTGCGTACAATCAGATCTTGTTCAGCCGCTGCATATGTTGCATTTGCTGCGCGAACTTGTAGGGACGCTTTGGAAAGCTGAACCCACTGTTGATAATAAAAAATTGGTTGTGTGAGTGTTAAACCATAAGTGTTCTGGTTGTAATGATTTTTTTGTGGGGTTCCAGTAATGCTGCTTTTAGAGTTTTGAGTGAAATTGTTTTTTGCTATTACATCAAGAGTTGGAAGAAATTCAGCATGCGCCTGAGGTGTGGCTTCTTGTTCTGCTAATTGTTGTTCACGGGAGGCTTGTAGAACAGGATCATTAGTTTGGGCAAGAGCAAAAACGGTACTGAGATCTTCAGCAAACACGCAAACCGGCATAATCAAAATTAAAAAAGTGAGTAATTTTTTCATAATAAATTAGATATCCTTAACAGTTTGATACTCCAACGAGTGGAGGAATATGTGTTTCGAACAAGGTTTTCTGTTCAAAGTGTGTCTCATCGATTTTGGTTAAAAGCACGGCGCGTGTTGCAGGTGGTGTACCAACTACTGCAAACAACCGTCCGCGTGGGTTCAGTTGTTCTCCAAGGATCTGTGGAACAGAATGCACTGAGCCAGACATCACGATAACATCGTAGGGGGCAGCGTTCAACCAACCTTGAGCGCCGGTGACATTTTGAATACTTATGTTTTGACGGTTAAGTTTTTGACAGTTTTTTGCTGCATATTGCGCAAGTTCTGGTATTAATTCTAGTGCAGTGATGTGTCGAGCCAAATGCGATAAGAGAATTGCGGTGTAGCCTGTTCCGGCTCCTATTTCTAGAACGGATTCTTGCGGGGTTACTTGTAGAGCGTCTAGCATTCGCGCCGTGATATTAGCCGGCAAGATAACTTGTTTATGACCAATCGGAACAAAAGCATCTGTGTATGCGAAGCTCGTATACGGCTCTGGTACAAAGAGCTCACGTGAAACGGAGGCAAATAAATCTAATAGATTTAGATCCGATACATTCCAGGTGCGAACCTGTTGTATCATATTACGGTGAGCAGAACTTAGAACCATGGTAAAAATACTATAGAAACAATAAGGAGTATAACATGAGCACCGCATGGAGGCCAAAATTTACATTAGAAGCGGTCACTGTTTTGCATGAAAAAGAGTGCTACACAGGTTATTCAACGGTTCGTGAACTTCAATTACGCTTACCTCTATTCAATGGGGGTAGTAGTGAACCGGTGATGCGAGAATTAATTGTGCGCCCAACCGCTGTTGCCGCGCTGTTGTATGATCCCGATACAGATCAAGTTGTGTTGATCGAGCAGTTTCGAATCGGTGCCTCATTGGAGGCTGAGAGTCCTTGGTTGCTTGAAATTGTTGCTGGGATGATCGAACCCGGTGATTCTCCAGATGAAACCGCATTGAGAGAAATTACCGAAGAGACTGGGTGTCAGGCGGAAGCTCTTTTGCCGATCTGTCGCTATTTAACAACACCAGGGATCGTCAGTGAAAAAATACATGTGTATTGTGCGAAAGTAAGTGCGCCTCGCTCCGGAACCGTGCATGGTTTGATGGAGGAAGGGGAGGATATCAAAGTGCATGTACTAAAAACACAAGACGCTTTGCAGCTGCTGGAAGAAGGTAAAATAATTAGTTCACCAACTATTATAGCTTTACAATGGTTAGCACTGAATAAAAACACATTAAATTTCTCTAAGTCAAAAATCTCAGCCTAGTCTGATTTGTGTATCGAAAAGGGCTATTAAACTGTTTTTTTAAACATATTTAGTAGTGTTTCTTGAACTATTTTGTTTGAAGGTATTTACCTTAGTACGGAAGTAGATTAACATCACCCATCCATAGTTTGAAACTATGTATCAAAATAATTGGAGGAGACGTATGAAAAATAAGTTAGCTATATTAGCGCTTTCAGGGGTTGTATTGGTAAGCGGTAGCGCTTTCGGTATGGATCTTGATCCTAAATTCTATGTTGGTGCTGAAGCACAAATCAACAAATTGAAAAACGGAAAAGAGTTTGTTGATACCAACAATAAATCTAAGATTCGTAAGAACACACAAGCTGCTGGCTTGATCTTAGGTTCACGTATTCATGAAAATGTTGGTGTTGAAGCGGGTTATTCTTTATTGAAAAGAAGCAAGAGCACCTTGGTTAACGGTTCAACCGTATCCGTTAAAATGAGAAACCCACATATTGATGCTTTAGGGTATGTTCCTGTGAGCAAAGATATTGATGTGATTGGTTCCGTTGGTTTGGGTCGTTTAAGCACTAAAGTAAGCCAGAAAGCACAAGATGGCACTGCAATAGCATTGACTGCTCAAGAGAAAAGAGACATCAAAGCTAAATACGGTGTTCGTTTAGGTGTTGGCGCTCAATACAAAATTGACGAAAATCTTGGTGCAAGATTTATGGTTCGTCACCAAAAAGGTAACAAAGTTGTTAAGAATGTAAATTCTGCTGCTTTGGGTCTTTTCTATCAGTTCTAATCAGTAGACAGGTAGTAATAAAAAAGGGGCCTTTTGGGCCCCTTTTTTTATCTCAAAAAAACATCGCTACTTTTACTGTAGGCATGGATACTGTGCAACGATTGCAAGTAGCAACAGCGCAACAATATTGATGATTTTAATCATAGGATTGATGGCTGGGCCTGCGGTATCTTTGTAAGGATCACCAACCGTATCACCGGTAATTGAGGCCTTATGTGCTTCAGAGCCTTTACCACCATGATGTCCATCTTCAATGTATTTCTTTGCATTATCCCAAGCACCACCACCAGAGGTCATGGAAATAGCAACAAAGATCCCAGTAATGATGGTGCCCAGCAACATAGCGCCTAATGCAGCGAACGCAGCTTCTTGACCACCAAATTTACGTGCAACCATGTATAACCCGATAGGTGCAAGGATAGGTAATAGTGAAGGCAGCAACATCTCACGAATGGCAACACGGGTTAACAGATCAACTGCTGCACCGTATTCAGGTTTTGCTTTACCTTCCATGATGCCTTTGATGTCTTGGAATTGTCGTCGCACTTCCATGACAACTTGGCTACCTGCACGTCCAACTGCCATCATGGCAAAGGAAGAGAACAGGTAAGGCAACAAGCCACCGATGAACAGTCCGACTAGGACATACGGTTCTTGCAAACCAAAACACACATCTAGGTAGGGGAAGTAGTGATGAAGATCTTCCATATAAGTAGCGAATAAAACCAAAGAAGCTAAGGCCGCTGAACCAATGGCGTAACCTTTAGTAATTGCTTTAGTGGTGTTGCCGACAGCATCTAATGCATCGGTAACTGTTCGTACTTTTTTATCCAGATGTGCCATTTCGGCAATCCCACCAGCGTTGTCGGTGACAGGACCATAGGCGTCTAGAGCAATGATCATACCTGCTAAAGCCAGCATAGTCGTTGCAGCGACTGCTACACCTAATAAGCCTGCTTGATTGTAGGTGAACAAAATACCACCAGTGATAACAATAATAGGTAGAGCGGTGGCTTCCATTGAAATAGCCAAACCTTGAATAATATTCGTGGCGTGTCCAGTTATGGATGCTTTGGCAATACTTTTGACTGGACGAAATTTCGTGGAAGTGTAATATTCGGTTACCCAAACCAAGAGTCCTGTAATGACCAAGCCGGCGAGGGCGCAGTAGAATAAGCTAGTACCGGTTAAACGGCGATCGGCCAATTCAAAAACAGTATCCATACCAATGAGCGAGTCTGTTACCCAGAATATTAATCCAGCAGAAATAACACTTGTTGCAAACAGTCCTTTATACAATGCAGCCATGATATTGTTACTGGAGCCAAGGCGTACAAAAAAAGTACCAACGATGGTTCCTAGAATACAAACAGCGCTAATGAATAATGGGTAGATCATTAATTGATCACGTAATACATTATTGGAAGGTGCTAATATCCCAGCCAATAGCATAGTGGCAACGATAGTGACCGCGTAGGTTTCAAACAAATCGGCCGCCATTCCAGCACAATCACCGACGTTATCGCCAACATTATCAGCAATAACAGCGGGGTTACGTGGATCGTCTTCTGGGATCCCAGCTTCAATTTTACCGACAAGATCTGCTCCAACATCAGCACCTTTGGTGAAAATCCCACCACCTAAGCGTGCAAAAATGGAAATCAGCGAAGCACCAAAGCTTAGAGATATTAAGCCTTCTGTCAGTGTACGTGCTGGCACGTTTAAGCGTTGTAGTAACATGTAATACAAAGTTAAACCCAATAAGGCCAACCCGACAACAAGTAAGCCGGTTATGGCACCTGCTTTAAAGGCAATGTTCAATGCTTTGGCTAAACCACCTTTAGCAGCTTCCGCGGTTCGTACGTTGGCTCGTACCGAAACGCCCATGCCAATATAACCTGCAAGTCCGGAGAGGATAGCGCCAATTGCGAAACCAATGGCTGCATACTCACCCAACGTAAAATAAAGGAGAAAAGCAATGAGCACACCTACGATTGCAATCGACTTGTATTGTCGGTTCAAGTAGGCGTTTGCACCTTCTTGAATAGCTTGCGCTATTTCACGCATGCGTTCGTTGCCTGCAGGGGCTTTTACAATCTTTAGAATGGCAACGAAGCCATATACTAAAGCAAGTGAACTACTTAATAGAATTAAAATTTGTGGTTCCAGCATTGAGAATACCTCGTTTGTTTTAAGTGGCTTATGTTTTACTCAGCTTTGGGAGTATACCTTTACTATAGAAAATCGGGCAAGCACCTGTATTACTTAGTTAACAATCAAATTTGCATTGTAGTTAAGTCGGTTTCTATTCTAGTGAATAATAGAGTAGAGCTGGAGACGCTGTTTTTTTAAGGGTTCCGTATGTTAATATGCGGATACTTGCATTTATAGAAAGATTTGAATGAAGTTGTTGGAGCAATAAAAATGATAAATAAAATTGGGTCGATGGTTGGTGCTGTCATAATAGTTATTTCTACCGGGCTTGGTGCACAAGAATCTCGTTACTATGTTGGGGCTTCGTTAGAGCAGCGACAGATAAAAATGGTAGATGGCTTAGGTGCAGAAGTTTTTAATAAAAGGCTGCCGCAGATCAACTTTTTATTAGGTGTTAAGCTAAATGATTGCTTTAATTTAGAAGCCGGTTGGTTAACCAGCCAACGGGTTACGCGAACGTCTTTTTCTAGCAGAACCCCAGTGCTAGGGGCGCCTTTTAATCCTGGTGAATGGACTGTTTCAGAAAATACATTGGCGCTTAAGGGGGCTCACGTTGATTTGTCTGCTCGTTCATCTTTGTGGTTTGAACGTCTGTATGCGTATGGATCTGTTGGTTTAGTTGCGCTGACATTAAAAGCGAGGCATAAACCTTTGCTTTATTCTGGATTGCCGCCGTTGACTCTTGCAGAGATCCAAGAAGACACGCGTTATTTTTCATCTCGAAAAATAATTCCACGTTGCAAAGTAGGGGTAGGGTATTTGTTGTCGCCCACAGTTGCTATCAAGTTGTCTCTTGGATATGAGATGACGTCTAAGTTTAAAAAAATAAGCGCTAAAGATAGTGCGTTATTAAAATTAAGTTCAAAAAATAGTCTGTTATATGGGATAGGATTGAATTTTTCATATTAAGTTTATAAGTCAAATCAATAATAAATAACAAATCTTTGGAGAAAGACATGTTGACTGATGAAATAAAAAAAAATGCATCCCCTCCGCCAGCTCCCCCTCCC
>CAYGPC010000020.1:0-19217 GCA_964351705.1 uncultured Legionellaceae bacterium
AATCTGGCCAGTACAAAAGAGGCGCTACACCTATTTCAAAATTTTCATTCACCAAATTTTCAATAGCCACTAACCGATTAGCATTTTGTGTCAAAAAAAGGATTCTACCCTTAGCAAAAGCTTTCTCAACCGTAGGCGCCCTTTCTAAACTAAAAATTCCTTGTTGATACCATTCAGACAGTTTTTTTAAATGGCGACGAAAAAAGGGATTATTGATAATCAGTTCGGCATGCTTGCCGTCCATCCCATTGCCTTCACTTGCAATAGGCTGATTATGCCACGCAGCTAGCTGCTCAACATGATGACTCGACAACCACCCAGATCCTAATACGTGCTCTGCACCCTGTTTTTTAAGCTGCCAAGCAATTTTTTCAAATTCATTCCAGGTTTTAGGAAAATTTTCCTCTGTCACACCAACATCTCTCAACGCATTTTTATTGTAAAAGACAACAACAGAAGACGCAGTAAAAGGTAATGACGCCATCCCCTCACCGCAGCGATTTTTGTAAAAATCTCTGACTACTGGAATGAAACACTTTTCATCTAAACGCTTGCTTGGCTGCTCTGAAAGCTTATTTAGGGGAACAAAATAGTTTGGATCGGCTTGCATCGTTAAGTTGCCCATTTCATAAATCTGAACAATGTGTGGCGCGTTGACGGTACCAATGCTGTCTAAACTATAGCGCATCACCTGCGCATAATCACCCTTGTAACGAGGAATGATTTTTGTGCCTAATCTAATATTTTTGGGTTGTTGATTGTATTGTTCGACCAAAGCTCTGAATTCTTCACCTAACAAGCCATTCATACTGTGCCAAAGCACAATTTTTTCACTGGAGAGAGCAACACCAGAAAACAGTAATAAACCTAACCACAGAAAAGTCTTCAGCCTTGAAAGCATTCGCGTACCCCTCCCTAACCAATCTATCGCCTTGATGCTACCACACAACCGATAGAAAAACCTTAGAGAGTAATCTGTTATTCTGTTACGGCCTCTTTAACTATATTGGCAAGTGCTGTGGCAATCTTTGTGATTTTCTTATGATCACGACCTTCAACCATAACGCGCACCAATGGCTCAGTACCTGAAGGACGTAATAAAACTCGACCTTCTCCTGACAAGGCAACTTCGGCTGCTTTAATCGCAGCATTTATCTGTACATCGTTGATAAGATTTCTTCGTTCTTTAAGTGGTACATTGATCAAAACTTGAGGATATTTTTTCAGACCTGACTTGAGCTCCTGCAGAGTTTTTCCGGTAAAGCACATGTAGGCTAAAACTCTTAGCGCCGAAACAATACCATCACCCGTTAAGTTCGCATCAAGACAAATGATGTGCCCTGAAGATTCACCACCTAAGTTCCAGTTCTCTTGTTTGAGTTTGGCTAGAATATGGCGATCGCCTACCGGAACACGCACAAATGGAACGCCCAGCTCTTGCATGGCCAATTCTAATCCGTAATTACTCATTGCGGTACCAACCACACCACCTTTCAAAGTCTGGGTTTGCAAATACCATTTTGTAATGAGATAGAGCATCTCATCACCGTCCACTACATTTCCAGTGTGATCAACCATCAACACCCGATCACCATCACCGTCTAAAGCAATACCTAAATCCGCTTTTTCTTCAACAACTTTTTTCTGCAAAGCTTCTGGGTGGGTAGAACCGCATGCTTCATTGATGTTAAAACCGTTTGGAGACACTCCTATTTCTATAACTTCTGCACCAAGTTCACGAAAAACACTGGGCGCAATCCTATAGGTCGCCCCATGCGCACAGTCCACAACTATTTTTATTCCCCGTAAATCTAAATAGTTTGGGAACGTATTTTTACAAAATTCAATGTAGCGCCCGCCCGCATCGGGTAACCGTTCTGCTTTACCAAGGGCACGTGAATCAACCGTTACCATAGGATCATCGAGTTTGGCTTCGATGGCAAATTCTAGCTCATCGGGTAATTTTGTTCCTTCACTCGAAAAGAATTTCACACCATTATCACAGTACGGATTGTGTGAAGCGCTGATGACAATACCAACACTCACCCGCAGTGCTCGGGTTAAATAAGCGATTGCAGGAGTAGGCATTGGACCTAGCAGCAATGTGTCAACACCAGCTGACGTAAGACCTGCTTCAAGTGCAGATTCAAACAAATAGCCCGATATACGGGTGTCCTTCCCAATCAAAACTTTCGCGCGACCAGAATTACTGGTTGCTAATACTTTTCCAACGGCCCAACCAAGCTTTAAAATCCAATCCGCAGAAATAGGCGCTTGACCCACGCGCCCGCGAATACCATCGGTTCCAAAATATTTTTTCATGACTACCTACTTCATTGTTCGTTTGGTGCGGGATCCCCGATGGCATCATTGGATGCGTCATCACAATTTGTGATCACTGTCCCGTTTTCAGGCTTTCCCTTCTTGTGACCATCCGTACTACTACTGTCAGTACTGTTCCAATCACTAGGCTCACGTGGTGTGCGCCCTTCCATTGCATCTTTAATTTGATCGACATCAATCGTTTCATATTTCAGCAATGCTTCAGCCATTAAATGTAATTTATCGATATTGTCCACCAATATTTTTCTCGCATGTTCATAATTAACATCCAACACTTTACGCATTTCTTCATCAATCGCGTGCGCAGTTTCATCTGAGAATTCTTTAGCCTTACCCTGACCGTAAGATTCTTCATGCTCCTCAGCAAAAGTAATGGGGCCTAAGCGTTCCGATAACCCCCAACGTGTAATCATATTGCGTGCAATATCGGTCGCACGTTTAATGTCATTGGATGCACCTGTTGTGACACTTTCTTTGCCAAAGATTAATTCTTCTGCCAATCGTCCGCCAAATAGCGCGGCAATCTGACTTTCCAAGCGTTTTTTGCTGTAACTGTAACGATCATCGTCTGGCAAGAACAAAGTAACACCCAATGCACGTGCTCTGGGAATAATACTCACTTTGTACACGGGATCGTGCTCTGGAACTAGCAAGCCAACAACAGCATGTCCTGCTTCATGGTAAGCGGTAAGCTTACGTTCGCTTTCATTCATTATCATAGAGCGCCGTTCAACACCCATCAGTAACTTGTCTTTTGCTTTTTCAAACTCAGCCATCTCAACCATGCGCTTATCCGTGCGCGCTGCAAATAAAGCCGCTTCATTTACTAAATTGGCTAGATCTGCACCTGAAAAACCGGGTGTTCCTCGCGCAATGACGCGTGGATCCACATTATCTGAAGCAGGTACTTTACGCATATGTACTTTTAGAATTTGTTCGCGACCACGAATGTCTGGTAGCCCTACTGATACTTGTCGATCAAATCGTCCCGGACGCAACAGCGCTTGATCCAACACATCCGGTCGGTTCGTAGCAGCAATCACTATGACACCTTCATTTCCTTCAAAACCATCCATCTCAACTAACAACTGATTAAGGGTCTGTTCACGCTCATCGTGCCCACCACCCATACCACCACCACGATGGCGTCCAACAGCATCGATTTCATCAATAAAAATAATGCAAGGCGCTTGCTTTTTAGCTTGTTCAAACATATCGCGCACACGTGAGGCACCAACCCCCACAAACATTTCCACAAAATCAGAACCTGAGATAGTGAAGAAAGGCACTTTGGCTTCCCCCGCTATGGCACGAGCCAACAATGTTTTACCTGTACCGGGTTGTCCGATCATGAGCACGCCTCGTGGTATACGTCCACCGAGGTTTTGGAATTTACTAGGATCACGTAAAAACTCAACCAGCTCAGACACTTCTTCTTTCGCTTCATCTACCCCAGCTACATCTGCAAAAGTTACTTTCACTTGATCTTCACCAAGTAGACGTGCTCGACTGCGACCAAAGGACATAGCCCCTTTGCCACCGCCACCACCTTGCATCTGACGCATGAAGAAAATCCAAACACCGATGAACAAAATAATTGGAAACCAACTGACGAAAATATTCATTAAGAGGCTGGGTTGCTCAGGCGCTTTACCACGTACCTGAACCCCATGCTCCGTTAGAGTATTCAAAGCGGATTCAGATATAGAGGGTATATAACTAACAAATGATTTATCATCTTGTGTCACACCTGTAATATTACGATCTTCCACAGTGACCTTTTTGATATCACCTGCTTTCGCTTTCTCTAAAAACTGAGAATAAGCTAATTTCGATACTTGCTTGTGTGGCGGACCAAAGTTGCTAAACACTGACATCAAGACGAGAGCAATGATTAACCATAAAACTAGATTTTTAAGCATGTCGTTCAACGTAGATGCCCCTTATGTTTTCTACAACCCTTAGCCAACAAATAAACTTCTTTTGAATCTGCTCTTGATGCCTTTGGTTTTCGAATCATAACCTCTTTAAAGATCGCTTTCAAAGCCATATGATATTCTGAAAACCCAACACCTTGAAACAGCTTAACTAGAAACATACCATTTCCAGCTAAAACTCCTTGAGCAAATTGAAAAGCAACCTCAGCCAAAGCAATGCTTCGAGCTTGATCGGAGATGGCAACACCGCTTAAATTGGGGGCCATATCCGAAATAACAAGATCGATTTCCTTGCCTTGTAACCGATCGGTGAGTGTCTCAAACACTTCCTGCTTTTCAAAATTACCCAATACTATATCGACACCTTCTAAAGAATCCATAGGTAAAAGATCGAGCGCGAATACGCTTCCACCTTTGCCAACACACTTGGAGGCGACCTGAGACCAACCCCCCGGAGCTGCCCCAAGATCAACTACTCGCATACCCGGTCGCAATATTCGATCTTTTTGTTGAAGTTCGAGTAATTTATAAGCTGATCGCGACCGATACCCTTCTTCTTTCGCTTTTCGTACATAAGGATCTGAATGCTGCCTGTTTAACCAGTCAGAGCTACTCTTACTTCGCGATTTCTTGGACATTAAAACAAACTCCCCCAATGATCGCTCACATTATACCGATCTATAAGGTAACATGTCACTTAAACCTAGCAAGAAAACTGCATTTGACTGCTCATTTAGAGATTATAGATGGGGATTGATGGCTTGTTGCAAAATGTGGCAAAGAAAGTGTTAATTATCGGTCGCAAATATTAAGTTATTTTTATCACTCATATATAACATCCAAAACTTCATAGGAAACGACACCACCTGGCGCTTGTACCTCAATTATGTCCCCTTCAAACTTTCCAATAGCCGCTCGAGCAATAGGTGCTGTCACTGAAATCTTATTGATCTTAATATTGGCTTCATCTTCACCTACGATTTGATAAGTAACTTTTTTATCACTATCCAGATTAATAAGCGTAACAGTTGCACCAAATACGACCTTTCCATCTGGCTTAAGTTCTTTCACATCAATAATTTGAGCGAGCGACAATTTTGCTTCGACTTCACGGATCCGGCCTTCGATAAAACCTTGCTGTTCTTTAGCCGCATGATATTCAGCGTTCTCTTTAAGATCACCATGTTTTCTGGCCTCAGAGATAGCATTAACTACTTTAGGGCGTTCCACCGATTTTAGCGTTAACAATTCTTGCCGCAACTGTTCGGCTCCTCCCACGGTCATCGGGAATTTTTGCATGAGACGAGATCCTCTACCAAGATGAAAAAGACACAAAATTTTACCATGTAACATTTTAGAATTACTAGCCCAGCCGTTGTTAGTTGGTTGGATTTATATAATACTTGAGACCATCTACCCTACTTGCTACAATTTGCCATCGCGAGCACAGGGAGTCGTTTTTAGTGATCAGGAATCATACAGTGCCAGCTGTTCCTCCTCTCAGAACTTCTGGAAGCTTTGCTTTTGATCAGAAAGTGCACACTTGCCACCCAGAAACACTCAAATTAAAATACCAACTTAGGTTTTTACACGCTCATTCGCCCCAGACGTATGCTGAGCTCGAAGAAAACCTTGGCTGCTCGCTTAACCAAGGTTCATTACATTTTGACATTCTCGATGGATTGATGCGCCTACGTGACACCTTATCACGGTCTTTTCAGGCTGACTTTGCCAACTACAAGGCTTTACGGCAAAAGCTCACTGGTCAAATGGCAGAGGCAAGAAACGCAAAAGATATTTATCGTCACAACCAGTTAAAAAAGCACTGTGAAACAAAACAAACTTTCAGACAGCTTTTATTAGCATTTATTCAAAACCCAACAGCAATTTCCATCCAAAAATCCGATCTCATTATGAAATTTAAAAAATTTATCAGGAATCGCGCACAGAATACCCACTACCAAAAAGTGTTGTTTACCTTTATCAAAAATGCAAAAGTCGATTCTGCTGTAAAAGCAACATTCCAAAACAGCTTTCAAGCTTTTACTACAAATCCAACACCCTCAAACGATCAAAAGGACGATCTCGAGCATGCATTTTCAAGATTTATTCAACTAGTCGATATAGGTTCTATACAGGATGTAGAACGTGGCACTGAACCCGCTACCGAAAGCAAAGCAGATGGCACCGTAATCATTATTGATGGCAATGCTGGATTTACCCCAGGATTTGAAATGCTCTATGAAAAACTTGTGTTTAGCCTCTACAAATTTAAAGGTGCACTGTTTACAAGCTCAGAAATCAACTCTCTCAATGAGTGCATGAGTTTCATTGGACGATATCGGGAATTAGACCCTCGGATGGACAGCTTCTGGTCCCATAGTCCCATTTATTCATCTAGTGCCTTCTTTGACTTTATTTTATACCCTACAGAGAAATACTTTACCGAATTGAAGCATCAAGCCCAAAGAGAAGCAGTTGCCTTAAGCAATGAACTTAAATTGTGTATGAGGCAGTATGCAGCATTAAATCCAGATAAAGGGGAACGCGTACGTCGACAGTTTTTTAAGTATCTCAAGGGAAACACAGAATCACCTGAAACGGATCCTACTCTCCTAGGTATAACGACTACTCTCTGGAACTTTCGAGTGTTGCTTCAATCGAAATTCGCCGAAAAGCGAACCGATCCAGAGTTTCAGGTACTGAAAGACAACAGATTCTATTTCCAAAAACCTATTCAACTCGCCTTTCTAAATCCTGATGTTTTCATGACAACTGTGCAACGATATTGCATGCCTGTATTGGAAAGTCACATGCATGACAATTCTAAAATGTGTCAATCATGGTTGCAAGAGTTGTCCACGAAAGCACCTAGAATATTTGCCCAAGTTGAAAGGAATTTAGAGATATCTCTTAACAAAGGCGAGCTGGATTTTCCCATTTTAGATGCACTCATGCGCTTACAAACCAGACTGCATAATGACGGCGCAAGAAAATCAATCGCTGTTTTAAAAGCGCTACGCAATGTCGTTACAAACACAAGCCCAGATCAGTATGAACATTATGAAGCCTTAGTGTTAACGTTGAATGAAGAACCAGAGCGTTTAGGAAAATACATTCCCTTTATTTGTGACTTCTGGTTGCTCAACACTCAATGTCAGCCACTGTATCGGAAATTTCATTCTGGCTACGAAACTGTACATCCAATCACCGATACTTCCGTTGATGTCCAACACATAATTCGCTGTATTTTAAGAAACCCTAAACAGTTTAACCAGACACTTTCCACCTATCATAGACACTACCGGCAAGTTCTAATGCAACGACAAAAGCAAGAGGAACAACGAACTGAATTACGTCGGCGTGCTGCCATGCAAGCTGATGCTATCGCAAAAACGGAGTTACGAGAAATACAACGAGGCTCTGCCTTGATAGATGAACAGCACCAAGTGCCCGATCCTGATTTAGCCCTAAGGCTCATCAACTTTAAAGTCGAAACACTTAAAAAAGGCCTAAAAGAATTATGGGGCAGTTTTTGGAATTTTCTCCAAGCGCCAGATAACCGCGAGCTCTACGAACTGATTACTATTTTGCTTGAAAGTGCCGGTGCTCCTTTTGATCTACTGATTGGCGATATTCATTCTATTTCTCAAATGGAACGCAAGCTGCAAAAATGGTATCAACATGCAGCTAAAGTCGATAAACCAGAAGAAATTGGGCCTTTGGTGAATGCGTTTTGTAATGGTACTTTTGATCCCGAGGTTCTGTCTCAAACCAAGAGAGGTTTTGAACACCAGAATGAAGCCGATAACTTGGAACTCATTACCGTTTTACTTGAGTTTAGAGACATGTCGGAAAAAAAGGAGCCATCGCTTCACTATAGTTTTCTTGGTTTTATACTAGAACCCAACAAACAATACCCTGCACTCACAACTGCGTTAAGTACATCCAAGTCTTGTAATACAACACCCTATGAAAAAGCCATCAGTCGTTTTTTTCAGCTTCCACCCGACGATCAAGCCTCTATTCAAGCGCTGTTTCAACCAGGACAACCGTCAAATGATCTGTTAAATAGTTTATACGATCTCAGTGCGTCCCAGCTGGATAAATCAAATGGCTTTCTTCCTCAATACAGCCAGCTACAGGCAGGCAGTGAAGAGACGGTAGCAGCACCTAAGAGTTACCAACCTCGATTTGAGTGATACTACATCTTAGCTAATTAACTGTATAAAATACGAGTATCTAAACCATTATCAACTTCGTATAATAACTTACTTTGGTTACCTTAATTGGTTAAAGTAAAAGTATTGGAGAGGACAAATAATTATGAATAAAAGAACTGACAAGCGGCTTCGGTTAATCGAAGCCGCGGATAAGCTATTCTACGAACAAGGTGTGAGTATCACAACCCTTGCTAACATTGCTGCACTGTCTGAAGTGCCACTTGGTAATGTTTATTACTATTTCAAATCTAAGGAATCTATTGTACTTGCGGTTATTGAAACGCGACGCAAAGCGATCCAACACCAATTTTCTGCTTGGAATGAACTGGGTAACCAAGCTCGTTTGAAGTCATTCATTGAGCACAATGCAACGCAAGGCGATCAAACTGCTTCGTTTGGAGATTGGTTAGGTAGTCTCTGCCAAGAATTGTGTAAATCCAGTGGCGAAATTTCTATTGCAGCTTCCAACTTACTGAAAGAAGTCTTTGGCTGGTGTGAAACACAATTTAAAGAAATGGGCAAAGGTGAGAAATCACATATGCTTGCTCTGTCATTGTTATCAGGCCTACAAGGTACTAACTTACTAACCTTAACGTTTAAGGATCCAGCTTTAACACAGCAACAAAGCGATTACTTAATGAATTGGTTAGAAAAGAACGTCGCCTAAATTATAAAAATTCATGATTGTGCTTTTGCTTAACGTTTTCTGATTAAGAAGACGTAAGCAAAAGCAGATCATTTCTCTTGACTTTTTGTCGCAATAAAATTTCTCATTTATCTACAACTTTTTCACTTGACGTCAAATTCATACTATCCCAGAATACGTATATGTTGTGTATACTCTTAAATTAGAACCACAACATATTGGGTTACCTATCAATAGTTATTCGACTTGAAAATTACTGGAGATGTCTTGATGCACACCGATTCTGCCACACCAACCACGCCAACAACTCACACAAAAGAAGTGACTCCTGGCACACTAACAATCATCAAACGAGATGGCACCCTGGTACCATTTGATCCAAGTCGTATTGCTCGTGCTATCACGAAGGCTTTTTGGGATGTAGAGGGTAACAGTACCTCCGTTTCCTCACGCATTCCTGAAATCGTAGATAAACTCGCCAATGAAATAAGAGAAACGTTGACTAGACGAATATCTATTAATGGTGGCAATGTACATATTGAAGACATTCAGGATCAAGTTGAATTGGCTTTAATGCGTAATGAGTATCACAAAATTGCACGCTCCTATGTTTTATACCGAGAAGAACATCGTAAATTAAGAGATTTAAAAGACTCCGAAAAAACAACCACGCAAACACACAAATCTTCTATCATGGTTACCCTGGAAAATGGCACACTGATGCCATTGGATGTCTTTGCTTTGGATAGAATGGTCAGCGAAGCCTGTGATGGTTTAGAAGCCGTTGAACCAAGCCCAATCATCAAAGAAACAATTCGTAATCTTTTTGATGGCGTTCATTTAAAAGACGTACGACAAGCACTGATCATGACTGCACGCACTTTGATTGAAGAAGAACCAAGCTACAGTTATGTTGCTGCTCGCTTATTACTAAAAGATCTGCAACTAGAAGCATCACGATTCCTCATGCTGCCCGCTCCAAAATCACATAAGGAAATGGCAAAACAGTATGGATCAACACTTGCAGCAAGCTTACAAAAAGGTGTGCATCTGGATTTGCTGGATTCCAAACTACTCTCTTTTGATTTAGATCGCCTTGGTAAAGCACTCAAACCTGAACGAGATTTCCAATTCACCTACTTAGGATTACAAACGCTCTACGACCGTTACTTTCTACACAGTGATGAAAATCGATTTGAAATGCCACAGGTTTTCTTCATGCGTGTGGCTATGGGACTCGCCATTGCAGAAAAAGAGAAAGAACGACGCGCAATTGAGTTTTACAACTTATTATCTTCTTTTGATTACTTAAGCTCCACACCGACGTTGTTTAACTCTGGTACTGTTCGCTCACAACTTTCGAGCTGTTTCCTTTCCACTGTGCCCGATGATCTTTCTGGGATCTACAATGCCATTAAAGATAATGCGCTACTTTCGAAATTTGCAGGTGGGTTAGGTAATGACTGGACACCTGTGCGCGGCATGGGGGCTCACATTAAAGGCACCAATGGCAAATCTCAAGGTGTGGTTCCTTTCCTGAAAGTTGCTAATGACACTGCAGTTGCTGTTAATCAAGGTGGCAAGCGAAAAGGAGCATTGTGCTCTTACCTGGAAACATGGCACATAGATATTGAAGAATTTATTGAACTTAGAAAAAATACAGGCGACGATCGACGACGCACACATGACATGAATACCGCAAATTGGATCCCAGATCTCTTTATGAAGCGGGTTGTTGAAAATAAAGAATGGACACTGTTTTCACCCAACGACGTACCTGATTTGCACGATCTCTATGGAGAAGCTTTCGAACGTGCCTATAATGACTATGAGCACAAAGCCAATGAAGGTAAAATCAAAACCTTTAAACGCCTATCAGCATTAACTTTATGGCGCAAAATGCTTGGCATGATTTATGAAACGGGTCATCCTTGGATTACCTTTAAAGATCCGTGTAACTTGCGCTCACCACAACCGCATACTGGTGTAGTTCACAGTTCTAATCTCTGTACTGAAATCACACTCAATACCTCTGAAGATGAAATTGCGGTATGTAATCTGGGTAGCATTAATCTTGCACAACATGTGACTGATAAAGGCCTAGACACTGAAAAATTACAACGCACAGTTAAAACAGCTATTCGCATGCTGGATAACGTCATTGATATTAACTATTACGCTGTTATTCAAGCCCGCCGCTCTAATATGCGTCATCGTCCTATCGGTCTTGGCATCATGGGATTCCAAGATGCGCTGTACAAACTTGATGTTTCCTATCAATCCGACGCTGCAGTAGAATTCGCCGATCGTTCGATGGAATACATCAGCCATGCAGCTATTTCTGCTTCTTGTCAATTAGCAGAAGAACGCGGCGCCTATCCTACATTTGAAGGCTCACTTTGGAGCCAAGGTATTCTACCCATTGATTCTATTGAACGTTTACAAGAATCACGTGGCATTTACCTTGATCAAGATCGTAGCCAGACACTAGACTGGGATACCTTGCGCAATCGTGTACAAACAATTGGCATGCGTAATTCAAATGTTTTGGCCATTGCTCCAACGGCAACGATTTCAAACATCTGTGGTGTCTCACAATCTATTGAACCCACCTACCAAAACTTATTTGTAAAGTCTAATTTATCTGGTGAGTTCACAGTGGTTAACCCCTATCTCGTAGCAGATTTAAAAAAGCTCGATCTCTGGGATCAATCCATGGTAAAGGATCTGAAATATTTTGATGGTAGCGTTCGTTCCATCGATCGTATTCCTGACATTTTAAAGAGTAAGTACGCGACAGCATTTGAGATTGATCCAAAATGGCTCGTTGAGGCGGCTTCTCGCCGACAAAAATGGCTCGATCAAGCTCAATCCCTCAATCTATACCTTAGTGCTCCATCGGGCAAAAAACTCGATGTGCTGTACCGCACTGCATGGTTACGTGGTCTTAAAACCACTTACTATCTGCGCAGTTTGAGTGCAACCAGTACTGAAAAATCCACCATTCATAACGGAGCATTAAATGCTGTACAAACGTCAGTTCAACCTGCTGTTTGTTCAATTGATGATCCCGACTGTGAAGCTTGCCAATAATAGGAAAAAAATATGTTAGATACAGATACGACTGACAAGAAAATTACCGGTCTCGAATCTTTAGAATTTGGGGCTGCACGGATCAGGGTAGATGATAAAAGAATCATCAACTGTCGCGCTGATCTCAACCAACTGGTTCCTTTCAAATACGACTGGGCCTGGGATAAATACCTAGACGGTTGTGCAAATCACTGGATGCCTAACGAGGTAAACATGTCGGCTGATCTTGCTTTATGGAAAAGTGCAGACGGGCTTACCGCAGATGAACGAGTCATCATAGAGCGCAACCTTGGTTTCTTTGCCACAGCGGATTCACTGGTGGCCAATAACTTAGTGCTCGCAGTTTATCGCCATATCACCAACCCTGAATGTCGACAATATTTACTGCGTCAAGCATTTGAAGAAGCATTACACACACACTCTTATCAGCACATTATCCAAAGTTTGGGTATGGATGAAGCCAAAGTGTTCAATATGTATCGCGAAATTCCTTCTGTTTCAACCAAAGCCATGTTTGCTTTGAAGTTTACAGAGAGCTTATCCGATCCTAATTTCCAAACGGGTACGTTCGAAACCGATCAACGACTACTACGAGATCTGATTGCATTTTATGTGGTATTTGAAGGGATCTTCTTCTATGTAGGCTTTACTCAAATCCTATCCATGGGCCGCCGAAACAAGATGGTCGGTACCGCCGAACAGTTCCAGTATATTTTGCGTGATGAATCCATGCATCTTAACTTTGGTATCGATGTCATTAACCAAATCAAACTGGAAAACCCACATCTTTGGACTCCCAAGTTCCAAGCGGAAATGATCGATATCATCAAACAAGGTGTTGATCTCGAATACCAATATGCGGTAGATACTATGCCACGTGGTATTTTAGGCTTGAATGCTAGCATGTTTAAAGAATACTTAGAGTTCATTGCTAACCGTCGCTGCTTGCAGATTGGTCTTCCTGAACAATACAAAGGTGCCACAAACCCATTCCCCTGGATGAGTGAAATGATGGACTTGAAGAAAGAGAAAAACTTCTTTGAAACACGCGTAACAGAATACCAAACAGGTGGGACCCTCTCATGGGATGATGAGGAATAATTTTTACCGTACGCTAAAAGAAAAACGACCCGCAGTACCTAACCTTTGGGATGCGGTAGCCGTTGTTATCATTCTAGGGATCTTGGCTGGACTAACCTGGGCCGCAATGCGCATGAGCTCTCCTTATGAGATAGGAGAACCGATCCATATCTCACTTGAGCCTGCAGCACTACCCGGCTACGTCGCTAAAACCGTGTTGCGCATGTTTATTGCCTTTTTCTTTTCTCTATTATTCACTTTCATTATCGCTCCTTTGGCTGCTAAAAGCCGACAAGCAGAGAAATTCTTACTCCCAGCCATCGATATACTACAAAGCATTCCTATCCTGGGGGTTTTATCTCTTACGGTAATCTTTTTCATTCAACTTTTCCCAAATCGTTTGATCGGACCCGAATGTGCTGCTATCTTTGCCATCTTTACCTCCCAGGTCTGGAACATAACCCTTAGCTTTTATCAATCATTAAAAACTGTACCCAAAGAATTCTACGATATCTCAACCGTGTTCCATCTCACCACCTGGCAAAAATTTTGGCGTATAGAAGTACCTCATGCGATCCCAGGTCTGTTATGGAACAGCATGATTTCTATGTCCGCAGGCTGGTTCTTTTTGGTTGCTGCTGAAGCCATTTCAGTAAACAATCAAGAAATACTATTACCTGGGATCGGCTCCTACATTAGTGTTGCCATCAGTCAAGCCAATCTCACGGCTATCTATTACGCTATTTTCACCATGTTCATTACCATTTTGCTCTACGATCAATTGTTGTTTCGTCCTCTCCTGAGTTGGTCACAGCGCTTTAGCCCTGGAGAACTAGAAGAGAACCCCACGAGCCGAGCTTGGTTTTATAAACTACTTGCTAAAACACGCTGGCTAAAGCTGATACATAAACTCTTTGATCGACTTGTGGATTTTTTGCTTTATTCACGCTATCTCAAAATCCCAACGATTCGAACCGAAACCTCCCGATCTTTTAATGTTTTTGTTGTGTGGTGCTGGAACTTATTGCTAATTATTGCAGCAATTCTTTCCACTATATTTATTTGGAATTTCATTAAAGACACAGTCTCCTTTTCAGAAATCAGCCACGTATTCTATTTAGGTGCCCTCACTGCACTTAAAGTCACTATCCTAATTATCGTATCGTCTCTTATATGGGTTCCCATTGGTGTTTGGGTTGGATTAAACCCAAAAATCAGCGACATCATCCAACCATTTACTCAGTTTCTAGCCGCATTCCCTGTTAATTTGATCTACCCCCTCGCAGTCACCGCTATTTTGTATTTTCACCTCAATGTAGAGATCTGGACTACCCCTTTGATGATTCTCGGCACACAGTGGTACATTTTATTTAACGTCATCGCAGGCACAACCTCCATTCCAAAAGAACTACGTTTAGCAGCCAAGAATTTTGGTGTCACGCGCTGGTTATGGTGGAAACGTCTCGCACTGCCAGCGATTTTCCCTTACTATATAACCGGAAGCATGGCAGCAGCGGCAGGCTGTTGGAACGCAAGTATTGTGTCTGAAGTTTTGGAATGGGGCGATCACAAGCTCGTTGCTACGGGACTTGGAAGTTATATAACACAATACAGTGCTGTCGGTGATTTTCCAAGACTGACCTTGGGTATTGTAGTCATGTGTATTTATGTACTCGTCATTAATTATTTTTTATGGCGGAAATTGTATTTATTTGCTTCGGCACGATTTTCAATGGAATAATAAGTAATGTCAAACGAAACCCTACTTCGCTTAAATAAAGTGCAAAAATCTTTCACCAACCCAGATGGTAAAAAATTATGTGTGCTGGACAATATTAATTTAAGTTTGAAAGAAAATGAAATTGTAGCACTATTAGGAAAATCCGGCTCTGGCAAATCTACACTATTACGTATTATCGCTGGCCTATCCAAACCCAGTGAAGGATCCATCTACTATCAAGAAGCTCCGGTCTCAGGTCCCGTACAGGGGATCTCCATGGTTTTCCAAAATTTCGCCTTATTTCCCTGGTTAACCGTGCTCGAGAATGTAGAGTTGGGACTTGAAGCACAAGGTGTTCCACGAAAAATTCGTCGTAAAAAAACTCTAAAAGCGATCGATACTATTGGACTAGATGGTTTTGAATCCGCTTACCCTAAAGAACTTTCAGGCGGTATGCGACAACGTGTTGGCTTTGCGCGTGCCTTAGTCGTTGAACCTGAGTTACTTCTGATGGATGAGCCTTTTTCTGCTCTCGATATTTTAACTGCAGAAAACTTGCGTAACGATTTATTAGATCTTTGGGAGAATAAAACTGCACGTATCAAGAGCATTTTGTTTGTGACTCATGACATTGAAGAAGCCATTCTCATGGCAAACCGAATCCTGATCTTTTCAAGTGATCCTGGCCAAATACATGCTGAAATTCCAATCACGCTTCCGTTCCCAAGAGACACAGACACCGAGGAATTTCGTGCGCTTCTCGATCAGATCTACTCATTAATGACAACCAGCGATCGTGGGCGTCGCTCCAGAGTGCGTACCACCGTTCAGGGTCCCGATCTGGCTTATCGTTTACCTGATGTCAGTGTTTCAGAGCTAACCGGACTCCTGGAAACTATGGAAGCACATGAAATCGAAGGTAAAATTGATTTACCCAGCCTTTCAGATGAATTGCATTTGGATGTAAATAATCTCTTCCCGCTCACTGAAGTGTTGGATATGTTGCATTTTACCAAAATTCAAGCAGGTGTTCTCAGTTGCCTGCCAGCAGGAAAAGCTTTTGCTTCTGCTGACATTTTACAGCGCAAGAAACTCTTTGCTGAACATCTATTGAAATACAGTGCACTTGCAAAATACATACGGGAAACCCTTGATGCAAAATCGAATCATCGTATTGCAAAATCTACCTTTTTGGAAGCATTAGAAGACTATTTAAGTGAAGATGAATCTGAACGACTCTTAAAGATCATAATAGACTGGGGGCGATACGCTGAAATATTTGCTTACGATTTTGATACGGAAACCTTTAGTCTTGAGAATCCACAATAAAATGCCTTTATCCAGTGCCACGAGTTCTACAGAAGGGTTAGCTAGCGATCATTTGAACCGTTAGATGATGCACCAAAATACTCTCGTGTTTTGGTGCATCAAACTATTTATGCTTTCTTCTTTTCTTTAGCTTGTAAGCTATAGAGCAATGACAAAATGCAAGCATTAAACAATGGGTAAAGCACCGCAATGATAACAAAATCAATCGTACGTGCTACACCCGCATTATTGTGAAAAGCAAATGCTTGATCTGAGAACAGTAAACTGCGTAACGCATCCCCACTAATGGTTAATGTGCCCAAAACAATGGAAAGGGCCAAGAAACCGAGCGTTAAAACAAAAAACACAGTCGCTGTAAACCACCAATGGTTCCCGATTAAGCGAAAACTTTCACGAATCGAACCAAAAACTCCCTTATCACTTAAAACAACTAGATAAGGAGAGAATATGATGGATACTGAGAAAATAATGCCTGGGATGAAAAACAACAAAGTTCCTAAACTGATCATCAATAAAGCAACCAGAGATACTAGGAAAAATGCTAATGATTTTTCAAAACCAACCAGTAAACCTTCGTGAAACTTAGATTTACCTCGGCGAACAGCTTCGTCCATCTGATAAATCAAACCTGAGTTTAAAATAAACACCATGGCTAGAAACACAAGTGTTGCCAGCATGACTTTACTGTTATTCTCAGAATAATAGAAGAATACGTTATAAGCTAAGTCGTATTGGATCCCCAATAAGCAAAGCAAGTATTCATACCCTACAGTAACAGCAGCAAACAATAAGCTAAATGGAATAACGGCCTTAAAGCTACCTTTCCAAATACGGAAACCAGTCTTTAATATTCCATTAATTTTCTGTGGTCGAGTCGGTATTGCAATCATGATTCCCTCTCTTAGTATGCATATTTCAACGATCCCAGCTCCAACCGCAAACTGGGCATGTTATCTTCCTTTCTTGATAGTAGTTTATTTTCGAGGTTAAAGCCAAAATTAAACTGATTTTATAAACAGCTTTTTGTCCTAAACATGCATGACAAACGGCACTATGTCATACTAACTTTTATTTTATTAACCACTGGGTCGGCTTTATGCGAATCTGTTTGATGCTTGTTTGTATTATCTTCCCTGCACTAGGGTTCTCAGCAGAACCTTCCATCGATATTAAAATCTCAGGTGTTGATCAGGCTCAGAAAGAACGACTCCTTGGGAATTTGAGCATCCAGGACTTAAGCGCTGAGAAACAGATTACAGTAGACAGTATTCAAAGCATGCATCAGTTAGCTACCATTGAACTGAAAAACACACTCGAAACACTTGGTTTTTATCATGCAATCATTCATTCAAATCTCACAGCGAACAAGGAACATTTTTTTGCACACTATACGATCACCCTTGGACCCGCAGTACACATCGATAAAATTAATTTAAAAATATTAGGCATGGGTGAACAGGATAGCCACCTTCTTAGCATTCAAAAAAAATCTCCTATTCAAACAGGTGAAATACTCGATCATAAGGTTTATGAAGATTTTAAACAGAATTGGCTTGAAAAAGCTCTTGATATTGGCTATCTGAAGGCGCACTATGAAAAAAATGAAATACTCCTTGATCTAGATAAAAACTTAGCATCTATTGTTCTGTTTTTAAACACGGACAAACGCTATAAACTTGGAGCGGTACAGTTTGTTAATCCACCCTACCCAGTCTCTTATTTAAACCGCTATATTCCATTTAAATCAGGTGCTCCTTACACGACTGAAGAAATTGTTAATTTTCAAAGCGTTTTAGTCAACAGTGGTCTTTTTAGTAAAGTAATTGTTGAACCTAAACTTGATGAAGCGAAAGAGTTTAGTATTCCACTGTCAGTACAGCTTAAATCAAAACCACATAACAAATACACTGCCAGCTTAGGTTTTGGCACAGACACAGGCTATCGAGGCTCATTAGGTTGGGAGCGTCGTCGAGTTGCCTATCCCGGGCATCGGATTAATATTGGCACAAAAATGACACAAAAAAGCCGTGAAGCACATGCACAATACAGTATCCCTGGCAAAAACCCTGCAACCGATCAATTAGTATTTGGCACGCAAATCACCGAAGAAAAATTTAACAAGCGATACAGTTCTCGTAATGAAACCACAATTAGCAATTTTCGGGTGAAAGGAAAAATCGAAGAAATTCTAGCCTTGCAGTATTTAGAAGAAAATTTCAAAGATACACCCAGCAGCGAAAAACGTCACTCTCATTTTCTACTGCCGAACATTGCTTATACTTGGAACTCTATTGGAAAAGCAAAAATCTTACTCAAAACGGGTATGCGTTTTAGTGTGAGTTTAAAAGCAGGTGCGAAATCTCTGTTTTCCACTCACAACTTAATTCAGGTAGAAAACCGGATCAAATGGATGTTACCACTTGGAGAGCTCACCCGTCTCATTCTACGCACTTCCGTTGGCGCAACAGGCACCTCTAGCGTCGACAACATACCTCTGAGCTTGCGCTTCTTCGCTGGTGGTGACTATAGTGTGCGTGGTTATGGTTATCAATCCCTAGGTCCACGTAAAAAAGACAACAACGGAAATGAAATTGTAGTCGGCGGACGCTATCTCTTAACGACAAGTCTCGAAATTGAACGACAGGTCTATGAAAAAACCGGATTTGCAGTATTCTTAGACAGTGGAAATGCTATGAATCACTGGAAATCCAGTTTATATAATGGTGCTGGTTTCGGATTTCGTTATGAAACGCCTTTGGGCCCTATACGTCTTGACATTGCTCGGCCATTACTCAGAGGTAAGCACAAACCACGTATCCATTTTTCATTTGGTGTAGATCTATAGG